>JAWODW010000004.1:0-11643 GCA_046483065.1 Longimicrobiales bacterium | reverse complement strand
GACGAGGACCTCTGGGGGCTGGCCGGTCTGCTCCACGACCTGGACTGGGAGAAGTACCCGGAGGAGCATCCGCTGAAGGCCGTGGAAGCGTTGAAGGAGACATCTGAGCCCCTCTGTCAATGCTGGGCGCCGTGGTGTGGGGCTGGGCAGAGACGCGTTCATGCGGCTTCCGCGATCGGGGGTAGGCGTTCTGCGAGCGGCGATCCGCGGCGGCGGAGTGTTTGTTGATAGTGCTGCTCGTCATAGAGGGTTCGATCTTGCCAGCAGCGGAAGAGGATCCGGATCCATTTGAAGGCGAGGGAGCGGACGGCCGCGTGGTGGTTCTTCCCCCGCTCGCGCTGGAGGTCATAGAAGGCTCGAGCCCAGTCCGACTGCTGAATCGAGCAAGCGGCGAATTCGTGGAAGGTCTGGCGCAGGAACGTGGGAGCGGTCCACCGCCAGTGGACCCAGGTCTTTTTGCCACTGCGTTCGGTGACGGGCGCGATGCCGGAATACTCCTGCACCTCAGTGGCGTTCTCGAAGCGCTCCCGATCGGTGCCGAAGGCACTCAGGAGACGAGGGGCGAGGGCCGACCCCGCACCCGGCAGAGACGCGAAGATCTTGGCATCGGGATGAGCTTCAAAGAGCCGATCGATCTCCTCTTCATACCGAGCGACGGCACGGCCGAGCTCGCGGATCTGCCGGGCCAGCATCTGCACCGTGAGGACCGAGACCTCGATAATGGCCGGGTCGGTGGTCAGCGGCACAGCGGTGCGCATCTGCTCGAGGCGTTTCTCAATGATGTCGCCGCGCCGGCAGTGTTGGGCGTAGTAGAATCGACGAATGGTCTCCGGTCGGGCTCGCTGGACGGCGTCGAGGGTGGGCCACTTGAGGAGGAAGTTGCAGGCGATGGGGGTGGTCAGGGCCTTACCGGCCCATTCGAGGGCCTGGGGGAAATAGCCCTTCAGTTCAGCCTGGAGCTCCTGAGTGAGCCGAGCTCGGAGATCGACGGCCTTGCGCCTGGCCCGGGTCAGGCGGCCCAGGGTCCGGGTCTCGGCATCATCCGGCGTCCAGCAGCGCAGGCGATCTGGATACTTTGACAAGATGTCGAGGAGGCAGTCGGCGTCTGTCGGGTCGTCCTTGGCGCGGCTGGGGGTCCAGGCTTCACGGATCCGCCGGACGGTCAGGCCATGGACGGGGAATAGCCGGACGAAGTCGTACTCGCGGAGGGCATGGACGATGGCCCCAGCCCCCTTCTCGATGCAGATGCCCAAGGGCCGGCCCTCAAAGCGGCGCTGCAACTCGTTCGTGCACTCCCGGACGGCCTCCGGGGTGTGCGGAATACGAAGATGTTCCACCGAGTCCGAATCGGCGGATTGCAGGGCCAGGTCATGGTGGTCGTTCGCCCAGTCCCAGCCGATCCGGGCGGCCAGGGGAAGCTCATCGGCAGTGATCATCGGGCTCTCCTTGTCCGAGGGAAGCGGGTGCGTTCCGAACACGCACGGCTCCGGTCCGGCGAAATTCTTACAGAACGAGACCTTGACGGGTCACCATCTGGAGTGTTCGTTTGGGACCGAAGCGCACCGCTTCCGCTCGAACGTCTCCTTCCATTCATTGGTCCGAAAAAAGGGAATATTCGTAGCGGAAGCGGTGCGTGTTCCTTCCTACCACCTTCGGGCTCCGCGGAGTTGTCCACAACCTGGTCCGGGGAGCGGTCGCGAAGGCTCTCCTCCCAGGCCGTGGACAACTCCGGTGGAGCTATAAGAAGGGGTTCAGGTACCTCCCCTTGCTTGCATCAACAAATCGGGAGAAGAGCCATATTCTATTCGTTCCCGGGGCCGGGTGCCGTGGTCGCGAGGCCCGGGGTGCGGTCCTGATAGTGACAGGTAGCGCAGTCGGCGAGATCGGAGCGGTGACTGGCCGCTTCGTCTTCATGACAGGCGATGCAGGTGCCGTGCATGGCTTCCAGGTAGCTGGGGGCGCGGGCGAAGTCGGTATGGGGCTCCCGGCTTTCCTCGACCCATCCGGGTGTATCGTCGTGGCACTCGAGGCAGGAGACGGCGCTGGCGGCCGTCTTGGCGTGATCGGGTGCGTGGCAGACGGCGCAGGATCGATTGGCGGGCTGGGGCCCCGGGAGTCGGTCGCGCTCGGCGACCCAGCCCTGGTGGGCCTCGTGGTCGAAGATCAGGGTGGGGTCTACCATGTGGCGGTGGCATCGGGAGCAGGGGGTGGTCTCGTCCTCGGGCAGCGCCATGTGGTGGCAGGTTCGGCAGGCGTCCTCTCCTCCGAGGCGGGCCTGGTGCTCGCTATGGGGGAAGACGGTGTTGAGGCCACGGTGGTCGCCATCGATGCGGAGGGTTGCGCGCACCACGTCCAGTCCGGCCGCGGGCTGGACCGTGGACAGATGGGGCTCATGGAACGGCGGATACAGTGCGGTAGCGGCCAGCGGCAGGGTGATGACGGCGATGAGGGTTACCCGCTCGATGCCACCGCGGAGCGCGGCCTTGGACACGTGGGAGAGGGAGTCCCAGGCAGCGCGAAACGTGCGCGGGACGACCCGTCGTTCCCGCCAGGTCTCACCGAAGACGGGGAAGTTCTCGACCACGGCGAGGAAGACGAGCCCGGCAGCGGCGACCACGCCGAGTGACAGAGACCACTCGGCCAGGGAGGGGAAGTAGCCCTGGGCGGCGTCGTGGAAGTAGCCGAAGATGCCGACGTCGAGGCGGTTGAGCGCGAGTCCTGCGGAAGCGGAGAGGGCGGCGATGCCGAGACCGAAGGGCGAGCTGCGGGTCCGTGGGTGTGCCACGAGGGCCACGGGCAGCACGGCGCTGGTCAGGAGCTCGAGCCCGAACAGCCAGCTTTCCCAGGTGCCTGCCAGGAGTGCGCGCCAGCTCCCGGCTGCCACGAGGTTGTAGAGCTGGAGCACGAGGTAGAGGCCGAGGATCCCGGCGCCGATGGACGCCAGGCGTATGAGTCGCGGCAGGGCACACCCCATGGCCGGTGGGGCGATGGGCGAGTCGGCGGAGGGCAGCACGGTCAGCTCCCGGGTCTCCGGCGGTGGTCCGAAGACGGGTTCGGGGTCGTACCAACGGGCGTAGAGGATCCGCACCAGGACGAGGAACATGAGCCCGGCGCCCATGGCCGAGAGGATGAAGAGGAGCGGGAGGAGGGGCGTGTACCAGAGGGGATGGAGTCGCTGGGGCGTCACCAGGAAGAGCGAGCCCAGGGAGGAGTGGTGCAGTGACGAGAGCGAGATTCCCACGATGACCACGCCGAACGCGATCTTGTGGAGGAACCGGACCACGCGCTCGGCCCGGAACCGCTCGAAGATGGTCGGCGCCAGCTCAATGGCGGTGATGGTGAAATAGAGGCTGACGCACCAGAACACCTCGAAGAGGAACGAGTGCTCGTTCCACATGATGAACGGGTGCCAGAACCGGTGCGGGAGCCCGATGTCGAAGAGGAGCGCGAGGAGCGAGCAGCCATACCCGAGGAACGCCACCAGGATGGCCGGCTTCACCAGCGGCCGGAAGCGCTCGAGCTTCAGTACGTAGACCAGGAACCCCACGGTGAAGCCGGCGGTGGAGAGCGCCACGCCGGCCACCATGTTCAGGATCTTCCATAGCCCCCACGGGACGGCATCGTTGAGGTTGGTGGTGGCCCCGAGCCCGAACCAGAGCCGGTATACAGCGGCCACCAGCCCGGCCAGCGCCAGGACCCAGAGGACGTCCTTGACCCCACGCGCCCGATCGGTCATGGCTCCCTCACGCATCGGTGCCTCCCTCCTCGTGCGTCCCCTCGCCGGGCGCTCGCGTGGGCCCCTCCTCCGGGCCGGGGTCGGCACCGCCGCCGGCCAGGCTCATGCGGCGACGGATCACCCAGTTGACCCCCAGCAGACAGCCGGCCACGCTGAGCCCGATGGCCGGCGTCTTCTCGATGAGCGGCTGCGTCAGGGACGGGATCGACGGCACCTGCTCGCCCGGCCAGCCCAGGGCGTTCAGGTCCACGTCGGAGACGTAGAGCACGGAGGTCCCGCCGAATTCGTGCTCACCCCATACGTGGGGCTGGTACTGATGGGGATGGGTCTCGATGCGTCGGTGCGCCTCCTCCAGGAGGCTGCTACGGGTCCCGAAGGTGAGGGCCTCCTCGGGGCATGCCTCGACGCATGCGGGCGAACGTCCTTCGGCGAGGCGCTCGAAGCAGAACGCGCATTTCGCCATGAACGGCGTGGTCCGGTCCCACTGGTAGCGGGGCACGTGGAAGGGGCAGGCCAGCATGCAGTACCGGCAGCCGATGCACTTGTCCGGGTCGTAGACCACGGGCCCTTCGGGCGTCTTGGTAATGCCGCCCACCAGGCACGCGGCCACACACGCCGGCTCGACGCAGTGCATGCAGCTCTTGCGGACGAACCGGTCCTGGACCCTGACCAGCGACACCAGCCGGTTCGCCGACAACCCGTCGGCGGTGGTGGCCCGATCGCGCTGGGCCTCCACGGGGTCCAGACCGTTGGCTTCGACGCACGCCGCTACGCACCGCTCACACCCCGTACACCTCGTGACATCCACCAGCAGGCCGTTCATGATGCGCGCACCTCCTTCCGGACCAATGCTTCCGCCACCCGGTCACCCGCGCCGGGGCGCAGCTGCCAGTGCACCGCCGAGACCCGGTCGAAGAAGAAGAGGACGATGTGGCTGAGCTTGCTGAACGGTACGGCCACGAACAGCGCTTCGGCCGTGAGCACGTGAATCAGCATCATGGCCTGCCAGGGCAGGGGATTCACCGCGGGGTGCGAGGCCACGTACCCGGCGGTGAAGGGGAGGAGGATGAGGACCAGTATCGCGTAGTCCATGGGTCGGCTCATCACCCGTTGCCGTGCCACGAACGTGCGGGATGCCAGTAGCACCAGGATGCAGCCGATGGTGAAGAGCGTCAGGAAGTCCGCGAGGCCCTGCCCCATAGCCGGGAGGTCCCAGCCCAGGAGCGCCTCCCACATCACCACGTGGTCGACCAGGAGGAGCGGCACACCGATCAACCCGATGTGCATCAGGAACGAGGCCGTGGAGAACAGGCGGCTGCCCGGTGAGATGTGGCGAATCGGGAACAGCCACGACGCCATCTCCCGGAGGACGTCGCCCCAGTGGACATCGCCCAGGCGCCGCCCCTTCTTGGTGGCGATCTGGTAGAACTGGACCACGGCCTGCCGGATCAGCCCCGCGACCATGAACAGGAACGTGAAGGCGAACAGCGGACCCATCGCGAAGTCGAGCCAGGCTTCCATCGCTCCCCCGATGTCTCGTGGTTACGTCGCGCGGTGTCAGACCGCGGCGAGCGTGGATTCTTCCTTCCGCTCCAGGGGCGTCCTGCCTCCCGGGATCTCGATAGCCTGGAGGATCAGGTCGTGGAGGCCCGCGACCCGGCACGGCAGGTCGTAGTGCTCCACCAGCTCCTTGAGCTGCTTCTTGCAGTTGGCACAGGGGGCCACCACGATCTCCGCGCCCGTCCGGGCGATCTGCTCCGCCTTGATCTTCCCGGCCACGTTCATGCGGAAGTCGTGGATCTCGTCGATGGAGACCAGCCCCCCACCACCCCCGCAGCAGAAGTTGGCCGCGCCCGACGGCACCATGTCGACGAAGTCGGGCACGAAGCTGCGCAGGATCTCCCGCGGCTGTTCCACGATCCAGCCGGACCGGGCGATATTGCAGGGATCGTGGTAGGTGACCCGCTCGGTGATGACCTCACCGCTCAGCTGGATCCGGCCGTTCCGGATGCACTCGAGGGTGTACTCCATGAAGTTCAGCACTGGCGGGGCGCTCTTTCCGAGGAATACCGGGAAGAAGTCGTGGGCCGCGCGAGACGCGTGACCGCACTCCCCGATGAGCACCGATCGTCCCCGCAGCCGCTCCACCTCCGCGATGAGCTGCTTGATGATGTTCTCCAGGTGCCAATCGCTGTAGAAGAGGCCGTAGTTGATGCCGTCGTAGTTGCACGTCCCGATGGTCCACCGGTCCCAGTCACCGGCGGCGTACAGCACCGCCGCGTTCCCCATGAGTGTGTCCGGCTCCATCAGGTAGTCGCTCACGGCGCAGAAGAAGACGTAGTCCCGATCCGTCTGGTCGGTGGGGAACTCGAGCTCCACGCCCAGCATGTCCGACATCTCCTCGGCCAGGAACTCGAGAATGTCCAGGAGCCCCTTCTTCGAGACCTTCGACGTGTTGTGGGTCTCACCCTCGAGCTGCTCCTCCACGCTCACCTGCAGTGCCTTCGGGACGATCCCGATCATGCTCAGGATGTAGCGACCCAGCCGGGTGATCAGACCGTGATCGAACCCCAGTGGGCACTCCCGCGTGCAGCGCCGGCAGACCGTGCACCGGTAGAACACGTCCGCCATCTCGTCGATGAGCTCGTCGGTCAGCTCGAAGCCCCGGGTGAGGTGCGCCTTCAACCAGCCGTTCATCGTGAAGTACCGCCGGTATGTATCCAGCAGCAGATTCGTCCGGTAGCACGGGATGTCGCGGGGATCCCCGGACGCGAGGAAGACCGGGCACGAGACCGCGCACCGGTTGCACTTCGCGCTCGACGTGCAGTAGGAGTCGAGGAGCGGCTTGTAGTCGGTGAACTCCAGGACAGCCGCGAACGCTTCAAGGAACCGGTCGACTAGCCCCTCATCCGGATACTCCTTGAGGTGATACGGATACGACCGCCGCGACGGGGCGGGCGGTGCCTCGGTTCCGGTCGGTGACATGGCGGATTCCATTCGCGACATCCTCCTCTGGAGCGGTGTGTCTGACCGGCCAGAAGGGGCAACGCCCGTACCATTCACCGCTCGCCCCGTAGCCCTTCGGCTCCATCCCGTCACGGCCCGATGGCGCATCTCCCACAGCAGCCACTACTTAGCGCTCTCTCGCCTGCATCGCTGACGCCGAGACCAGACGTCCTGAGGCACTGCCGGAGGCCGGGGAAAAGCGTTGCAGATGTTGCAACACGAGGTTGCGGTGCAACGTCCCGTGCAACGCAATCATCGGGGGTGGCGGCCCGCCGGTTTCGCGGTCGTGGCGGCCTTCCACAGCGGGCGTTCGGCTATGCCGGCGCTGCGGTCGGAGGGAGATCTCGCCTCGTAACGCATGTGCTGATAATGAGTTAGGTGGTTGGTGTGTGCCGACTGGCGGTGGCTGCCGGGGGACGCGAGACGGCGTTGGGCCGTGCCGCTCCGAGTCGTCGCCCGGCCGAGGCACGCCCGTTGCCCCTCAAAGCGGCAAATGCAACGTGCCACGAGGAGCGTATGCGATTCGCCATTCCACTGTTCGGTGACCGGGTAGCGCCCCGGTGCACGTTCGCCGACTCGGTGCTGATGGTCACGGTGAAGCACCGCCGGGTGGTGGAGCGGGAGCAGGTGCCGCTGACGGGGGGCACGTGGGTGGACCTGGTTCAGGTCCTGACCGACGAGGAGGTGGGCACCATGATCTGCGGTGGAATCAGCCGGACGACCCGGGAGCCGATCGAAGCGCGCGGGGTGCAGGTGATTGAGAACGTGGCGGGCACGGCCGAGGAGGTGGTGGAGGCGCTTCGCCGCGGCGAGGTGAAAGCCGGGTTCGGTTTCGTGCCGGCCTCGCCACTCGTGGACCGGACACCGGTGGCGGGCGACGGCCGGACCGCGGTGGTGGCGGGGGAGGTGGCGCGGTCGTCTGCGGAAGCTCGGGCGGGCCGCCCGGACTGTGTGGCGTGCGAGGATCGGGTCTGTCTGCAGGGCGAGCCGTGTCCCCTGTTGATCGGATCGAGAAAGGGCGACCCCTGGGAGGATAAGCTGCCGCCGGAGCTGGAGGCCATCCTGGAGCCGGCGTGGGACGTGGCATACGAGGAGGAGCGGGCGCTGTGCCGTCTTGCGGAGCTGGTCTACTTCGCGCTGGGTGCGGGCTACGAGCGCGTCGGGGTGGCGTTCTGCATCGAGCTGCTCGAGCCCGCCACGATCCTGGTCCAGGTGCTCCGTCGGTTCTTCGAAGTGCTCCCGGTGTGCTGCAAGGTCGGCGGCATCCCGGGGGAACCCACGACCGGGAGCGACGACCCGATGCCGCGTATGGCATCGGTCTGCGATCCGGTGCGGCAGGCCGATGTGCTGAACCGGTGGAACGCGGAGCTCAACGTGATCGTGGGGCTCTGCGTGGGCGTAGATTGCGCCTTCACGCGGGCTAGCGAAGCGCCCACGACCACCATCTTCGTAAAAGACCGGTCGCTGGCCAACAACCCTATCGGCGCCGTGTACTCGCACTACTACCTGCAGGACATATGAGGGGGCCGTGGTGGCCCCCCGGAACGCAGCACGCACAACGGAGGAGGAGACGATGACGATACCGACACTGAACGCGGTGGGCTTCTGCGCTCACTACTCGGAGCAGGGCGATTGGGCATTCGAGTACGCGCTCCGGCTGGCCCGGCTCTACGATGTCCAGCTGAACGTATTCCATTTCCTCGCGGACCCCTACGATCCGGACGCCGAGCCCCCCGACCACCTGTCGCGCAGCGAGCGAGCCGATCTTATCATTAGAAAGGAACGTGAGCTCAGGCTGTACTACGACCAGTTGGCCGGGGATTACCTGGACGTGGGCTTCCGGCTCTGCGAGGACAACGAGTGGAGCGAGCTCCATCGCTGCCTCCTGATCCGGGAGTTCCAGATCCTGGTCCTGGCCTATCCGGAGTGGAACGCGAGCTTCGCGGGGCGGTCTCTCGAGGACTTCGCCGACGCGTTCGTCTGCCCAGTGGTGCTCGTCGGCCCCGTTCGCCGCGGGCAGTATCACCTGAACCGGCCGGCGGCATTGCTGGCGGGGCAGCTCGACCTGGAGGGCAGCTGGACGGAACTGGAGCTCGTCAAGGGCTGAGAGGGCGGCAGATCGGGGAGGCGGCATGACGGACGCCACACACGGCGGAGAGTGCCTCGGGAATCTGATCTTCGACAGCATCAGTGACGGGGTGTTCACCGTGGACAAGGACTGCATCATCACCTCGTTCAACCGGGCTGCCGAGGAGATCACCGGCTTCGCCGGCTCCGAAGCGGTGGGGAAGCACTGCTTCGAGATCTTCCGCACCGAGGTCTGCCACAAGCGGTGCGCCCTCAAGGACACTCTCCGCGACCATGAGCCGGTGGACGATGTGCGGGTGACCATGATCACCCGTGATGGACGCGAGCTCCCCATCAGCGTCACCACTACGATCCTGAAGGACGAGAGCGGCAGCATCGTCGGCGGGATCGAGTTCTTCCGGGACCTCTCCGAGATCGAGGATCTCCAGACGCGCCTCGGCGAGCAGCGTGTGCTTGACGACATCGTGAGCGTAAATCGGGAGATGCAGCAGCTCGTTCAACTCCTGCCGGACGTGGCGAAGTCGGAGTGCAGCGTTCTGGTCCAGGGCCCCAGTGGGTCGGGGAAAGAGCTGGTGGCCCAGGTGATCCATCACCTCAGCCCCCGGAAGTACGGGCCCTACATCAAACTCAACTGTGCCGCGCTCCCGGCCTCGCTCCTCGAATCGGAGCTCTTCGGATACGAGAAGGGCGCGTTTACTGACGCGAAACGTGACAAGCCCGGTCAGTTCTGCATGGCAAACGGGGGGACACTGCTCCTCGACGAGATCAGTGAGATGGAGCCGTCGCTCCAGGTGAAGCTGCTCCGCGTCCTGAACAACGGCGAGTATCGACCCCTCGGCTCCACCAAGACCCTGCAGACAGATGCCCGGATCATTGCCGCCACCAACGCCGATCTACTGGAGCGAATCGATGAGGGGACGTTCCGCGAGGACCTGTACTTCAGGATCAACGTGGTGGAGCTTCGCATCCCGCCACTTCGGGACCGCCCCGAGGACATCCCGCTCCTGGCAGATCACTTCCTCAAGCACTTCCGGAAGAAGACGGGGAAGCCGATCGAGCGGATCGCTCCCGATGCGCTGGCGGCGCTCCGGAAGTACGATTTCCCAGGCAACGTGCGGGAGCTGGAGAACGCCATCGAGCACGCGTTCGTCATGTGCCACGAGCCCGGGATACGGACGGAGCACCTGCCCCTGTCCATTACCCGACGCAGCCGGAGTGTCCCCGGGGTGACACCCGGGAAGAAGAACGAGAAGGAAGTCATCGTAGAGGCGCTCAGCCGGGCCGGGGGCAGCCGAACGGAGGCCGCCGACGAGCTGGGAATGCACCGCTCGACACTCTGGCGAAAGATGAAAGGCTACGGGATCGAAGGCTGAGCTCTGCCGGTCCTCTGCCCGACCCTAATCGTGCCGGGTGGGCCTCAGCCCGCCGCCGGCGGGCCGTGGGTCACGGCCAGCCCGTGGAGCAGCACGTCCACTCCCGAGTCGAAGATCCGATCCGGGGCGCACGGCGCCAGGTCCGCCAGCCCTGAATGCACCTGGAGCGCCGCCTGCAGCATCAGCCCCGATACCGCCCACCGGGCCGCCACCTCCGGGTCCACATCACGACGGAACTCACCGGCCTCCACCCCCTCTTCGATGAGCCGCCGCACCAGCGTCCACCCCTGGATCGGGCCCTCCTCCGCCCACATCCGCAGCAGCGCCGGGAACTCCACGCCCACTTCGCCCAGCATCAAGCGGAACGCGTGCCCCCACTCCGGCTCCAGCACGTGTCGCCAGAACTGGCGGAGCACGTACCGGATCTTCACCGATGCCGGCCCGTCCTCCTTCTCCAGGTCCTTCTCGATCTCCACGAAGATGGTGCGGTGGCGATGCTTCACCGCACGCCGCAGCAACTCCTCCTTGCTGTCGAAATGGTAGTAGATCGCGCCCTTCGTCAGCCCCGCCTCCGCCGCCACCTCTTCCAGTCGCGAGGCCCGGTACCCCCGGACCGCAAAGACGCGGAATGCGGCCTCGAGCAGCGCCGCGGGTGGGGAGGAGCTTTCCGGTTCCGTATGTGCTGCAGTGTCGTCTGGCATACTGGTCAGTGAAGTGTGGTTGCTCGGTCGGGGGAGTACTCCGCGCAAGTTAATCCACCGGTCCACAGCGTGCAACGACTCGGCTTGCAGCGGTGGCCGAACACCGGTAGAATACGGCTGGCCATACTCACGAGTACAGTAGGGGCCTGAGGGGTCGGGCCGGGTACGCTGGAGGGGTGATCGATGAGGGACGAGATCCACAGCCTGGCGGAGGTCAGGCTGGACCAGACGGTTGCGGTGCGGCGGATTCTGTTCGAGTGTGTGCGCGACCGGTGTGCGGAGCTGGGGCTGAGTGAGGGGGACCGGTTGAGGGTGGGCGAGCGTGATGGCCTGCGAGTGGTGGTGCGGGCCGGTGATGGGCGCGTGGTTGGCTGTCCCGTGGAGCTTGCCCGCTTCGTGGAAGTCGGGTGGAGCGTGGACGGATAGCGAGCAAACGCATTTGCGGCGGAGCCGCAGAGGAGGAGTAGATGGCAGGGAAACCAGAGGGGGCCGGGGAGTCGCGGGACGGGCGGGGCGCCGGGCGGAGTGAGCCGGCGAGTCGCGGGATGGCCACGGAGTGCGTACACGCGGGTCCGGAGCCGGATCCGCTCCACGGCTCGGTGGCGCCGCCGATCTACCAGACGTCCACGTTCTCGTTCGAGACGCCGGAGCAGGGGGCGGCGCGGTTCGCGGGCGAGGAGCCGGGCTACATCTACACGCGGCTCGGGAACCCGACCACGGCGATGCTGGAGGAGGCGGT
>JAWODW010000003.1:0-48758 GCA_046483065.1 Longimicrobiales bacterium | reverse complement strand
AATCCGCTGAATCCAAAGTTTACGAAAATTGCCTTTTTTCTTCCTTCTGTCTCTATAAGAATAAAGTAATCCTTTTTCTACAGCATTTTTTGCTACAGTGTAAACATTCTTTCTTGCCCCAAAATACCCTTTTGCCTGTTTAAGTATTTTTTCGTGGAGCTCGACACCTCCGCCAACTGGGATGCGGCGTCCGTGGGCGTGACCGTCCACGTGGACCGTCTCGACCCCGCCATGGAGCTCCTGGCCGAGATCGTTCGGCGGCCCGTCTTCCCCGCAGGGCCCGTAGAGCGGATCCGCGACCAGCAGCTCGCCGATATCCTCCAGCGCACCAAGGAGCCCCGGGCCCTGGCCGCCGACGCCGCAGCCCATTTCATCTTCGACGACGCGGTCCCCTACGGCCGCTCGATCCTCGGCCGGAAGGAGACCGTGCGCCGGCTCGGCCCCGAGGAGCTGCGGGCGTTCCACCAGGACCGATACCGGGCCGGCTCCGCCGCCATCATCGTCACCGGCGCCGTGGACCCCGACCGGGCCCGGGACGTGGTGGAGCGCCACTTCGGCGACTGGCGCGGTGAGCCCACCGCCGCCACCGACTTCGACGTGGCACCCCGTGTGGAAGAGACCCGGGTCTTTATCGTACACCGCCCCGGCTCCGTCCAGTCGGAGATCCGCATGGGCCACGTGGGCGTGGCCCGCCACCACCAGGACTACTTCCCCCTCCTGGTCATGAACACCATCCTCGGCGGGTCCTTCACCAGCCGACTCAACATGAGCCTGCGGGAGAAGCACGGCTTCACCTACGGCGCCCGCACCTCCTTCGCGTTCCGGCGCCGGCCGGGGCCGTTCACCCTGGACGTGGCCGTGGCCAGCGACGTTACCGCACGGGCCATCGAGGAGGCCCTCACCGAGATCGCACAGCTCCGCAGCGAGGGTCCCTCGGCCGACGAGATGGACAGCGCACGCGACTACCTCCGGGGCGTCATGCCCCTCAACCTCCAGACCACGGACCAGGTGGCGTCCCGCCTCTCCGAGCTCGTGGTCTTCGACCTCCCCGACGGATACTTCGATACCATGCGCGACCGCATCGCCGCCGTCTCCGGCGACGATGTCCGCCGCGTGGCTACCGAGCAGGTCCGACCCCACCAGCTCGCCGTGGTCGTCGTGGGCGACGCGGAGCAGATCGAGGCGCCGATCCGAGAGCTCGACCTGGGACCCATCGAGATCCACGAGACGCTCCCGTGAGCACAGACGACGGCCGCGCCGCACCCGGCTCGCCCCACCCGGACCACCCGCCCCGCCTCGTCGACGCCGATGCCGCCGACAGGATCGGCGCCGAGAAGCCCGGTCAGATCGACTCCCGTACCATCCACGACGGCCGCGTGGTCCACCTCTCCATGGACACCGTCCGCTTCCCCGACGGCTCCACCGGCGAGCTCGAGATGATCCGCCACTCCGGCGCCGCCGCCATCGTCCCCGTCCTCGGCGAGCCCGATGACCCGGATCCGGAGATCGTTCTCCTCCGACAGTTCCGATACGCCGCCGGCGGCGAGATCTACGAGATCCCCGCCGGCCGCCCCGACCGGCCCGGCGAGCCGTGGAAGGACGTCGCCCGCCGCGAGCTCGAGGAAGAGACCGGCTGGGTGGCCGGCCACCTCCGTCGCCTGAACACCATCTACACCACCCCCGGCTTCACCGACGAACGCATCCACATCTTCCTCGCCACCGACCTCCACCAAGGCACCACCGACCTCGACCCCGACGAGTTCGTCGAAGCGGTGACCCTCCCGCTCTCCGATGTCAGGGACGCCATCCGCCACGGCCGGATCATCGACGCTAAGTCCGTGGCCGGGCTGCTCTGGTTCGCACGGTTCGGCCGCGGCTGACCGGCTCCGCCGAGCCCCGGCCACAGACCCCTCACCCACGGCCCCTGACCCCTGACCTCTGACCTGAGGTCTCTCGCCTCTGGTCCCTGCCGGCTGCGCTCTGACCTCTGTCCACTTCCCGCCACTCCACCTGTCCACAATTAAGGACATGTTCGCCCCTGACCAGGGCGGTGGGTAGTTATATAAATGGTTGTACGGCAGTGGGTTAGCGAGATCCATGTGTGTGGTACGAACCGTGCCATGGTATAGGGGTGCAGGCGAGTGCGGGTGGTTCTCGCGGGGATCGCCCGACGCGCAGACCGGGGGCGCTGGCACCCGGCAGGGGAAGTGAGGCGGCTATGGCACGAGCGCTACGGATCGAGGAGCAGCCCCGGGTACGGACCCGGAGTCAGGAGCTGGCGGAGCTGGCCGATCCAGAGCTGGCAGCGGCGACGCTGGCGGGTGACGGCCGTGCGTTCACGGTGCTGGCGGACCGGTACCATGGTCGTCTGCTGAACTTCGTGCACCGGATGATCGGGGACCGGCATCGTGCGGAGGACCTGGTGCAGGAGACGTTCGTGCGGGTGCACAAGCACCTGCATCGGTACGACCAGAACCGGAAGTTCAGCACGTGGGCGTACACGATCGCCGGGAACCTGGCGAAGAACGAGCTTCGGAACCGTTCGCGGAACCCGCTGGTGCTGTTCCAGACGTTGAAGAAGAACTGGGACGCGGATCACAGGCCGCTGGAGTGGGAGGACGCGCGCAACAAGCCGGACGACCTGTACCGGAAGCGCGACCTGCGGGCGAAGGTGGAGGAAGTGGTAGCGGAGCTGCCGGAGCATCACCGTGAGGTGTTCGTGCTGCGGGAGCTGGAGGGGAAGACGTACGAGGAGATCGCCGCCATTACGGGGGTGAACCTGGGGACGGTGAAGAGTCGTCTGAACCGGGCGCGGAACGCGTTCGGGGAGAAGATCGCCCCGCTGATCGACTGACGCGGGGGTGTGAGGGGCCGGTCTACGGGGACCGGCACCTTACTTGCGAAAACCGGTGTGACACCGGAGCAGGGAGCGGAGCCCGTGGTTCTCTTTGGCAGGGGGGCCGCGGGTTTCGTGCATCCGGGGTGGGGCCCGAGGAACCTTTGGGCGGCGGGTCCGGTAGATGGAATTCAGCGACACTCAGGCCCTCGGACCACCGGACCCATGGATTGCAGAGAGTTCCTGCTCCGCTACTCGGACTACGACGACAGCCTGCTGCCGGCCCACGAGGCGGCTCGGTTCCGGGCGCATATGGCCGAGTGCCCGTCGTGTGCCCGGTATGACCGGGTGCTCCGGAAGGGGCGGATGGTGGCGCGGCAGATCCCGGAGCCGGAGCCGAGCCCCGACTTCCTGCCCCGGCTGCAGCTCCGGCTGCGGGAGGTCCGATCCCGGCGGCGCTGGCCCGGTGCGCGCCTGGCCGCGGGGCTGGCGGCGGTCACGGTGCTCGTGGTGGCCGCGTCGGCCGTGAGCGTGCTGGACGTGCCGGGAACGGCATCGTCCGCGCCGGAGACTGCGGTGGGCGGCGCGACTCCGGCGGTGACGTCGTCGACCGCGTCGGGCGCGCCGGCACCGCCTACCCGGGTGAGGCCGGCGTCGGCTTCCGTCCGTCGCGCGGTGACGGCGCTGCCGGCCGTGGAGCCGGACTCGCCCCGGGGATGGATGGCGAAAGAGGTAGCCCCGGCGGTCGTGGCGTCGTATTCTCCACTGGAGACGGGGCCGCCGTCATACCGACGCCGGCTCCCGTCGTCCCGCGGACCTACTGACTCCGAACGACGAGCGCTCGACTGATCCCATGCCGGCCCTGAGCCCAGAGCGCCTCGCCCGCCACCTCCAGGAGGGGGGCCGGGGGGGCGTTTTCTTTCTCCACGGCAACGAGAGCTACCTGAAGGAGCGGGCCACCCGGGAGATCATCGAGGCGCACCTCGATCCCGGTACGCGCGACTTCAACCTCGACGAGGTCCGGGGTACCGACGTCACCACGGAGACGCTCGGCTCGCTGATCCAGACGCCGCCGATGATGGGGGAGTGGCGGGTGGTGGTGGTCCGGAACACGGAGGATCTGGCCCAGAGCTCCACCGCCCGGGACATCCTCACCGACGTGGCCGCGTCACCGCCGCCGGGGCTCGCCCTGGTCCTGGAAGCCGACGTGGGGTCCAGCAAGGCCAAGGTCTGGAAGACGCTGAAGAAGACCGCCACGTCGGTGGAGTTCGCGCAGCTGTCCGAGAACGACCTCCCCGGATGGCTCATGGCGTGGGCCGACGCCCGGGAGATGGAGCTGGACGTGGGCGCGGCCCGGGCGCTGGCCGCCGCCGTGGGCCCGGGGCTGGCGCCGCTGGTACGGGAGCTCGAGAAGCTCCGGGACTTCGTGGGCAGCGACCGGGCCATCACCCGGGCCGACGTGGAGCGGCTGGTGGGGGCCATCCCGCAGCAGGACCGGTGGGAATGGATGGACCTGGTGGGCGGCCGGAAGTTCGAGGCCGCCCGGGAAGGGCTGCCCATCCTCCTGGAGACCGGCGGCGAGACGGGTGTGGGGCTGGTCATCGGTCTGGGCAACCAGTTCCTCCGGATCGCGCTGTGCGTGGTCGGCGGGAAGGGCGCCCTCGAGGCGGAGCTGCCGAACCACCAGAAGTGGCTGGCCCGGCGAGTGGTGGGGCAGGCCCGACAGTGGTCCGAGGACGGCGTCACCGCGGCGCTCCGCGACCTGGAGCGCGCCGACCGGCTGCTCAAGTCGGCGCCCCTCTCCGACTATCAGATCATGGACGAGCTGCTGCTGCGGCTCCAGCACCAGGGTGCGGTATGAGATTTCGGCTCGCCAGCTTCCTCGTCTTCGTGCTCCTGGCCGCTCCGGCGGCCGGCGCCGGGCAGGTCCCCACCCTCGAGCGGGTGGACAGCCTCATCACCGCCGGCGAGTACGGCAGCGGGCGCGCCATCCTCGACCAGTGGTGGTCCGCCCGCGACGAGTTCGACGTGCCGGGCTCCGACATGGCCCGGGCCCTCATGCTCCGGGCACAGCTCGCCACCGACCTCGAGACCGCCGAGCCCGACTACCTGGCCGTCATCCTCGGCTACCCCACCTCCCCGCACGCCCCCGAAGCACTGCTCCGACTCGGGCAGGGGCTCCTGGCCAACGGAGACGCCACACGCGCCGCCGCCTACCTGGAACGCCTCGTGGCCGACTACCCCGGACGGCCACAGCGGACCGTCGGGCTCCTCTGGCTGGCACGCGCCAGTACCGCCGCCCGCCGCCCCGAGGCCGCCTGCTCCGCCGCCCGACAGGGACTCCAGGCCACCAACGACCCCGACCTCCGGACCATGCTCCAGGTCGAGGCCGGCGCCTCCTGTACCGTGCGCTCCGATCGACCCGACCAACCCGAACCCGCACAGGCCGCCACCGGGGAGTTCGCCGTCCAGACCGGCGCCTTCCGGTACCGCCGCAGCGCCGATGAGCTCATCGAGCGGCTCCGGCAGGCCGGCCACCAGCCGCGCATCGTCCGCGTGCCCGGCAGCGACCTCCTCCGCGTTCGCGTCGGCCGCTTCGAGAGCTCCGACCCGGCTGGACGACTCGTCACCGAGCTCCGGGACCAGGGCTTCGACGCCGTCGTCGTCCGCGATGCTCACGAAGAACGTCAACCCTGAGCCCGGCCCGGCCATGGACCAGCGTTCCCCGCGCCAGCGCTACACCGACTGGGTCCAGGACCGGATCGAGGAGCACAAGAACGCCCTCACCCGCGACGAGCTCCTCTCCCTCGCCGATCGCGCCGTCTCCGAGCTCTTCGACACCGCCGACCATCAGTACCCCCTCACCGAGATCCTCCTCCGCGACGCCGTCGACGCCCTCATCTTCCAGAAGCTCGGGCTCCCCGGCTACCGGAAGTGGCTGAAAACGTGTCAGACCGACACACCAACCCGTCCACAAAACAGGACATCCAGGGACGATCAGGACGGCGAGGTTTCGGCGTAAGTTGCTGTACCGCAACAGTTTATAAGGATTAGGCCGACTTCGGCACGGCACGTGCCCTGTCTATAAGGCGGTTGGCGCGTCATTACGAGCGCTGTGAAGAGGCATAGACCGGGGCAAGGAGCCGGGCGTGACAGAACGGGATGCAGGGACGGAGCGGAAGCTGCCGGCGGGGATCGTGATCCGGGGTGCGGAGGAGGACGAAGAGGTGAAATCGCCGCGTATCACGGCGTTCATCTGGGGCGGGAAGGTGCGCCCCGAGCCGACGCTTCCGTTTGGCCGGTGGAGGGCCCGGACGGCCTGAACCGGCATCCATGCCATAGCTGCGGCGTTGTTGCGCCGGGCGCAGGAGAGCCTGCGGAACCTTCGGGGTCCGCGGGCTCTTTCTTGTCTTCGGGTCCCCACGCCGCCCGGTCGCGGCTGGCATCCACGGGTGCGCAAGCTATCTTGCTCAACACCATGGATACAGACACAGGCATGACGTTGTTGGCGCCGCCCGGGGCTTCGCACCTCGAATGCGGCCAGTGCGGCGCTGCATACGGCGACACGGAGACCCCCTGGCGCACCTCGCCGTGCTGCCAGAAACCGCTCCTCGCCCGCTACGAGCTGGCGCCGCTCCGGGGACGGTTCACCCCCGCGGCGCTGGTGGGACGGGCGCCCACGCTCTGGCGCTACGCCGAGGTGCTCCCCGTACGGGCGCCGGAGCACCGGATCACGCTGGGCGAGGGGTTCACCCCGCTGCTGGACGCGCCGCGGCTGGCGGAGGCACTGGGGATGGACCGGGTCTGGGTGAAGGACGAGGGCCAGAACCCGACGGCGAGCTTCAAGGCCCGGGGCCTGGCGCTGGCGGTTGCCCGCGCGAAGGAGGTGGGGATGACGGCCGTGGCCCTGCCGTCGGCGGGGAACGCGGGCTCTGCGGCGGCGGCGTACGCGGCGGCGGCGGATATGGAATGCCACGTGGCGGTGCCGACGGTCACGCCGGCGACGATCGTAGCGGAGATGCGTGCGCTGGGGGCCGACGTAGAGCTGGTGGACGGGCTCATCACCGACGCGGGCAGGATCATCGCCCGGGGCGCGGAGGAGCACGGCTGGTTCGACGTCTCCACGCTGAAGGAGCCGTACCGGGTGGAAGGGAAGAAGACCATGGGGTACGAGCTCTTCGAGCAGCTCGGTCGGCTGCCGGACGTGATCGTCTACCCCACGGGCGGCGGCACGGGGCTGGTGGGGATGTGGAAGGCGTTCGACGAGATGGAGGAGCTGGGGTGGATCGGCTCCGAGCGTCCCCGGATGGTCTCCGTCCAGAGCACGGGGTGTGCACCCATCGTCCGGGCGTGGGAAGCGGGCGCCGAGAGCGCCCAGCCGTGGGAGGACGCCAGTACGGCCGCGTGGGGGCTGCAGGTGCCCTCGGCCATCGGTGACTTCCTGATTCTCGAGGCGATCCGTGCGTCCGGCGGCGCTGCCGTGGCCGTGACCGACGAGGCCATGGTGGAGTGGGTGGACACCATCGGCGCTTCCACCGGCGTGTTCGCCACACCGGAGGGTGGCGCCACTGCGGCCGCGGTCCCCCGGCTGCTGGACCGGGAGCTGATCCGGGCCGACGAGGAGGTCGTGCTGTTCAACACCGGGAGCGGGCTCAAGTACACGTGACGGAGGGTCGTTCCGGTCGCCTGTGGATGATCGCGCTCGCCGTGGTGGCCGCAGCGGTGATCCTGGTCTGGTCGCTGCCCCGGGGGGTGGCGGGGCCGCCGCTGCATCTGGTGGCGTTGGGCGCCGACGGCTCGTTCCGGGACACGCTGGACGTGCCCGGTGCGTGGCGGACGGCCACCGCCGACGGCTCGGTCCGCCTCCCCCTGGTGCTGGGCGTCCGGAACACCGGGGAGCAGTCCGTCGGTCCCGAGCGACTCTCGCTGAGCCTGCCGGTCCGGTACCGACTGGAAGCGTCGGACGGGGAGATGGAGGCGGTGCTGGAGGCCGGCTCGCCGCTGGTGACGTACACCGTTGCGACGGGACTCGACTCCGTGCCCCCGGGGCGCCTCCCGACGCTGCTGCCCGCCCTCGACACGCTGTGGCTGGAGGTGGTGATCCCGCGGTACCACTGCGTGACCGTCGGCGACTCGGTCCCCGAGTTCATCCCCGCGCCGCCGCCGCCCGTGGCCACCCTGCGCGACGTCCGTATCTTCTACTCCTTCGAGGGCGGTGACCTGACCGAGCGCCGGACGGGGACGCTGACCGTGAGGCTCGACACCACGCTGCTGGACGTGGAGATGCCCGACCCGCCGCCATCCTTCCCGGTGGAGGTGGACCCGAGCCGGGCGGCGCCGGAGCTGGGGGAGCTCCGCTTCGCCGGGAGCCGCCGGAGCCAGTGCGGCGGGCCCGAGAACCCCATGGAGATCTGGAGCATCGTCTGGCGGACGGAAGCGGGCGGGCGGGTCATCCTGCTGGAGCACGGGGGCGCCGTCCGGAAGCGCCTCTACGACCTGGATGACGATGGGATGGTGGAGCGGGAGAGCTGGGACGCCGACGGCGATGGGACGTTCGAGGCGACCCGGCGGGCGGAGCTGCCGATCCCCGAGTTCCTCCTCCCCGTAAGCACCGCACCTACACCCGGGGACTCGGTACCCGCACCCCGCTGAGCCCCGGCCGCGCGGCCAAGGAACGTAAGTTGCCCCATCGTGCATCCGGTCGGGTGGCCGAACGATCGGAGTGCGAACAGAGGAGACCATGAAGAAAGCGGAGCGGGAACGGATCAAGGAGCGGCTCCTGGAGGAGCGTCGGGAGCGGATCGAGGTGCTGGCCGAGATCGACGAGCGGTTCCAGAAGCGGCTGCAGGAGGGCGACGACGAGCTGACCAAGTATCCCCTCCACATGGCCGACGAGGGGACTGACACCATGGAGGAGGAGAAGGAGTACCTCCTGGCCCACAAGGAGGGCGAGCAGCTCCTGGAGATCGACGAGTCGCTGCGCCGCCTCTACAAGGAGCCCGAACGCTTCGGCGTGTGCGAGCGCTGCGGTAGCGACATCGGCGTGGAGCGCCTCGCCATGATCCCCTGGGCCAAACTGTGCATCGACTGCAAGCGGGACCAGGAGGAAGCCGGGACGGCCGGAGAGGAGACGGCCGAGGCGTGATCGGCTGGCTCTTCGCCGTCGGCGCCGTGCTGGTGGTGGCGGCGTGGTACGGGAACCGGCGCCGGCTGCGGCGCCTGAAGGAGCGGGGGCTCAGCGATGGTGCCATCCGCCAGATCGAGGTCAGTGGCCGCGTGGAGATGGACGAGCCGCTGGACCTGGACGAGGCGGCGGAGGAGGAAGACCGGTTCTGGGGCGAGACATGGGACGAGCCCGAGCCACTGTGACCGGGGCGGCGCCATGACCGATGACGCCACGTCCGACGCCCCCGGGCTCGACGGGATCACGTTCCTCGATCATACCGCCGACGTGGGGATCGACGTCGTAGGCCGGTCGCTGGAGCTCCTCTTCCACCGGGCCGCCGTGGGCATGCTGGCGCTGCTCCAGGGACTGGATGACGACGAGGACGCCGACGGCGCGTCTTCGCGTTCCAGCGGTCCGGAGGCGGCGGGGCTCGAGGCCGCCCGGGGCGTGGAGGTCCTCTCCATCGAGCTGGAGGCGGACACCGCGACCGAGCTGCTGGCCGACTGGCTGCGGGAGCTGCTCTTCCTCCACGAGACCCGCCACGCCGATTACGCGCGGGCGACGTTCGACCGGCTGACGGAGACGGTCCTCGAGGCCCGGGTCCAGACCGAGCCGGCGGCACCGGCCGTGCGGGAGATCAAGGGCGTCACCTACCACGAGCTGGGCGTGGAGCGGACCGAGGACGGCTGGAAAGGGAGGGTCATCTTCGATGTCTGAGCTGACGATCGAACGGATCGACGACTACCGTTGGCGAGTCCCGAAGCAGGGCGGTATGCGTGTGGAGGGGCTGGTCTTCGCCGACGACCTCCTCATGGAGGACATCCGGGGGGACCAGGCGGTGCAGCAGGTGGCCAACGTGGCGCACCTGCCCGGGATCGTGGGCCGCTCCATCGGGATGCCCGACATCCACTGGGGCTACGGCTTCCCCATCGGCGGTGTGGCCGCGTTCGACCCCGACCAGGGCGGCGTGGTGAGCCCCGGCGGCGTGGGCTACGACATCAACTGCGGCGTTCGGCTGCTGCGGACGAAGCTGTCCGCCGATGACGTGCGGAAACGGGTCGGCCGCCTGATGGACCGGCTCTACGATCGGATCCCCGCCGGCGTCGGCCAGGGGTACGACCGCTTCAAGCTCTCGCCCGCCCAGATCCGCGCCGTGCTGGAGCAGGGCGCCGAGTGGACCGCCGACGAGGGCTACGCCACCGAGAGCGACCTGGCCCACATGGAGGCCGGCGGCCGCATCGACGGCGCCGACCCCGACCAGGTCAGCCACCGGGCCATCCAGCGGGGCCGCGACCAGCTCGGAACCGTGGGCTCCGGCAACCACTTCATCGAGGTCGGCTACGTGGATCAGGTCTACGACGACGGCGCCGCGTCACGCCTCGGGCTCGAGGCCGACACCGTCACCGTCTTCATCCACTCCGGCTCCCGGGGGCTCGGCTACCAGGTCTGCGACGACTACCTCCAGGTCATGATGGACTCGGTCAAGCGCCACGGGATCGAGTTGCCCGACAAGCAGCTCGCGTGCACACCGTTGGACTCGCCCGAGGCCGATCGTTACATGGGCGCCATGGCTGCCGCGGCCAACTACGCCTTCGCCAACCGCCAGATGATGAGCTACCGGGTGCGGGAAGCTCTCGCCGCCATCTTCGACCGGCCGTGGGAGGAGCTCGGCGTGGGGCTGGTCTATGACGTGGCCCACAACATCGCCAAGTGGGAGACCCACGAGGTGGACGGCCGCAAGCGGCGGCTGTGCGTCCACCGCAAGGGCGCCACCCGGGCCTTCCCGCCCCGGCACCCCGAGCTGCCCGCCGCCTACACCGACCTGGGCCAGCCCGTCTTCATCCCCGGCGACATGGGCCGCTACTCCTACGTGCTCCTGGGCACCGACGGCGCCTACAGCGAGACCTTCGGCTCCACCTGCCACGGTGCCGGCCGCCGCATGAGCCGGCGCCAGGCCAAGAAGACCGCACGGGGACGGGACCTCCGCCGCGAATTCGCCGGCCAGGGCATTGAGGTCCGGGCCTCCTCCTTCGGAACCGTGGCCGAAGAGATCCCCGAGGCCTACAAGGACGTCGCCAATGTGGTCGACGTGGTCGACGCCGCGGGCATCGGTCGCAAGGTCGCCCGGCTGCGCCCGCTGGGAGTGCTGAAGGGCTGACGCCTCGGCGCCAGTACCGCGGGACTGGGGGACGGCGGCCCCTTCGTTGGTTGCGGCGCTTCGCTCCTTGCCTCGAGGCTCGCCGAACGTTCGACAGGCGCAGCGGTCGAGGGGCACCCGATTCTCGGACCGACATCCGGGCGGACCCGCAATCTCCCAGTCCCCCAGTCTCGGGGTGTGCGAGGAACCCGGCCGCCCCGATGCGAACGCCGCCTCGCCCGGATCGCCCCCCCGTCGGGCCCCCTCGTCGGCGGGAGATCGTTCGAACGTGAACGAACGATCTTTTCCTGAATCAAGCTAAATCGTTTGGTGGCAGCCACTTAGATAAATTCTCTCGGATTTGGTTCATTCAAGCTCGAATGAAATCGCGGGTTGGAACGGGGCCTGCGCGCGGGCCTGCGTCGCTCGGCTCTGGCCTGGCGCTCTGCGCTCCCCACTTCCGCGAGCGAGAGTTAGCCCATCCTCCCATCTCTCGATCCCGCCATCGCTCCATGGCCTCATCGCTCCATGGCCTCATCGCTCCATCGCCTCATCGCTCCATCGCCTCATCGCTCCATCGCCTCATCGCTTCATCGGCAGTGGTCCGGAGTATCCGCAGTCGATCCCGGAAGCGGGCCCGATCCCGGCCCGTCCGGGCTTTCGGCCTGTACGAGGGGCTCCCTGGTGCCTAGAATCCGGCCTATGACTGACAGATCGCCAGCCAGACAATTCGCCGTTCAATTCGCCGATCGCAGAGATCGTGTCCTGGGCGAGCTCGGGGGGCGCGCGGCGATGATCCTCCCGGCGGCGCCGGAGACGGTGGTGGGCCGGGACATCGAGCTCCGCTACGTGGTGGACCCGGATCTCTGGTACCTGACGGGCTACGAGGAGCCGGAGGCGGTGGCGGTGCTGGCGCCGTCGGCGGACGAGCCGTTCACGCTGTTCGTCCGGGACCGGGACCCGGAGCGGGAGCTGTGGACGGGGCCCCGGGAGGAGGTGGAGGAGGCGGGTGAGCGGATCGGGGCGGACGGCGCGTACGCCATCGCTGAGCTCGAGGAGCGGCTCCCGTCGCTGCTGAAGGGGGTGGACCGGATCCATTTCCGGGTGGGCTCGGGCCCGGCCCACGTGGAGAACCTGGTACTGGACATCCTCGGCGGTGGGCGTGCGGCCCGGCAGCGCAGCGGCCGGGGCCCCGCGGAGCTGGTGGATCCCGGGCTCATCCTGGACCCCATGCGGATCGTGAAGGAGCCCGGCGAGATCGAGGCGATCCGAAACGCCGTGGAGATCACCGTCGCCGGGTTCCGGGAAGCGCTGGCAGCCGTCGGCCCCGGGGTGGGGGAGTGGGTGGTGGAGGCCGCCGCTGAGGGAGCGTTCCGCCGGGCCGGTGCCGATGGTCCGGCCTTCGCCACCATCGCCGCGTCGGGGCCCAACGCCACGTTCCTCCACTACACCGCCAACCGTCGGGTCATGGAGGCCGGCGAGCTGCTCCTCCTGGACGCCGGCGCCCGTCACCGGATCTACAACGCCGACCTGACCCGTACCGTGCCCGTAAGCGGGCGGTACGAGGGGCCGGGCCGGGACGTCTACCAGCTGGTGCTCGAGGCGCAGCGCGCCGCCATCGCCGCGTGCCGGGTCGGAATCCCGGTCGACGACGTGCACCAGGCGGCCCTACGGATCATCGTCGCCGGTATGGTCGACCTCGGACTCCTCGACGGCGACCCCGACGCCCTGCTCGGGAACGAGGCGGCGTGGAAACCCTACTTCCCCCACAACACCTCCCACTGGCTCGGCCTCGATGTCCACGACGTGGGTACCTACGCCGTGGACGGGAACCCACGTCGGCTCGAGCCCGGCATGGTCCTCACCGTGGAGCCCGGCCTCTACATCGGCTCCGACGACCCCGACGCACCCGAGCCGCTCCGGGGGATCGGCGTCCGCATCGAGGACGATGTCCTGATCACTCCGGACGGCGCCGACGTCCTCTCCGCGGACCTCCCCACCGCACCCGACGCGCTGTAGTCATCGACCGCAGCGCCCTCCCTTGACGTTGTTTTGAACGCCGTTTAGACTCTGTGTTCTGAACACCGTTCATACCGGGTACCCTGAACACCGTTCACGCGGGATGACATGAGCGCAGCAGAGCGGGAGACACAGCGAGAGGATGTGCGGGAGCGGATCGTGGAGGCGGCCCGCGACATCGTGAGCGAGGAGGGCCTGGACGCGCTGTCCATGCGTGCGCTCGGGGTGCGGATCGGGCATTCGCCCGGGACGATCTACCAGCACTTCCAGGACAAGGACGAGCTCCTGCGCAGCGTGATGGCGGAGGGGTTCAAGCGTCTGGGCGAGTCGATGGAGGAGGAGCTGGGGAAGGTGGAGGAGGGTGCCAGCCCGCTGGCCCGGTACGCGGCCATGGGGCGCGGCTATGCGCGGTTTGCGGTGAAGAACACGGGGTACTTCCGCGCGATGTTCAAGATGCCGGCGGTGGCGCAGCTGGAGCAGTGTCCGGGGGCCGCGGAGGACGTGGACATCCCGCCGGAGGTCAGCCGGGAGCGTGGCGTGGAGATGCTGCGAGAGGCCATGGAGTCGGGTGAGGCGGAGGTGGGCGACCCGGAGCGGGCGGCGGTGGTGGGGTGGGGGCTGATCCACGGGCTGACATCGCTGTATCTGAGCGGGCACCTGCGGGAGCGGGTCAGCAGTCACGAGGAGTTCATGGACCTGGTGGAGAGTGCCATCCAGGCGCTCGGCCAGGGCTGGCTACCGAGATAGAGGATACGTGGGAGCAGATGAATAGATCGGTGCAGGGGACGGCATTGGCAGGGGCGCTCGCATTCGTGCTGGGCGTGCTGTTCGGCTTGCCGGGCGGCGCGGTGGCGCAGGGCGCAGGTGCGGAGACCGGCGATGTGAGAGTCCTCACGCTGCAGGACGCAGTGGGGGCGTCGCTGGAGGCGAACCGGCAGCTGGAGAACGCCCGGTGGCAGCTGGAGGCGGCACAGGACCAGGCCCGTGAGGCGTGGGGGAGCGTCATGCCGTCGGTGAACTTCAATGCCAGCTACACGCGGAACCTGGCGGTACCGACGCAGTTCCTGCCGGCGGTCATCTTCGATCCGAGCGCGGACCCGGAGGAGGTCATCGGCGTGCAGTTCGGGTCGGACAACCAGTGGGCTGCGCAGGCCCGTGCCACCCAGCCGCTGTTCAACGCGGCGGCGTTCCTGGGCGTGAGCGCTGCGGGTCGGTTCGAGGCGCTGCAGCAGGAGGCGTTGCGGGGTCAGGCCCAGCAGGTGGCGACCCAGGCGCGGCTCCGGTACTACGACGTGCTCCTGGCGCAGGAGCAGTTGCGGCTGACCCGTCAGAGTCGAGACCGGGTGGCCCAGGTGCTGGACGAGACCCGGAAGCTGAACGAGGCGGGGTTGGCCTCGGACTATGAGGTGCTGCGCTTCGAGGTGGAGCTGTCGAATCTGGAGCCGAACGTGGCCCGGTCGGCGAACGCCGTGGAGTCGGCGCGCCGGACGCTGGCCATCGCCATGGGTGAGGAGACGCTGGACGGGGTCGAGCTGGCCGGCTCGCTCATGGCCGTGGAGCTGCCGGACCTCCCGGGCCGGGCGGGGGCGGGTGAGGACGGCGGGAGCACGGAGCTGATGTTGGACCGGGCGGTGGTGGCGGAGGCGCTGTCGGAGGCGGAAGCGCTGCGGATCGCCATGGAGCGCCGGTCCGACCTTCAGCAGCTGGTGCTGACGAAGGATCTGCGGCAGACGGAGCGGAAGGTGGAGATCACCCGGTACCTGCCCCAGGTCTCGGTCTTCGGGACGTGGACGGCTGCGGGGCAGGGAGACGGGAGTCCGACGTTCTTCGGCGAGCAGAACGCCACGTCGACGGCACTGGGCGTGGAGGTCAGCGTGCCGATCTTCGCGGGGTTCCAGCGTCCGGCGCGGGTGAGCCGACTGGCGGCGGTGGTGGAGCAGGTGGACGCCCAGCTCGAGCTGGCCCGGGACCAGGCGGAGAACGAGGTTCGAACGCTCATGGACCAGGCGGTGGAGGCGTACGACCGGGTGGTGGCCCAGCAGCGGGCGGTGCGTCAGGCGAGCCGGGGCTTCGAGATCGCCCGGTCGGAGTACCAGGCGGGGACGGGCAGCCAGCTCCAGGTGACGGACGCGGAGCTGGCGCTGCGGCAGAGCGAGTTCAACTACGCACAGGCGGTATACGACTATCTCACGACCCAGGCGCGGCTCGATGCCGCCGTCGGGGTGGTGCCCATGGTGGATGCGGGCGACGCGATCGCCCTTCAGCGATAAGGCGAGGTCATGACCAAGCAGCGAATCGGAGCGATGGCAGTGCTCACCGTGATCGGTCTCGGCCTGGCGTCGTGCGGGGAGGCCGACGAGACGCCGGCCGAGGAGTCGTCGCAGGAGACGGCCCGGACCATCAACGTGGAGGTGGTGGCGATCGAGCCGTTGGACTTCACGCACTTCGTCCGCGTGGTGGGCACGGTGGACGCGAAGCGGGACGTCACGGTCTCCGCCGAGGAGGGCGGCGTGATCGAGTCACTGCTGGTGGAGCGAGGCGAGCGCGTGGACGCCGGCGAGGCGCTGGTGAAGATCGACGACGCCGTGCTCCAGGCCCAGCTCGACCAGGCGGAGAGCCAGGCCGAGCTGGCCGAGGAGACGTGGCGGCGTCAGAAGCGGCTGTGGGAGCAGGACTCGGTGGGCACGGAGATCCAGTACCTGCAGGCGGAGTCCAACGCCGAGACGGCGGCGGCGCAGGCCCGGCTGCTCCGGGAGCGGGTGGCGCGCACGTCGGTGCGGGCGCCGGTGCCCGGCATCCTGGACGACCGGATGGTCGAGGTCGGCACCATGGTGAGCCCGGGGACGCCCGTCGCCCGGATCCTGGACGTGGATACGGTCAAGGTCGTGGCCGGCGTGCCCGAGCGGTACGCCCCCGACATCGAGGGTGGCGCCGGTGTGCGGGTGAACGTGGACGCGCTGGCAGGCCGCCAGTATACGGGCACGGTCGACTTCGTCGGCTTCGCCGTGGATCGGGACAACCGGACGTTCGAGGTGGAGGTCATGGTCCCGAACCCGGGGCTGGGGATCAAGCCGGGGATGGTGGCGAACGTGGAGATCGCGCGGCGGACCATAGCCGACGCGCTGGCGGTGCCCCGGCACGCCGTCCTGCGGCGTGAGGCCGGCTACATGGTCTACGTGGTCCGGGAGACGGAGGACGGCCCCGAGGCCGCGGCCCAGCCGGTGACGCTGGGCGTGAGCCGGGGTGAGCACGTGGTGGTGACGGACGGACTCGAGCCCGGCGACCGGGTGGTCACGGTCGGGCAGCAGCGGGTGGCCGATGGTGACCGGCTCCGGATCGCGAACGAGGCCCCAGTCTCGGTGCCCACGGTGACGGACACGACGGCGGGGACGGGAGGGCAGGGATGACGGACGAGTACCGCGAGCGCGACCACGGGCGGCCGCCGCTGCCCAAGGGTCACCGCCAGGGCGAGTACCGCCAGTTCGCGCTGACCAACTTCTCGCTGAAGCATCGGGTCAGCACGCTGGTCCTGCTGGTGATCATCGCGATCATGGGCGTGGTCTCGTACACGAACGTGCCGAAGGAAGCGTCGCCGGAGGTGACGGTCCCGTTCATCGCGGTGAACGTGATCTACCCGGGCGTGGCGCCGAAGGACATGGAGACGCTGGTGGCTCGGCCCATCGAGGAGGAGCTGAACACCATCCCGGACATCAAGGAGCTGACGTCCACGTCCGTCGAGGGCTATACCAGCATCACGGCGGAGTTCCAGACCGGGATGGACATGGACGACGCGCTCCAGAAGGTCCGGGAGAAGGTGGACCTGGCGAAGCCGGAGCTGCCGACGGACGCCGAAGAGCCCAGCGTGATGGAGTTCAACCTGTCCGAGTTCCCCATCATGCAGGTGAACATCTCGGGGCCGTACGGGCTGGAGCGGCTGAAGGAGGTGGCGGAGGACGTCCAGGACCGGTTCGAACAGATCTCCATGGTGCTCGAGGTCCAGCTTTCCGGTGGGCTGGAGCGGGAGGTGAAGGTGGAGGTCGACCTGCCGCGGCTGAAGTACTACGGACTCGCGTTCATCGACGTGGTCGACGCCATCCGGAACGAGAACGTGAACATCCCCGGCGGCGTGGTGGACGTAGGGAACCAGGAGTACACGCTGCGGGTGGCCGGCGAGTTCGACGAGGTGGCGCCCATCGAGGAGCTGGTGGTGGATACCCGTGGCGGCCGAGCGATCTATATCCGGGATGTGGCGGCCGTGGAGTTCGGCTACGCGGACCGGGAGACGTTCGCGCGGCTGGACGGCGACCCGGTGATCACACTGGGCATCGTAAAGCGGGCGGGCGAGAACATCATCGAGACGGCCGAGGCCATCAAGGCGACCATCGCCGACATGGAGCCCGCCTTCCCGGCGGGGACCGTGGTGAAGATCACGGGCGACCAGTCGGAAGACATCCACGACATGGTCAGCAACCTGGAGAACAACATCATCAGCGGGCTGCTGTTGGTGCTGGCCGTGCTGATGTTCTTCCTGGGCATGAGCAACGCCGGGTTCGTGGCCACGTCGATCCCGTTGAGCATGCTGCTCAGCTTCATCGTGATGGGGATCCTGGGGATCAGCATGAACATGGTGGTGCTGTTCAGCCTGATCCTGGCGCTCGGGATGCTCGTGGACAACGCCATCGTGGTGGTGGAGAACATCTATCGCTACATCGAGGAGGGGCACGACAACTGGAAGGCCGCGCGGCTGGCCACGGGGGAGATCGCCATGCCGATCATCGCCTCCACGGCCACCACCCTGGCGGCGTTCACCCCGCTCATGTTCTGGCCGGGGATCGCCGGCGAGTTCATGGGCTATCTGCCGCTGACGCTCATCATCACGCTGACCAGCTCGCTCTTCGTGGCGCTGATCATCGTGCCGGTGCTGTGCGCCATGTTCATGAAGCTCGACAGCGAGCCGAGCCAGCCGTTGCGGCCGGCCGCACGGTGGACGCTCCTCGGCGTCACCGCCCTGGTGCTGCTGGGCGTCGCCGCCTCGAACTGGGTCACGGCGCTCCTCTTCGTCGGACTGGGCGCGGGCCTCTGGTTCATCCATACCCGGGTCATGACCCGGGTGGCGCGCTGGTTCCAGGACGAGGGTGTGCCCGGGATGCTGGACCGCTACGAGGTGGGCATCCGCTGGTCGCTCACCCACCGCGGCGTGATCGTGGCCATCGCCATCGGCGTTTTCATCGGGACCGTGGCCCTGTTCGCGCGGTTCAATCACGGCGTGGAGTACTTCCCGGAGGGGATCCCGCCGGCGCAGGTGATGGCCCAGATCGATGTGCCGGCCGGGACCCGTCCCGAGTTCATGAACGAAGTGGCGCTCGAGGTCGAGAACCAGATCCGCGGCGTGCGGGGGTTCGAGGACGTGGAATCGGTGGTGGCCACCGTCGGGGGGAGCGGTGGCGGGAACATGTTCACCGGCGGCGGCGACGGCACGGTGACCGTCCAGTTCGTCGACTATGAAGACCGGCGCTACGACGTGTTCGCCACGCTGGCGCAGCTGCAGGATACGGCCGGCACGGGGATCGCCGGTGCCGACGTCACCGTAGTGGAGCAGGATATGGGTCCGCCCACCGGCGACCCGGTGAGCATCGAGATCGCGGGCGACGACCCGGACGTGCTGCGCCGGCTGTCGGAGCGGGCCGTGAGCACGCTCCAGTCGTCGTCGGTGGGCGACCGTCTCGAGGGGTTGGAGAGCAACATGGATGACGCCCGCCAGGAGCTGGTCATCGACGTGGACCGGGAGAAGGCGGCGCTGTACGGCCTCTCCACGGCCCAGGTCGGGAACACCATCCGGAGCGCCATCCAGGGCTCGGAGGCGGCCAAGTTCCGGCAGGGCGAGGAGGAGTACGACATCGTGGTACGGCTGGCGGAGGCGTACCGCGACGACCTGGACGCCATCGGCGACCTGACGGTGATGGCCGAGGGCGGGATCCAGGTGCCGCTCTCGTCGGTGGCCAACTGGTACGTGGACGAGGGCGCGGGCAGCGTGAACCGGAAGGACATGGAGCGCGTGGTGACCATCACCAGCGACGTGGCGGCCGGCGCCAACAGCAACGCAGTGCTCCAGGAGGTCCAGAGTACCCTCCGGGAAGCCGGGTTCACCGCGGATCTGCCGCCGGGCTACACCCTGAGCTACACCGGCGAGCAGGAAGAGCAGCTCGAGACCATGCAGTTCCTTTCGAACGCGTTCCTGATCGCGCTGATGCTCATGGGCTTCATCCTGGTCAGCCAGTTCAACTCCCTGGTCAAGCCGTTCATCATCCTGACGTCGGTGGTCATGTCCACGGTAGGTGTGCTGATCGGGCTCATCGTGTTCAACTACCCGTTCGGGATCATCATGACCGGTGTGGGCATCATCAGCCTGGCGGGGGTGGTGGTGAACAACGCCATCGTCCTGATCGACTACATCGACATCCTCCGTGAGCGGGACGGGATGGACCGGCACGAGGCGCTGGTCGAGGGCGGGAAGACCCGGTTCCGGCCGGTGGTCCTCACCGCCATCACCACGGTGCTCGGCCTGATCCCGCTGGCCATCGGGCTGAACATCGACTTCTTCGGCTTCTTCGCCAGCCTCGACCCCAATATCTACTGGGGCGGCGAGCAGGCCGCGTGGTGGGGCAACATGGCGATCTCCGTCATCGCGGGTCTGACGTTCGCGACGGTCCTGACCCTGATCCTCGTCCCGGTCATGTACTCGCTGGTGGACGACGCCACCGACTTCTTCCAGAAGCACTTCGTGCGGGAGCAGGAGGAGGCCACCGAGCCGCCGTACGCGGGCCCCGTCGAGCCGAAGACGGAGAGGGAGGCGGAACCCGCTATGGCCAGGGAAGGGCTGCGGCCGGCGGAGGGGTAGCCGGGCCTGGCGGTCCGGCGACTGGGGGTTGGGATCCGGGTAGCGCTGGGGTCGCGGCGTTTCCGCCGGGTTCGTCGCTGGTTCGGACTGGGGGATTGGGGTGTGGGCGGACGGATTGATTCGGGCGGCGCTTCGTTTGCAGCCTTCGTCCCGGGCCGCTGGACTCCTTCGTCGGGGAGGAATCGCTGGCGCGATCCCGGCGCGGGCCCTCCGGTTTCCGGGCGCGAGCTCCCAGTCCCCCAGTCCCCGATGCGCGATGAAGCCCGCGGGTTTCGCTCCGGAGGCAGCCTCGCCCGGCCCGACCCCCAGTCGCGGTGGGATCGCCTCGGAGGCGGGGATGTTGACGAAGCGGGGGAACACACGTAGCGTTGGGTGAGCGAGAGAAGGACCGCGGAAGCATTTGCAGGCCGCTTGGCACCGCGGGGCAGGACGCAGGCCGGGAGCGATCCCGGGGCCGGAACGATTCTGGCACCCTCGTCGTCTGTCGAACCAAAGGTCTAAAGTGCCGGGACAGCCGAGAAGAAGGCATCGACGCCCCGTCACTTGGAAGTGGCGGGGCGTTCCTGCATCGGTGGGGCCGCGGCCCGGCCCTCAATCCACACGGAGCTCAATGGCTACATCGCGATATCTCGAGGCGCTGAAGGACCGGGTCCTGGTCTATGACGGGGCCATGGGTACGAGCATCCAGGCGCAGGGCCTCACGGCCGAGGACTTCGGCGGCCCGGAGCTGGAGGGGTGCAACGACCACCTGGTGCTGAGCCGGCCCGACGTGATCGAGGAGATCCATGCGTCGTTCCTGGAGGCGGGGTGCGACGTGGTGGAGACGGACACGTTCCGGGCGAACCGCCTGACGCTGGAGGAGTACGGACTCGGCGACCGGGTGATCGAGCTGAACCGGGCGGCGGCGGAGGTGGCCCGGCGTGCGTGCGATCGGTACGCGACGGAGGACCGTCCACGGTTCGTGGCGGGGAGCATGGGCCCCAGCGGGTTCCTGCCCAGCACCAACGACCCGAGCCTGGGCGCCATGACGTACGCCGAGCTGGTGGAGGTCTTCGCGGAGCAGGCTACGGGGCTGGTGGAGGGCGGTGTGGATGTGCTCCTCATCGAGACCAGCCAGGACATGCTGGAGGTGAAGGCCCAGATCACGGGGATCCGGCGAGCCCTCGAGGAGCTGGGTCGCGACGACGTGGCGATCCAGGCGCAGGTGACGCTGGACACCTCCGGTCGCATGCTCCTCGGCACCGACATGGGCGCGGCCGCCACGGTGCTGGAGGCGCTCCGGGTCGACGTCATGGGGCTGAACTGCTCCACGGGCCCCGAGCACATGCGGGAGCCCATCCGGTGGCTCACGGAGAACACGGCGCTGCCCATCAGCGTGATCCCCAACGCCGGGATCCCCCACAACGAGGCGGGCGAGGCGGTCTACCCGCTGACGCCGGAGGCGCTGGCCGACGCCCACGAGACGTTCGTCACGGACATGGGCGTGAACGTGGTGGGCGGCTGCTGCGGCACCACGCCGGAGCATATCCGGCAGGTGGTGGACCGGGTGTGGGGCGAGCAGCCGGCGGCCCGCCCGGTCACAGCGGTGCCCCGTGTGGCGAGCGCCATGACGACGTACGACATGGCCCAGATCCCGGCGCCCACGCTCATCGGTGAGCGGGTGAACACCCAGGGGTCGCGGAAGGTGAAGCGGCTGCTCCTGGACGACGACTACGAGGGCGTCCGGGACGTGGCCCGCGGCCAGGTCGAGGGCGGTGCCCACCTCCTGGACGTCTGCGTGGCGCTCACCGAGCGGCAGGACGAGGCCGCCCAGATGCGCGCGCTGGTGAAGCTCCTGGCCCAGTCGGTGCAAACGCCGCTGGTCATCGACACCACCGAGGCCGACGTGGTGCGCGCGGCGCTGGAGCAGTACCCGGGCCGGGCGATCATCAACTCCATCAACCTGGAGAACGGGCGCGACCGCATCGACGAGGTGGTCCCGCTGGCCATCGAGCACGGCGCGGCGCTGGTGGCGCTGACCATCGACGAAAGCGGGATGGCGAAGACCGCCGACCGGAAGGTGGAGATCGCGAAGCGGATCCACGAGATCGTGGTGGACGAGTACGGGCTCCACCCCAGCGACCTGATCTTCGACGACCTGACGTTCACGCTGGCCACCGGCGACGATGAGTTCCGGGAGAGCGCCATGGCCACGCTGGACGGGATCGAGCGGATCAAGGACGCGCTGCCCGGCGTCCACACGAGTCTGGGCGTGAGCAACGTCAGCTTCGGGCTCCAGACCCACGCCCGGGCGTCGCTCAACTCCGTTTTCCTCCACCACTGCGTGGAGCGGGGGCTCGACATGGCCATCGTGAACCCGGCCCACATCACGCCCTACGCCGAGGTCGACGAGGAGCAGCGCGAGCTGGCCGACGACCTCATCTTCGACCGCCGCGAAGACGCCCTGGCCCGGTTCATCGCCTTCTATGAGGAGCACAGTGTCGAGGAGGAGGCGGAAGGCGATCCCCGGGAGGAGATGGAGGTCGACGACGCCATTCACTGGAGTATCCTGCATCGGAAGAAGGATGGCGTGGAAGAGCTCGTGGACCAGGCCATCGCCGGGCGGCTCGAGAGCTCGAGCCTCGAAAGCTACCCCAATCCACAGACGCACACCGCCGGCGTGGACGTCCTCAATAACGTCCTGCTGCCGGCCATGAAGGAGGTCGGCGACAAGTTCGGCGCCGGCGAGCTGATCCTGCCGTTCGTGCTCCAGAGCGCCGAGGTCATGAAGAAGTCGGTGCGGCGGATGGAGACGTACCTGGAGAAGGTGGAGGGCGAGTCGAAGGGGACGGTGGTGCTGGCCACCGTCTACGGCGACGTCCACGACATCGGGAAGAACCTGGTCCACACCATCCTGGACAACAACGGCTACACCGTCCACGACCTGGGCAAGCAGGTCCCGGTGAACGACATCATCGCGAAGGCCGAGGAGGTGGACGCCGACGTCATCGGGCTGAGCGCACTGCTGGTGAGCACCTCGAAGCAGATGCCCGCGGCGGTGCGGGAGCTCAACGAGCGGGGGCTCGAGTACCCGGTCATGTGCGGCGGCGCGGCCATCAACCCGAGCTTCGTCCGGGCGTCGGCCTACCTGGATGACGACCGGACGGAGCTGTACACCCCCGGCGTCTGGTACTGCAAGGACGCGTTCGAGGGGCTGGCGGTGGTGGAGGCGCTGGTGGGCGACGACGTCGAAGGCTTCACCCGTCGTCGTCTCGATCAGATCCAGGAGCGATCCGAGCGCCGGGCCGAGCTCAAGGAGAAGGCGAAGGAGATGCGGCCGGGAGACCGACCGGGCCCATCGGATGACGTGGATGTGCCCGAGCCGCCGTTCCTGGGGGTGAAGGTCATCGAGCGGATCCCGCTCCGGGAGCTGTACCCGCTCATCGACCTGAACACCCTCTACCGGCTCCACTGGGGCGCGAAGAACGCCAAGGGCGAGGAGTACGAGCGGCTGAAGCGAGAGGAGTTCGAGCCGCGGTTCGAGCGGTTCAAGAAGGAGGCGCTGGCCGGCGGCCGGGCCCGGGTCCGGGCCGCGTACGGGTTCTGGCCCGCGAACGCCGAGGGCGACGACGTCGTCGTGCGGGACCCGCAGGACCCGCAGAGAGAGGTCGCCCGGTTCGATTTCCCGCGGCAGGACGGGCGGGAGAACCTCTGCCTCAGCGATTATTTCAAGAGCGCGGGGGGCGCGGAGGAGGGCGCGGAGGGCGCGGAGGGCGCGGAGGAGAGCGCGGAGGCGGCTGCCGGCTCAGAGTCGGGCGGCGTCGCGACCGCCGCGCGGCCCGTGGACTACGTGGGCTTCCTCATCGTCAGCGTCTCCGACTCGCTGCTGGAGGAGTCACAGTCGAAGATGAAGGAGGGCGAGTACACCGAGGGCTATTACCTCCACGGCTTCGGCGTCCGGCTGGCCGAAGCGGCGGCCGAGTGGGTGCACCGCCGGATGCGCGACGAGTGGGGCATCGAAGAAGGCCGGGGGCTCCGGTACGCCTGGGGCTACCCCGCGTGCCCGGACCACACCCAGCACGCGATCGTCTACGATCTGCTCCCGGCCCGCGAGGAGCTGGGCATGGAGCTGACGGAGGCGGGTGCGCTGGTGCCGGAGCTCTCGACGGCGGCGATCGTTATTCATCATCCGGAAGCTAAGTATTTCAGCGCCGGCTGATGCCGGCGCTTGGTAGTGGGGGTGGGGCTGGTGGTGGGGGCGTGGGCCGGGTTCGTCGCGAAGTGGTTGAGCTCGCGGCGGGGCTGAGTTCGCGGCGTTTGTGTCCCATCGCGCTATTCCGCTGCCCCCGATCCGTGGGTGATGGTGGCGCCATGTTGAACTCTATGGGGAGGATGGCATGGCGCGGGACGAGCGGTTCGCGTTCAAGAAGCTGGAGGTGTACCAGACGGCGCTCGATTACTACGAGTGGGTACTCGGTGTGGCGAGACGGGTGGAGAAGACGGACCTGCCCCTGGCGGACCAGGTCCGAAGGCAGGCGCAGTCGATCGTGCACAAACACAGCGGAGGGAGCCGGCCATTGGCAACCGGGGAACAAGCGGAAGTATTACGGGATCGCCCGGGCCTCGACGTTCGAGGCCGCGGCGGCGCTGGACCTGCTCCGGATCGGGAAGTTCATTGCGGCGAAGGAGTTCGATGAGCGGGAACAGCAGCTCGCCGAGGTCGGGGCCAGCCTCACGCGTCTGTGCCAGCGGTACGACGGTCAGGCGGCCAGGGCCGGTACGACCCATTCCGGCGCCGGCCGGAGTGGCCGCGCTTCGTAATCGGGGTCGGGCTGGTGGTGGGGTGAGGGCCGGGTCCGCCCCCGGGAGGTTGCTCGCCGGCGAAGCCGGCCGCGCAGCGCAGCCTTGCGCCCCGGCGCGCCAGGCCCCCTCGCGCCGGCAAGCCTGCTTCAACGGCGAGCTCCAGGAGTCGCAACGAAGGGCGCCCCACCCCCCAACTACCAGCCCCAACACCACTACCAAGGGCGTAGAGCATGTCTGACAAGTTCAGAAAGCTTCTCAACGACGACCGTCCCCACCTGTTCGATGGCGCCATGGGCACCATGCTCTACGCCCGCGGCGTCTACATCAACAAGTGCTACGACGAGCTGGCGCTGACCGCTCCGGACCTGCTCCGGGGCGTGCACGAGGAGTACGTGCGGGCGGGTGCGGAGCTGCTGGAGACGAACACGTTCGGCGCGAACCCGGTGCGGTTGGGGGAGTACGGCCTCGAGGGGCGAGTGCTGGAGATCAACGCCCGGGCGGCGGAGATCGCCCGGGAGGCCGCGGGTGAGGATGTTCTGGTGGGCGGCGCCATGGGCCCGCTGGGGCTCCGGATCGAGCCGTACGGCCCCACGTCGCGGAAGGAGGCCCGGGCGTTCTTCCGGGAGCAGGTGGACGGGCTCCTGGATGGCGGCGTGGACTTCTTCATCCTGGAGACGTTCGCCGACCTGTCGGAGATCCAGCAGGCGCTCCTGGCGGTGCGGGAGGCGTGCGACCTGCCGGTGGTGGCTCAGATGACGATCCGGGAGGATGGCACCACGCTGTACGGCACCGCGGTGGAGCTCATCGGCCGGCGGCTGGACGAGTGGGGCGCGGATGTGGTCGGGCTGAACTGCTCAGTGGGCCCCCACGGGATCCTGTCGGGGGTGGAGCGACTGGCCGGGGTGACCGACCGCCCGATCTCGGCGCAGCCCAACGCCGGGCTGCCCCGGGAGATCGACGGTCGCAAGATCTACATGGCGGAGCCGGAGTACATGGCCGAGTACGCCAAGCGGATGATCCAGGCGGGGGCCACGTTCGTGGGCGGGTGCTGCGGCACCACGCCGGAGCATATCAAGACCATCGCCAACACGGTCCACGCCATGTCACCGGGCCGGACCCGCGCGCGGATCGAAGTGGAGCGGATGACGGCGGAGCACGAGGGCGCCGTCAAGCCGGTCCCGGTGGGCGAGCGGTCGCGTCTGGGCCGGAAGCTGGCGGCGGGGGAGATGGTCACCAGCGTGGAGATCCTGCCGCCCAAGGGCGTCGATCCGTCGAAGATGCTCGCGGGCGTCCGGAAGCTGCACCGCGCCGGTGTCGACGCCGTGAACGTCCCGGACGGCCCGCGGGCCCAGATGCGGATGGGCGTGCTGACCACGAGCATGCTGGTGGAGCAGGCGGTGGGGATCGAAGCGGTGATCCACTACGCCTGCCGTGACCGGAACCTGCTGGGCATGCTCAGTGACCTGCTGGGCGCCCACGCCATGGGGCTGCGGAACCTGCTGCTCATCACGGGCGACCCGCCCAAGATGGGGCCGTACCCCGACGCCACGGCCGTCTTCGACATCGACTCCATCGGGCTCACCAACCTGGTGAACCGGCTGAACCACGGCGTGGACCCGGGCGGCAACCCCATCGGCCGCCCGACGGCGTTCACCATCGGCGTGGGCGCGAACCCCGGCTCCCTCGACCTGGACCACGAGCTGAACCGGTTCTACTGGAAGGTCGAGGCCGGCGCCGAGTACGCCATCACCCAGCCGGTCTTCGACCCCGACCAGCTCCTGGCGTTCATCAAGGAGATCGACGAGCGTGACATCCGGATCCCCATCGTCCCCGGGATCTGGCCGCTGGTCAGCCTCCGGAACGCCGAGTTCCTGGCCAACGAGATCCCCGGGATCACCGTGCCCGAGCGGATCATCGATCGGATGCGGACGGCCCAGGACCGGGGCAAGGAGCACGCCGTGCAGGAGGGGCTCGCCATCGCGCGGGAGATGTTCCACGCCGTCCGCGACGAGGTCCAGGGGCTCCAGGTCAGCGCGCCCTTCGGCCGGGTCGAACTCGCCCTCGACGTCATGAGCGAGGTGGAGGGCGTGGACCCGGCGGCCGGGAAGGGGGAGGCGGACGAGGAGCCGGGGTTCGAGCTCCCGGTGTTCACACCCCCCGCCGGCGCGGCACCGGAAAGAAACGCCCCGGCACGTGCGGAGACCTGAATTCACGTGACGGGGCGGCCGCCCGACGTGCGGACGGACTCTGGAATGCGACGGTGAGTGACGCGGCGGCTACCCGATTCCACCCTGCCAAAGGAGGTCGCTGCCTTCGTGCCGCGCCTCCCACCGTCTCTGTTCGGCCGCGACCGTTGCGGTCGCGACGTCGGCGGCCGACCTTTCCGGCCACCGCCTGTTCACACGTTTAGACGCAGGCCGGCGGCGAATCGTTGCATCGGGCCGGTCGCTCCTGACCCCGTACGGCGGCCCGGGCCCGCGCGTTTCGCCGCCGGCCGCCCATGGGGGCCCGCATGCGCTTCTGGAAAGGACACGCTCTCGGCAACGACTACCTGGTGCTCGACGGTACCGGGACGGGTCCGCCCGCCCCCGGCGTGATCCGGGGGCTGTGCGACCGGCACCGGGGTGTGGGCGCCGACGGCGTGCTGGTGGCCGACCTCGCGGCCGATCCGGTGGGCGTCCGCATCTTCAACCCCGACGGCGGCGAGGCGGAGAAGAGCGGGAACGGGCTCCGGATCATGGGTGCATGGCTCCGCGACCGGGGCCAGGTGGGCGACGCCCCGTTCCAGGTCGCGCTGCCCGGCGAGGTGGTGGAGCTGCGGGTCGTCGCCACCCGCGGCGGGGTGCACACCCTCCGGGTGGCCATGGGGGTACCGTCGTTCCGGGCCGGAGACATCCCGTTCACGAAGGTCGACCCCGAGAGCGAGGTCCAGGGGCTCTCGCTGGCAGTGGCCGGGACGCCGCTGGGGATCCATCTGGTCTCCATCGGCAATCCCCACTGCGTGGTGTTCTTCGACCACCTGGAGGACGCGGCGTTCCGGCGGCTGGCGCCGGCCCTTCAGGCGCACCCCGCGTTCACCGCCGGCGTGAACGTCCAGTTCGCCCGGGTCCGCGATGACACCGCCCTCGAAGCCCGGATCTGGGAGCGGGGCGCCGGTGAGACGCTCGCCAGCGGCTCCAGCGCCTGCGCCGTGGTGGCCGCCGCCCGGCGCTCCGGGCGGATCGAGGCCGACGCGGTCACCGTGGAGATGCCCGGCGGCCCGGTCACCGTCGAGCGGGACGATGCCGGCGGGCTGCACCTGACGGGGGAGGCGGTGGTGGTGTTCGAGGGTGAGATCGAGCTGTCGCCCGACCCCCCCGGCTACGTCCGTACCTGACGGATCAGGATCAACGAGGCGAACGCGAACAGTACGTTGGGCGTCCAGGCCGCTACGGTCGGCGGGATCGCGCCGCTGGAGCCGGCCGCGCCGGCCACCTTGAAGAGCATGAGGTAGACGATGGTGATGCCCAGGGAGACGCCCACGCCGTACGCGGCGCCGCCCCGGGGTGACGAGTTGGCCAGGGGCGCGGCGAAGAGGATGATGATCAGGGCGGCCACGGGGATGGCGATCTTCTGGGCCCGCTCCACCATGAGGTCGAAGGGCTCGGCGCCGGAGCGCAGGAGGATCTCGATGAGCCGGCCGAGCTCGAAGTACCCCATCTGGTCCGGGTCCTTCTGCCGGTCCATGAGCTGCTCGGGCGCCTCGTCGAACCCGCGGGTCCGGAGCTCGGCGAACCGGAACGTGCGCTCCATCTCGGGGCCGGCCATGAGGCGGAGGTAGCCGTCCCGGATGACCCATTCGCCGGTGGAATCGTAGCGGGCATCCGGCGCGAAGATATGGACGCTGGGGACCTCCGGCTCGTTGCCTTCCCGCTCCACGGTGATCCCGGTGATCTCGCCATCGCCCGCGTCCAGCCGGCGGATGGCGAAGGTGCGGCCGTCGAGGTCGCGGTAGACGAAGTTGGAGCGGCCCATCCCCCGCTGCTCCGTCTGTGCGCCCAGCGCCTCCGCCCGGAGCCGGTTGCCCACGGGGATGAGCTCGGTGAGGACGAGCCCCAGGGCGGTGAGCACGATCCCCAGGAGCGGGAGCGTGGCGTAGAGCCGGTAGAAGCTGATCCCGCCGGCCTTGGCCGCCGCCACCTCGCTGTGCCGGGTCATGTTGTTGACGGTGAAGATGGTGGCGATCAGCGCGGCCACCGGGATCCCCCAGGAGATGAAGAGCGGCATCTGGAAGACGTAGCCCATGAGGATCTGGCCGGTGTCGTAGCCCCGGTCCACGTACGTGTCCAGATTGTCCGTCAGGTCGCCGAGGATGAAGAGGACGGGAGACGCCAGGATGAAGAGGATGAAGAGCCGGGTGAACTCCCGGACCACCAGCCGGTCGAGGATCCTCATGTCTCCGTGCCCCGGAGCAGCCGCGCGGGGGCGCCGGCCATGGCCTTGATGGAATGCCACATGTCGTCCCATCCGCCGCCCCGTGTGGTGGCGGCTTCCTTCCCGATCCGGGAGAGCCCCCAGAGCGCCACGAAGAAGAAGAGGATGTTGGGCGCCCACATGGCGAGCCATGGCGTCATCGTGATCTCATCGGCCAGGCCCTCGCCGCCGATGAGCCCGGCGTAGTAGACGGCGAAGATCCCGATGGAAGCGGCGATGGTCAGCCCCACACCGCCCCGGGGGAACCGCACGGCCAGCGGCGCGCCCAGCAGGACGAAGACGATCACGGCCCAGGAGATCGCCCACTTCTTGTGGTACTCCACCATGTGCACGTTGGCCCGTCGCTCGAGACCCCGGACGCGACCCGCCAGGGAGTTGATCTCCGAATACGTGCGCCGGGTCAGCTCATCGAAGATGGAGTCATCGCCCGCCGGATAGATGTTCTCGTTCAGTTGTATGACCCGCCGGGGCGAGTCGCCTATCGTGCTGCCGCCGGCCGGCCCGGCCAGGGTGCGGCCGAGGGCGCTGCGGGCCAGGGCCAGGGCTTCGTTCTCCAGCGAGTCGCTCCGCTCCCGGGCCGAGCCGGCGGCGTCGACGAGCATGGCGAGCGACATCTCCCGGTCCGAGCGATGGGTACTCGAGTCGGTGCGGGTCAGCTCGTTGCCCACACCCCGGATCTGGATCCGGTACTGGTCGAAGAAGCTGCGGACGAACCGCTCGGGCTGCCGATCCTCGATCTGGTTGATCCAGCCGTCGTGCAGGGTCAGGTGGAGGTCGGTCTGCAGGTCGTTCAGCGCCATCACGCCGCTGTCGGCGTAGATGGTCCGGACCCGCTGAAGGTCGCTGAAGTCGTAGATGACGATGTCTTCCAGCTCGTTGGTGGCCGACCGGATCTCGCCCGCCTGGAGGTAGTACTGGGCCCGGGAGCCGCGCCCCGTGCGGATCGGGTTGATGGCCTGCTCCTTCAGGTTCAGCGTGGGCGTCTTCCGCTGAATGTCGAGGAGGAGCATCTTCAGCGCGTGGTTCGTCTCCGGCAGCAGGTAGTCGTTGAACCAGAGCATCCCGCCGCCGAAGAGCGTGGCCACCACCAGGAGCGGGACGAGGAGCCGGTTCAGGTTCACGCCACTGGCCTTGAGGGCCGTGATCTCGTTGTCGGCGGCCAGGCGACTGAAGGCGAAGAGGGTGGCCACCAGCACGGCCATGGGCAGCGTGAGCGCCAGGATATGGGGCAGCGAGAGGACGAAGACCTCGGCCATGACGGACCAGGGCAGCCCTTTCCCGGCCAGGGACTCGAGGCGCCGGGCCACGGTGTTGATCATGAGGATCCCGGTGAGCACGCTGAGCGCGAAGAAGAACGGCGCAACGTGGGCCCGGAGGATATACCGCGTCAGAATTCCCATGCGCCGCTCGTTGTCCCCATGTCCCGTGGACGGTTATAGTACCTTGCAGTTACCACACTTACAAGCCGCAGGGTCCGCGCTGCCGCCGTCCCTGACCCCGTGACAGAAACGCCACCCGGGATGCGGTTGACCAAGCTCCTCCCTCTCATTGTCCTGGTCGCTTCGCTGCTGGGCCCCGCACGTGCACGGGCCCAGGAGCCGGACCGGGACCGGACCCGGCCGGCGCTCACCTTCACCGCCGCGGAGCTGCTGGGCCCGCCCCGGTCGGTGCCCCGGCTGGGGCTGGCACCGCTGCCCCTGTCGCTGGCCGTGCCGATCCCGGCGTGGTCCGTGGAAGCGGATCCACGGCGGTGGGGGCTGCCCCGGCCGACGGGGTGGCTCGCTCGCGCCCGCCCGCGCCCCACCCTCGGGCCGCCGGTCATGGCGGTGACGGAGCCGGCGCCCGCGGACGTTGATACGGCCGAGGGGGTCGGTCTGTTCCCTGACCTCGAGCTGCCCGACGTCGTCCAGCAGATGACGGACCTCGGGCTGCGAGTGGAAGGGCGGAGCGAGCTGGGCGGGGTGTGGAACCGGTACCGGCCGTGCCGGCCCGGGCTGCGCCTGAACTGCAACCCTGACCTCTTCCCCAAGATCCAACCGGAGATCCAGTTCGGGATCCAGGTGGGCGGCACCATCACCGACCGGATCACCGTGGACGTGGACTACGACCAGCGTCGGGAGTTCGACGCGGCCAACAACATCAACGTCTACTACCAGGGCGAGCCGGGCGAGCTGCTGCAGCGGATGGAGATGGGCGATGTGAGCATCGACCTGCCGGCGTCGCGCTACCTCGCCCGGGGCATCCCGGCGGGCAACTTCGGGTTCAAGGCGGCGGCCCGGCTGGGACAGCTGGACGTGGAGGCGGTGTGGGCCCAGCAGAAGGGCGACATCGCGACCCGGGAGTTCCGCCTGGGCGGCGCCGGACGGTCGGGGCTGGTGCAGGACCAGGAGCTGGTCCTCGACGACGCCGACTACGTGACCGGCCAGTTCTTCTTCCTGGTGGACCCGGCGGAGCTCGACGGGTGGCCCCACGTGGATGTCCTCGAGCTCGACCGTGGCGCCGCGCCGACGGCCGTCCAGCCCCGGGCGGACCGGCTGGTGCTCTACCGCGACGAGGGTGTGTCCGCCTCCCGCTACGCCGACCAGGTCCAGACGGGGCGGTTCCTGGCCGACGCCGTGAGCGACGACGGCACCCGCCGTCACAGCGGCCTCTTCACGCTCCTGGAGCCCGGGCAGGACTACTACATCCACTCGAGCGGGCTCTGGGTCGCGCTCCGGGCCCCGCTGCGGGACGACGAGGCGCTGGCCATCGCCTACGAGACGGAGTCGGGGGTGGTCGTGGGCGATCCGGATGCCGAGGCGACGCCGCCCGGTTCCACGCCCGAGCTGCGCCTGGTCCGCGGGCCCGTCACCATTCATCAGCCGGGGCAGCCCACGTGGGAGTGGGAGATGCACCAGATCTACCGGCTGGACAGCTCCGCCGAGGTGGAGGCCTCGACCCTCGATCTGGTCATCTCCCTGGGGCATGAGGCCGGCGGCGCCACGTTCGAGGAGTTCTCCGGCGGACGGCTCCCGCTGCTGCGCCTCTTCGGCCTCGATGACGACGCGCCCGTCGACCGGCTCGACGTGGCCCACGTCTTCCGGCCCGGCGCCGAGCTCGAGGCCGTGGGCGCGCCGGCGCTCCGGGGCACGTTCATCGTCTTCCCGACCCTGGAGCCCTTCGGCCGTCCGCCTCCGGTCCCCAGCGAGGGGCTCACCGCCCCCCAGACGGCGGCGATCCTCGGCGGCAACGCCAACCCGGCCATCTACAACGAGGTGGACCCGGTGGTGCGGGAGGGGAGCAGCCGCTACCGGCTGAACTTCGAGTATCAGGTCCAGCTGGAGGGGCTGTTGAACAGCTTCAACCTGGGCGCGTTCGGGATCCGGCAGGGCAGCGAGCGGATCACCGTGGACGACCGTCGCCTGGTCCGGGGCGTGGACTACGTCATCGACTACGACCTGGGGCTGGTCACGCTCCTGGACCCGGAGGCCACCCTCGGGGCGAACCCCGAGGCCGAGATCCGGGCCACGTGGGAGCAGCGATCGCTCTTCCAGGTGGCGCCCACCACGGTGGTGGGGCTGAACGCGGAAACACCCGTGAGCGGGTACGGGCGCCTCAACTTCGTGGGGCTGTACCAGTCGGAGCAGTCCATCGTCCGACGACCGCAGCTCGGGATGGCGCCCGGCGCGGCGCTCCTGGGCGGTGTGACCGGCGACCTGGCGTTCCAGGCCGACTGGGTCTCCCGTGCGCTGGACGCCATACCGCTGCTCGCGGTGGACTCGGTGACCCGGCTCGATGTGACCGGCGAGCTGGCCGCCTCGGCGCCGAACCCGAACCGCGCCGGCGCCACCTACCTGGACGACTTCGAGGCCACGGACGAGATCCCGCTGAGCCTCGAGTCCTTCGAGTGGAAGCTGGGCAGCGCGCCCCGGGACATGACGGGCGTCTCGCTGCCCATGGACCCGCTGACCACCGATAACGCGGTCCAGCTGGTGTGGCAGGACACCTACCTGGAGGACGGCCAGGAGGTGGGCCCGCGCACGCCGCAGGAGATCGATGAGCAGATCGCCTTCGCCGGCGCCCGGCTGGCGGAGCGGGTCCTGTACCTCAGCCTGGGCGGGGCCGGCCGGAGCCCCACCACGCCCCAGTGGCGCTCCATGACCACGGTCCTGTCCACCGCCGGGCGCGACCTCTCGCGCTCCGAGTTCCTGGAGTTCTACGCCGCACCGTTGGCGGGCTCCGCCGGCGACCTCCAGCTGGTCATCGACATCGGGACGGTGGACGAGGACGCCTTCTACTTCAACCGAAACGGGGCCCGGTCGGGCGTGGACGAGGAGTTCAACCGACCGTGGGGCGAGGGCGTGCTGGACGAGGAAGCCCGGTTGGCGTTCCGGGAGGTCTGGGGCCCGGAGGACGACCGGCAGGGGCTGTGGGACCAGGAGTGTGAGGCCGACCGGCTGAATCCCGTGCCCCTGGGCGACCCCCGGGCCAACTGCACGGTCCTGAACGGCCGGCCGGACACCGAGGACCTGAACGCCAACGGCGTCCTCGATGGCGAGGGTCCACTGCACCGGTACGTGGTGCCGCTGGGGCCCGACTCGCCGTACCTGGTGCGGGACTCCGACGCCACGTCCACGCCGTTCCGCCTCTTCCGGATCCCGCTCCGTGGCCCCGGCGCCATCCCGCTGAACGGAGCCAGCGACGCCAGCTGGCGGTTCGTGAAGCACCTCCGGGTGACCGCGCTGAAGCCGTCGACCGGGGAGGCCACGCTGGCGCTGGCCCGGGTCCGGATCACCGGGTCGCGGTGGACCAAGCGGGACATCGACGGTGTGATGGCGGGCCTCACCGGGGAGGTCTCCGGCACCGGCGCGGCCACGGCCAACGTCCGGGTCGGCTCCGTGAGCCGGCTCACGGACGGCCAGGCCTACGCGTCGCCGCCGGGCGTGGGCGACCAGCTCCAGGACCCGAGCGCGGCACTGGGCGCCAGCGGTGTGGAGTTCAACGAGAAGTCACTGCGGGTGAGCTGGGACGCGCTGCCGGGCGACGAGCGGGCCGAGGTCTACTTCCGCTACCCGCAGCAGCCCCGCAGCTTCCTGGAGTACCGCCAGATCCGGTTCTGGGCGCTGGCGCCGGGAAACGACTGGGACGACGACCACCGCCTCCTGCTGAAGCTCGGGACCGACGCCAGGAACTACTACGTCTATCGGACACCGCTGGCCGCCGCGGGGAACGAGGTCGTCGCCGAGGACTGGCTGCCGGAGCACGTCATCGATTTCGGGGAGTGGTTCGCGCTGAAGGCGGAGGCGGAGCAGCGGCTGGCGGAGAACGGGGGCGGCCCGCTCTCGGTGTGGAGTGCCGACAGCACGTACGGCCTGGTGCTGGAGGACCGGGCCCAGGCGCCCAACCTCTCGGCGGTCCGTGAGCTGACCATGGCGGTCTACAACGGCGGCACGCTGGAGTCGGAGGGCGAGGTGTGGATCGACGACCTCCGCCTGGATGCCGGTGCCCGGGACGCCGGCCTGGCCGGGCGGGTGGACGTGGACCTGGACGCCGGCGGCGTGGTGGACGCGGCTGTCTCCTACTCCGGGGAGGGTGGTCGCTTCGGCCAGCTCGGCGACGCACCGACGTACCAGACCGTGGACGAGCTGAGCGTCAACACCACCACCCAGCTCGGGCGGTTCGCGCCGGAGTCGTGGGGGGTGGCCATGCCCATGACGGTCAGCTATCAGCGGACCCGCCACGACCCGTTCTTCCTCCCGGGGACCGACATCCGGGCGGACCAGCTGCAGGGCCTCCGGGAGACGGGGTCGTCCAGACGGCGGGTGGGGGTGGCGCTCCGGAAGACCACCCCGTCGTCGAACCCGGTGGTCTCGGCGCTGGTGGACGGGACCGCGGTCCGCGTCGGCTATACCGGGCTCACCGACAACACCGTCACCACCACCAGCCGGCTGAGCGGGGTGGACGGCGGCGTGGAGGTGGACCGGGCCGTGGCGAACGTGGATGTGGGCGTGGTGCCCGACTTCGTCGAGCGGCTCCTGCGCTGGCTGGCGCCCCGTCGCCTGGAGGAGAGCGCCTTCTTCGAACGGCTCACCGGGACCCGGCTCCGGCTCACCCCGCAGCGCATCGGGTTCTCCGCCACCTACGTGCAGCAGGACGCCCGGGTGTGGCGGTACGCCCGGGTGCTGGAGTCCGCGGCCGACGCCGGGGTCGAGCCCATCGAATCGCCCCGGCGCACGCTGGAGGGCGGCGCCCGGATCGCGCTCCGGCCCGTGGGCCCGTTGACCGCCCGCATCGGCGTGGTCAGCGGCCGCGACGTCCTGGCCCCCGATCGGGCCACGCCGCTGGCGCTGGAGCAGCAGGCGCTCCGGGACGCTCGCACCGAGATCGCCGGGATCCCCATCGGCTGGGAGCGGAGCCGCGTGCTCACCTCCGAGGCCGCCTACCGGCCCCGGGTGGCCGACTGGCTGCGCCCGTCGGTGGGGTGGAGCAGCCGGTACGGGCTGCGCCGCAACCCGTCCCACATCGCGGTGGTGGGCACCACCGAGGGGGACGAGGCCCGGCTGCTCCGCACGTTCAACACCGACCGTCGCCTGACCCGGGCGCTGGTCATGGACGTGCCCGGCGCCATCCGGGCGGCCACCGGGGCGCCGGACGAGGCCCCGGGGGGCGGTGCCGGACCGGGGGGCGGCGGGCCCACCGATGACGTGGGGCTCGTGGGGCGAGTGGGGCTCGCCGTCCTGGGCCCGGTCAAGCCCTTCGAGCTGAGTTGGACCGACCAGGTAGGCTCCCGGTTCGAGCGCGACCGGGCGGACCCGGGGCTCGACTACCAGCTCGGTGTGGGGACGCTGACATCGGTCCGGTACCAGGATGGTGATACCGCGGCCGTGGCGCTGCGCCGTGACGCGTTCCGTGCCCGGTCCGGGATCCGGATCGGGTCGTCGGCCTCGGTGGACGCGGGCTATTCCGAGTCGGATGTACGGGTCTTCGACCTCCGGGTCGGTCGACGTACCGAGTTCGAGAAGTCGTGGCCCAGAGTCCAACTCTCCTGGGACGAGGTCCCGTTCCCCACGGTGCTGGAGCCGCTCCTCTCGCGGTGGTCCGTGTCCACCGGGTACATCCGGACCCGGCGATCGACCCGCCTCGACGGCCAGGTGGTCCGGATCCAGAGCCAGACCGAGGTCACCGTTCCACTGGAGATCCGCCTCGGGTTCCCCGGCGGGCTCTCGCTGGCGTATATCGGCGCCATCACCGAGGGCGACGGCCGGGACCCCACCGGCTACACCGACCAGGAGATGCTGTCCCATTCGGTGGACGTGAGCGGACGCGTCCGGCTGCCCGGCGGCCTCGGCGCCCGGTTCCCGGCGCCGGTACGGGTATCGCTCACGTACGACTACGAGGAGCAGCGACAGACCCGGGTACCCACGGCCCGGCTGGGGGCCGTGCCGGCCACGCCGTTCATCGACCACCTCAACCGCCGGGTCTACCTGAGCGCGTCAACGCTCATGTCGCGCATGGACATCGGGCTCCAGATCAGCTATCTCGATCGGCGGAACTTCATCGGTACGCAGGTGGGGTCGAGCCAGTTCACACTCGGGGTCTTCGGGCAGTTCAACCTGGAGGCAGGGCGGGAGATCGGGAGGTAGGGGAGGGCGCTCGCTTCGCTCGCGCGGGTGGGTGGCTCGGCCTTCGGCCTCGCGGATTCAGGCACGGGCACAGGGCACAGGGCACAGGCACAGGGCACAGGCACAGGGCACAGGGCACAGGGCACAGGGCACAGGCACAGGGCACAGGCACAGGGCACAGGGCACAGGCACAGGGCACAGGCACAGGGCACAGGCGGGGTGTAATGGCGGATCGACGGTGGGCGTACGGGGGCAGGGGCGAGGGGCGCGGAGGGGTGCGGGCGGGGCGCTGGGTGGTGGCTGCGCTCCTGGCGCTGGGGCCGATCGGGTGCGCGGACGGCGGGGCGGAGCAGAGGGGGGCGCGGGCGGAGGCCACGTTCGAGCGGCAGGCGCCGCCGTTCGACGCGGACTCGGCGTTCGCGCTCCTGACCCGGCAGGTGGCGTTCGGGCCCCGGGTGCCGGGGACGGCGGGGCACGCGGCGCAGCTCGAGTGGATGACGTCGTACCTCGAGGGCCGGGCCGACACGGTCCTCCATCAGACCTTCCAGCACACGTACCCCGACGGCAACCGGCCCACGCTCACCAACGTCTTCGCCCGGTTCCGGCCGGCCGCGGCCGACCGGGTGCTGCTGGTGGCCCACTGGGACACGCGCCCCACGGCGGACTACGAGTCGGACCCGGCGCTCCGGGACCGGCCGATCCCCGGGGCCAACGACGGGGCCAGCGGCACGGCTGTCCTGTTGCAGCTGGCGGCTGTCCTGTCCAGCCATTCTCCTCCCATCGGCGTCGACCTACTGTTGACGGACGGGGAGGACTATGCACCGGATCACATGTACCTCGGCGCCGAGCACTTCGCGGCCCACCTGCCGGCGGGCTACTCGCCCCTGTACGGGATCCTGGTGGACATGGTGGCCGACCGGGACCCGCGCTACCTCAAGGAGGGCTACTCGCTGGAGCACGCGCCGGAAGTGGTGGCCCGGGTCTGGCGCATGGCCGAGCGCCTCGGCTACCGCCACCACTTCCCCGACGAGCGAGGCATCGCCATCTCCGACGACCACCTGGCCCTCAACCGCGCCGGGATCCCGACCATCAACATCATCGACTTCGACTACGGCCCCGGCAACGCCTACTGGCACACCCTCGACGACAGCCTGGAGAACGTCTCGCCCACGGGGCTCGGCGTGGTGGGCAGCGTGCTGCTCGAGCTCCTCTACAGAGGCGGGTAGGCCTCCGGCTTCGCTGCGGCCGGAGCCTTCCGGGCGACCACCACGCGACTGGGGGAGTGATCCGGGCGAGGATCGTTCGCGGCCGGTCTTCGGGCTTCGTCTCACCACGGGACTGGGGGACTGGGGGTAGGCGTGGCTACCATCTCGTCGTTCCGGGACCTCCGGGTCTTCCAGGCTGCGTTCGCGGCGGGGATGAGGATCTACCCCCTGTCCAAGGGGTGGCCGGCTGAGGAACGGTATGAGCTGACCGGGCAGATCCGTCGCTCGTCGCGGTCGGTCTGCGCTTGCATCGCCGAGGCCTGGCGCAAGCGACGGTATCCCGCTGCCTTCATCGCGAAGCTCAATGATGCCGAAGCGGAGGCCGCGGAGACCCGGGTCTGGCTCGATATTGCGCACGCATGCGGGTACCTGAGCTCGGATGAACACCGGGCACTGGACCGGGAGTACCACAGCATCCTGGCCCAGCTGGTCCACATGATCGACCACGCCGATGAATGGGCGGTGGGTAAGCCGGACACACCGCCGGAAAGGCGGATTCAACGCCGGCAAGCCGATCGAGCGCCCGGAAGTCTCGGAGGCGAGGAGGGCGGTCGAGCGCCCCACCCCCAGTCCCCCAGTCCGAGGACCGAGACAAAGGAGGATCCGAGCCCCGAAGCTTCGGCAGCCCGAACCGACCCCCAGTCGCGGCGAACACCGCCGCGAAGGAAGCCCGGCCGATGAAGCTCACAAGCGACGAACACCGCGCCCTCACCTTCATCGCCGCCCTGCTGTGCCTCTCCGCCGCCGTCCGCTTCCTCGGCCTGCCGGAGCCGCTGGAGCCGCCGGAGGGGGGCGGGCTCGACCTGGCGACGCATATCGAGACCGTCGAGGCGGCGGTGGCGGAGCGGGAGGCGGCCGAGCGGCCGCTGGAACCGGGGGAGACCATCGATCCGAGCACGGCCACGGCAGCGGAGCTGACCCGGCTGCCCCGGGTCGGGCCGGCCCTCGCCGACCGGATCGTGGCGGACCGGGAGGCCAACGGACGGTACCGGCGGCTCGAGGACCTGGGGCGGGTGTCGGGGGTGGGGGAGCGGACGCTGGAGCTGCTGGCGCCGCATGTGTCGCTGCGGGCATCGCCGTACGGGCGCCCTGCCGCGGAATTGCCCCTCGACCTCAACCGCGCGACCGCGTCAGAGCTGCAGACGCTGCCGGGGGTCGGGCCGGTGCTGGCCGACCGGATCGTCGTCTACCGGGACTCGGTGGGCCGATTCGGCCGGATCGAGGAGCTCGGGTCGGTGAAGGGGGTCGGCCCGGCCACCCTGGCCCGGCTCCGGGATCGGGTGGCCGTGCGATGACGCGGGCTCCCCCGACGCCGGGTCCGACCTTGACCGTGCGGGCCGGTCGCCTCTAGCTTTCAACGCCTCCCCTGAGAAGGCGAACATCCAACGTTCACTTCGGTCCACCACGCTATGGCAACCCAAACATCGAGCACGGACCGCCTGGGCACGATCCTCCTCCGTGAGGGCCTCATCACCCAGGACCAGCTGGATGGGGCGCTCAAGGACTCCCGGTCCAACGGGACCCGCCTCGGGTACTCGCTGATCAAGCTCGGGTTCATCCAGGAGGAGGACCTGACCCGGATGCTCAGCCGCCAGTACCGGGTCCCGGCGGTGGACATCAATAAGGTGAACGTCGACCCGAAGATCCTGAAGCTGGTCCCGGAAGACATCGCCCACAAGCACCTGGTGCTCCCGCTCCGGCGCGTGGGCCGCACCCTCACGGTGGCCATGGCGAACCCGGCCGACCCCGGGGCGCTCGACCAGCTGAAGTTCGTGACCCGTCACGACATCGAGCCGGTGGTGGTGGGCGAGTTCACGCTCAAGAAGCAGATCGACAAGTACTACGGCGTCCAGGAAGACGGCGCCCTCTCCGATATCCTCGACGAGATCGATGACGAGGACATCCAGCTCATCGAGCAGGAAGAGGAGGAGGTCAACGAGGCGGCGCTCCAGGCCCAGGTCGAGGACGCGCCCGTGGTCAAGCTCATCAACGGGATCCTCACCGACGCCGTCCTCAAGGGCGTCTCCGATATCCACATCGAGCCGTACGAGAAGGAGATGCGGATCCGGTACCGCATCGACGGCTCGCTCCACGAGGTCATGAAGCCGCCCATGAAGATGAAGGCGGCCCTCACCTCCCGCGTGAAGATCCTGGCCGACCTCAACATCGCCGAGCGGCGGGTGCCTCAGGACGGCCGGATCAAGATGAAGGTGAAGAACAAGGTCGTCGACTTCCGGGTCTCCACCCTCCCGGTGATCTTCGGCGAGAAGATCGTGCTCCGGATCCTGGACAAGGGCAACCTGACCCTCGACCTGGAGAAGTTCGGGTTCGAGCCGAAGGCCGAGAAGGACTTCATGAAGGCCATCATGAACCCGTACGGCATGGTCCTGGTCACGGGGCCCACGGGCTCCGGTAAGACCACCACGCTCTACAGCGCGCTGTCGAAGATCAACACCGAGGACGTCAACATCATGACGGCCGAGGACCCGGTGGAGTACAACCTCCACGGGATCAATCAGGTGCTCGTACGCAACGAGATCGGGATGACGTTCGCCGCCGCGCTGAAGGCGTTCCTGCGGCAGGACCCGAACATCATCATGGTCGGTGAGATCCGTGACATCGAGACGGGCGGCATCGCCATCAAGGCCGCCCTCACGGGCCACCTGGTCCTCTCCACGCTCCACACTAACGACGCCCCGTCCACGGTCACCCGTATGATCGACATGGGGCTCGAGCCGTTCAACGTGGCGGCCGCGCTCAACGTGATCACGGCCCAGCGGCTGGTGCGCCGGATCTGCACCACGTGCAAGAAGGAAGCGGAGTACCCCGAGGAGTACCTGGACGCCGCCGGGCTCACGGACGAGCAGAAGGCCATGACGTTCTACAAGGGCGAAGGGTGCGACGACTGCAATGACAGCGGCTACAAGGGCCGACAGGGGCTCTACGAGGTCATGGCCGCCACCCCGCCGATCCGGAAGCTGATCATGAACGGCGCCGGCGCCGACGAGCTGGCCGCGCAGGCGCTGGAGGACGGCATGCTCACCCTCCGCATGGACGGGCTGAGGAAGGTCGAGAAAGGCATCACCACCCTGGAGGAGATCATCAAGGAGACCGCCGCGGCATGACGACCCAGACCCAACCCGCAGAGAAGGAGAAGGAGAAGGCGCTCAACCTGCGCGCCCTCCTCGAGGAGCTGGTGGAGCGCGGGGCCAGCGACCTGCACTTGACGGCCGGCCAGCAGCCGGTCATCCGGGTGGACGGCCGGATCACCACGGCCAACAGCGTCACGAAGGAGCTGGAGGCCAAGGACACGCTGAACCTGGCCTACTCGATCCTCACCGAGAACCAGAAGAAGCGGTTCGAGACCGAGGACGAGCTCGACTTCTCGTTCGGGATCCAGAACCTGTCCCGGTTCCGGGGCAACGTCTTCAAGCAGCGCGGCTGCGTGGCAGTGGTCATCCGGGTGATCCCGTACGAGATTCTGACCTTCGACCAGCTCGGGCTGCCGCCCATCGTGGCCAAGTTCGCCGAGCGGCCCAAGGGGCTGGTGCTGGTGACGGGGCCCACGGGCTCCGGTAAGTCCACCACGCTGGCCGCCATGATCGACAAGATCAACAACGAGGAGCCCGGCCACATCCTCACCGTCGAGGACCCCATCGAGTTCGTTCACGAGCACAAGAAGTCCATCGTGAACCAGCGCGAGGTGGGCGCCGACACGGGCTCCTTCGCCGCCGCGCTCAAGTACGCGTTGCGCCAGGACCCGGACGTGGTCCTCATCGGCGAGATGCGCGACCTGGAGACCATCTCGGCGGCGCTGACCATCGCCGAGACCGGCCACCTGGCCCTCGGCACGCTCCACACCAACTCGGCGGCCGAGACCATCAACCGGATCATCGACGTCTTCCCGTCCAACCAGCAGAGCCAGATCCGGGCCCAGCTCTCCTTCGTCCTGGAGGGCGTCATCACCCAGACGCTCCTGCCCCGGAAGGCCGGCAAGGGACGCATCGCGGCGCTGGAGATCATGGTGGCCACGCCCGCGATCCGCGCCACCATCCGGGATGACAAGATCCACCAGATCTACTCCATCATGCAGGCCGGGAAGAAGCACGGCATGCAGACCATGAACGACGCCCTGGCGCAGCTCGTCATCGCAGGCGACGTTGCCAAGGAAGACGCCATGAAGCGATCCACGGAGCCCAACGAGCTGCTCAGGCTCCTCGGCGAACCCGTCCCGAACAGCTGACAATGCCGACATTCACATATTCCGCCCGTAACGTCAGTGGCACCCTCCAGCAGGGGGAGATCGAGCTCCCCAGCCGGGAGGAGGTCGTCGGCTACCTCCGCAAGCAGAAGCTGATCCCCGTCAAGATCGAAGAGAAGAAGTCCAGCTTCGACCTGGCCTCCCTCAACGAGCTGTTCGGGAGCGGGATCAAGACCCGCGACATCGTCATCTTCACCCGGCAGTTCGCCACCATGATCAACGCCGGGCTGCCCCTGGTCCAGAGCCTCGATATCCTCGCCCGCCAGAGCGAGAACAAGACCCTCGCCAAGACCATCGAGGACATCCAGTTCGATGTCGAGAGCGGGAACACCCTCGCCGACGCGCTCCGCCAGCACCCCAAGGTCTTCACCGACCTCTACGTCAATATGGTGGCCGCCGGTGAGGTGGGCGGGATCCTCGACGTCATCCTGCTGCGCCTGGCCACCTTCCTCGAGAAGAACGACGCCCTGGTCCGCAAGATCAAGGGCGCCATGGTCTACCCCGCCGTTATCTTCACCGTGGCCATCGGCGCCGTCGCCACCCTGCTCATCGTGGTGATCCCCACCTTCCAGAACATGTTCGAGGGCGCCGGCGTGGCGCTGCCCGGCCCGACCCTCTTCGTCATCTTCCTCTCCGAGACCCTCCAGGCCTACTGGTACGCCTTCGCCGCCGCCATCATCGCCGGCGTGGCCGCCATACGGTACGCCTACAGCACCGACGCCGGGCAGCTGGCCATCGACAAGATGCTGCTCAACATGCCCGTCCTCGGACCCATGCTCCGGAAGACCGCCGTGGCGCGGTTCACCCGCACCCTCGGCACCCTCGTCGCCTCCGGCGTCAGCATCCTCGACGGCCTCGAGATCACCGCACGCACCGCCGGCAACCGCGTCATCCAGGACGCCGTCATGGAGTCCCGATCCTCCATCGCCGGCGGCGAGACCATCTCCGAGCCCCTCAAGCGCGCAGGCGTCTTCCCGCCCATGGTGGTCTCCATGATCAACGTCGGCGAGCAGACCGGTGGCCTCGACGAGATGCTCACCAAGATCGCCGACTTCTACGACGAGGAGGTCGACCAGGCCGTCGAAGCCCTCCTCTCCGCCATGGAGCCCATCCTCATCGTCTTCCTCGGCGGCGTGGTCGGCGGCATGATCGTCGCCATGTACCTGCCCATCTTCGACATGATCAACGCCGTCCAGTAAGGGACGGTCTGGACTGAGCGTGTGAATGGCCGGGGCCACCCAGTGCGGCCTCAGCCGTTCCGGATCCCGCACGCAAACCCGGTCGCTGGTGACTGACCCACTTCAAACAGAGTAGGGGGAGTCATGAGGAACGCGATAGCCTCAATCATCCGCGCGCGGATCTATCTGCTCGACGCGCCGACCGCGACCCTTCGGGTCTACGAGCTCCCCACCGCGGCCCTTGAGCCGCTGGCGTGATCGGCGATGGGGCGGGCCCGCGGGCGCGGATGTTCGCGGCGGTGGTGGTCCTCTACCTGAGGAACTGGGCCCACGGCCGGGGGGTGTGGGTCTGGCTCGCGCTGCTAGCGGTGTGGGGGTGGTGGGAATGGGAGATGGGGGGGTCAGCGAGCCAGTCCACGTGGTGGTCGAAATGGGTCGTGCTCGGGGCGCTCACCGGGTTCCTGGCCGCCTACGATACCTTCATCCGGCTGCGCGAGGATGGCTCGCTGAGGCTCCTCCTGCTGCAGCCCCCGCCCCGTGGGCATTGTCGGCCGTCTTTGGGGCTGGGTTCGGAGTTGGTTCACACGCTGACGGGGGATCGGCAGATAGGATTGCGATCGGTCGTCCGATCTCGATAGCCGAATAGCGATAGAAGTTGGCGACGACTCGTAGAGATCTACGATAGGCGCACTTCTGATTACGATCTTTCCTGGCGAACCACAGGCAGAGCCTAGCGCATCTCCCGGACCCGAACCTCGATCCCCTCCTCTCCCTCCAGAAGCTGCACCAGCTCGCCGGGGTCCGTATTCCCGTAGTGGTACGGGTAGAGGACCCGCGGTCGGAGCGCTCGGGCTGCGTCGGCTACCATCTCCGGCGTCATGGTGTAGGGCAGGTTCATGGGGAGGAAGGCCACGTCGATGTCCTGGAGGGCCTTCATCTCGGGCGTGTTCTCGGTGTCGCCGGCCACGTAGACCCGGGTGTCGCCGAAGTGGATCACGTAGCCGTTCCCGTTCCCCTTCGGGTGGTACGGCTGCCCGCTGTCGCGCACGTTCACGATGTTGTACGCCGGCACGGCCTCCACGAGGAACCCGCCCACGGTCCGCGTCTCGCCGTTCTCCATGACCGTGGCACCCTCCAAGCGCCCGGCGCACGAGGCCGAGACGACGATCTCGGTGTCGGGCGTCCGGATCTCCGCGATGGCGTCCGGGTCCAGGTGGTCGCCGTGCTCGTGGGTCACGAGGATGACGTCGGCGTCGGGCATCGCGGCGTAGTCCGCCTCCCGGCTGACCGGATCCACGTGGATCACGCGGTCGCCCAGGCGGAAGTGGAGCGTGCCGTGGCCGACGAACGTGATGGTCAGGTCGCCCTCCGACGTGGGCAGCACGTCCTGCTGGAACGTCTCCTGGGCGGAGGCGTTGGTGGGCGGGAAGGCGAGGGGAAGAAGCAAGCCCGCGAAGACCAGGGGCCAGCGTGTCATGGGGGCATCACCTTTCCTCGAACGATTGTGTGGCAGTGTCGATCGTACGGGTCGAGGCCGCGACTCTTCAAGAGTGCCCGGCGGTGGCCGCGAAGGCAACGGGAACGATGGGCCCTGCGGCGCCCGACTCACGAAATGTTCGACATCCGGCCGCCCAATGCCACTTTTGCTACGGAAACCCTTCCGGTCGATTCGCCGGCGAGTCTCATGTGCGCAACCCGCCGAACCGGGAGGCACCGTGCGACGATTCGTCCCGACCATCCTTTCGCTGCTGATCCCCGCCGCGTCCGCAGGCGGCCAACAGATCCCCGACAGCACCTTCCACTATCCGAACCCCGAGCCCGCGTACGCCGCCGGCTACCGTGTACAGGAAACCGCCGCCGCCTTCGACGCGAGCTCGCTGGCTCCGTGTGAGGTGTTGGTGATCGCCAGCGCCTATTCGGAGGACGCCGACGAGGGCCGCTATCCCCATACCCCGACCCTCGAGGTCGCCGCTCAGGGCCCGACGCCTGCGGCCGGGCCCCGCTCCAGGATCACTACCCGGTCGATGGGGTCGTAGCTGAGGGAGAAGCGCCCCTCGAGGGAGCCCGGCCCGATGACCACGTCGTAGAGGAGGCCGGTGCACAGGTCGCCGACCCGGCCGGGCCACGCCTCCACGCTGTCGCGGAAGAAGGGGACCCCGCCTACGGTCACGTTCGCGTCGGTGCGGCGGACGTCGAGGACCCGGTCGCGCCACTGGCGCGTTCCGTCGCGGAGCGGGAGCCCGGCGTGCTCGGCGAACTCGGCGGTCAGCGACAGGACCTCGGCGCCCGTCTCGATGACCGCCGTGGCCCGGCGGCCGTTGACGTCGGCCATGATGTACGGCCGGTCCGGGTCGTACATGGGCACCCGGGCCACGGGGTGGTCGGCGGTGGCCAGGTCGCGGTCGAAGCGGGCCCTGGTGCGGACGATCATCCGGCCGGTGACGTAGTCCAGGGTGACCACCCGGTGGCGGATGAAGAACGGGTTCAGGTTGGCGTCCCAGTACGGCTCCCGGATCTTCGGCGAGGCGACGGCGGGCACGTGCCGGAGCGTGAGCCCGCCGAAGTCGACCCGGTCGGCGAAGAAGTCGCGGGCCACCAGTGCGGTGTCGACGGAGCCGGTGGTGACGCTGGTGGCACCGCCGGTGTAGGTGGCCAGGGCGTCCTGGAGCGCCCCGGAGTGGACGCCGAAGCCGTACTCGTTCCCGCTGTCGATCAGCACCCGGTAGCGTTCACCGCCTGCGTGGACGTCCACGCACCGGTACGGCGTCCCGTCGAAGCAGGCGTCGAAGGGCACCACCACCACGTCGGCGTCGGTCTCGGCGGTGAAGAGGGGGAGCCCGGACACGAGGCGGGAGAGCGCCGCCCGCTCCCGCGCGTCCCCGGCCCGGTCCGGGTGCCCGGCGGCCTCATGAACTGCCGCCCGGGCCTCCAGCGCGTCGGCCCGGACGGCGGCCTCGCCCAGCCCCTCGGCGATGGACTGGCCAAAGAGCACGTCCCAGAAGCTGCCGACCCGGCTCGGGTCTGCCCGTCGGGCCTCGCGGAACGAGGCCAGCGCGCCCACGGGGTCGTGGCGGTGGAGCCGGAGCATGGCGTCCGCCCGCCACGCCGCCACCTGCCCGGGGTCCAGGTCCAGGGCTGCGCGGGCGAGCCGGGCGGCTTCGTCGAGGCGGCCTGCGGCGTGGTGGACCACGGCGGCGGTGGCCAGGACGGCCGGGTGGTTCCGATGGGCGGCGAGGAGCGGCCGGATCTGCTCCACGGCGTGGTAGCCCCGGGCGCCGCGGGCCTCCGCCCGCAGGTGCAGGAGCTGTTCTTCCAGCGAGAGCTGATCGAACATCGAATCCGGGAGCGCGTCCAGCACGGAGTGGAGCGTACGGTCTTCGTAGAGCTCGAGGAGCTCCGGGGCCTGCGCGCTCACCGCGCAGGGGGAAAGGCCCAGCACCAGGAGCATGCCTGCACCCAGGATCCTGCTGATCCGCTCTGTCACGCCGCCTCCTCTGATATGGAAGAGGGCTTCGCCGGCCGTGCACTGGTGGGACAGCGGTCGGGTGTGAGGGGTTGCAGCGCCCGGTTTCCACACACACCGGACCCCGGATATCTTTGACGGAACGGGTCCCCGACCCGGTTCGGGCGTGCGATCGACCCGGTCCGGCGCGTGCCATCGACTGCAACGAGGAGTCATCGATGCTGATCCTGTCCTGGCTGATCCTGTCGCTGGCGGTCTGGCTGACCGCCGAGGTGCTGCCCGGCTTCCACGTGAAGAGCTTCGGCAGCGCGCTGCTGGTGGCGGCGCTCTTCGGGGTGCTGAACTTCCTCCTGGGCTGGCTCTTCTTCGCGGTCCTCACCATCGCCACCCTGGGGCTGGCGCTGCTCTTCGCGTTCATCACGCGCTGGGTCATCAACGCCATCATCCTGAAGCTGACCGACGCGCTGACCGATCAGCTGACCATCGACAGCTTCGGCTGGGCGCTCGGCGGCGCGCTCATGATGTCGGCGCTCGGGACCCTCGGCGAGTGGCTGGTACGGCTGGCGCTCTAGAACGAGCACCTACCGGAACGACACCGTGAATCCCGTACGGACCACCAAGTCGTCGGGGACCACGTTCTCAAGCGGCCGACTGTCGTGGCGCCACTCGCCGCGGACGGTCAGGTCAAGCTGCTCGTAGAGCACCGCGATCGCCTGGCCGTCACCCGATGGGGGTTCAGCGCCGACAGCATGGTGGCCTTTGGCATGTTCCGGGAACGAACCGCCCTTGGTGCGCCAAAGAAGATCGAGCTTGAACGATCTATCTCGACCACGTAAATCGTAAGTCGTTGATTCACAACAACTTAACGTTCTCGCGGGTTAGATAGTTCGTTCACGTTCGATCTATTCTTCGGTGAGGGAGGGGGTGCCGCGAGCCCCGCGGCGCCCGCGATCCCCGCGGCGCCCGCGAGCCCCGCAGCGCCGCTACACCCCGATCTGCTGGAAGAAGTCGTTCCCCTTGTCATCGATGAGGATGAAGGCGGGGAAGTCGCGCACTTCGATCTTCCAGACGGCCTCCATGCCGAGCTCGGGGAAGTCGATGCACTCGACCGACTCGATGTTCTCCTCGGCCAGTACGGCGGCGGGTCCGCCGATGGAGCCGAGGTAGAACCCGCCGTGGCGCTTGCACGCGTCCACCACCTGCTGGCTCCGGTTCCCCTTGGCGATCATGACCATGCTCCCGCCGTGGCTCTGGAGCAGGTCCACGTACGGGTCCATCCGGTTCGCGGTGGTGGGCCCGAACGAGCCCGACGCCTTGCCCTCGGGCTTCTTGGCGGGGCCCGCGTAGTAGATGGGGTGCCGCTTCAGGTAGTCGGGCAGCTCGTCGCCCCGGTCCAGGATCTCCTTGAAGCGTGCGTGGGCGATGTCTCGGCCCACCACGATCGTGCCCGACAGCCGGAGCGCGTCGCCCACCTCCAGCCCGGACAGCTCGGCCAGGACGTCCTCCATGGGCCGGTCGAGGTCGATGGGGTGGCCGTGGGCGGCGTCGCCCTCGCGGTACTCGGCGGGGATCAGCCGGCCGGGATCACGGTCGAGCGCCTCGAGGAAGAGGCCGTCCCGGGTGATCCTGGCCTTCAGGTTCCGGTCGGCGGAGCAGGAGACGGCCATCCCCACGGGGCA
>JAWODW010000084.1:0-22821 GCA_046483065.1 Longimicrobiales bacterium | reverse complement strand
TTTCGAGCCGGCGCGGGTGTACGTCCGGGTGCTCCTCGCGGTCAGCCGCGTATCCGTGGTGCACGAGCACAGGGGGCGGCACGAGGCTCTGGCAGGTGGCACAGGGCACAGGGTGAAAGCACGGGCAATGGCACGAGCAAGCGGTGACCGCCGATGCGCAGTCTAAGTGCCGGTGCTCCTGCGGTGTTTGTGCTCGTGCCGTGTGCCTGTGCTCGTGTTTCGAGCCGGCGCGGGTGTACGTCCGGGTGCTCCTCGCGGTCAGCCGCGTATCCGTGGTGCACGAGCACAGGGGGCGGCACGAGGCTCTGGCAGGTGGCACAGGGCACAGGGTGAAAGCACGGGCAATGGCACGAGCAAGCGGTGATTCTTGACGTCAAACCCTCAAGCGACCGGAGAAAGGGGGAGCGGGTTGGTTCACGGAGCGGGTTGGTCCCGGTGGTGTGCCACCTGCACCATTGCGGCCCGACGCCGGCGCCCCGATCTTGATCCCTCGCTGCGCCCTCCCCCGAAAAGCACCCTGAGCCGGAGCATTCATGCCCTCCGAATCCAGTGATGGTTGGTTGAACCCACGGGTCCGTAGACGGCTCCTTCTGGGTCTCGGCGTGTCTGCCCTCGCCATCGCCCTCACCCTCCTCCTCCGGGCCACCACGGCCATGGAGGTGGCGGAAGCGAAGAGCTACGACTTAAGGGCGGGGTGGCTGGCGGACCCGGCGGAGGCCGACAGCTCCATCGTGATCATCACCATCGACGAGAACAGCCTGGATGTCTACGGCGACGAGTACGGCCGCTGGCCGTGGCCCCGGGAGCCGTTGGGGTACCTGCTGCGGTACGCGGCGGTGGGAGGCGCACGCGCCGTGGTGTTCGACATCCAGTTCCCCGAGCCCGACCGGTATGCCGAGGGTGACACGATCCTGGCCGAGGACATGGTCCGGGCGGGGAACGCCGTCATCGCGTTCACCGTGACCCCCGGCGATTCGGCGGCGGCGGAGGAGTGGGAGCAGACGCTGCTGTCCGAGGACACCACGGGGCTTCGGGCCGAGGCACGGCGGTACGTGGAGGAGAGCGCCGTCGGGAGGGTGGGAGAGGGCTTCCCCGGGTCGGTGCTCCCCGACTTCCCGTACGCCGAGGCGCCCTACCCCCTGTTCGGCGGGACGGCGGCGGGCCTCGGGGTGGTCAACTGGACGCCCGGCCCCGACGGTGTGACCCGGGCCCAACCGCTCCTGGTGGAGCACCGGGGTGCCCTGTATCCGTCGCTGGCCATGGCGGCGGCGCGGCTCCTGGAGCCGGAGCGGTACGGCGGTGAGCCCCGCTGGGAGGCTGGCGACCTCCGGTTCGGCGACCACAGGATCCCCGTCCTGGAAGACGGCCGGGTCATCATCGACTGGCACGGGCCGTACCTGAGAGAGGGCCGGGAGACCTACGAGACCTTCCCGGCTTACTCGATCCTGAACAGCTGGAAGGCCGTCTTCACCGGCCATTCGCCCCCGGTCCCGGCCGACACCTTCGACGGCAAGGTGGTGTTCATTGCCGCCACGGCCGCCGGCGCGTTCGAGGCCCGGGCCACGCCCCTGGCGCCCCACGATCCGGGCGTCATGATCCACGCCGCGCTCCTGGACAACCTCCTGAACGGCGACTTCATCCGGCGCGCCGGCTGGCCGGCCAACGTGGGTCTGCTGGCGCTCACCGTGCTCCTGGCCACGATGCTGGCGGTGGTCTTCGAGTCGGCGTGGGTGGGCGTCCTGGGTACGGCGGCGGTCCTGCTCGCGGCCGGAGGCGCGTCCACCTGGGCGCTGGCCGGCGGGGTGTGGCTCGACATGGCCGCGCCGCTGTTCGGCGGCGCCCTCGCCTTTGCCGGCGCGTACGTGGGCAACTACCTGACGGAGGGCCGGGAGAAGGATCGCGTCCGGGACCTGTTCAGCCGGTACGTGAGCCCCGAGTACGTGAGTCAGCTGGCGGACGACTACGAGAATGTGAAGCTGGGCGGGGAACGGATCCCGGTCACGCTCCTCTTCAGCGATATCCGGGGCTTCACGAGTCTGTCGGAGAGGTTGGATCCGGAGACGGTCATCGAGATGCTCAACGATTACCTCGACAGGATGGCCGAGGTGGTCTTCCGCTACGGCGGCACGCTGGACAAGTTCATCGGGGACGCCGTCATGGCGTTCTGGAACGCCCCCGTCCGCATGGACGATCATCCCGTCCGCGCCGTGGAGGCCGCCCTGGACATGCTCGAGGAGCTGGAAACGCTGAATCAGCGGTGGAAGGACACCGACGCGCCGGCCCAGCTCGCCATCGGGATCGGGATCAACACGGGCGAGGCGATTGTAGGGAACATCGGGTCGCTGGAACGGAAGCTGGACTACACGGCCATCGGCGACACGGTGAACCTGGCCTCCAGGCTGGAGGGGCTGAACAAGGAGTACGGCAGCAGCATCATCGTGAGCGAGGGGACCAAGCGAGAGCTGCCGGAGGACACATATGAGCTCAGACCCATCGATGAAGTGAAGGTCAAAGGGAAGGATAAGGCAGTGCAGATTTTTGAGCTGCAGGGCCGGAAGGCCGGCCGCCCGGAGGCAGGCTCCCGTCCGACCGGCCAGGCGTCGAGCCTCGCGACGACGGTGCTCCTGGCCGCGCTGGCGGCGCTCTCGACGTCGCCGGCCGCGGCACAGGACAGCGAGAAGGCCCGCTGGACCGACTGGGTCTACCGCCCCGGCGAGTGGCGGAACGGCACGCTGGTGGAGGAGGCGACCACCGATGTCAACACGGCGTCGCTGGCGCTGGTCTCCAAGGTGGACGTCTACGCCATCGCGCCGCGCTGGCGGGCGGAGTTCCGGGATGTGGCCAGCCCCGACTCGGTGGCGCCGCCGCTGGTCCTGATCGTGGAGGGCGACCGGGCGGTGGTCCTGACGGAGCTCGGGTCCACGGCACTGGAAGAGCACCGGGCGGCCGACGACCCTCTGGTCCGGACCATCATGGCCCATGTGGAGGGCGGCCGGCCCTCGCCGCCGGGCCCGGTCCGGTTCACGGAGGTCGCCGAGGACGGTGAGCTGCAATACGTGGTCATCCGTCGACCGGCGGCCCGGGCCGAGTTCAGCGATGGCCTCCTGAGCACGAGCACCATGGGCCGGCTGGGTCGGAGTGTGGCTCGCCTGGGGGTCAACGCCATCGGCGGTGAGCGCGACCAGGAGGTCGTGGCCAGCGCGGGCGCCCGGGGCGTGGCCAAGGTCCAGACGGCGGACGGCGAGATCGAGGTCATGCCCGACACGGCGGCGATTATGCGGATGCAGGAGGTGGTCATCGGGGTCGTCGATCTGGACCAGTTCCTCCGGGACGCGGGGATCACGCCGGTCCCGTTGGAGACGCCGCGGCAGGAGGAGGGGGTATGAGGCATCTACGCGTGGACGGCCGAGCCGGATCGAGGCAGCCCTGGACGGGGCGCGGCGCGCTCGGGCGCGGGATCCTGGCCGTGGCCGTCGTGGCGGTCCTGGCCGGCTGTGCGCAGCTCCAGAATATCGGTGCCGAGGGGCTCATGAACATCGGCGCATCAGCGCTGCCCATCGGGCCGGAGAAGGAGGGGGAGATCGGGTTCGGCATCGCCGCCACCGTGGCAGGTCGCTATCCGCTGGTCGAGGACCGGGAGCTGCTCCGGTACGTGAACTTGGTGGGTCAGGCGGTGGCGCAGCAGTCGATCCGGTACGGTGAGGTACCCTTCCGGTTCGGCGTGCTGGACACGGAGGACGTGAACGCGTTCGCTGCGCCCGGTGGCTACATCTTCGTGACCCGGGGCGCGCTGGAGCTCATGGAGACGGAGGCGGCGCTGGCGGGGGTGCTGGCCCACGAGGTGGCCCACGTGGACCAGAAGCACGTCCTCGACGAGATCCGTCGATCCTCGCTGATGAGCTCGGTCCAGGAGGAGAGCCAGCTCGATGGTGCGATCCTGGACCAGATCGCCGAGCTCGGAGGGAGCATGCTCTTCATGGGGTTGAGCCGGGAGGACGAGATGGAGTCCGACTCCATCGGGGTCCTCTACGCCGTGGCCACCGGCTACCAGGCGGCCGGCCTCGTCCAGTTCCTGGAGAGTCTGGTGGCGGCCGAGGAGGTGGAAGGCGAGCCATCGGAGGGGATGCAGGAGTGGCTGGCTACACACCCGTCCACCGCCGAGCGGCTGGAGGTGCTGCGGGCCCAGTTGGAGACCGCGGGGATCGACCCGCAGGAGGGGCGGGCGGTGGCCGACCGGTTCCGCCGCTACGTGGGCGGATCGTAGCGGAGTGAGGCTCGGGTCCGGCCCCGCTTGCTCGCGGATGGGTCGGACCCCCACATTCACAGCGTTCCAGAACCGATCCACGAACCCCCGTGACCATGAGCGGACCTCGATGCGTCCGGATGCTGGCGTGCGCCCTGACCTTCACCATCCTGGGGTGCGGTGAGGCGGCCCCGCGCCAGGGCGGGACCGCGGTCATCGGTGCCGGCAGCGACCTGGATTTCGCCAACCCACTGGTCTCCGTGGACGCGTGGACCAACGAGCTGCTCCGCTACGTCCTCTTCACACCCTTGATCCGGTACGCCCCGGATCTCACGTACCAGCCGGCGCTGGCCGAGTCGTGGCAGATGGAGGGGGACACGGCGGTGGTCTTCCACCTGCGGCGGGACGTGGCGTGGCACGACGGCCGGCCCACCACGGCCCACGACGTGCTTTTCACCTTCGAGCGGGCCAAAGACCCGGCCACGGCGTTCCCGAATGCCGACTACTTCGCTCACTGGACCGGTGGGACGGTGGTGGACTCCTACACCGTCCGCTTCGACCTCGAGCCCCACGCCGAGCCGCTGGGCGGCTGGCCGTTCACGCCGGTAGTCCCGGAGCACGTCCTGGACACGGTACCCCCGGCGCAGCTCCGGCAGACGTCGTTCAACACGGCCCCGATGGGCAACGGACCGTTCCGGTTCGTGAGCCGTCGAGCCGGCGATCGATGGGTGTTCGAGGCGAACCCCGACTACCCTGACGGCCTCGGCGGCCCGCCCAACCTGGCCCGTTTGGTCTGGCGCGTGATCCCGGATAATTCGGCGCAGATCGCGGAGATCCGGGTGGGTGAAGTGGACCTGGCGCTGCAGCCGCGACCGGCATCGGTGCAAGCCGCAGCGGAGCGGGAGGGGCTTCGGGCGGTGCTGAAGCCGTCGCGACAGTTCAGCTTCATCGCCTGGAACGGCCGCCGGCCGCCGCTGGACGACGCCCGGGTCCGCCGGGCGCTGGCGCTGGCCATTGACCGCGAAGAGATCCTCATGGCGCTCCGCGACGGCCTCGGGGAACCGGGCGTGACCCCCGTCGCGCCCTTCCACTGGGCGTGGGCGGAGGAGCTGGAGCCGCTCCCCTTCGACCCCGACTCGGCCCGGGCGCTCCTCGAGGCGGCCGGGGTCCGGGACACGGACGGTGACGGGATCCTGGAACGGGGCGATGGCAGCGACTTCGACATCGAGATCAGGTTCTTCGCAGGGACTGATTTCAACCGGGATGTGGCGGAGGCCGTCCGGGCCGATCTGGCCGCGGTGGGCGTGGATGTAACGACGCGTCCCACCGAGCTCACCACGTTGTTCGCCGACGTGACCTCGCCCGACCGGCAGTTCGACGCGGCCCTTCTGGGCTGGGCCGCCGATTTCCGGCTGGACCTCCGTGACCTCTTCCACTCCGACGCCCTGGGTGGGCCGTACCAGTTCTCGTCGTATGCGAACCCCGAGGTGGACTCCCTGCTCGATCGGGCTACGGCGGAGCGGGATCGGGAGCGCTCGATCCCCCTGTGGCATCGGATCCAGAGGATCCTGCTCGAGGAGCAGCCCTGGACGCTGCTCTACTATCGGACCGACGCGTTCCTGGCCCGCGAGCGGGTCCGGGCGCTGGAAACGGACATCCGCGGTGTCCTCGTCAACGTGACCGACTGGTGGGTCGAGACCGAGCCCACCGATGCCGACGGGGTACCGCAGCAGAACAATGGAGGCTGACCATGGGTGAGGAGGCGCTGGCCGTACCGCAGTGGGCGGGGATTCTGGTGGCGCTCGGGATCGGCGCGCTGGTCCGATTTCTGAAGCTGCCGGTCCCGGCCCCGCCGACCATCTACGGAGCCCTGATGGTCCTCGGGCTCACCGGCGGGTACCTGCTCATGAACTGGTTCCTGACACGTTAGCGCCGGTGATCGGCGAGCCCCGGACGGGCCGGCACGAAATGGTTCAGCGGGCCGTGGCCCGCCCCGAGACCAGGGGCCTCGGCGATGGCACGATGGGCGAAGTCCAGAGCGTCGGCCACGGCGTCCCGGAGCGGACGGCCGTGGGCCAGCCCCGCGGCAATGGCCGAAGACAGCGTGCACCCCGTTCCGTGGGTGCTCGTGGTCTCGAACTTGGCGTGATGCCAGCGCTCGGTGCCGGCCTCGTCCACCAGCACGTCCACCACCGTATCGCCCGCCAGGTGCCCGCCCTTTACCAGTGCCGCCCGCGCACCCCGCTCGACCAGCAGCTCCGCCGCCGCGCGCATGTCGTCCACGCCCCGGATCTCACGGCCGGCCAGGATCCGGGCCTCGTCCAGGTTCGGGGTCACCACCGTGGCCAGCGGAAGCAGCGACTCCGTGACCGCAGCTTCCGCGTCCCGGTCCAGGAGCCGATCGCCGCTCGTGGCCACCATCACCGGGTCCAGGACGAAGTTTGCCAGGCCCAGCGCGCGGATGGCGTCGGCCACCGTCTCCACCAGCTCCGCCGTGGCCAGCATCCCGGTCTTGCACGCTGCCGGCGCCAGGTCCTCGGCCACCACCCGGATCTGGCGCCTGACCATGTCCACCGGGATGGCATGCACCCCGTGGACGCCCAACGTGTCCTGCGCCGTGATGGCGGTCAGGGCGCTGGTGCCGAACACGCCGAACGCGTGGAAGGTCTTGAGGTCGGCCTGGATACCGGCGCCACCGCCGCTGTCACTGCCGGCGATGGTGAGAGCTACGGGCATGGGCATGGGGTATCGTCTCGTGGTTCGGGGTCGGCTACGGCTGCCGGAACTCTTCCGGCGGTGACGGCAGGTGCTGGATGCGGGCCTTGAAATCGTCGTATCCGGCGGCGCCGACGTTGGTCGGCTCGAAGGGTGGGAGGGCGTCGGCCAGCGCCCGGACCCGTTGGATGCGCTCTTCGGTGAGCGGGTGCGTGGAGGACCACTGCTCGAGGAGCGATGGGCTGCGTTCCCGATCATCCAGGAGTTTCTGGAAGAAGGATGTGACGCCGTGAGGGTCGATCCCCGCATCGCGGACGCGTCGGACGCCGACGGAGTCGGCCTCGAGCTCGGCCAGGCTCTCGGACCGCTCGTTGAACCCCCGGTTGAGGTAGACGTATCCGCCGGCGATGGCAAATGCGTTGACCTGGTCGACGTTGACGACGTAGAACGTGTTCGGTATGTCCCGGGTCCCGGGCTGCTGCTGGATCCGGTTGCCCAGGTCGTTGCTATACCCGTGGATGGCTGCGGGCTCTACGCTGGGGAACTGCTCGTTGATTTCGGCGGCGTACTGTCGGCCGAGCCCCAGCTCCTGCTGGGTGGAGACGCGGGCGGCGAGGGCGGTCGAGCCGGGTGCGAGGCCGAGGGTCAGGGTACGTCGGAGCATGGGAGTCATATGCGCACCGCAGGTCAGAGAACCGCGTGTCACCGCCCTTCTGTCAGGGCACGGACCGTGCCGAGAGGTCGAAGATGGTGAGTCGCTCCGAGAGTAAGCAAATTCGAGCCCTCGGGAGCCGCAAGGACCGGGAAGCGGAGGGTCGCTTCCTGGCCGAGGGTGTCCGGGTGGTGGAGGAGCTGTTGGATGCCGGGCTGCCTGTAGACATTTCGGTGGTTTCGCCGGCGTTGACCGGTACGCCCCGGGGCGAGCGGCTGGCGGCGCGTCTCCGGGAGGCCGGCCCGGTGCGGGAAATCGGCGTCGGCGAGCTGAACGAGCTGGCGGATACGGAGTCCAATCAGGGCGTGCTGGTGGTGGCGGAGACGCCGCGGGCATCGCGGGACGCGATCCCGATGGAGGGGCCGTCCACGGTGCTGGTCCTGGACGGGGTGCAGGACCCCGGCAATCTGGGCACGCTGGTCCGGTCGGCCGCCGCCTTCGGGTGCCAGGCCGTGGCCTACCTCCCGGGGACGGTGGACCCGTGGAACCCGAAGGCGGTGCGCGCGGCAGCGGGCGCCCTCTTCCGGACACCCGTGGTCCAGGCGCACCCGGATGTGCTCATGGATGACCTCTCCGAACTGGGGTTCATGACGCTCGGCGCCGATGCCACAGGCCGCCCCGTGGACCGACTGACGCTGTCCGAGCGGACGGCGCTGGTGGTGGGGAACGAGGGCGGTGGCCTGAGCGGTTTCACCCGGTCGCGGGTGGATTCGCTGGTGGCCGTGCCCATGGCTGAGACGGTCGAGTCCTTGAATGTGGCCGTGGCGGCCGGCATCCTCCTGTATCTCGTGACCCGGATGTCGGTATGACCGACACGCTCTTCACCGTGTACCTGGCGCTGGTGGGCGCCGCCATCGGCTCGTTCCTCAACGTGTGCCTGTACCGGTGGCCGGAGGGCGAGTCCGTCATCCGGCCGCGGTCCCGGTGCCCGGGCTGCGCCACGTCGATCCCGTGGTACGACAATGTGCCGGTCCTGAGCTGGCTGGTGCTCCGCGGCCGGTGCAGGACCTGCGGCGAGAAGATCTCCATCCAGTATCCGGCCGTGGAGCTGACCGTGGCGCTGATCTGGCTCGGCACGGCGCTATGGCTCGGACCGGGCCTCGAGGCCGTTCGGGGCGCCATCTTCCTGACACTGCTCCTGGGGATCGCCATCATCGATGGGAAGCACCAGATCATCCCGGACCAGTTCTCCCTGGGTGGCGCGGCGCTCGGGCTGGCGCTCGCCGCGTGGCCTGAGGGGTTCCCCTTCAGCACCGCCGCCTTCGGCGCGGTCGCAGGCTACGGTTTCATGTGGACCATCAAGCTGGGCGGTGAGGCGCTCCTGAAGAAGCCGGCGCTCGGCTTGGGGGATATCCACATGATGGCCATGATCGGTGCCTTCCTCGGCGTGGGCGGCGCCCTGCTCACCGTCTTTCTCGGCTCCGCCCTCGGGCTCCTCATCGGCGTTCCGCTGGCGTGGCTGCAGGGGAAGCTGGAGGCCATGGGCACCTACCTGCCCCTCGGCACGTTCCTGGCCATGGGGGCCACGGTTGCGTATCTCTGGGGTGAGCCCCTCATTCGCTGGTACATGAGCTACGCGTTCCCGACATGAGCACACACGAAGAGAAAGACGAGCGCCGGAACGACCGTGCGGACGCACGGGAGCAGGCGGGCGAATCGCCCGGCGGCAGCGACCACGAGCCCCGCCACATCGGGCCGGTCGGACGAGGAGAGGACGAGATCCCCGCGGACCTCGAGGAGTTCGCCGGTACGGCCGCGCGGGGGCCGGGTGCCGTGGCGCCGGAGGATCAGCCGCTGGGGATCAGCCTCCTGACCTGGCTCTACTGGTTCTGGTCCGGTGCCACGGTCATCTTCCTCCTGAGCCTGATCCCGGGCGACCAGCCCGTCCCGATCGCCGGGGAGACCATCACCCGGACGGAGGCGTTGGGGCGGGTGCTCCCCGTGTTCCTGCCGATCGGGCTCGCCGCCATAGGCGCTGCCCTGGCCCTCACACTGCGACGGTCCTGGGCCCGCCCCGCGGTGCTCCTCCCCGTGATCCTGGCGGCGTTCGGACCGGCGCTGAGCGGAATGGGCACGAGCACGACCGACACCATCTTCGGGATCGTGGTGGTCCTGGCGATCCTGGTCGGCCTCATCTGGTACCTGTACTTTCGTGCCCGGACCGTCGCGTACTTCGAGCGGCTGAAGGACGACGACGAGGGGCCGGCGGAGTGACGGGAGAGTCGCCACCGCGGGGATGGGAGCCGAGGTCGCTGGACCCGGAGCTCGGAGCGGTGGACCGGGCCGATTACGATCCGAGCTACGACCCGAACGCGCCGGTCCACTGTGAGGTGTGTGGCGCCGAGATGTACTACACGGCAGCGTGCAAGCTGAGGTGCCCCCGGTGCGGCTACACCCGGGACTGCTCGGACCCGTAGCGTTCGGTCCGCGGCCCCGGGCGGGAACGGACCGTCGGCCGCGGCGGCTACTCCTCGCCGATCTCCTGCTCCAGGTACCGGCGGGAGAGTGCCACGTAGTGGTCGGCGCTGCCCCGGATCCAGCCGGCGGACTCGCCTGCGAGATCCTTGCGGACGGTGGCCGGCGACCCGGCCACCAGGGTGCGGGGCGGGACCTCCAACCCTGTGGCGACCACGCTCCCGGCGGCCACGAGGGACCCGGAGCCGATGACGGCGTGGTGCAGGAGCACGGCGTTCATTCCGATGAGGGCGCCGCTCCGGATCTCGCAGCTCTCGAACGCCGCGCCGTGGCCCACCGTAACGTCGTCGCCGACCACGGTGGGGCCTTCGGCACTCACGTGCAGGACGCAGTTGTCCTGCACGCTGGTCCGGGCCCCGATGCGGATACCGTGCTCCGGGTGGTCGCCCCGCAGCACGGCGCCGAACCAGATGCTGGACTCGGGGCCGACCTCCACGTCACCGATGAGGATGGCGGTGGGCGCGACCCACGCCGAGGGGTGAACGGTGGGGGTGATGCCGTTGAAAGGGATGATGTGGGCCATCAGTCTCCGTGTAAGATCCGGGCCAGGGTGGACGCATCGATGTTGCCGCCGGTGATCACAACGACGCCGGGGCCATCCAGCCGCACGGCGCCGTCGAGGATCGCGGCCACGCCCACCGCGCCGGAGCCCTCGGCCACCACGGCCTCGTGGCGGTAGAGGGCGCGAATGGCGGGCGCCACACCGGCCTCGTCGACCAGCTCGAGGGCGTCCACCACGCGGCGGGCACGCTCGTACGCCACCGGCTCGGTCTCCCCCGCCAGCCCGTCGCAGAGGGTGGTGCTGGGATCGTGCACGTCCACCACCCGACCCGCCTCGAACGCGGCGTGCATGGCGGTAGTGGCCGTGGACTGGACGCCGATCACGCGCGTCGGGCGGTCCGCGTCCCGGAGAGCGATTCCCACTCCGGCCACCAGCCCGCCGCCACCGACCGGGACCACCACGTTGAGCGGGTCCCTGCCCGGCTCCGCGTCCGCCGCCAGCTCGTCGAGCACCTCCAGCCCCACCGTGCCCTGGCCGGCCACCACGTCCGGGTCGGTGAAGGCGTTCAGGAAGTGAGCGTCCGTCTGGTCGGCGAAGGCGCGGGCTGCGGCCGCGGCGTCATCGTAGATGCCGGGCACCTCCCGCAGCTCGCCCCCCGCCCGCCGGATCCGGTCCTTCTTCGTGGCGGGGGCCGATGCGGGGACGAAGATGGTGGCGGTAGCGTCCAGGAGTCGGGCCGCGAGCGCCGTCGCCAGCCCGTGGTTCCCGGCGGAGGCCGTGACCAGCCCGCGGGCCCGAGTGGTCGGGTCGAGGGCCGAGACGGCGTGGTAGGCGCCCCGGAACTTGAACGACCGGGTGCGCTGCCAGCACTCGAGCTTCAGGTGGACGGGGACGCCGGCGATCTCCGAGAGCCACGCCGAGTGCTCCAATGGCGTGTGGCGGGCTGCGTCGCGGAGTCGCTGACGGGCTCGCCGGATGGCGTGGGCGTCCGGCTCATGAGCGGCGTCCGGCTCTACGGGTCCCGCGGAACCGATCCCGTTGGTCGTCACGGCCGGGGTTCGCCGCCGGCTGCCTCGTCGGGATCGTCGCTCGGGATCGCGTCGACGGCGGTCACCCCGTCGCCGGCGATGGACCCGTCGTCCGGCTCGGCCCCCGGCCCCTGGTCGGTGGCGTCCAGGACGGGCGCCGGGAGCGACAGATCTTCGGGCGGGGCCTCGGTCATGGGGGCGGTCCGGGTGATCCGGGCCCGGATCACCTGGGTATCGGAGGCGTCGAGGACCTCTATGATGAGCCCCTGGCGCTCCACCGTCTCCCGGGCCTGGGGGACCCGGCCCAGTTCCTCCATGAGGTAGCCGTTCAGCGACCGGTGCTCCAGGAGCGGGAGGGCGGTGTTGAAGATATGGTTGATCTCGCGGATCTCGGTGTCGCCTTCCGCGATGATCTCGTTCCGGCTGACCCGGACGATGTCGATCTCGGTGACGTCGGTCTCATCCTCGATCTCACCCACCAGCTCCTCGATGACGTCCTCGAGGGTCACCAGCCCGTCGATCCCGCCGTACTCGTCCACCACCAGCGCCAGGTGGATCCGCCGGTTCTGGAAGTCCCGGAGCAGACGGGTCAGCGGTAGCGAGCCGGGGACCACCAGCGGCTGCCGAGCCAGGCTCCGGAGCGTGGCCTCCGGCGCGCCGGCCGTGAGCGCCTGGTAGGCGTCCCGGAGGTAGAGGACGCCGGTGACGTCATCGATGGACTCGTCGTATACCGGCACCCGGGAGTAGGGTACCGACCCGAACTGGGACGCGATCTCGTCCAGCGTCAGGTCATCGGGCCACGCGAAGATGTCGACGCGGGGCGTCATGATGTCCCAGACCTGCGTGTCCTCGAGGCGGAACGCCCGCTCGATAATCTGTCCCTCGTGCTCGTCGATGGAGCCCTCGCTGCGACCCAGCGCCGTGAGCTGCCGGAGCTCGGACTCCGTGACCTCGCTCACTGACGTAAGGCGGGGCTCGGGCAGCCCCCGGGTCATCCGCTCCAGCGGGTACAGGATCGGGCGCAGCAGCCGGCTCAGCTGCAGCATGATCGGAGCGATGGCCACGGCAAACCGGGCGCCACGCTCCGGGAGGATCCGGCGAGGCCACAACTCGCCGATGGCCACCAGGAGGACGGCCGTCACCAGGATCCCGATCAGGCCGCCCCAGACAGGCCACAGGGCGTGGCCGATGAGGAGCGCAGCCGCGCCGGCCACCAGTGCCGCCAGCCCATCGCCGAAGCGGAGGAGCACCAGGAGCGCACGGGGGCGCTTCCGGATCGTGGCCAGGGCGCTCTCGCCGCCCTCCACGAGGCTGCGGATACGGGCGTCGCCGATGGAGAACAGTGCCACTTCGGCGGCGGTAAGGAACGCCGAAACCAGCAGGGCGGCCAGGAGTGCCACGACGAGCCCGATCATGACCCCTGCCCGGGGCCGGGAGGCTCGTCGTGCCTGCTACTTCGCTCTAGGTCCATGTCCTACTTGTATCGATCAGCTCTTCCACCAGGTTCGCCGGGCTACGACCTTCCGCCTCGGCCTGGAAGTTGGTAACCAGCCGATGACGGAGCACCGCCGGTGCCACGGCACGAACATCGTCGTAATTGGGCACGCCCCGCCCATCCATGGCGGCACGAGCCTTCGCTCCCAATGTAAGGTATTACGACGCGCGAGGCCCGGCGCCCAGCTCACGAACTGACGGACCAGCTCCGGCGACCCGGGATCCTCCGGCCGCGTGGACCGGGCCAGCCGCACGGCGTACGCCACCAGCAACCGGGGGACCGGAACACGCCGCTCCAGCGCCTGGAACGCTCGCAGCGTGGCGGTCCGCCCGGATCTCCGGCTCCTCCCACTGGTCGTCCGCAGCGCCGCCACCACCACTTCTGGGTGGCCAGCACGAAGAGCGAGCGATCCAGGGGCATGGTCGCGCCGGCCGCTCGTCGTCACTGCCCGCTCCAGCAGGGCGACGTCCGGCGCCTCGACGCTCGCTGCCTCGTCTTCTGCCATCCGCCTCTCTTCCGGCTGCCGGACCCGGCACCACGTTGTGGGGGTCAGATACGGGGGAACGTGCAAGTATGGACGAGCCCCGTGAGACCCGTCAAACCCGGGGGCGGACCTTCGCGCCCGCTCGGTACGGGCCGCTCCGCCGCGTGCGGCAGCGCGACCGGTGCGGGCATGGGCGCAGCTCGCGCTATGGGGCGCTTGCGGAATTTTTCACAAGCGTTTACCTTCGCGGCCTCCACCAACGAGGGAGTGGGTGTAAACAACGTGGAGAAAGAGTCCCAGCGTCAGCCGGATGGGCGGTCCGGATACCAGAGTATCGGGCAATATCTCGGACACGGGTTGACGTTGGCGGCCAGCACTTTGTTGTTCCTTTGGCTTGGAACGAAGGCGGACGACTGGTTGGGCACAGAACCCTGGCTCGCGCTCCTGGGCGCGTTCTTGGGAGCGGGGGCGGGGTTCTACCACATGTATCACCATCTGGTGGAAGTGCCCCGGAACGAGGCCGGAGAGGACGGGAGCGGGTGAGGGCGCTGGCGGCGTACGGAGTAGCGAGCGGCGCGCTTCTGTTGGTGCTGGCGGCGGTGGTCGCGATGGCCGTGGAGCCGGCGGACCCCGCCGGGGTTCGGCTGGCCGCATGGATCGCCTGGCCGGTTCAGCTGGCGGCGTTCGGTGCGCTGCTCGCGGGCCGAGCTCGGGAAGTGGGCTTCGTGGCCGGCTGGGTGGGTGGCATGGCGCTGCGGTTCGCGGCGGTCGGTGCCGCCGCGGTGTGGGTGACGCGGGTGGAAGGACCGGACCCGGCGTCGCTGCTGGTGAGTCTGGTAGGATTCGTGTTCGTGTTGGTGCTCTTGGAACCACTGTTCTTGCGACTGACGAACTGAATGCTGGGAACCATAAAGAGCGTAGCGGCCGCCGCTGCCCCGGAGGGCGAAGGCGGATTCGACATCAAGGAGATGATCCTGCATCACCTTGCGGACTCCCACGAGTGGGAGACTCCGTTCGGGGTGGTGCACCTGCCCCAGTTCGAGCCGGTGCACGTGGGGCCGTTGACCATGGACTTCTCCATCACGAAGCATGTGCTCTTCCTGATCTTTGCGGCGGTCCTGGTGGCGGCGGCGCTGATCCCCGCGGCCCGGCGGGCGAAGCGGGCCCGCGAGGCGGGAGCGAAGAAGGGACCGAAGGGCGGGCACAACGTGATGGAAGCGTTCGTCCTGTTCCTGAGGGACGAGGTGGCCAAGCCGAACGTGGGGCCCCACGGTGAGCGGTTCTATCCGTACATCATTGCCGTCTTCTTCTTCATCCTCTTCGGCAACCTCCTGGGGCTGCTGCCCTGGGGCGCCTCGCCCACGGGGAACGTCTCCGTAACGGCGGCGCTGGCCACCGTGACCTTCTTCGTGGTGGAGTTCGCCGGGATGCGCGACCTGGGCATGGCGGGCTACTCGAAGACCATCTTCTACGCGCCGTCGGGGATGGGCGGGATCGGCAAGGCGCTCATGATGGTCATCATGACGCCGGTGGAGTTCCTGGGGAAGCTGACGAAGCCCTTCGCCCTGGCGATCCGGCTGTACGCCAACATGACGGCGGGCCACGCGGTGGTGCTGGCGCTCACGGGGCTGGCGGTAATCGCGACGAGCGCGAGTGCGTTCCTGGTGGTGCCGGCCCCGATCTTCATGGCCGTGGCGATCATGCTGCTGGAGATCTTCATCGCGTTCCTGCAGGCGTACATTTTCGCCATCCTGAGCGCGGTGTTCATCGGCCTGATCCGGCACGCGCACTGAGCGAGAAGCAGGAGTGTCAGGAGTGCAGGATGCAGGAACGGCGATCGTGTCCGTCGGAAGTGACACGACTTCGCGAGGCATGCGCTCCAGCGCCCGCGTCGTAATGTAGCCGGCAGAGCGCCGGTGAACGCCGTGCGGTCCGGCAGGGTGCGGACCGGGAAGCGGTTGCGGTCGGAGCGGGCGTCCGGGGGGCGTTCGTGGAGGCCGGGGAGCGAAACGACTTTGGACCCCCGCGAAACGAATGGAGTGAAGGAATGTTCGGATTCCTTTCGATTGTGCAGGAAGGCATGGCGTCGGGCATGAGCGGCGACGTGGCCAACTATCTGGCCAACTTCGGTAAGGCCATCGGTGCGGGTCTGACCGTGGTCGGTGCCGGCATCGGGATCGGCTGGATCGGCAGCCGCATGACGGAGAGCATGGCTCGCCAACCGGAGATCGCGGCGAACATCCAGACGGGTGCCATCATTCTGGCCGCCTTGATCGAGGGTGTTGCGCTGTTCTCGCTGGTTATCGCGTTCCTGATCTGAACGACGGGAGTCGGAGCCCGGTCGCCGGACCGTTTGTGGCTCGGTGGCCGGGATCTCTGACCCACAGCTGAAGGACGGAAGAGAGACGAATGAACATCATCTGGCTGGTGATCCAGGAGGCGGAGCACGCTGCCGAGGCGGCGGCGGAGCATTCCCCGAGCGTATTCAACCTAGACTTGGGGACATCGACCTGGACGCTCATCATCTTCTTCATCCTGCTGGCGGTGCTCACGAAGTGGGCCTTCCCCCCGATCCTGGGGTATGCCCAGGCCCGGGAGGACCGGATCCAGGAGCAGCTGGACGAAGCGCAGCAGGCGCGTGAAGAGGCGCGGGCGGCGCTGGAGGAGCAGCGGAAGGAGCTGGCGGAAGCCCGCCAGGAGTCCCAGGCGATCATCGCCGAAGGAAAGCAGGACGCGGAGAAGGTCCGCCAGGAGCTGCTCAACAAGGCGAAGGAAGAGCAGCAGGAGGTGGTGGACCGGGCGAAGCGGGAGATCGAGCGGGAGCGGGAGCAGGCGCTGGAGTCGATCCGCCGGGAGGCGGTGGAGCTCACCATCAGCGCTGCGACGCACCTGCTCGGCAAGAGGGTGGATGCCGAGGAGGATCGCCGGCTCGTCCAGGAGTTCCTCGATCGCGCCGAGGGCGCGGAGGCCTAGGGAAGAGGAGCGGACGTGAGAAACCTGACCATCGCCCGGAACTACGCGGCGGCGCTCTTCGAGCTCGGCCGGCGTCATGACGAGGCCCAGGCCTATGCGGACGCGTTCTCGGAGCTGGACGAAGTGCTGACGAGCGACCGGGTCCGGGCGTTCCTGGAGACCCCGAAGATCGGGGCGAAAGAGAAGCAGGCGGTACTTCGCTCTGCGCTGGAAGGACGGGTGCCCGATCGGTTCCTGCACTTCCTCCTGGTGGTAGTCAAGAAGGGGCGGCAGGCGCTGCTCCCGGAGGTTCGAACCGAGTACAGGGCGATGCTGGACGCGGCCGTGGGCCGGATCCATGCCAACGTTACGCTGGCGCGGCCGGCCGACGCCGAGGTGGAGCGGGTGATCACGGAGCGCCTGAGTGCGCTCCTGGGCAAGGACGTGCTGCCGCATATCACGGTCAACCCGGAGATCCTGGGTGGGCTCGTGGTGCGGTTTGGCGACCGGGCCATGGATGGCTCGCTGCGGCGACAGCTGGTTTCATTGAAGCGAGAGATGATGCACGCGGGCCTGCCGGAGCTCCCGGCGAGCGCGTAGACACAGGATAGAGCACACCAACGGTAGCGGGGAAATGGCAAGTTCTGAATCGCAGCTGCGGGCGGGCGAGATCAAGGACGTACTGCTCAAGGAGATCGAGCAGTTCGGCCAGGAGCTCGAGGTCGAGGAGGTCGGCGAGGTCCTGGAGGTCAAGGACGGCGTCGCCCGGATCTACGGCCTGACCAAGGCGATGGCCAGTGAGACGCTGGAGATCACGGCGTCGGAGACGGGTGACGTGATCGCGGCGCTGGCGCTGAACCTCGAGGAAGACAATATCGGCGCCGTGATCATGGGGGACTGGACGGTCCTCCAGGAGGGCGACGCCGTGCGCCGTACCGGTCGCGTGCTCGACGTGCCGGCGGGCGACGCGTACCAGGGCCGGGTGGTGAACCCCCTGGGCGACCCGCTGGACGGTCAGGGCGCCATCGAGGCCGAGGACCGCCGCCAGATCGACATTGTGGCGCCCGGGATCGTGAAGCGGCAGCCGGTGAAGGAGCCGCTCCAGACCGGGATCAAGGCCATCGACTCCATGATCCCCATCGGCCGGGGCCAGCGCGAGCTGATCATCGGCGACCGGGGCACGGGGAAGACGGCGGTGGCCGTGGACACCATCATCAACCAGCGCGACACGGATGTGATCTGCATCTACTGCGCGGTGGGTCAGCGGGCCGGTAAGGTGGCGGCGGTGGTGGAGACGCTCCGCGAGCACGGCGCCATGGACTACACCACGGTGGTGGCGGCCAACGCCAGCGACCCGGCGCCGATGCAGTACATTGCGCCCTACGCGGCCACGGCGCTGGCCGAGCACTTCATGTGGCAGGGCAAGCACACGCTGGTAATCTACGATGACCTGACCAAACAGGCACAGGCGTACCGCCAGCTCTCGCTGGTGCTCCGCCGGCCGCCGGGTCGTGAGGCGTACCCCGGCGACGTGTTCTACCTCCATAGCCGGCTGCTGGAGCGGGCTTCGAAGCTGAGCGACGAGCTCGGCGGTGGGTCGCTCACGGCGCTGCCGATCATCGAGACGCAGGCCGGCGATGTGAGTGCCTACATCCCCACGAACGTGATCTCCATCACTGATGGGCAGATCTACCTCGAGCCGGACCTCTTCTACTCGGGCGTGCGTCCGGCGGTGAACGTCGGGATCAGCGTCTCGCGGGTGGGGGGTGCCGCGCAGGTGAAGGCCATGAAGCAGGTGGCCGGCCGGCTCCGTCTGGACCTGGCCCAGTACCGTGAGCTGGAGGCCTTCGCCCAGTTCGGCTCGGACCTCGACGCGGCGACGCAGCGGCAGCTGGCCCGGGGCGAGCGGACGGTGGAGGTGCTGAAGCAGCCCCAGTACGAGCCGGTGCCGGTGACCGACCAGGTCACGGTGATCTGGGCGGTGACCAACGGGCTGCTGGACGAGATCCCCATCGAACGGATCCGGGACTGGGAGACGGGCTTCGTGGAGTACATGCGGGAGCAGCGGAGCGAGATCCGGAGCCAGGTCCAGGAGACCGGGAAGCTGGAGGAAGAGGCCGAGCAGAAGCTCCGGGACGCGGTGGAGGAGTACAACCGTCGCTTCCACGCCGAGCACGGCACCGCCGAAGAGGCCGAGGAGCCGGCCGCGGCCGGGGCCGAGGCGTAGCGGGGAGCCGGAGCCATGGCGAAGACCCGGGAGATCAAGCGGCGGCTCAACTCCATCGACAAGACCCGCCAGATCACGCGCACCATGGAGATGGTGGCGACTTCCAAGCTGAAGAAGCTGAGCGATCTGGTGAAGTCGGCCCGCCCGTACTCGGAGCGGCTCGGCCAGGTCATCGGCCGACTGACGGACCCGGAGCTCCGGGCCCGCTACCCGCTGCTCCGGGAGCCGGAGGAGATGCGTCGGGCCGCAGTGGTGCTCCTGACGTCGAACCGGGGGCTGTGCGGCGCGTTCAATGTGAACCTGATCCGGGAGGCCCGGGAGCTGGTGCAGCACCTGGAATCCGAGGGCGTGGACGTGGAGTTCCACGTCCTCGGGAAGAAGGGACTGAGCTACTTCAGGTTCCAGGGCCAGGAGATGGCGTCGACGCGGACCGACCTCCCGGACCGGCGGGAGCCGGAGCACGCCGAGGAGATCGTGGACCCGCTGATGGACGCGTTCCGGGAGGAATCGCTGGACGCCGTCTACGTGGTCTACGCCCAGTTCCGTTCGGCGCTGTCCACGCCGCCGAAGACCATGAAGGTACTGCCGGTCGAGCCACCGGCGGGCCACGATGAGAGCAGCGTGGCGGCGGGCGGCTACATCCTCTCGCCGGGTGCCGACGAGATCCTGAACGAGCTGCTGCCGCTCTACGTGCGCAACCGGGTCTACCGGGCGCTGGTGGAGACGGCGGCGGCGGAGCAGGGAGCCCGGCGGACGGCCATGAAGAACGCGACGGACAACGCGGAAGAGATGCTCGACGACCTGCGACGCTCGTTCAACCGGGCGCGGCAGGCACAGATTACGCAGGAGATCTCGGAGATCGTGGGCGGCGCGGACGCCCTCGAATAGAAGCTTGACGATACGGGAGATATAGGAATGGCGGAGAACGTGGGGCGGGTTGCCCAGGTCATCGGACCGGTTCTGGACGTGGAGTTCGAGTCCGACGAACTGCCGGACATCTACAACGCCCTCGAGCTGCACGTCGAGGCGGAGAACGGCGGGCCGGATATCCATCTGACGGTTGAGGTCCAGCAGCATATCGGGCGCAGCCAGGTCCGGGCCGTGGCCATGTCGTCTACCGACGGTGTAGTGCGGGGGATGCCGGTCACGGACACCGGCCAGGCCATCACCGTGCCCGTGGGCGAGCCGGCCCTCGGCCGGATCCTGAACGTCCTCGGCCAGCCGGTGGACGAGGGCGAGCCGATCCCGGACGACGTGGAGCGGTGGCCGATTCATCGCCAGGCGCCCGGCTTCACGGCGCTGGAGCCCAAGACCGAGATCTTCGAGACGGGGATCAAGGTGGTGGACCTGATCGCGCCGTACGTGCGCGGCGGGAAGACCGGTCTGTTCGGCGGCGCCGGCGTCGGAAAGACCGTCATTATCATGGAGCTGATCCACAACATTGCCATGGAGCACGGCGGTCGATCGGTCTTCTCCGGTGTGGGCGAGCGGACCCGTGAAGGGAACGACCTCTGGCTCGAGATGAAGGAGTCCGGGGTGCTGGACTCCACCGCGCTGGTCTATGGCCAGATGAACGAGCCCCCGGGCGCCCGGCTGCGCGTTGGGCTGTCGGGGCTGACCGTGGCCGAGTACTTCCGGGATGTCGAGAAGCAGGACGTGCTCCTCTTCATCGACAACATCTTCCGGTTCAGCCAGGCGGGCTCCGAGGTGTCAGCGCTCCTCGGCCGGATGCCGTCGGCCGTGGGCTACCAGCCCACGCTGGCCACGGAGATGGGCGAGCTCCAGGAGCGGATCACCTCCACCCGTGATGGCTCTATCACGTCCGTGCAGGCGATCTACGTCCCCGCGGACGACCTGACCGACCCGGCCCCGGCGGCGGCCTTCGCGCACCTGGATTCCACCACGGTGCTGTCCCGGGCCATCACCCAGAAGGGGATCTACCCGGCGGTGGATCCGCTGGACTCCACGTCCCGGATCCTGGACCCCCAGATCCTCGGGGAACGCCACTACCGCGTGGCTTCCGAGGTGCAGGAGATCCTGCAGCGCTACAAGGACCTCCAGGACATCATCGCCATCCTCGGGATGGACGAGCTGTCGGAGGAGGACAAGGTCATCGTCGGTCGCGCACGACGGATCGAGCGCTTCCTCTCCCAGCCGTTCCACGTGGCCGAGCAGTTCACGAACACGCCCGGGAAGTACGTCCGCCTCGAGGAGACCATCGAGTCCTTCGAGCGGGTCGTGGCCGGTGAGCTGGACCACCTCCCGGAGCAGGCGTTCTACATGAAGGGCGGCGTGGACGAGGTCATCGAGCACGCCAAGGAGCTCGGGGAGGACTGACATGGCAGAGAAGAAGCAGCTTTCGGTGGCGTTGATCACGCCCCGGGAAACGGTGTTCGAGGATCAGGCCGACATGGTGGTCCTGCCGGCCTGGGACGGCGAGGTGGGGATCCTCCGGGGGCACGCCCCCATGATGGCCCTTCTCGGTGAAGGGACTCTGCGCGTGACTCGTGACGGAGCCGAGGAGCGATTCCACGTCTCCGGCGGCTTCATGCAGGTGGTCGAGGACGAGGTCAGCATCATGAGCGAGAGAGCGGAACGACGCTGACATCAAGGTGATCTGATGAAGCCGGCGGCGTCCGAGATCCGGGCGCCGCCGGCTTCCTTTTCGGCGTCGGTCCGACTATTGCTCTCTCGTCCCCCGCCGACCACAGCACGCGATGTCATGAGAATCGACCTGCATATCCACAGTAACGCCTCGGACGGCGCCCTGGCGCCGTCCGAGGTCGTTACCCGGGCGGCGGACGCGGGGCTCGACCTCATCGCCCTCGCCGATCACGACACCACAGCCGGGGTGGCGCCCGCACGAGCAGCGGCAGCCGACCGCGACATCCAGGTCCTGTCCGCCATCGAGATCTCGGCCAGCCACAGGGACCGGGACATCCATATCCTCGGCTATCAGGTGGATCCGGACGCGCCGATCCTGGCCGAGCACTCCACGGAGGCACGGGCCCGCCGGGACATCCGGATCCGGAAGATGATCGAGCGCCTCGAAGAGCTGGGCGTGGGTGTGGAATACGAAGCCGTGGTCGAGGAAGCGGGGCCCAACGCGCAGGCGCTCGCCCGCCCGCACCTGGCACGCGTCCTGTGGAATCAGGGACACGTCTCTTCGGTGGCCCAGGCGTTCGATCGCTACATCGCCGATGACGGTCCGGCCTACGTGGCCGTTCACGCCCTCGACGTCGCCGGCGCCATCGAGAGGGTCCACCAGGCCGGTGGGATCGCCGTTTGGGCACACCCCCCCATGCCACTCCTCGGCGGCGCACTCGATGAGTTCGTCGGTGCCGGCCTCGACGGGATCGAGTGCTACCGGCCACGCGTGGCGCCACCAGAGCTGAGCCGCCTCCTCAACAAGGCCCGCCAGCACGGCCTGCTGGTCACCGGTGGCTCCGACTGGCACGGCGACTGGCACGGCGACCTCGGATCCTTCTACCTCGACCCCGACGTGCTGGACGATTTCCTGGACCGAGTCGGGATCTAGTATACACTCGCAGGCGACCGCGCCGGCGGCCGAGATCCCGTCGTTCCACCCCCCTCCCCCGGCACAGCCACCCGCTATCGAAACACCCCCTTGACCTCAGCCCCAGAGCCGGTACCTTCCGGTCCGCCTTCAACACGTCCAGGCCGGCGCAGCCGGCCTCAGACCGTGCTCCGGAGCAGTTGCTCCGCGCGGTTGACGATGATAGTCGAGGGCGCTAGTATTAAAGGCTCGCCACGGAAGCACTATCACCGCGGCGACAGCTGATTGAAAACATGGGTGTTGGGAGCTGAAGAAGAAGAGCGCTTTAGGTAGAGACGTACGAGCGCCTGCGGTCCGAGTTTTGGGCAGTGGGCGTGGTGTGGCTGTCGTTGTTGCAGGATGGGACAGGGACAGACCAAGCGCGGTAAGAGCGCACGGGGAATGCCTAGGTGCAGCCAGGCGAGGAAGGAC
>JAWODW010000034.1:0-19051 GCA_046483065.1 Longimicrobiales bacterium | reverse complement strand
GGCGAGTACCTCCCGATCTGGCCCGTCTGTGGACCCCCCACAACTCAGGGGGGGGGGCGGGTGTCCGCCGAGGAGCGACTTTCGCACCCCCGTGCCGTGAACCCGCCCTGCCGGCAAGCGCGGGCCGCACCCGGCACCCGGACCCCGCCGCGACCGTCATGATGGGGTGAGGACCCAGCGACGAGGCGGACACCCGTGCCCCGACCCCGCAAGCACGGGCTCAAGGAGATGGATGGCGGGAAGCTGTCTGATGGCCTACAACCTGGAGGACCGGCGGGGCTCACTTCAGGCGTTCCCGGGCCTCCCGGAAGACGTCTTCGGCAGGAATCGCCTCGACGGAACCGTCCTCCAGCTGCTCGAGGCGTCGCTGGGCCTCTTCCGCCCATTCCGACTCGTACTCGAGCTCACCCTGGATGCTGGAGAGGATCGCGAAAGCGAGTCGCTCGCGGTCTTCCGCGGACAGCTTGAGTGCTTCCGTTGCCAGCTCGTCGACGGACATATGCTCCTCATTGGCCATAAGGAACGGTACCCGCTCTCCCCGGTCGAGGGAAGGGGAGGCGACGGGTGTAAATCCTCCGCGAGGGTTTCACCTTTGAGGGGCACCGCATTCCCAGACAGGGAGGGGTGCGGGTGTCCGCGTCGGACCAGCTTTTCGTCCCATCCCGCCATGGGTCTGCCCCAACCCGTCCGCCATCTTGGGTCCAACTCGAACCACGGAGGGACCGATGGACCGACAGGACACGAAGCTGCCGCGCCCCTGCTGGTGGCCGGAGCCGATCACGACCGCGCAGGCCAGGGCGTTCGCGCCCGAACGGATGGAGCTCCACGAAGGGTACCTGCTCGGCGGCCCCGAGGCCGACGATCGACGGATGCAGCTGCTCGGCCTCCTGCTCCGCAACTGCGGCCTCGACAGGGCCGTCCGGCTCGCCGATCCAACGCTATGGAAGGAAGCACTCGATCGGTGGCAGCTGTACGGTGGCTACAACTTCGACCACGACCTCTACTCCGTACCCGAGGGTGAATAGCGACACGCGGGAGAAAGACCGATGCGGCCCTTACTGGCCTGCGACTCGCGGGACTCCGCAAGCACCGGGGCCTCACCCAGGCCGAGCTCGCCGACCGGCTCGGGGCCCATCAGTCCGGCATCTCCAGGCTGGAGCAGCGCAGCAACGTGCACGTGGACACACTCCGGGAAGTCATCGAGGCTATGGGGGGACAGCTGGAAATCACGGCGAGATTCCCGGACGGTGAGGCCGTGAAGTTGGAAATGTAGGGAACATCGCACACCCTGGAAGGTCGGGCCCGCCGGACCGCGGCGGCGGCTCCGGCGATCCGCCGCCACCCGTCGTCGCCTGGCGCCGCTGATCTACCTCTTCGGCATCGTCCCCGGCGAGTACCTCCCGATCTGGCCCGTCTATACCCAGGGAGGGGTGCGGGTGTCCGCCGAGGAGCGACTTTCGCAACCCCGCGCCGCGAACCCGCCCTGCCGGCAAGCGTGGGCCGCACCCGGCACCCGGACTCCACCGCGACCGTCATGATGGGGTGAGGACCAAGCGACGAGGCGGACACCCGCGCCCCGACCCCGCGGGGAACGTGCCCCTGGACCATACAAGGGGCGTGCTGTGCCGAGAATCAGCGAGTTCTTCGGAATCACGATCGCGATGTATTACAATGATCATGGACCGCCGCATTTCCACGCGAAGTATGCGGAGCACGAAGCTACGGTGGCGATTGGCACCCTGGAGCTGGTAAGCGGGGCGTTGCCCAACCGAGTGCTGGGCTTGGTACTCGAATGGGCTGCGCTGCATCGCCTGGAGCTGCGGAACAACTGGGAGGCGGCGCGGCACGGTGAGCCCCTCGAACGCATCGCGGGGCTCAAATGAGAGGGAGTATGCGAATGGTAAGGGTCGATCGGGTGACGCCGTTAGAAGGATTCCGGATTCGTGTCGGATTCACCGACGGGACGGAACGAGTGATCGACATCGAGCCGTTCCTGCGAGGGCCGATCTTCGAGCGCGTACGCAACGAACGCGCGTTCTTCGAGGCCGTGGAATTGGACCCGGAGCTGGGCACCATCGTGTGGCCCAATGGCGCCGATATCGATCCGGACGTTTTGTACGGGATCGCGCGACCTGAGTGGATGGAGCAGGAGACCGGGTAGCCCCGAACGGGGCGCGAGATCCTCCATTCACGGACGCTCGGCTAACTGTTGCGGCCTTCGGTGGATGACTTGAGCCCGCTTTCGGCCGCCTGACTTGCTGGTTGTTCGCGCTGCGGGGCGAGGTGGGGGGAAAAGTGCGATCTCGCCGTCGCGCGCGCGCTCAGATCGCAGTTTCCCCACCTGAAGCGTACAAAATCGCGATCCGGCGAGCCGGCTGTTTCCGCGGAAGTGCAATTGTCCCCCGCTCCGGGTGGAAAAACGCGATATGGTGGCCCAACAGAGCACCACATCGCAATTTTTCACCGCTCCGGCCGCTCGCCACTGCCGACAAGTCGCCCCGACCCGCCGCCACGTGTCCCGATCACCCGTGAACCTGGCCCTGATCCGGGCCGGTGCATAGCTTCGCTTCATGCGCTTCCCGACGCCGGACCTCGACGCTCTCGTCCTGTCCATCGCCACCGATCCCCGGGGGATGCCGGTGCGGGCCATGGAGGCGGTGCTGGACCGGGGCGAGGCCGCCACCGAGTCGGTGATGGAGATGCTGCGTCGCGCGCTCCGGGCCGAGGCCGCCCGGGACGTGGTGGACGGGCACGTGGTCGACGACGAAGCGGCTTCCGAACCCGACCCGATCTGGCTTCTGGTTCTGCTCGGTGAGCTCCGCGACCCCCGGTCGGTGCCGATCCTGCTGGAGGTGATCCGGGGCGCGGGGCCCGACGCTCATATCCTCCCGATGGTCGCGGCCGAAGCGCTGGCGAAGCTCGGTCCGCCGGCGCTGGAGGACGTCCGGGAGCTGCTGGAGGCGGGGTCGCCGGAGCAGCGCCTCTGGGCGTACGCCGTTGCCGGTTGGATCGAGGACGACGCGGCGTACGAGCTCCTGGTCGCGGCCCTGGAGAGCGACCCGGAGCTGGCCGACGTCATAGGGAACGCGCTGGGCGATCAGGGGCGGAAGGAAGCGGTGACCGTCCTGATGGCGGCCCTCCCGCGCGTCGAGCCGTGGCAGCGCACCGAGCTCGAGGACGCGATCCGGGCGCTGCACCAGGCCGACCGGGACGTGAAGCGGTTCCACGAGGCCGACTGGCGGCTCCGCTACCGCTTCCGTCCGGCCATCGGCGCCATGGCGCCCAGCTGGCCCGTGATGAGTGCGGTGATCCGAGAGGAGGAGAAGGCCCGCGACGCGCGGCAGAGCCACGCCGTCCTCTCTCTCGAGGAGATCCTGGCGCAGCCGTGGGAAGACGCGGAGGAGCCCGAGCGGTGCGACTGCTGCGGCGTCGAGCTCTTCGAGGCGACGGGGATGCCGGTCTGCCCCGAGACGGCGGTGTCCATGGCCGCCGTGCAGCACCGCTTCCTGGGTGAGATGCGGGACGAGCTGGACACCGACGACCTCTTCGACGTCCTCGGCGTGGCCGAGGACGAGTGCATGGCGCTCGGCTACCTCTCGCCCGAGCCCCGGAACGCCGCAGAGCAGGAAGAGATCGCGGACGAGATGCTCTCGTGGGAGATCCTCATCGCCGCCTGCCGGTGGCTGCTGGAGCGCGGCATCGAGTCCGTGAGCGCCGGGCGGGCCACGCTCCTGGCCGAGGTGGCCCGCCTCGCCGAGCTCCACGGCGACCCGGAAGGCGTCCTCTCCGCCTTCCCCACCAACGGGGCCCGGAACGGCCCGGCGCCGGTGGGCCGCAACGACCCGTGCCCGTGCGGAAGCGGGCGGAAGTACAAGAAGTGCTGCGGCCGCCCCGGACCATCGTGACCAACCCCACCGACTGTCCGTTCTGCGACCTCGCGCCCGACCGGATCCTCCGCTCGGCGCCCCACGCTCGCGCGATCCCGGACGCGTACCCCGTCACGCCCGGTCACACGCTGGTGGTCCCGACCCGGCACGTCGCCGGCCTGTACGACCTCCCGGCGGAGGAGCAGGCGGCGCTCTGGGAGCTGGCGGGCGAGGTGAGGGCGGCGCTGGTGGCGTCGCATGACCCCGACGGGTTCAACATCGGGATCAACGACGGCGAGGCGGCGGGCCAGACGGTGGGGCACGCCCACATCCACGTGATCCCCCGGTACGGCGGCGACGTGCCGGACCCGCGGGGCGGGATCCGGTGGGTGGTGCCGGAGAAGGCGGTGTACTGGGAGGAGGAGTGACGGACGCGGTCCCGACGGCCGAGGCGCAGCTGGCGTTCATCCAGAAGGTGCGGCGTCTGCTGGACGAGGGGATGTTCGTGGCCACGTACAAGTACGCGCTGCTGCACGCCATCGCGGACCTGTGCGTGACCCAGGGCGACGACACCGGGGCCCCGTTGACGCTCTCGACCCGGGACCTGGCCGACCAGTTCGTCCGGCTTTACTGGCGCCAGGCGGCGCCGTTCCCGGCCGGGGACGTGGACGCGCCGCTGAGGCAGAACACCGGCCGGCAGGCGGCGGTGGTCAACGTCGTCCGGGAGGCCCGTGCCGAATACGACGCCCGCCTGGGGAGGCTGGAATCCAGCGACGCCTGGCGGGGCGTGCTGGGTCGCGTGGAGCGGACGGTCCGGCGGATGCCGCTGTGGAAGCTTCAGACGGTGGGCACCGAGCGCCTCGAGTTCCTGTACGAGCACCAGGAAGAGGAGAACCCGCCGGAGATCGTGCTGAAGCCCGGCGTCGCCTACTGCTTCCGGCAGTTCTACTCGCTGATCACCGAGATGGTGCAGGGGGCGTGGACGCAGCACGTGCGCCGGACCAACGACGCGCGGTTGGGCGCCGAGGCCGAGCTCCGGCACTTCCTGTTCGGCACCCAGCGCCGGGACCTGTCCCGGGTCCGGGAGATCCTGGAGGACGTCCAGGACGGGGAGTGTTTCTACTGCCGGGGCCGGCTCCGGAGCTCGGTGGCGGTGGACCACTTCGTCCCCTGGAGCCGCTACCCGCTGGACCTGGGCCACAACTTCGTCCTGGCCCACAACGGCTGCAACGGCGCCAAGGGAGACCGCCTGGCCGCCGTGCCGCACCTGGAGCGTTGGGTCGAGCGCACCAACGACACGCAGCTCTACGAGCTGGACCGTCGGTTCGAGCACGCCGGCCTGGTCCACGATCGGCGCGCGTCGCTGCGCATCACCCGCTGGGCGTACGAGCAGGTGGCCCGCCACGGCGGCCAGGTCTGGGTGCGGGACAACGAGCTGGTGCGGCTGGGCGGGGATTGGGAGACGGTGCTGGCGGGGTAGTCGTCCCATTCCGCCATGGTCAGGCTGGGTGGCTGGTCCGATCTTGCCAGGGCATTGGGCACCCACCCCGTGGAACGAGGCGAGTGAAATGGCTATCTTTGGTCAGTTGGTCCGCTACCCTGGAGGCCCGTTGACGCCCGTCGAAGAACTCGAATCGGCCGTACTGTCCTTGCCGCGAGGTGAGCGAGCAAGACTGGCGGAGCGCCTTATCGCAAGCCTGGATGAGGACCCGGAGGTCGAGGCAGCGTGGAAGGATGAGGTTCGCCGGCGATTGGCCCGCTACCGGGCCGGGGAGACCGACACCTACCCAGCTGAGGATGTCCTCAGGGAGGCGCGGGAAAGCCTGGGCTCGTGAGGGGCATTCGGGTCCTGGCCGAGGCCAGGCTCGATGCTCTGGAGGCGGCTGCATTCTACGAGAGCCACGCCGACGGCCTCGGAGCCGAGTTCCTCGACATCCTCGAGCAGGCTCTGCTCAGCCTGGTCGATACTCCCAGGATCGGGACTCCATACGACTCCGATACCCGCCGGCTGGTACTGCTCCGGTTTCCGTTCGCCTTGATCTACACGGTCGAGGCGGAAGTCGTCGTGATCCTCGCCGTGGCCCACCAGCGGCGGCACCCTGACTACTGGCGTGGAAGGACCCCGTGAAGGGTAAAACCATGACACGAACCGTTTCGCTGCAGATTACCTACCAGGGAGGCCGTCCTCTCGCTGCCTACCTGTACCTGGCTTCGAATGGAAACCGTGAAGTGGCGCGGAGCGAAGAAGCGGGTGGGGACCTGGTAGTGGACTACTCCACGGATGGATCACCGGTCGGGATCGAGATCCTGTCGCCCACGGCTACCACCATGGAAAATGTGTGGGTTTTGTGCGACCGGTTGGGGATCGAGCGGCCGTCGGCGGATGACTTGAGCCCGCTTTCGGCCGCCTGACTTGCTCGCTGCCCGCGCTGCGGCGCGAGGTGGGGGAAAAGTGCGATCTCGCGGCCGCTTGCGCGCTCAGATCGCAGTTTTCCCACCTGAAGCGTACAAAATCGCGATCCGGCGAGCCGGCCGTTTCCGCGAAAGTGCAATTGTCCCCCGCTCCGGGTGGAAAATCGCGATACGGTGACCCAACGGAGCACCACATCGCAATTTTCCACTGCTCCGGCCGATCGCCACCCGACAAGTCATCCCGACCCGCCATGGGCCTGCCCCACCCCCGCCCGTTACTCGAGCTCCACCCCCGCCCGCTTCAGCCCCCACAGCCCGCCGGCGTTCTCGGCCTGGTCGAACCCCTTCGACCGCAGGATCCGGGTGGCGTGCTTCGACCGGCTGCCGGTGGTGCAGTAGACCAGGATCCGCTCGCTCTTGTGCTTGCGGAGCTCGGGCCAGCGGGTCCCGATCTGGCTGTGGGGGATCAGCTTGGCGCCGGCCACGCGCTGCCGCTCGTGCTCCCGGCGGGTGCGTACATCCACGAAGATCGGGTCCTCGTCGGGCCCGATCTCCGGCGGGTCGGGGAGGAAGACGGAGAGTACGGCGTCGATGAATCCCATGGGCATCGTCGGGTAGGGGTTGGTATGTAGGGCTTCGGTTCCGGGCAGGGTCAATGAAAGAATCGGGCCGCGTGGATGGGGGCGCCGTCGTCGCCCGCCACCCGGATCCCGCCACCCGGATGTCGCCACCCGGATGCCGCTAGTCTGTCCCATTCCGACACGACGCAGGCCGATCCTGCTATCGGCTCCTCGCCGCGCCCGGGGCATCTTCCGGGGACCCCCAACCACCGGGGGCGCCCCAACCATGGAGGAGCCGATGAAGAAGCGCCACCGCAGTCCGCCGCACACCAGCCGGAAGCCGAGATCCATCACGGGCCAGGCCTTCGAGGAGCTCCCCGAGTTCATCGCCGTCCGCACCTACGTCCGCTGCACCGACCGGCTCTTCCAGAGCCTGCCGTCCGACGTCCAGTGGCGGCTGTTCAAGCCGGTGATCCTGGCGGCCGTCGACATCGGCAGCGGCATCGCCGGCATGCACGGCGACGCCGAGCCTCCGCGACGGTTCAGCGCCGAAGATCGGGAGGCGAGCCGCGCCAGGGCTCTCGAAGGCATCCGGCGCTCCCGCGAGCACGTCGACCACATCGCCGCCGTCCCCGGCGCCGACCCCGCCGAGCTCCTCGTCGCCCGTGACCTCCTCGACCGGATCGAAGGCAGCGTCCGGGATACGGTGCTGCCAGGGAGCGCGCAGGCCTGAGGCCATTGCGCATGCGGGTCACATGTTCCATGCCCAAGATGATCCAGGTACGGAACGTCCCCGACGCACTGCACAGGGAGCTCGTCCGCAGGGCGGAGGCCCGGGGTGAGACGCTGACCCAGTACATCCAGGGGATCCTGGAGCGGGAGGTGGCGCGTCCGCCGGCTGTGGAGGTGTTCGAGCGGATCCGGTCGCGTGAGCCGGTGGAGCTGGATCGACCGGTGGCGGAGACCCTCCGGGAAGAGCGGGGCCGGTAGTCGCCCGCGCGTCGGCGTGTCCGCGCGCCTACGCCTCCTGCCGCTCCCGGGCCTCCCGTTCCGCCCGCCGCTCCTTCCGGATCCGCCTCGGCCCGTACCACACCCACACGCCCGTGGCCGAGAGGGCCAGGAGCCCGAGGCCCAGCGCGTTCATGGCCAGGAGCTTGAACCCGTCGCTGATGATGGAGCCGTCGTGGAGGCTCTCGATCCAGTCGGCGTGACGACGGGCCACGGAGAGGACCTGGCCCGTGGCGCCGTCCACCTGCACCTCCCAGGCGCCGGGGAAGAGGACCTTCACCACGCCCCGCTCCGGGCGGACGTCGAGGCGCTCGGGGACGAGGCGGGCGGGGTCGTCGCGGCCGATCTCGGCGGCCAGCGCGGTGCCGGCGACGGCGGCGAGGCGGTGCAGCGGCGCCCACCTCTCCAGCGTGGCCGCCTCGCCCGCGGCGGTGGGCGGCTGGAGGAGGGCGACGTTCTTCTTCCAGCCCAGCGCGATCCCCGTGAGGCTGCTCACCGCCACCAGCGCCAGGAGCCCGAGGGCCAGCGCCTTGTGCGTCGATCGGAACGTGCGGAGCACCCGCACCCGGATCGGTGGCCTCGTCGTCTGGCTGTCCCCGTCGTCCCGCCCCATTCGGTTCCCCGGTCCGGTGTGCTGCTTCGCGGCTCAGGCGACGCGCCTCGGTGCGTGACGCCGGCCCCTCCCGGCCTCACTAACCCGCCGCGCGGCCCCGGGTTCCACGAAGCACGCGGGCGGCCCATCGTCGACCGGCTTCGAGGTGGATTCCGGCGGGGGACCCGCCCGACGCCCACCCGACGCCCGGTCTACCCTCGGTCTACGCCCGGCCAGCCAGCGCCCGGACCGCGTCCTCGAGCCACGACACCGCGTCGGCGCTCAGGTGCTTGCCCAGCGTGTGGACGTGGCCGCCGGCCCGGATCCGGACCACGCCCGGCGCGCCGCCGGCCGGGTCGCCGTCCTCCCAGAACCGCTCCACCGCGTCGATCCTCGACACGTGCAGCCGCCGCTGCGGGATGTGCCGGATCCCCACCTTCCGGCCCAGGACCACGCGGTCGCCGCGGCCCTCGATCACCCGCGGCGCCACGATGGCGAACGCCTGCGACGCCGCCAGCACCCCGAACACGAGACCGATCCCCGCCATCACCGCCAGCGCCAGCGACGACGCCGTGGCGTCCGGCGTGGCCGCCTCCCGCACCCACACCGCCATCCACACCGCCACCGCCGCGAACACCCCCGTCAGCACCAGGTCCACCCGTGTGTACCGGCGGGGCAGGACGATCCGGGGCCCCTCCTCGCCCTCCTCCACCGTGATCCCGCTCCCCGGCGGTGGGGGCGGCAGCGTCGGACGACGATGTACGCGTGAGGTCATGGATGGCGCGGTGATCGGGTGGCCGTGGCCGTATCGTGGCCGCGTGCCCCGCCCCATGCAAGCCCGAGGCCGCCCGGCCGCCCCGTGGCCACCGATTCGTCCCGTTCCGCTATTCCACTGCCCCGAAACCACCACCACGATACCGTCACGGGCACGCCTGTTGACGAACTGATACCATGAGAGGTACTATTACTGGGCAAGATACGAAGGGGCGGCTACGTCTTCCTTACGTGGGTCGGAGACCACGCGCCGTACCACGTTCATGTATACCGGGACGGGAGGCTGGAGCTGAAATGGGACCTGGAGAACGGGCGGGCCATGGCGGGGTGGCCGACGCGTCGCGTTCTGCGGCTGATCCGGGAGCTGCGGGCGGAAGGGAGGCTGTAGTGATCGAGGGGGTGGAGGCGAACAACCGCAAGGACGCGTTCGAGGTGGTGCTCTCGGGTGGGCGGACACTGTCGCTGCCGTACGCCCGGCTGGAGAACCGGCCGACGCGGGCGAGGCGTGTGGCGGAGGTGTACGTGGATCCGGAGCTGGGTCATCAGGGGTTCACGTACGTGCTCGACGACGGCACGGAGGAGAGCGTACCCGTGGACGCGGTGCTGGACTACAACCGGGACCCCGGGTACGTGCGCGACCAGCTGGTGTACCGGCTGACGCTGGAGGCCGAGCGGCGGGTCGAGTCCTCCGGGCTGAGCCATCGGGAGATCATCCGTCGCCTGGGAACCTCGCCCACCCAGTTCTACCGGCTGCTGGACAGCGCGTACTACGGCAAGACGCTGGACCGACTCGTGGAGCTCTTGACCGTGGTGGGGTTCCAGGTGGAGATCGCGGTGAAGGAGGCCGAGCGGGCGAGTCAGTGAGAGCCGGCCGCCCCGTGGCCACCGACTGCGTCCCCGGGTGTCACGTCCACGCGGTGCACCGTATGATGCGTCTCATGAACACACGCACGCTGGTTCCGACGATCGCTCTCACCCTCATCGCTGCCGCTCCCGCCGTCGCGCAGGACGTGCCGGAGGCGGTGCTTGACACCGCCTACACGCCCGGCGCGTACCGGGTCTACACGGGGGCCGGCGAGCCCGCGTCGCTGGACCAGGTGCTGGCCGCCATGGCGGAGCACGACGTGGTGTTCATCGGCGAGAGCCACGACGACCCCACGGCCCACGCCCTCGAGGCGGAGCTCCTGGAGCGGGCGCTGGGGGCCTACGACCGGGGGTCCGCAGGCGACCCGGCGTCCGCGGGTGACCGGCGGGCCCCAGGCGATCCGGAGGCCGCCGGCGACTCGGCGGGCCGGACCGTCGCCCTCTCGCTGGAGTTCTTCGAGCGCGACGTGCAGCGGGTGGTGGACGAGTACCTGGCGGGGCTGATCACCGAGTCGGCGTTCATCGACGCGAGCCGGCCGTGGCCCCGGTACGAGACCGACTACCGGCCGCTGGTGGAGCTGGCGAAGGAGCGGGGCGTGGACGTCATTGCCGCCAACGCGCCGCGGCGCTACGTGAACCGCGTGACGCGGCACGGCCGGGACGGGCTGGACGCGTTGTCGGGGGAGGCCCGCGAGGACCTGCCGCCCCTGCCGTACGGGCAGCCGTCGGCGGCGTACCGGGACCAGTGGATCGCGGTGATCTCGGCGGTCATGGAGCAGGAGGGGACCCGGTGCGGGCTGCCCGTGCCCGACGCGGAGGCCGTGGCGCCGCCGGGGACCCACGGGAACATGGGCAACCAGCTCCACGCCCAGGCGCTGTGGGACGCCGCCATGGCGTGGTCCATCGCCGGCTACCTCGAGGCCCAGCCCGACGCCCTGGTCCTCCACATGGTGGGCGGCTTCCACGTCGCCCGGGGCACCGGCACGCCCGAGCACCTGGCCGCGTACCGACCCGACGCCGACGCCATGATCGTCATGCTCCGGCCCGTGGACGACGTCGACGCGTTCGAGCCCGCGCCCTCCGGCGAGTGGGGCGACTTCGTCATCCAGACCGACGCGAGCCGGACGCTGGAGGCCATCGAGTGCCGGATCTATCGGGCGGAGCACGGCGCCGGGGACGGGGCCGGGGACAGGCCCTAGCGGCTTCCGGGCCCCGAACCCGGGGGCCGGCTACCGGCTGCGCCGGGCCGCCATGGTCCGAACCGCACCGTACAGCCACTCCAGCTCCTCCGGCTCGAGGCGTCCACCGATCCGGTAGGTGGCCTGCGGGGTCCGGATCCGGACGGGTCCCGCGCCGTCGCTGCCGGCCCGGTCCACCGCCTGGATGGCCGACTTGGGGATGGTCCGCTCGTCGAGCTGCCGGCCCCGGAACGTGCGGCTCAGGTAGAGCGCGTCGCCCCGCTCCTCGATGACGCGGCCCGTGGCGATGGCCCGTAGCATGACCGCGGCGCCCACCGCGAAGGCGAGGCCGATGAGGGCGAGGAGGAGGAGCCCGGCGGCCGGGATCCCACCGTCGCCTGCCGCCACCACCGCGCCGGCACCGATCCAGACCGCTACCGCCCCGGCCAGCGCCGTGCCCGCCACGTCGCCGGAGGTCAAGCGACGGGGGAGGCAGATCCGGGCACGAGCCCGGCCCTCCACGAGGATGACGCCCCGCCCGACCGGCGGGGGTGCGAGCCGGCCGAAAGGACCATCCGGGAACGGTTCGATGGACGCCATGGGCCATCCGGGGGCGGTGACCATGCTTCATCGTGGCACGGACGGGGGGCCGAACGCAAGGATCGTCAGTGGTTGGGGCGCTGGCCAGGGGTACGGGGGGCGGTTCCACACCCAGGAAGGGAGAGACCCCGGGCGGCCGGCTTCGCCTCCTCAGACGTTCGGTGGATCCGCCCGCACGGTGCCGGGAGGGCTACGGGTGTCCGCGGAGGAGCGTCCTTCTTTCGCCGCGCAGAGCCGGCCTCCACCGTTCCGGTGAGGCACTCCCGCGAGCGCCGCTTACCCCGCGACCCCCGACAGCGAAAGCCCCCAGCGACGCAGCGGGCACCCGCAGTCCAACCTTCGCGATGGAGAGAACGATCCGGGGAGCCTCAGAGGGCGAGCCGGACCCCGGCGTTCAGCTCCCGGCGTCGAGGTTGAAATCCACGCCCGTGACGGCCTCGGACTCGCCCACCGCGATCTGCGTGATGGACGGCGTGGGGGTGAACCCCTCGGGGGCGTCCACGTCCACGGCGTAGCTGCCGGCCGCCATGAAGGGCATGCGGTAGCTGCCGTCGGCGGCGGTGGCGGCCGTGGCGGTCTGGGTCTGGTACGGCCCCAGGAGGCCCTCGTCCAGCGGCCGCGCGGTCACGGTGAGCCCCTCGACCTCGGCGCCCGCGGCGCTGCGCACGGTCCCGGCCACGCTGCCGGCCACGCTCCGTACCACCACCCGGAGCTTCGGGTTGAACACGATCCCGTCGATCCCCTCGGGCGCTTCCGGGTCGCCCTGGATCAGGAAGCTCTGGTTCACGTCGAAGTCCACCATCAGGACCAGCCGTCCGGCATCGATCACCGTGGCGCCCACGCTGTCATCCTCCAGGCCGGCCACCTCCAGGTTCAGCGCCGCGCCCGACCGGGCGTCGCTGGGGACGGCGAGGTCGCGGACCGTGCTGCCGTCCTCGAAGGCATACGCCGCGTCCAGCTCCACCCGGCCCGACTCCACCTCGAGCCGGAGCTGGGTGTACAGGCCGGGCTCCACGTCCTGGCCCGCCAGCTGCAGCGGGTCCTGCTCCCGGAGCTCCATGAGGTCCACGGGCGACGCCGTGCCGTCGGCGGCCAGCGTGGCCACCGACCCGCCGGCGGCCACCAGCTCCACGGCGCCGATGTCCACCTCCGCCACCTCCAGGTAGCTCGCCGCCGCGTCGGTCAGCCACACCTCGATCAGGGTGTTGCCCGGGTCGATGGGCTCCAGCGGCTCGCACCCCGCGAGCCCCAGTGCCAGCCCGGCGATCAGCGCAGCGCCCGCAGCAGCGCTCGCAGCGGCACGCGCGGCGCCCGCGCGCCCCGTGGCGCCCGCGCCGTCCTCCGCGGCGTTCATGGTCCCTTCCGACGGTCTACCCACAGCGGTTCTCCTCGGTGGCAAGGTGAGGGATGGATGTTGGCTCCACCCGTCCCGACCACGCAAGGGCGCGGGGTCGAGGGCGCGGCCGCGGGGCACAGGGGCGGTGGCACTGGCACGGGGCACTGGCACGGGGCACAAGGCACAAGGCACTGGCACAGGCACGCGCACGGGGCACTCGCACGGGGAAAGACCGCCTGTGTTTCTAAACTTGCCGGCCGCAGGAGGGCCGCCCGTGTCCGCGGAGGAGCGTCCTTCTTTCGCCGGGCAGAGCCGGATACCACCGGTCCGGTGAGGCACAGCCGTGAACCTGGCCCCCGCCACGAACCCCGACAGCGAAAGCCCCCCAGCGACGAAGCGGACACGGGCGGTCCGACGCGCGCGATGACGGGCGGCTCAGCCGTCGGGGGGCGCCGGTGCGTCGGGTGTGTCGGGCGTGTCCCGGAGGCCGGGGTAGACCGTCCGGTTCGTCCAGATGATCCCGAACGCCACGGCCAGGCCGATGACCCCGGCGGCGTACCCCCACCATGGGATGACGACGACGTCGGGCCACCAGCCGAGGTAGTCGGGCACGAGGGCCACGGCGTTGTTGAGGGCGTGCCAGAGCATGGCGGGGAAGATGGAGCCGGTCAGGAGGGTGACCGCCGCCAGGATGGTGCCCAGGTAGGCGGTGGGGAAGAGGCGGAAGAGCTCGACGTGGAAGAAGCCGAAGATGACGCCCGTCGCGAGGGCCAGCGCCACCGGTCGGAGTCGTTTCCGGAGCCCGTGCAGGAGGAGTCCGCGGAAGGTCAGCTCCTCGATGATTCCGGGGAGGACGGCCAGGAAGACGACCACCTGCCAGAGGGGGATGTCCTCGGGGACCATGAACTGGCCGAAGGCCTCGATCACGCGCTCGGGGATGGGGAAGACGAGCTGGCCGAGCTGGGCCACGCCCACGCCCGTGATGAAGGCCGAGGGGGCGCCCAGGAGGACGGCGGGCCAGACCGCGGGTCGCGGCCAGCGCAGGGCCAGCGCTTCCCGGAGGTCGAGGCGGTAGCGCCAGGCCATGAGCACCGACGCGCCGAGGAAGAGGACCAGGAGGTTGAACGCCACCTGGCCCCGGATCCCGAGGGCGCCGCCGAACGCCGCGGAGGTGACGAAGAGCAGCGCCCAGAGGACGGCGAACCAGCGGAGCACTCGCCGGGGGAAGAGGGCCGGTCCGCCCCGGAGATCGGCCTCGTCCAGCTCTGCGGCGGTGATGAGCTTCTCGGTGGAGAGCGACCGCTCGGTCACCCGGGCCATGAGCGCGGCCAGCCCGGTGGTGGTGGCGATGGTGACGCCCAGGAACGCCCAGCTGTACTCCCCGACCAGCACCTCCCGGACCGCTACGCTGATGTTGGCCAGCGGCACGAACGCGATGACCGACGCGAGCTCCATCCCCGGCAGGACCGCGGCGGCCGACGGGACCAGGAAGACGAGCATGACCGGGAAGAAGTAGAGCTGGTACTCCTTGTAGCCCTTGGCGTACCCCGAAAGCATGAGGAGGGCGCTGGAGATGAGCACGGTAAGCGGCAGGAACAGGAGCAGGAGCAGAACCAGACTCACGGGCGCCACGCTCAGGACGAACCGCTCCGGCAGCTCGAACAGCCCGAGCCCCAGGTAGAGCGCCAGGTTCGCCACGTTGATCACCGTAATGGCCACGCCCGTGGTGATAATGAGCGCCTGTTTCGCCCACACGATGTCCCGGCGCCGGGCCGACGTGGTCAGCAGTGTCTCGAGCGTGCCCCGCTCCTTCTCGCCCGAGATGGCGTCGGCGGCCACGATGGAGCCGCCGCTGAGCATGAGCATGACGAGCATAGGTGTGAGCCAGAGCGCGAGCTGGGCGCCGCTCTCCCGCTCGGCGCTCGCCGCCTCGTGCCGCTCCACCACTGCCACCGACTCCGGGTCCACGGGTAGCCCGCCCGTCCGGTAGACCTGGTGACGGCGAAGCTCCCGCAGCGCCATCAGCGCGCTCCGCATCCTCGCCGCGCCGGCCTCCGACTCATCGTTGTCGCCGCGGAACCGGAGCTCGAGGACGGGCACGGCCGGGGCGGCTTGGTCCGTGCCGGCCGGATCCGCCGGATCCGCCGTATGCGTCGTTTCTGCCGCTTCTGCCGCCCGGATTGAGTCCCGCCGGGCCCGGGCGTCGGTGGCGGAGAGGGCGTCCACGATGAAATCGATGTCACCGGCATCCAGCGCCGAGTCGGGGTCGGCGGGGCGGACCTCCTCGAGGCCGCCGGCGGTGTCGGCGTCGGGGAGCGCCATGGCGCTGTCGATGAGGGCGCGGGCCCGATCGACGCCGGACCCGACCACGGCGTACTCGTAGCTCCGGGTCTCCCGACGCTCCTCCGCCTGCCCCTCGGTGAACCGCATGATGAGAATGAACCCCGGGAGGAGGATCAGGGGGAGGACCACGGAGAAGAAGATCATCCGCCGGTCGCGGAGCAGCATCTTCAGCTCGTAGCGGAAGAGGGTGCCCAGGACGCCGCCCCCGCCGGGGCCGCGGCGGCCGGGGTCCTGTCCGTCGGCGCCTCGCGTTGATCCGGCCACGGTCAGATGCTCGCGCCCGGCGCGGCCACCCGGTCGGCGGGGCCGCCCACGAAATGCACGAAGATGTCCTCCAGGTAGTGCTCCCCGGTGGCCTTCCGGAGCCCGTCCAGCGTGTCGGAGGCCAGGATCTCGCCCCGGTGGATAATGGCGGTCCGGTCACACAGCTTCTCGGCCTCGCTCATGATGTGGGTGCTGAAGATGATGGTCTTGCCGTCGTCCCGGAGCTCCCGGATCACCCGCTGCATCTCCAGCGCGTTGATGACGTCGAGGCCCACCGTGGGCTCGTCGAAGATCAGGACGGGCGGGTCGTGGGCGATGGTCCGGGCGATGGAGACCTTCTGCTTCATCCCGCTGGACAGCTTCTCGACCCGGGCGCCGGCGTACTCCTCGATCCCGAACCGGGCGACGAGCTTCTCGATGCGGGCGTCGATGTCCCCGGTGTAGCGGTTGATCCGGGCGAAGAACTCCAGTGTCTCCCGGGCGGTCAGACGGGGGTAGAGCGCCGTGGAGGCCGAGTAGAACCCCAGGCTCCGGCGCACGGCCTCCGGCTCCGCCTGCACGTCGTGGCCCATGAGCCGTGCGGTGCCCGACGACGGCTGGAGGATGGTGGCGAGGATCCGCAGCGTGGTCGTCTTGCCGGCGCCGTTGGCGCCCAGGAGGCCGAAGATCTCGCCGCGCTTCGCCTCGAAGCTGATCCCGTCCACCGCCCTCACCTCGCCCCGTGACTGGTCGTAGAAGAGCTTGGTGAGGTCGGTTACCTGTACCGGGCGGTCCATGCGTGGTCTCCCGTTCAACGGGCCCGGTCGGCGGCCTTCCGCCGGCCGATGCCCCGTTCCTTGATGAACTTCCAGAAGTTGCCGTCGTAGGATCCGATGAGCAGGTCCTCGAAGCCCAGGATGTAGCGGGCCAGCGCCACGCTGGCGGCCACGAGCACCAGGACCACGGCCATGGTCTCGGCGATGTAGAGCCACTGGAAGGTGCCCTGGATGGCGTCGCGGATCATGACGATGACGTTGGCCACGGGGACGGCGGCCATGCGGGCATCCAGCACGATGTCGGGCTCCATGACGAAGAAGACCGGGAGCATGGCGATGTAATAGACGGGCGTGATCATGGCCTGTCCGTCCTTGAAGGTGCGGGCGAAGGCGGCCAGGATCAGCATGAGGGCCGAGAAGAGGAGGGCGAGGCCGATAGCGCCCAGCGCCATGACGGCCACCGCGTCGGCGGGGATGCCGAACTGGAGCTGCTCGAGCTCGTCGCCTGCCAGCGGGGCCATGATGGCGCCGATGGTCACGAGCATGGCGATCACGTTCAGGAGGCCGGCCCCGATCCCCATGGTGGCCACGTACAGGTACTTCGCCACCAGCACGCTGGTCCGGGACGCGGAAACGGTCATGAGCGTCTCCCAGGTGGAGCGCTCCCGCTCGCCGGCGGTGGAGTCGACGGCCGGGTAGAAGCAGCCCATGGCCACCATGATCACCAGGAACAGCGGGATCATGATGGAGAGGATGTACGCCCCGATATCGCTCCCGGACGCCACGTTCCGGCGGACGACCTCGAACTGGGCCAGTGCTGCCGGCGGGATCCCCAGCGTCTGGCCCTCCCGCTCCAGCCACCGGGCCCGGTAGCGGTCGAGGACGCCGCTCACGCGGCTCTCGGCCCTGCGGCTCCGATCCTCCGACTGGTCGAAGGTGACCCGGGCGACGAAGTTGCCCTCGAGCTCCGCGGCCTGCCCCTGCGCCGGCCGGAACCAAACGGCGGCGTCGAGCTCGCCGCCGCGGACGGCTTCGGTGGCGGCGTCCGGTGAGGCCGGCGGCTCGACCACCAGCTCCACGTTCTTCATGGCGGCCAGCGTGTCCCGGACGGCGGCGTGCTCGGCCGGGACGTCATAGAGGGCCACGCGGGACGTGAACCCCTCCGAGATCCCCTGGACCAGCGTGATGCCGCTGAACATGGCCCAGATCATCACCGGGTAGAGGAAGATCGGGATCAGGATGCTGTTCACCACGATGGAGCGCTCCCGCAGCGCGCTCCGAAGCTCCCGGCGGTAAAGGATCCCGATCTCGTGGAGATTCATGGACGCCATGATGGCCCGCGCCGCGCCCGGCGGTCAAGCCTGGCGTGGGTCCCGTATGCGAAAAGGGGGGCGACCCGGTTACGGGACACCCCCCTTTCCTGCTGCCTCAGGCTTCGGGCTGCTGCGTCAGCCGCCCGACTGCTCGTCGATCTCGAAGTCGATGCCGGTGACGTCCTCGGCCTCGCCGACGCTCACGTCGGTGCTGGCCGGGTCGGCGACGAAGCCGCTGTCCGCGGCCACGCTCACTGCGTAGTCTCCGGGTACCAGGAAGTGCATGGTGTACGTCCCGGCCGAGTCGGTGGTGGCCGTGGCCGTCTGGCTCTGGTAGTCCTCCAGCGCGCCATCACCCAGCGGGTCGGCCGTCACGACCAGGCCCTCCACGTTGATGCTGTCCGCCGCGGCGGTCACCGTGCCGGCGATGCTGCCCGCCACGTCGTTCACCACCACGCGGATGGTGGGTGTGAAGAGGATCCCGTTGATGCCCGCAGGCGACTCGGCGTTGCCCTGCATCACGAAGCTCTGGTTCACGTCGAAGTCCAGCACCAGGACGGTCTCGCCCGGCGCGATCTCCACGCCGCCGCCGGTGCCCTCACCGTCGCCGTTGCTGCCCGTCAGGTTCAGCTTGATCCCGGTCTGGGCGCCGCTCGGGACGAAGAGCGTCTTCGTCGTGCTGCCGTCGTTGAACGTGTAGCCGTCGATGAGCTCCACCTCGGCCGAGTCCACGATCAAGCGGATCTGGCTGTAGGTGCCCGACTCGATCTCCAGCTCGGCGAGCTGCGCCGTGGCCTCGCCCTGCAGGTCCAGCAGGTCCACGTAGCCGTCCGTGCCGTCCTCGCTCAGCGTGATGATGCCGCCTTCCTCACCCTCGCCCGGGACCAGCTCCACGGCCCCGATGTCCACCCGGGCCGCGCTCACGTAATCCGCGGGGGCGTCGGTGAGAAGTACCTTCAGCGTGGCGTCACCCTCGGTGAGCCCCGTCGTGCCCGTGTCGTCGCACGCGGCGACGCCCACGAGCAGGGCCGCGGCCAGTGCCGTGCCCTTCAATAGAGTCTGCTTCAAACTGTCCTCCTGTAATGATATGTATTTCCCGTTTCCATGGTCTTGACGACCAGAGAGCCGCGGAGGTAACGGGCAAGGGCCATGCCGGACGGTAACGGACCTGGTTTTACATTTTACA
>JAWODW010000041.1:0-55931 GCA_046483065.1 Longimicrobiales bacterium | reverse complement strand
GACGCACTACGGCGCCGAGGTGGGCTGGGGGAGCGGTGCAGGCGACGATGCCGGCCGACCCACGGCCGCGTCCACGCCGACCGGTGATCCCCGTGTGCACGGTGTCGAGGGGCCGGCGGGCGCGGGGCGGGCGGGCCTCCAGGCCTCGGTGAGCCGCCTCGTCTACGACGGCTTCCGGGAGCACGCCGCGGCGGACAAGCGGTTCGCGTCGGTGCGGGGTCAGTGGACGGGCGTCCGGGACGCGGTGCGGGTGGTCGGCCACGCGGTGGCGTACGAGGCCGAGAACCCGGGCTCGCTGTCGTCGGAGCTCATGGCGGAGGATCGGACGCAGGCGTACACGTTCAACGTTGCGCAGGCGACGGGTGAGGCGGCGGAGCAGGCGCAGGTGGGGGTCACGTGGAGGCGGGCCTTGGGGAGACTGGGGGATGATCCGGTGGAATCCGGATCGCCGGTGGAGCCGCCGGCTGCCCCACGGAGCGAGACTGGGGGACTGGGGGCTCGCTCTCTCGAAGTGACCGGCTGGGCCCTCGCCCGGGATCTCGACAACCCGATCCCGCCGGTGATCATCGACCTGTCACGCCGGGCAGCCGGGGTGCGGGTGTCGGTGCGCGGGTCGGTGGCCGCCGCCGGCCGTGCGGTGGGGTGGGTGGCCGGCCTCGACGCCGGGGGACAGTGGGACGACCGGGAGAATCGGGAGAACGAGGGCGGCCGGCGGGGCGCTCTGGTTCTGGACCAGGCGGAGTCGGTGACCACCGTGGCGCCGTTCGCCGAGCTGTCGGCACCGGTGGCCGGGCCCGTGTCGGCGCTGGCCGGGCTCCGATACGACCGGCATCGGTTCAGCGCCGATGATCGGCTGATCAGGGCAGGCGACCCCGGCTCGGACGCCTCGGGCGCCCGGCTGATGGATCAGGTCAGCCCGTCGTTGGGACTGACCGCGGAGCTGGGCGCCACCAGCGGATACGTCAGCGTGGCATCGTCGTTCGAGACGCCCACCACCACGGAGCTGGTGAACCGGCCGAGCGGCGGGGCCGGGTTCAACCCCGAGCTGGAGCCCCAGCGGGCGTGGTCGGTGGAGGCCGGCGTCCGGACCCGGGCGAGGGGGCGGGTCCGGCTGCACCTGGCAGCGTATCGGACGGCGATCCGGGACGGCCTCATCCCGTTCGAGGTCCCGAGCGAGCCGGGGCGGACGTTCTTCCGGAACGCCGGGAGCGCGATCCATCGGGGGCTGGAGCTGGATGGCTGGGCAGGGCTGGGCGGCGGGCTGAGCGCGCGGCTCGGGTACGCGTGGGTGGACGCACGGTTCGATGACTACGTGACCCCGGACGGCGACCGATCGGGGAACCGGGTTCCCGGCGTGGCGCCTCACCGGCTGACCGGCGGACTGACGTGGGTCGGCGGGGCCGGCCGGGTCGCGCTGTCGGGCCGGTGGATCGACGCCATCCCCGCGAACGACGAGAACACGGCCCGCGCGCCGTCGTACACGCTCCTGGACATACGGCTCGCCACCGGAACGCTGGGGTTAGCCGCCGGATCGCTGGAGATGTTCGCCGGCGTCGACAACGTCCTGGACGTCGAGTACACGGCGTCGCTGGTGGTGAACGCGTTCGGCGGGCGGTACTACGAGCCCGGCCCCGGACGCTCGGTGTACGCGGGGGTTCGGCTCGGGATGTAGGCAGCACCGGACGTCGGAACGCTAGAAGCCCGTGCCCAGATAGAATCGGACCCCATCGCCACCCTGGAGGCGCTGCGCCACGCCCATGGCCAGGCGTGCCCGGGAGTTGTGGAAGATGCCCAGATGGAGCTTCAGCTCCGCCCCCGCGGAGACCAGCGGCGGGGCACCGGTGGTGAAGCAGCCGTTGCCCTGGCGGATCCGGTCGGCGGGCGTGCACCAGGCGTCGCCTGCGTCCGCGAACAGGGCGCCGGAGACGGCCACCAGGGTGAACCCGAAGAGCCGGCCCGGTCCGTGCCGCAGATGGATCGGGAACCGCCACTCGGCGTTGGCGGCCCAGCCACGTGTGCCCCAGCGGTCGCCGGCGCTGAAGCCGCGGATGGGGTACGACGTCCCTGCGTCGAGGGCCACGAGCAGGTCGGCCGCTCCCGGCCCGCCGATGAAGCGTGCGGGGGCCAGATCGCCGTCACGGAGGAAGCCGCCCCCCCGCACGGCCAGAACGTGGCTGGCGAACCCCCAGAGCGGGGCCGATAGGTAGCCGGCGAGGGCGCCGTTGAGCTGGTCGTACGCGTGGGCGCCGGACCTGGTGCTCCACCACCGACCCACCCCGATCCCCACATTGACCCCGTTCTCGGGGCTGATGGATACCGGGTACCGCCGCGCGGTCCCGAACGTGGGCGAGACCGACAGCCCGCCCAGCGTCGTGGGTCCCGGGAGCGTGTCTCCTGCGGCCTCGAGCTGGGCCCGGCTCCGCTCCCGACCCTCGTACTCCCGGTGCTCGAGCTCGGCACTCACCTGGAGGGCCGCGCTGTTCCGCCACCGCGGCCGCCGGAAGAGTGCGCCGATGACCAGCTCGTCCTCTCGCAGGAAGGCGGGCTCCCGGACGTCGTGGGTGGACCCGGCGGCCAGATACTCCCGGTCCGCGCCGGCGAACAGCTCGGGCGTCCCCAGCCCCCGGTAGACCCAGAAGCCGGCACCCTGGAGCCGGCCTGTGTCGATATCGCCGGCCAGCTCCAGCGACCACTGGTGCCGCCCGACCAGGTCGGTCCCACCCACGGAAGCGCCGATGAACCGCAGCCGGCCGTCCGGCCCCTCGCCGAGCTCCTGCCACGTCGGGACCCAGTGGTACGGCCGGAGCGTGGCCCACGGGGAGTACGGCGCCGCATCGAGATCGGCGATGGCGGTGCCCCCGGCCGCCTCGTCGATATCCGCGGCTCCGGCGGTCCCGGCGGTCCCGACAGACCCGTCCGCCCCGGCGGGCCGGACGCCGCGGGGCTCCGGCAGAACGGCGTCCTCGTAGCGGTCCATCGGCGGGGGCGCGTCCCGCCACGCGGACGGGTCGAAGGCCGTGGACTCGATCTGCCAGCCGTGCGCGTGGTAGGCGGCCAGGTAGAGTGTCTCACCGTCGGGGCTGACCTCGGGGTCGATGACGCCGTTGACCACATTGGTGACCTGCCGGACGGGGCCCGCGGGTCGACCGCCGTCCACGGCGGCGGCCATGATGTTCGGGATGCCCGTACGGTCCGACCACCAGAGCAGCCAGCGGCCGTCGGGTGACCAGGCCGGCGCCATGTCCAGCGCCGTGTCATCCGTCACCCGCGTCACCTCACCGGTGGTGGCGTCCACCACCACCAGGTCGGTACGTCCGTCCACATGGCGTCCGGCGGCGATGCGGCGACCGTCCGGGCTCCACCGAGGGCGGTCGAACGACCGCCCGGGCGCGGCATCGACCACGACCCGGGTCTCGCCGCTCTCGAGGTCGTGGACCACGAGCCGGACCCCGGCGCGATGGTCCTGGACGGCCGCGACCCTGCGGCCGTCGCCGGCCACATCGGGCTGGGCGAGGCGCAGCCCGTGGGTCAGCCGGGTCTCGCGGCCGTCGGTGCCCACGCGCCACAGATCGCTGAAGAGCCGGTACGGACCCTGGAACTCGAGTTGTGCCACCACCACGCCGGAGCCGTCGGGGAGCCAGCTCGCGGGGTCCAGGATCATCCCGAACTGGTTCCGCTCCGCAAGCCGCCGGGTCCGGCCGGTGCCCAGGTCCACGAGCCGGGTCGCAGGGTCGGACCGCCAGTCGTCGGCGGCAAACGTCAGCCGGTCGCCATCCGGAGAAACGCGGGGCGCCACGGCGTACGGCCCGCGCCCGGCCACGGGCCGGGATCCGGTGACGCCCGCCGCCCGCACCCGCCCGGCCACCGCTTCTGCCCGGTCGACCACCACGTCGCGCCACTCGGCGTACAGGCGGTCAAAGGGCTTCCCGATGGCCCGCTCGGCCACATGGTCGAAGCGGAGGAACGTGGGCCAGAGCGAGCCGGCCGTGGCGTCAATGAGCGCGCCGTGGGCGTCCGGGCCGTAGGTGTCGGCGATGTGGCGCATGAACCGGCCGCCGTAGACATAACGCCGGCTGCCCGCCGGCCAGACGGGGATCGGCGCGCTCAGCTCGTCCAGCGCCGGGAACGACCCCTCCAGCGCCGCCGTCCGGATGATCATGTCGTGGATGGAGGCCCGCACGCGTCCAGCGCCGGTGAGCCTCGTCTCGTAGTGAGTGGCCAGTCCCTCGGTGCTCCACGCCGGGGTGCTCACCACACCGAAGACGGGCCACAAGAGGGGGATGCGGCCGAACACGGCGCGGACGGCTTCCCCCACCGCCCCGGACCGGTCGAGGTGGAAGATGTGGACCAGCTCGTGGGCCACCAGCAGCTCGATCCAGCTACGGGCGAAGAACTCGCCGGTGGCGGCCGGGCGGGCGTAGAGGGTGACCCGGGGCGACGGAAAGGAGGACGCGAACCCGTTGGAGTAGTCCGCGTGGTCAGTGACGAGGAGATCGATCATCGTGGCCGGCGGCTCCGTCAGCTCGGCGCTCAGCACCGCGTGCACCCGCTCGGCCACCGCGGCCGCCTCCCGGGCCACGGGTTCCAGCTCGGGCAGGAAGGTGATACGGAAATGCTCGGTCTCGAACGCCCGCCACTCGGCGTCCGGGGGCGGGGCCTGGGCGGCGAGCGGCCGGGCGGCCGGCACGGCCGCGAGGGCCGTGAGCACGGCGATGACGAGGGCGGAGAGTCGATTCTTCACAGGGCGAAGTCGGAGTTCGGGCTGGAGGTTCGAGTTCCGGGCGCAGGAACGTTCACGGCGTTGGTTCTACCGTTCCGTCTGCTGCCGCGTTCCGATGGCGCGGAGCCAGTCCGCGAGGCCGCGCACGTGGGCTTCGGCCACGCGGCGCTGCCCATTCTCGGTCTTCAGGAAGGCCTCGTGGGCGGGGATCATCATGAAGAGGCTCTCGCTCAGGATGGCGGGCGCCCACGTGAATCGGACCGGGTGCAGATCGGCGCGGCCGACGCCCAGGTCACGGAGGCCGAGCTCATCGAGGAGCGACCGCTGGACGGACCACGCCAGCCCGGCGGCCCGGGGGTGGTTGTAGTACACGCTGGTCCCGCTGTTCTCCCACGGCTCCACGCCGTCGGGTAAGGCGTTGTTGTGGACGCTGATCCAGACGTCCACGTCCTCGGCCCGGGCGAGCCGCGTCCGCTGCACCAGTGACTCGGTGGTGTTCGAGAGCCGACTCATGACCACCCGTGCACCCCGCCGCTCCAGCTCCGCCCGGAGCGCCAGCGCCACGCCCAGGTTGGCGTCGGCCTCCGTGAGGCCGGTGGGGCCCATGGTCAGCGTGTCGGTCCCGCCGTGCCCGGGGTCCACACCGATGGTGAGCCCCCGGAGGGGCCGCGCCGGGTCGATGGTCGGCGGCCGGTTCAGTCGGAGGACCAGGTCGTCGCCGGACCAGCGGGTCTCATAGCCCCAGACGACGTCGTTCAGCGCCACGTCCACCCGGAACTCACGGTCCGACGGCTGGCTCCACTCCGCCCGCTGGATGTACGGGTCCACGCGCCCGTGCTGGAGGAAGTTGGCCCGGCTCACCGCGCCGTATACGACGATGGCCACCGACCGCTCGCCCTCCTCCACCCGGTACGGCAGCCGCCGGTCCAGGGCGATGTGGACGTCCACGTGCCCGGGCTGCGGGTCGAGGCGGACCACCACCACCCGGGACGCGGGCGGGGGCAGGACCGGCGCCCGGAGCTGGACATCGTCGGCGGGGGTCCACGCGCTCAGCTCGTCGGTCAGACGGACCCGGTAGGCGCCGTTCCACTCGCCCGTCAGCTCCAGCTCCACCCCGTTGGCCCAGAAGTAATGGTAGGGCCCGCCGCCGGGGCCCGGCCGGCCGACGATCCGGCCGTCGCCGTTCCGGTCGGGCGGGTCCAGGTCCAGGCCCACGCCCGTCCGGGGACGCGCGGGGTCGGCCAGGAGCAGGTTCACGGGCAGCGGCTTCCTCACCGTGTCCGGCCCCACTACCAGAACCAGGTGGGCTGCGGCCTCGGCCTCCGCGCCTTCCGCGTGGGCCGGGAGCGGGCGCGGCTCATCTGCGAGTCGAGGCCAGGGTACGCCGGTGTCGGAGCTCACGATGCGGCGGGCCGCAAAGAAACCGCGGTAGACGGCCAGCCGATCGCGGCGGGTAGCGGCGTCCGCGTCCAGGCTGCCCCGAGGCGGGTTCCCGGCGGCATCGTCCGTCCGGGGACGCACCTCGAAGTCGGTGGCGCCGGTAGGCTTCGGGGGGACGGCCACGAGGGGCACCATGTGGTCGTCGAACTCGAGCCACGCCTCTCCGGCGGCGGTGCCGACGAAGCCCACCTCGATCCGCTCGCCGGGCAGGGCGACCCGGGCGCCGATGGGGTGGATGGACGCGTCCACGATGACGGCGCTGTCGCCGGCGGTGGGCGGCACCGGGGGCAGTGAGATCGGGACCTCCAGCGTCTGGCTCTCGCCCGCCAGTGTGGCCCGGAGCCGGTAGACCGAGTCGTCGGGAACCGGGAGGAACGCCAGGAACCCGCCGTTGGGCTCGACCTCGACCTCACGACCGTTGATCCAGACCCGGGCCCGGCCGCTCCCCGCCGAGCCGAAGATGAAGTTCCGGCCACGGGTGGCGATGGCCAGGGAGTCGCGGGGATAGCTCACGCGCAGGTTCAGAGGGCCGTCGGTGGCCGAGATGGCCGGGAGGCGTGGCGCCGGCGGCCCCGGCGTCATCGGGGCCTGAGAGGTGCCGCAGGCCGCCAGCGTGGCGGCAATCAGGACGGCCAGCGCCACACCGACCGGTTCGGTCTTCCGTGCGCCGCGGCGCGCGCCGGCCTTCGGCGACCTGGGGATTCCGTTCGCGGTTTCCGCTGAACTCATCGATGCGCTTTCGCTTTAACGTTCATCTCTCATCCCCGACTGGGAGACTGGGGGTGCTGCGGCAGCGTAGGGCTCGCGTGGCACATCACGCCGCCCGGCTCATCCCCCAGTCCCCCACTCCGAAGCTGCCGGCAGGCCGGAAGTCTCACCGGGAAGCCATCCCCGCCCGGATCAACCCCCGGTCGCTGCTGCGGCCCCATCGCGAAGCCTGCGCAGCCAGCGGTAGCCGACGGCCGCAGTGACCAGGTTCATCCCCGCCACACCGGGCCGCAGCAGCACCACTCCGCCCACACCAAACATGAGGCCGAAGAGGATCATCAGGCCAGCGCACACGCGCTGGAGGTCGAGGCCCAGGTCCTGAGCGGGGGCGAGGCCGGTGCGGGCCCGCTGCCGCTCCCAGCCGGGGCCGCCGGGTCGGACGTGGCGGTAGAAGGTGTCGAGGGTCTCGTCGTTCTCGGGCCGGGTGAAGAGCATGACGGGGACCCAGACGGCCAGGGTGATGCCGGCAGTAACCAGGAGCCGGAGCCCGAAGTCGTCGATCCGCAGCGTGTAGATGGGGTTATTCAGGGAGGTCAGCGCCCCGACCACGAACCCGGCGAGCATGGCGGCCAGCTCGGCCCACGCGTTGATCCGCCACCAGTACCAGCGGAGGATGAGGACCAGGCCGGGGCCGGTGCCGACGGCCAGGATGAGGCGGTAGACCGTCGCCACGCTGTCGGCGTAGAACGCCGCGGTGGCGCCCAGGACGGTGACCAGGACCGAGGCCACGCGTGCGAACCACACCAGCTCCCGCTGGCTCGCGTCGGGCCGGGCGAAGCGGGCGTAGAGGTCGTTGGTGATGTAGCTGGCCGCCCAGTTGATGGCGGTGGAGACGGTGGACATGAACGCGGCCACCAGGCTCGCCACCACCAGCCCCAGGATACCGGCGGGAAGGAAATCGAGCATGAGCCGGGGGTAGCCCAGCTCCGGGTCCTCCAGGTCGGGGTAGACCACCAGCGCCACCACGGCCACCACCACCCACGGCCACGTCCGGACCACGTAGTTCATGATGTTGAAGAACCAGGCGGCCTTCTCGGCGTCGGCCTCGGTCCTCACGGCGCTCAGCCGCTGGATGAACTCGCCACCGCCGTCGCTCCGGCGGAAGGCCCACCACAGGATGGCCACGTAGCTGAAGAATGTCAGCGCGCTGATCCCGGCGGCCTTCGACCAGCCGATGAGCGACCCGCCGCCGAACGTGAACGGCGTGAAGCTGAGGACGTCGAAATCGGTGAGCCGCTGGGCGCCGGCCACCACCTCACTCATCCCGCCCATGTGGACCACGGCCACCACGGCCACGATGACGGCGCCGGCCAGGCCGAGGAAGAACTGGAAGAAGTCGGTGGCCACCACGCCCCAGAGTCCGGCGATCCCGGCGTAGAGGAGGACGAAAACGCCCACCGCCACCACGCTCCACAGCTTGGCGGAGGCGCCGGGGTCGAGCCCGAGCGACGGGAAGACCTGGAGCGCGTCCACCACCTTCACCATGGCCAGCATGGCGTACCCGATCCCGATGGGACCGATGACCACGGCGAAGAGGAACCCCTTGGCCGCACGGAGTATCGCGGCTGGGTGGCCGCCGTAGCGGATCTCCGTGAGCTCGTTGTCGGTGACGATCTCGGCCCGGCGCCACAGCCGGGCGAAGACGTAGATCAGGATGACGTGGGCGATGGCGTAGCCCCACCACTCCCAGTTCCCGGCGATCCCACGGGTGCCCACCACACCGGCCACGTAGAGCGGCGTGTCGATGGAGAAGGTGGTGGCGGCCATGGACGTGCCCGCCAGCCACCACGGCATCGTCCGGCCGCCCACGAAGAAGTCCACCATGCTCCCGCTCGCCCGCCGGGCCAGGTAGACGCCGAGACCCAGCGTGATCACCATGTACGCGCCGACGACGGCAAAATCGAGGGGGCTCATCCGCTATGCTCAGGCACGACGGTTGCACCCGTTTTCAGCGGGCAGCAGGATATCGGATGACACGGACCGTGGAGGCGTTGTGATAGGGGACCTCTTCTACAGACTGGGGACGTTGGTCGGGACCGGTGTGGGCGTAGTCGAGAGCCGGGTCGCGGCCACCGATGGTGACTCCCATCTAACTACATCGGACCCCGCGGAGCCGTCAAACCCGTCAGGCTCGCCGGAACCCGACGATCCCGGACCGACGGCGGACGACGGCGATATGCTGGTCCATTCCATCCTCGCCGCCACGGCAGGGTGGGTGGTCAAGAAGTCGCTGCGGCCGCGGTCCGTCTCCTGGCCCCGGGTGGTGGTGGCGGGGATCGGCGCCACGGTCCTGGCCGACGTGGTGGGTCGGGCGCTGGGACCCGAGGCAGAGGACCGGGACCGGGCGTACGACCAGGACCCCGACGCGCTCCTGGTCCGCCTCGGTGCCGGGATCGCCGTGGCCGCCGGGTACGCAGCGCTCCTGTACCCGCGGCTCCCGGGCACGCCGCTGACCAAGGGGTTCATCTTCAGCGCCATGGAGGTCGCCGCGGCGCCGCACGGCGGGCTGGTCCGCGTCGCCACCGATACGCCGGGGCTCAAGTTCCCTCTCAAGGACCTGGCCGTCCCCATCGACGACGACGCCGGGCCGCTGGCGAACGTGGCCTTCGGCCTGGGCCTCGGTCTCCTGTACCGCCCCTCCCTGGACGCCGACGGCGAGTAACTCGACACGTCAGTCTCCGCCGGCACTGCCCGCGCCGGGTCGATAGACCGACGGGCAGAGGGGCAGCCGCAGGCCGGAGGTTTCCGGGTCGTCGTCGATCCCGAGCCGCTCCGGGTCCCACGGCGCCGCCAGGATCCCCAGCAGAGTGGCGGCCGGGCCGCTCTTCGTCTCCTGGCGCTGGACGGCGCAGAACCGGTGCCGGTTCTCCATCACCGCCGGCAGGAGATACGCCCTGGAGGTCCCGCCGAGCTCGTCCAGAACCACGTACCGCGCTTCGATCTCCGCCGCCACCTCCAGGACCCGGCTGCGGTCCCGGCTGAAGGGGTAGACCTGCCCCGGGTAGCCGCTGTGCCAGTACCACAGCCGGGGCTTCCGGGAGACGACCACGGCACCCTCGGCGAGCCGATCCCGGGACCATTCGGCCAGCTCCAGGAACGCCCGCTCCGAAGGGGGCAGGCACGCGAACACAGTGCCCTCCCGCTGGACCGCCGACCGGCACTCGGCCGCGCCGGTCCAGAGCGCCAGCGACGGCGTCACGGCCAGGCCCAGGACCGCCAGCAACGCCCCGACCCGCACGACCCGCCGGGCCGCCCGCCCGGGGATCACCTCGGTCCCCTTAGCCGCGTACACCAGGAGCACCGGGAGGACCGGGATCAGGAACCGGTCGGACGCCCACTGCTCCGGCCAGACCAGGAGCAGCCCGATATAGAGGACGGCAAAGAGCTCCACCACACCGATGCGCGCCGACAGGCGGCTCGCAGCGGATGGCCGGCCGGCGTCGCCCCGGGCCTCGGGCTCCGGCCCCGGATCGGCCACGGGGTGCTCACACCCCAGGACCCGGCGGGCGAACCCCACCGCCGCGGCGGCGAGGAGCAGCCCGCCACCGATGGCACCCACGGTCCCCACGCCTCCCGCCAGCGTCCGGAAGGTGATGGTGAAGGCGTACCGGTCCACGTTCTCCACGATCCGGGCCAGGAGGTCGAGGATACCGATGCGACCGGCCTCCGGCGCGTACGGGTTGTCCAGCCAGAACTGGGCGACGTAGGGCGCCTCCAGCGTGGACGCCCGCAGCGACCAGACGGCGATGACGGCCACCAGGACACCGAGGGTGACGCCGGCGTGCTTCCACCGTCGTCGAAGGGCATGCCATCCGATGATGGCCAGAAGCAGCGGCAGCCCGGCGGTACGGAGCCCCAGCGCGGCGAAGGCCAGCGCGATCCCCCAGCGGTGGCGGCCTCGCGCCAGCGCCAGGAGCGAGCCCATGGTCACGGCCCAGAAGGGGATATCCGAGAGGACCCACCGGTTCTCGCCGGCCAGCCCCGGCGACACGGCCAGCAGGAAGGCGAGCGCCGCCGCTCCGATGGCCGTGGTCCGCTCCCGCATCCAGAGGTAGCTGAGCCCCACGGCCACAGCGGAGAAACCGAGCATTATGAGCTTGAGTGCGGTCCAGCTGCGCAGCCCCACGGCCCACACCACCGCCAGGATGGCGGCGAACCCCGGCGGGTACTGGGTGTGGGGCGGCTGCCCCGGCTCCCACAGCTCCAGATACCCGCCGTGGCCCAGGAGCGAGCGGGCCAGTGCCAGGTACGCCGTGTTGTCTCCACCGGTGTGGGGTACGGGATCGAAGGCCAGCCCGCTCACGACCAGGTGGACCCCCACGAGGCCGGCGAGGATCACCCACGGGTGCCGGGCGAACACCTCCTGCGTCCGCCGAAGCACCGACCTGCCCCTCACCGGTCCTGCCCCGCCAGCTTCACCGCGGCGGCCTCCTGCATCAGCGGCTCCCCGCCCCACGCGCAGACCACGTTCTCGCCGGGCAGCCCCGCCGCCAGCCGGGGGTGACCAAAGAGGACCACGAGCGACGACGGCGCCGCGTCCACCACCCGCCGGACCGCTGACCTCGCGTCGCCGCCAAGCCCCGGCCGCCCCTTGAACCCCCGGATATCGGCGTACACGGCCACCACCACCGGGCGGCCCCCACCGGGCACGTCCACCGGGATGACGCCCCGCCCCGCCTTCGCCAGCGTGGCCGGGAACGTGGACCGGGCCGGCGGCGCATACGGCCCGCCCACGTCGTCGTCCACGGTGACCAGCTCGAAGGCGTTCGCCACCCCGTCCTCCCCGCGCACCGCATGGACGGTCCGAACGGCCAGCTCCAGCGCCCACGACCGGTCACCGGGGAGGCCGACCCCGGCGTCGGGACTCGCGCCGGCGGTTCTTGCCTCGGCGGCGGCCCGGATCCGGGCGGCCGACTCCGCCACCCGCGCCGCGGGGAGCGCCCCGCCCCGGGCCGCCTCCAGCGCCGCGGCCACCGCCTCGGGGTCCGGCGGGTAGAGCAGCGCGTCGCACCCGGCGGTCACGGCCCGGACGGCGGCGGTCGCAGCTTCACCGGATCCCCGGGGACCGTCCGCTCCGTTCCCCGTCACACCCTCCATGATCAGCGCATCGGTCACCACCAGACCCCGGAACCCCATGCGCTCCCGGAGCAGGCCGTGGAGGATCGGGCGGGACAGGGTGGCCGGGGCACCGGACGGGTCCAGCGCCGGGAACGCCACGTGGGCGGTCATGATGGCGTCCACGCCGGCCTCCACGGCCGCCCGGAACGGCGCCAGCTCGACGTCGAGCGTGGCCCCGTCGACGTCCACCACAGGGAGCCCGAGGTGGGAGTCGGCGGTGGTGCGGCCGTGCCCGGGGAAGTGCTTGGCGGTGGCCAGCGCTCCCGTGCGGCAGCCCTCGACCCACGCCGCCACCTGGCGGGCCGCCGCGGCTGGATCGGCGCCGAACGCCCGGGTCCCGACGATGGGGTTGGCGGGCTCGACATCCACATCGGCCACCGGTGCGTAGACCCAGTCCACACCCAGCGCCCGGGCCTCCCGGGCCGTGAGCTCCGCCGCCTGGCGAGTGGCGGCCGGGTCATGGAGGGATCCCAGCGCCGCCGCGGGCGGGAGCGGTGTGGCGCCCTCGAACTGCTGGCCCGCGCCCCGCTCCAGGTCGGCGCCCACGAGGATCGGGTGCGGGCTCGCCGCCCGGAGCTCGGCGGTCAGCTCCGCCACCGCCGGCGCCGCACCGCCGAAGAGGATCCAGCCGCCCACACCGAGCCGGGCCAGGGGCCCGATACGGTCGGTACCGTCCCAGTCGCCTCGCCCCCGATCCCAGCGGATCGCCGGGAAGAGGAGCCGGGTGACAGCCGTCATGCCGGCGTGTAGCTCCCCAGCACCCGCGGCCCTCCGGCGCCCGTCACTTCCGGGACGTTGGCCGGCCGGCCGGTAACGTGGGCCCAGGCCAGCACGGCGAACGCCACGGCCTCCTTGGCCGCCGGGTCGAGGCCCAGGACGCGACCGTGGTGGACCGCCACCGGGTCCATGGCGTCGGAGAGCCACTCCATGATCACCGGATTCTCCGCCCCGCCCCCCGTCACCACCACCTCACCGTCACCCACCGGCGCCCACCGGCGGACGGCGTCGGCGATGGACCGGGTCACGAGTGCCGTCAACGTGGCGATGAGGTCGGCCCACTCCGCGTCGCCCGTCGGCTGCCGCTCCGCGATCAACCGGTCCACGTAGCCCTGGCCGAAATGCTCCCGCCCCGTGGACTTGGGCGGCGGCCTGCGGAAGTAGAGGTCCGAGAGGAGGCGGGTCAGCAGCGACCGGTCCACCGTACCCTGCCGGGCCCAGCGGCCATCCACGTCGTACACGTGCTCGGCCAGTGTGGCGGCTTCCACGGCCGCATTGATGACGGCGTTGCCGGGCCCCGTGTCGAAGGCCACGATGGGCTCGTCCGAGCCCCGGGGCGGGACCCGGGCCACGTTGGCCATGCCGCCGATGTTGAGGAGCACCCGGGGGACGTCGCCGCCGAACAGGAGCCGGTCCACCCAGGGGACCAGCGGGGCGCCCTGCCCCCCCGCGGCCACGTCCCGCGTCCTGAAGTCGCTGACCACGGCGATATCGGTCCGCTCCGCGATGGTGGCCGGGTCGCCGAGCTGGAGCGTAAAGCCCCGGTGGTCCTGGTCCATGCCCGGAGGCTGATGCCAGACCGTCTGGCCGTGGGAGCCGATGAGGTCCACCTGCGACCGGCTCACGCCCGCCCTCCTGCAGACCACCAGCGCGGCCGACGCGAACCACTCGCCCAGGTCGGCGTGGAGCCGGGCCAGCGACTCGGCGCTGCCCTCAACCATGGCGTCCTGGATCGCGGCACGCTCCTCCTCGGAATACGGGACGGTCTCGAACGCCAGCAGGCGCCAGCTCGGCGGCGCCGCACCCGGATCCCCGGCATCACGCCGGCCGACCTCCCGATCCGACGACTCGACTTCGATCACCGCCGCGTCGATCCCGTCCAGCGATGTGCCCGACATTAGACCCACGACCCTCACGGCGTCCTCCGGTTGCTGGGGTCCGTAGAATTCAGGTACATTCGGCCGACCCGAAGTTACCCGAGCCGGTGCTCCAATGCGAGAACTCCTCCAGCACGCCCGCGCGTTCGAAGCCGACCTCGTCGAGCTCCGGCGCGACCTCCACGTCCACCCCGAGCTCTCGTTCCACGAGGAGCGGACGGCCGCCGTCGCAGCGGACGCGGTACAGGCGCTGGGGCTCGCGGTCCGCCGCCAGGTCGGCGGCCACGGCGTCGTCGCCGAGATCGGGGCCGGGGCCGGCCCGACGGTGGCGCTGCGAGCGGACATGGACGCGCTCCCCGTCCAGGAGGCCAACGACGTACCGTACCGGTCCACTGTCGATGGCGTCATGCACGCCTGCGGGCACGACGCCCACACCACCATGCTCGTCGGTGCCGCCCGGCTCCTGGCCGGGCTCCGGGACGATGGCGCCCTCCCGGCCGGGACCGTGCGGCTCCTCTTCCAGCCCGCCGAGGAGCTGTCGGACACCGACAACCTCAGTGGAGCCGCCCACATGATCCACGACGGCGCCATGGCCGGCGTCGAGGCGGTCTTCGCGCTCCACGTCGGCCCCCACCTCCCGGCCGGGAAGATCTTCACGCGGGAGGGCGGCGTGACCGCCGGCAGCGACACCTTCACGGCCCACGTCCTCGGGCAGTCGGCCCACGGAGCGCGGCCTGACACCGGCGTGGACGCCGTGGTCCTGGCCGCCCACGTGGTCCTGGCCGCCCAGAACGGCGTGGCCCGCCGCCTCGCCGCCACGGAGTCCGGCGTCCTGACGCTGGGCACGATCCGCGGCGGGACCGCCGAGAACGTCCTGGCCGACCGGGTCAGCATGGATGGGACGCTGCGCTATTTCGACCCTGCGGTCCGGAGGCGGCTCCGGGCGGCACTGGAAGACGCCCTGGAAGTAGCCGATGCCCTGGGCGGCGGCCACGAGCTGGAGCTCCGGGAGGGCTACCCGCCTGCCATCAACGACCCTGCCATGACCCGACTCGCGTGGCGGGCGGCCGAGGAGCTCCTCGGCGAGGATGGCGTCTGGGAGGCCGAGCCGATGATGGGCGCCGAGGACTTCGCCCTGCTCCAGGCCGAGGCCCCCGGCGCGCTCCTCTGGCTCGGTGCGGCGCCGGAACGGCCCCGGGAGCTGCACCGCGCCGACATGGACATCGAAGAGTCGGTGCTGCCGGTGGGCGCGGCAGTGCTCGCGGCGTGCGCCCTGGAGGCCCTCGACCGCCCGTAGCCCGTGCGACGCCGGCGGCGGATCACTCCGCCAGCCAGTCCTCGATCAGGGACCGCGACAGGGCATACGGATCGGGGATCGTGATCTCACCGGCTTCCATGGCAGCTCGGAGCTCGGCTCGGGTGTACCACCGGGCATCGTCGAGCTCCTCCCCCAGCACGATGTCCCCCGGCCCCGCTTCGGTCCGGAACCCCACCATCAGCGTGTGCGGGAACGGCCACGGCTGAGAGGCGAAGTACTCGGTCCGCGCCACCTCGAGCCCCACCTCCTCGGCCACCTCCCGGGCCAGCGCCTGCTCCAGGCTCTCGCCCGGCTCCACGAACCCCGCCAGCGTGCTGAATCGCCCCCCGGGCCAGCTCGGCTGATGGGCCAGGAGCGCCCGGTCACCCCGGCGCACCAGGGTGATGATGGCCGGGTCCGCGCGGGGGAAGTGGATCTGGCCGCACGACGCGTCGGTGCAGACCCGCTGGTGGCCGGAGCGCGTCACCCGCGTGGCCGCGCCACACACCCCGCAGTGGCGGGCCCGCGCGTGCCACGCCAGCAGGCCGGCGGCGTAAAAAAGGAGCCCTGCCTGCCACTCCGGGAGCCGGGCCCCCGCCCAGCGTAGACTCTCGAACCGTCCACCCGTCTCCGCCTCCAGCGCCCCGGCCTCCGCCGCAGACACGGACCGGGCGGCGAACCGGCGCCCGGACTGATCGCCGAGGAGCACCAGCGAGTCGGGGTCGTCGACCGTATCGAGAGCTCGGACCACGGCCTCGTCGTCCCGGATCAGCGCCCGGTGCCCCCGGACCGCCACGACCCCGGTGTCCGGGCCCAGGACGTGGGTGTGACCCCGGGCCTCATCGAGCCGGTCCAGCCCCGGCCCGCGGATGTGATCGGCTGCCACCTGACGTGCTCCTCTTCGTTCGGGTCTCGTGCGAGCCCGAAAGGTAGAAGGCCCCGCCGGGTGGGTCGAGGCGAGCCGCGGCGACGGTCGCCGTCCCTCGTCGCCTGCCACCGGCACGAGCCCGATCCCGCGACGGAAACTGGACCCGAAACGGGTCTCCGGTGTACCCGGTGCCGTGACCTTGATCCAACGGCTGTACCCGTACATCCGCCCCTACAGATGGGGGTACCTGGCGGGACTCCTCATGGTGGTGCTGGCCAACGGCTTCGCCATCCTCGCCCCGCGGCTGCTGGGCGATGCCATCGACGTCATCGAGGCCGGCGGCGCGTCCATGGACGTGATCCTCCGCTACGCGCTCCTGATCGTCGGCGTGGCCGTGCTCGGCGGTGTGGCGAGGTACGGGATGCGGGAGCTGCTGAACGGCTACAGCCGGAAGATCGAGACCGACCTCCGCCAGGACTTCTTCCAACACCTCATGCGCCTCGACGCCTCGTTCTACGGCAGCTGGCGCACGGGCGATCTCATGAGCCGGGCCACCAACGACATCCTGAGCGTCCGGATGGCCGTGGGCCCCGCCATCATGTACACCGTGAACGCGGCGGTGCTCGGCACGCTGGCGCTGATCTTCATGCTGAATGTGAGCCCGCTGCTCACCGGGCTGGCACTGGTGCCCATGGTGCTGCTACCGCCGGTCACGCTCTTCTTCGGCAAACGGATCCATCAGCGGTACGAGAAGATCCAGGAGCACCTGGGCACGCTCACCACCATGGTGCAGGAGAGCCTTGCGGGTGCCCGGATCGTGCGGGCCTACACCCAGGAATCGGTGCAGGAGCAGGAGTTCGACGAGCTGAACGAGGAGTACCTCGACAAGAACATGGACCTGGTGATCTCCACCGGGGCCTTCTACCCCTCCCTCTCCCTCATGGCGGGGATGGGGATGCTCGTGGTCCTCTACGTGGGCGGGCGGCTGGTGATCGCCGGCGACGTCAGCATCGGCAGCTTCGTGGCGTTCGGGTTCTACCTGACCATGATGATCTGGCCGATGATCGCACTGGGCTGGGTCATCAACCTGTACCAGCGAGGCGCGGCATCGCTGAACCGGCTTATCGCCGTGTTCGACACCGAGCCCGCCATCGACGAGCCGGAAGCGCCCGTCACGCTCGAGCCCGTACAGGGCACCATCGCGTTCCGGAACGTGGCGTTCCACTATCCGGGCGCCGAGCGCGACGTGCTCACCGATGTCTCCTTCCAGGTGCCCGCCGGCTCCACCGTGGCGCTGGTGGGGCCCACAGGCTCCGGGAAATCCACCGTGGTGGACCTGGTGGCCCGTCTCTACGACCCCACGGAGGGCGCGATCCTCCTGGACGGCGTGCCCCTCACGGAGCTCTCGCTCGGCACCATCCGGGACGCCATCGGGCTCGTGCCACAGGACGCGTTCCTCTTCAGCGAGACCATCGCCGACAATATCGCCATGGGGCTCGAGGGTCGGGACGATGACGTCATGGAGCCCGTCCGGGCCGCGTCCTCCATCGCCCAGCTCGACGAGGCCATCGCCGGCTTCCCGCACGGCTTCGAGACCCGGCTCGGTGAGCGGGGTGTGAACCTGTCGGGCGGGCAGCGGCAGCGGACCACCCTGGCCCGGGCGCTGGCCCGCGACCCCCGGATCCTGATCCTCGACGACTCCCTCAGCGCCGTCGACACCCACACGGAGCGTCGGATCCTGAAGGGGCTCCGGGACGTCCTCGACGACCGCACCGCCCTCATCGTGAGCCACCGGGTCACCGCCGTCATGGAGGCCGATCGTATCCTGGTCCTCGAGGACGGCCGGATCGTCGAGCGAGGCACCCACGACGAGCTCCTGGCCGCCGACGGCACCTACGCCCGGCTCCTGCGCCGGCAGCTGCTGGAGGAGCGCCTCGAGGGCGACGACCCGGGCGGGGAGGGCCTCGGCCGCGACGGCCCGGGAGCCGATGCCGTGGCGGTGGTCACATGAGCGATACGAGGCCGAGCATCCTCCTGGTGGAGGACGACGACCTGCTGCGGGAGTCCTTCCAGCTTCTCCTCGAGCACGCCGGCTACCGCGTCCTCACTGCGGGGACCGCCCGGGTCGCCATCGACACCACCCGCGACGCCCGTCCCGGCCTCGTCATCCTCGACCTGGGGCTGCCCGACCGGCCGGGGCTCGAGGTGGTCCGGGAGCTCCGGGAGGACCCGGAGCTCGCAGGGATCCCCGTCATCGCCCTGACCGGGCGGGCGGGCCCGGCCGAGGAGAAGGCGGCGCTGGATGCCGGCTGCAACCGGTTCCTGGCCAAGCCCGTCCCGGCCAGGTCGCTCCTGGAAGAGCTGGCCGCGCTGGTCTGACCGCTACCCGGCTTGGTGCCGGTAGCCCACCATCTTGTACGCCAGCTTCGCCACCAGGAAATCCGGCGCGTGGAGCCCCGGGATCGGCGCCAGCTCCACGATATCCGCCGCGTGGACCTTCTTCTCCGCGAATACCCGCCGCAGCAGCTTCAGCACCGGATACCACTGGAGGCCGCCGGGCTCCGGCGTGCCCGTGGATGGGACCAACGCCGGGTCGAAACCGTCCACATCGAAGCTGATATAGACATCGGGCCCGAGCCCCTCCAGAACGTCGTCGATCCACGCCTCCGAGTCGTGGATGTCATCGGCGTAGAAGACGTGGAGATTGTCCCGGCCCCGGACCAACGCCGCCTCCTCCGACGTGAGGGCACGGATTCCGACGGCCACCAGCGCGTCCACCCGGCGGTGGACCCGGTGCATCACCGCCGCGTGGCTGTGGGGCGTCCCCTCATACTCCGGACGGAGGTCCGTGTGGGCGTCGATCTGGAGCACGCTCAGCCCCCGATCTCCCCCCAGCCGGTCGAGCCACGCCGCCATCGGCGGTCCCGAGATGCTGTGCTCTCCGCCCAACATCAGGACGAAGCGGTCACCGGCGGCGTCCAGGACCCGGTCGTACGCCGCCCTCAGCTCGGCCATCGCCGCCTCGGCACCGGCTCCCGTCAGCTGCAGCTGCGGCAGTGTCGCGATCCCCGACGCCCACGGCTCCGCGTCCAGCTCCTGGTCGTAAAGCTCGATGTAGCGCGACGCCTCCAGGATCGCTCCCGGCCCCGCCGAAGTGCCGCCGCCGTAGCTGGTGGTGGACTCGTACGCGACCGGCAGGATCACCGTCCCCGCCGCGTCGAAATCGCTCGCCTCCTCGTCCAGCCCCAGGAACGTATGGGGCAGCTCCCACGACAGCTCCCGCAGCGACTCCGGCACTCTCATGGTCCCCCCGTCCGCTGGCTCCGATGACCCGAGGGGACCCCGTCCGGGAGCCCCCTCATCTCGCTGATTCGGCATATCCGCGTATGTCCCTCGTCAGGCGACCCGGCTCACCCACAGAAGACGGCGGTCGCTACCGTCGTCACCCAGTGCCCGTTCTCCGGGCCCGTGGCCGCCGCCGCAAAGTTCTGCGTGTTCACGATCTTCCCGCCCAGCTTCCACTGCTCCTTCCGTGCGTCCCACGCCTCCTCGGGATCGAAATCCTCGCCCAGCACCGTGGCCAGCATCGACGCCGCCAGGTCCTCGGCATAATCGCCCGCCTGCTCCGCCGTCCGACCGTTCGTGTGGACCTCCGAGATGTAGCCGTAGTGGTCACGGTCCTTCGGCAGCGCCAGCCCGATGGACGACGCGATCCGCCGGCCCGGCTCGCTCGTGGCCATCTCCGCCAGCACGCAGAACAGAATCTGACCCGGTCGCAGCATCTCGAGCCCCTCGCCACGCTCGATGATCTCGCACCGCGGCGGGAAGATGCTCGACACACGGACCAGGTTGTACCTGGCGATCCCCGCGTCGCGAAGCGCTTCCTCGAAGCTCGTCAACTTCTCCTTCGCCACGCCGACACCCGTGGTCATGAAGGCCTTGGACGGGACGAACTGCTGGGTCTGTAGCGGCATGATGAAGGACTGCCCTCGGCTAACGTCGTCGAGCGTCGTCGAACCCCGCCGACTGCGTCGGCGAGGCCGCGTGCGTGCACTGCGTTTCGGGTCGAACGTACCGCACCACCCTCAGGACGCAAGAATTACGGCATCGGCGTGCCGATCGTGAGCTCCGAGATCCGACACCCAAGCCGGCTTCACCCCGAACACGCCAGACTCACACCGTCTCGATCGGACACGTGAGCCCCTGCCACTCCACCTCGTGGCCCGCCGCCTGACAGCTCGCACACAGACCGAAGATCTCCAGACGGTACCGCGACGGCGCGAACCCCTCCTCCCGCGCCACACGGTCCTGGACACGCTTCAGCTCGTCTTCCTGGATCTCCGTCACCTTCCCGCACTCCTCGCAGATCAGGTGGCCGTGCACCGGCTGCTGACCGAACAGATGCTCGTAACGCTTGAATCCCTCACCAAAGTCCCGCTCCGCTACAAGGCCGCTCCGCACCAGCATCTCCAGCGTCCGGTAGATCGTCGCCTTCCCCGTCTTCTCGCCCCGCGACCGGAGCGCCGCCTCGATCTCCTCCACCGAGAGATGCTCTTCGGAGTTGAACACGACCTCGGCCACAGCCTCCCGCTGCTGCGTGACCGGCAGGCCCTGTTCGCGCAGGTACCGTCGGAACAGATGGACGTAACTCATCACTATCCGTGCTGAGGCTCTTGTTGAGAATAATTATTACTATAGGGCGAGCCCGACGCAATCCCGGACGCCGCCGCCATCACAGGTACACCCCGGGCGACCCGACGTGCCCGGGGGTCACCGCATCCCCCAGTTCTTCTGCCGCTCCTTCAGGTACTCCTCGGCGAGCTCGTGGAGGATCTCATCCCACCGGCGCTGGTCGCCCTCGACGCGCATCGAGCGGGGTGCGCCTGCGGGTCCTTCCTTGATCCGCTCCACGACCTCTTCGACGAGGCGGCCGACGCGGTCTGCGGGTGCGGTGCCGTACTCGTCGACGGCGAGGCGGTGCTCGTCGCTGTCATCGAGCGCGGTGTAGTGGGCGGCGTAGACCCGACGGCGATCGGCCTCGGTCTCGGTGAGCGCGGCCACGACCACCACGGCCGTCTCGCCGACCTCGATTCTACGGGGCGGGAAGATCCACACGCGGTCGATGCGGGGGGGCGCGATCTCCTCGGCCAGGGTACGAAGGAGGGCGAAGAGGGGCGCGTCGGGCAGGCCGTCGTCCTCATCGCCCGCTTCGTCGTCGGTGTCGTGCTCGGGCCGTGGAGCGAAGGGGTCGTACGACTCGGACGGGGTGGGTGCATCGGTGAGGGGTTCGTCCCGTTGCTCGGAGAGCAGCTCCTCGAGCCGGTCACCCGCGTCGCTGGACCGGCGCTCTTCAGCGGCCCGTTCGTCGCTGCCGGTTGAGTCACTCACGAGTCTGTCTCCCCGTTGGTCTCGGGCCTCACGGCCACGCCGGCCGTGTCGCGCACGGCATTGCGGACGGCCTCCAGCACCTTCGGCCTGACCTCGTCCGGCGGTCCTCCCACCAGGGCGCCGGACGCCTTCACGTGGCCGCCGCCGCCGAATTGCCGTGCGATGGCGTTCACGTTCACGCCGCCGTTGGAGCGGAAGGAGACCTTGGTGGCGCCATCGAGGGTTTCCCGGAAGATCAGAGCGACCTCCGTGCCTTCCACGTTGCGGGCGTATTCCACCACGCCGTCCAGGTCGTCGGCGGTGGCGCCCATCTCGTGGGTGACCTGCCGGGGCACGGTGATCCAGGTGATCGGCAGGTGCGGGTCCGTATCGAGCCCGTTCAGCGCGAGCCGGAGCATCCGGACGCGTTCGATGGACACGGTGGCGTGCAGCCGCCGGTAGACCTCCTCCGGGTCGATGCCCCTGCGGATCAGGTCGGCCGCCATGGCGTGGGTCCGGGGCGTGGTGTTGGAGAATCGGAACGAGCCGGTATCGGTCTCGATGGCGGCGTAGAGTCCCTGGACCATGGCGTCGGACCACTCCCGGGCGTCAGCCTGAACGAAGAGGTCGAAGACGAGCTCGCCGGTGGCGCACGCCGACGGGTCACGGAGCCCCGGCCCGGGGATGCCGTCTGCGGCGGGCGGGTGGTGGTCGAGCACGGCCACGGCGTCCTCCCGGACCAGCTTGGCCACGCGCCCGATCCGACCCGGCTCGCCGGTATCCAGCACCAGGAGCAGGTCGGCGGCGCGGACCCGGCTGTCCAGCTCCGCACCGGGCTCGGGGAGCTCGACGCCCTCCGGCAGCATGTAGCGGAAGCTGTCGGGAAACGGGGTGGGATTCGCGATGGCCACGGCCTTCCCCTGGGCCAGGAGCCAGCTCGCCAGCGCCGCCTCGGAGCCGGCGCCATCGCCGTCGGCGTTGACGTGGGTGGTCAACGCAATGTCATCCACCGCGTCGAGGAGCTCGAGGACCACCGCGAGGTCGTCACGCCGGTGTGCCGGCACTGCCAGGAGGTCGTTCATGGAAATGATCACGTCCGCAACTGTAGAAGGACCGGCGGCGGCCCGGCAAGGCTTGACAGCCACGGCACCGTCCGAGCGTAGCCGCCGCGTGCGCCCCCCCGACGTCGTGTCTCGGAGCCCCGGGGCGGCCGGCGGGTCATGGCCACAGCTTGGCCACGGTGCTGGCCAGGTGGACCAACCGGGATGCCTCGGTGCCGTGGAGCGTGGCCCGCTGCAGCGCCGCCAGGAACGACCGGGGCTCGTTGTTGAACGCCGGCACCTCCACGTAGCCGTTCCCGATCTCGCCCAGCGTGTGGGCGTCGGAGCCGGCGCCCAGCGGCAGGTTCCTGGCCCGGGCCCACTGCTGCGCCCGATCGTTCAGCCTGGGGGTATGGATCCGTGCGTTGAACCCCTCCACCACCTGTACCAGGTCCTCGATCTCCGGCAGGATGGTGCCCCCACCCCCCTTCCCCCCGGCGAACGGGTGGGGCACGTAGACGAGTCCGCCCTGCTCCCGGATCTGCTCGCACGTCTCCCGTGCGGGCGTCCCCTTGGGGATCCACTCGGTCAGGTACAGGCCGATGATGTCCACGCCCTCGGCCGTCTTCACCTCCTCGCCCACGATGATCCGCTCCGGGTACCGTTCGGCCAGGTCGATGGCGGCGCGGATCTCGTCGTGGTCGGTGATGCAGATCCTGTGGAGCCCCTGCTCCGTGGCTCGCTCGAGCACGGCTTCGGGGTCGCTCAGGCAGTCGAACGAGCTGCGGGTGTGGATGTGCATGTCGACCCGGACCCAACCCGCCGACGCGTTGTGTCCCGCGCCGGCCCTGCGGCGGATCTCGCGCCAAACCGTTTCGGCCTTCTCCCGGAGCGACTCCAGCGTGCCGTGGTTGTCGATGACCATGTCCGCCCGGCCCCGCTTCACCGCGGCGGGCATCTGGGCGTCGATCATGGCCCGGGCCTCGTCCCGGGAGAGCCCCCGCTCCCGCACCAGCCGCTCCTCACGGGTTTTCCGGGGCGCGTCCACCAGGACGACCATGTCGAACTCGTCCTCGAGGCCCACCTCGAAGAGGAGGGGGACGTCGTGGACCACGATGTCCACGCCGCGCTCCCGTAAGCGGGCCTCCTCCCGTTCCCGGAGTCGGGCCACTTCAGGGTGGATGATGGATTCGAGCCGCTCCCGGGCTTCGTCGTTCCTGAAAACCCGGCGGCGCAGGGCGTCGCGGTCGAGGGCGTCGCCGTCCATGACGCTCTCGCCGAATGCCGTCCGGACCGCCTCGAGCCCCCGGGAGCCGGGCTCCACAGCCTGCCGGGCCAGCGCGTCGGCATCGACCACCGATGCACCAGCCTCCGCCCAGACCCGGGCCACCGACGATTTCCCGCTGGCCACGTTCCCCGTCAGCCCGACTCGGAACACGGCTAGCGACGCCTCCGGGGCATGTAGGCCGGCGTGCCGTAGCGGATCTTCACGACCACGTCATCCTCGGTGTGGTACTCCCGGTCCGGCCCTGGTGAGTGGATGGCGACACTGTCCTGCGACGGGACCAGGATGTAAGGACTGCCCCAGGCGTCGAGACCGTCCTCGTCCTCGATCTCCCTCTGCATGTACTCCCGGAAATCGTCGGGTCGGGGCCGGATCATCCCCTGGTTCCGATCCTGGATCAGCTCCCGCACCGCCTCCCCCATCTCCGACTGCGACTTGAGCCGACGATACGGGTTGAGGACCGGCGAGAGGGGGCCTTCCAGCTTCTCGCCCAGGAACTCGCCGAGACGCTCGAGATGGGGGTCCGCCCGCTGCCGCAGCGGCGGGATCGTCATGGTGGCCAGGGTCAGCAGGAGGAAGGCCAGAAGCAGCTGTTTCATGGCCCGCCTTCCCGCCGGCTCCCGTAGAGCCGGTTGGCCCAGCGAACGTACCGGCTCAGCTCGTCCACGCTGGGCGCTCGCCCTTCATCACCGTAGGCCGTGTGCAGCCGCCAATCCAGGTACTCGCCGGGCGGCACGGGCAGGAACGGCGGACGCCGCCACCAGCCACGGGCGCGGAACCGCCACGCGGCCCGGAGCAGCCCTGCCATCAGCCGGGGGCGGCCCAGCGCCTGTCTCGCGATTCCCAGCACTGTTCTCGAAGTCGGCATCACGGCTTGCCGGTTTGTGGCCCGATTCACACCATGAGAGAAGATACCCGATCCCCGGGCAAGGTGCGAGGTTCCGCTCCCTTCCGGGCGGTAGCGTGTCCAGCGCGTTTTCTTGTACCTTATCGGGGCTTCACACTCAACCTGGACGACCATGGCCACGAAGGAAACCAACACCAGCAACGCGGAAGCAGGCGCGCAGGACGACCCCGCATCGGGGAACGGGACCCAGACCGGGCCGGACCGGGACGCCCTCCTCGATTTCTACCGGAAGATGTTCACGGCCCGGCGGACCGATGACAAGGAGATCGGCCTGAAGCGCCAGAACAAGATCTTCTTCCAGATCTCCGGCGCCGGCCACGAGGCGATCCAGGTGGCCATGGCCCATCACCTCCGGCCCAGCAGCGACTGGTTCTACCTCTACTACCGTGACCGGGCGCTGAGCCAGGCGCTGGGCATGACCCCGTACGACCACCTGCTCCAGGCGGTGGCCGCCGAGAGCGACCCCGCCAGCGGCGGCCGTCAGATGCCGAGCCACTGGGGGCGCCGGGACCTGCGCATTGTCAGCACGTCATCGCCCACCGGGACCCAGTTCCTCCAGGCCGTCGGCACCGCCGAGGGCGCGTACCGGGCGGGGCTCCTGGACGAGATGCGGGAGAAGGTCGAGGAGTTCGAAGACGACGAGGTCGTCCTCGTCACCACCGGCGAGGGCCAGACCTCCCAGGGTGAGTTCTGGGAGGCGCTGAACACGGCGTCGAACCTGAAGCTGCCCGTCGTCTTCCTGGTGGAGGACAACGGCTACGCCATCTCCGTCCCCGTGGAGGTCCAGACCGCCGGCGGGAAGGTCAGCGACATCGTGGCCAACTTCCCGGACCTGCTGGTCGAGGAGGTGGACGGCACCGACGTGCTGAAGAGCCTCGAGGCGGCCGAGAAGGTCATCGGCTACGCCCGGGAGCGGAAGGGGCCGGCGCTCCTGCACGCCCACGTGATCCGGCCGTACTCCCACTCCATGTCCGATGACGAACGGATGTACAAGACGGAGGCGGAGCGGGAGGAGGAGGCGAAGCGGGACCCGCTGGTCACGTACCGAGCGTACCTGGAGGGTGAGGGGATCGCCACCGCCGACGAACTCGATGCCATCGAGGAGGAGGTGGCCGAGCAGCTGAACGACGCCGTGGACCGGGCGCTGGAGCAGAGCCAGCCCGGGCCGGAGACCGCCATGCGCTGGCTCTACAGCGAGGAGGTCGATCCCACCAGCGACGATTTCGACACCGCGCCCGAGCTGGAGGGTGACGAGACCACCATGGTGGACCTCCTCAACTCGTGCATGCGCGACGAGATGGAGCGGGACCCGAGGATCGTGGTGTTCGGCGAGGACGTGGCCGACGCCAGCCGGGAAGAGAACCTCGAGGAGGTGAAGGGCAAGGGCGGCGTCTTCAAGGTGACGTGGGGACTTCAGCGGAAGTTCGGCAGCACCCGCGTGTTCAACTCGCCACTGGCCGAGGCGAACATCGTGGGCCGGGCCATCGGGATGGCGCTGCGGGGGCTCAAGCCCGTGGTCGAGATCCAGTTCTTCGATTACATCTGGCCCGCGTTCATGCAGATCCGAAACGAGCTGGCCACCATGCGCTATCGGAGCGGTGGGACGTGGAAGGCACCCGTCGTCATCCGGACCACCTACGGCGGCTACCTGAAGGGCGGCGGCATCTATCACAGCCAGACCGGCGAGACGCTCTTCACCCACTCGCCGGGGCTGCGCGTGGTCATGCCCTCCAACGCCCTGGACGCCGCCGGGCTGCTCCGGACCGCTATCCGCAGCGACGACCCGGTCATCTTCCTCGAGCACAAGCACCTCTACCGCCAGGTCCACAACAAGAGCCCGTATCCCGGGCCCGACTACATGGTCCCGTTCGGGAAGGCGCGGGTGGTCCGGGAAGGGACAGACCTCACGGTGGTAACGTGCGGCGCCGTGGTGAAGCGGTCCCTCGACGCCGCCGCCCAGGCCGAGAAGGAGGACGGCGTGAGTGTGGAGGTCATCGACCTGCGCACGGTAAGCCCCCTCGATATGGACACCATCGCCGAGAGCGTGAAGAAGACCAACAGGGTGATCGTGGCCCACGAGGACTCACTGAGTTGGGGGATCGGCTCCGAGATCAGCGCCCGCATCGCCAGCGACGTCTTCGAGTGGCTCGACGGCCCCGTGAAGCGGGTGGCCAGCCTCGACACCTGGGTGGCGTACAGCCCGCAGCTCGAGGCCGCGATCCTGCCGAACGCCGACGATGTGCTGGCCGCGATCCGGGAGCTGGCGGAGTATTAGGCTGCGGGCTGGCGAGGCCGCCTCGCTTCGCTCGGCGCCGGCTGGGGAGGCCGCGGCCTCGTTGTGGGTGGCCGGGTTCACGGCGGGTTAGGTTCGCGGGGTTGTGAGCGCTCACTTCGTTCGCGTGGGCTCGCTATGCTCGCAGCCGTCCCGAACTCGCTTGGTACCCGTCCCATCCCGCCATTCCCCGGGGATTCCCCGGAGGCGATCTTACGCCCATGACGGAAGCACAAACCCCCGAGAATGACCGGCTGCCGCCGGACATCGAGCGGTTCGACTTCGAAGATGACGAGGTCTTCGAGATTGCCGTGGAAATCGCCGTCCTCGGGGACCCGATCGCCGATCAGCTCCGGGATGATCGCCCCTGGGCTGCCACGCAGGTCGGCAAGTCGAGCTTCTCCGTCGCTACCAACACGGGGGAGGCTCAGGGAGAGCACAGTCCTGGGGACAAAGCTCGGTTCTACCGGTACGACCGGCGCTCCGCTACCGAAACGGCCGCAGCAACGGTCGTGCTCGGACGACGCGAAGTGATCAGCATCGACCAGGAGATCCGGATCCGGCGCCTCCTGCTCTCCGCAGTCAAATCCCTGACCCGTCGGATCATCCACTTCGAGGGAATTTCCCGAGCCCGTACCAGGGGCTGGCTCGAGCGAAAGTACTGAACGAGAGGTGAGGAGAGGTGGTGGCGGGCCCCGGCGCGAACGAAGTGAGCGCCCAAGAAACCCCGCGAACCTAACGAGCCTCGAATCAGGCCCATCGCGACGAAGCCCGAACGTCCCCAGCCGGCGCCGAGCGAAGCGAGGCGCCCCGCCGGCGGTGCGCGTCAGCGAACCGCCCGGATCACCTCCACCACGCGGTCCACTTCCCCTTCCGTGTTGTAAATGTGCGGCGACAGCCGCATCCAGCCGTAGCCGTACTCGGCGACGACCCGCGTCCGCACCTTCGCCGCCCGTGCCAGCCTTCGCTGCAGCTCCAGCGATTCCACACCATCCAGCCTGAAAGACACGACGCCCGCCGAGAGCGTGTCACCGGCCGGCGTGGCGATCGTGATCCCCGGCAGCGACTCGAGCGCGTCGCGCAGCCGGCGCCGCAGGGCTCGCGTGCGGGCCTCCACCCGATCGGTGCCCACCGCGTCGTGAAACCGGACGGCGGCGTCGAGCCCCGCGAGCCGGGAGCCGTCCATGGTTCCCAGATGGTTGAACCGGTGGGCGCCCAGCGAGCGGTCGTCCCAGCCGCCGGACGCCTCGGTGGGCCAGAGCCGAGTCCGCCACTCATCAGCCATCCACAGCAGCCCCGTCCCCTGGGGCGCGCCGAGCCACTTGTGGGGCGATGACGCGTAGAAGTCCGGCGGTCCCAGCGCCTCCATGTCGACCCGCATCATCCCCGGCGGATGGGCCCCGTCCACCACGCAGATGAGCCCGTGCGCCCGGCACAGCGCCACGATCTCCGGCACCGGCATGGTGGTGCCGTTGGTGAAGGTGACGTGACTGATGGAGATGACCCGGGTCCGATCGGTGACGGCGTCGCGGAAAAGGTCCACGAGCTCCGCTTTCGACGTGGCCGGCACCGGGAGCGGGAGCTGCCGCAGCGACACGCCGCGGCGCGCGGCCAGCAGCTCCCAGCAGCAGAGCCCGCCGATGTGCTCATGGTCGGTGGTCAGCACCTCGTCCCCGGGCTTCAGCTCCAGCCCCTGGGCCACGAAGTTCATGGCCTCGGTGGTGTTCCGGGGGAAGACCAGCCCCGCGGGGTCGGCGTTCAGGAGCCGCCCGACCCGCCCCTTCAGCGCGTCCCAGTCGGTACGAGGCGGGTACGTCTCCGCCGTGCGACGGGTGTGGTCGATCACGGCGTCCACCACCGCCCGCGGCTGCGGCCCCAGCGTGGCCGGGTTCATGAACAGCCGGTCATCAGGGATCATGAACTGGGCCCGCACCACGTCCCACAACGCCGCATCGCCTGCGTCGGCGCCGGCGAGGAGGCCGGGAAGCGTATCGAGGTCCACGGCCGGCCCGGAACGGGGGTCGGCGCCGCCGACGCCGGGCGCATGGGACGCCCGCTCCCCGCCCAGTGGTACGCCCGCGGCCGTCGCGGCGGCCGCGCCCACGGCCGTGGTGAGGAACTCCCGTCGGTTCTGGCTCATGACACAGTCTCCGGCTCTGGTGTTCGTCTGCCTCACGTTGCCTCACCCCGTGCCCCCGGGCAAGCGCGCCGGCGGTACGCCCCGCTACCCCGTCAGGTGACGCAGGGCTATCCTACCGCCCATGCCCTCGACCGTGCGATTCCTCCGTCAGTTCCTCTTCCGCCGGGAGTCGGCCGTGGTGCGGGAGGAGACCACCTACCGCCGGGGTGGCCGGGAGCTCCCGGCCACCCTCTACCATCCAGGCGGGTCCACGCTGCCGGGCTGGGTCGCACTCCACGGGTTGACGCACCGGGGCCGCGCGCACGAGTCCCTCGAAGCTATCGCCCGGGCGCTGGCGGCGTCCGGCGCCGCCGTTTTGGTGCCGGATATCCCGGAATGGCGCGCCCTCCACGTAGCGCCGGAGACCGCAGTCGAGACCATCCAGGCAGCGGTCCTGGATCTCGATGGCCGTCCCTTTACGGCGCCAGGCCGGACCGGCGTGATCGGGTTCTCCTTCGGTGGGACGCACGCCCTCGTGGCCGCTACGGAGCCGGCGCTGGAGGGTCACCTGGCGGCCGTGACCTCGTGGGGTGGGTACGCCGACCTGCGTCGGACGCTTCGCTTCGCTTTCCTTGGCGATCATGAGCTGGACGGCGAGGCGCACCACCTGGATCCGGACCCGTACGGCCGCTGGATCTTCGCCGGCAACTATCTCACCGGCATCCCCGAGCACCGAGGTGATGGCGCTCTGGCCGCCGCGCTGCTGCGGCTGGCCCGGGAAGTAGGCCGACGGAAGCTCATGGCCTGGGAGCCGGCCACCAACCCGTTGAAGGAGGAGGCCCGGTCGTCTCTCGACGGTCGGCAGCAGGAGTTCTTCGATCTTATCGCGCCCCCCACCGACGCCTCTCGCACCCCGGTGGAGCGGGCCCGACTCGATACGCTGGCGGACCGGCTGGCGCAGGCCGCGCTGGAACAGGACCCGGTCCTGGACCCGGCGCCCTATCTGGCCCGGGTCCCCGTGCCCGTCTTCCTGGCCCACGGCCGCGACGACCGGCTCATGCCATGGACGGAGCTAATCCGACTGCGACGAGCCCTACCCGCAGCCCGGATCCGACACGCCGTCGTGACCGGCCTTTTCGCTCACTCGTTCCGTGAGCGCCGGCTCCCTACGCCCTCTATGGTAATGGAAGCCGCTCGGTTCGTCCGCGCTATCCACCGGATGGTCCATCTGGTGTGAGGCCGCGGATCTCTTCGATCCCTGCCCGGACCCGGTCGAGCACCCACGTCGTGGCCTCGGGGTCGCCGGGCTCCACCGTGAACCGGTCGGGAGGGACGGCGATCGTGACCCGCGCCATGGCGTGATGACCGCCCCCGGCGCCCTCCTCCTCCGCTAGCTCCCGGGCCAGCTCGCCGGCGCCCCGCTCACCACCCACCCGCCGAAGGTTCATGACCAGTCGGCCCTCCACGAGCCCCGCCGCCGCGGACCACGCCACGCCCTGGATCATCAGGAGGAAATCCGCCAGGCTCGGAAGCACATGCGACGACGGGTCGTCCAGCCGGCCGGCGTATGCTACCGCCAGGTGACCGTCCACCTCCAACCCCGCCAGGGCACGCCCCAGCGCCCGGATCCCGCGCTCGGAGAACGCGGGGCGTCCGATCTTCCGGAGCAGCTCCTGATCCGCCATCCCCTGGAGGAAGGCGTACGCCTCCACATCGTCCGGGGTGGCGCCGCGGCGCAGTACCTCGGTGTCGGTGCGGATCCCGTACAGCAGCGCAGTGGCCAGTCGGGGCGTCACCAGCCCCTCGCCGGTGGCACGCAGGTACTGGGTGACCATGGTGGCCGCCGCGCCCATGAGCGGCCGGATATCGACGAACTCGGCCTCCCAGCCTTCCCGGACCGGGTGATGGTCGATAACGGCGTACTGCGTCCGGGACTCGGGCTCCGGCGGGCCAGGCTGTGTGTCCACGGTCACCACCTTCCGGAGACCGTTCAGCTCCGCCCGGCTCACCCGCACCACCTGGAGCCCCAGGAGCTCGGCCATCCGCCGGTTCTCCGGACGGGTCACCTCCCCCAGACTGATGATCGGGCTGCCCTCGTCCTCCCGGTTCAGCAGGCGCCGGACCCCCATGGCGCTGGCCATCCCATCGGGGTCCGGGTCGCGCTGGACGAGGATCGGGAGCACGTCCACGTCCTTGGCAAAGGCCTGGAGGGCTCGGACTCGCTCGCGATTGGCGTCGGTGTCTGGCGTCATTGGCAGAACGGGTAGCCGGGGGTCTGGCTGAGGACGGTGACTCGCCGGGTCACCAGCGACCCGAACACGCCGGTCCCGTCCCCCACGATGCTGGGGACCCGAACCTGGCCCGACGGATTGAAGTTCCCGCCCCGGACCCAGTTCACGAAATTCTCGTCCCCAGCCGCAACGACGATGTCGGCCGAAGCGCCGCCCGGCAACCCCTGCTGCAGCGCCAGCAGCACCGCCGGGTCCATGGTGAACCGGTCGAACACGCCGAACTCGTTGGGGAAGACGATGGTGGTATCCGCCCGTCCGATGGCCAGCCCGGTGAGCTCCAGCTCGTCGGGCGGATCCTCCACACCGAGGGCCGCCAGCCCCTCAGCGAGCCCGGTGAACCGGGCCACCACCTGATACGACCACGCCCCCTCGGCCTGGGTCCAGGTGATGTCCAGCCGGTCGGTTTCCAGCGAGCAGGTGTCGGCGGTGGGAACGCGGATCCCGAAGTCGCCCGGCATGGTGGTCGTACCCTCGAGTCGTCGACCGTCGGCGGTCGTCACCTCGAGCCCGTACTCCTGGTTGGGCGAGGCCGAGAACAGTCCCAGGTAGCAGGTTCCGGCCGGCCCGCCCAGCAGCGCGGCGGGCGAGGCGCACTCTTCGGTGGTGTTCGTGACCTGCAGCCGCGAACGTCGCTCGCCACCCCGGCCGTCCGCTCCGACCAGCTCGACCGTGGCACCGTCCACGCGCAGCGAGCCGTCCTGGCCGGGGAGCGTCCGATGCACGAACACCTCCTGTGTACCGCCCGGCCGCAGGTACGCTTCCACCACCACCACATCCTCGGGCTCGATCTCCTCCACCGACGTGAGCTCGCACGCCGCCGACGCCATGAGGATCGCCGCCCAGACCGGGAGGCGGAGCACCTGCCGCAGCCGGGAGGGACCGGGCCCCCGGCGCACCGGACGCCGCGTCGTCGTCGCCATCAGAAGCGGACCTCCACCCCGACGGTCGGGACGACCGGGAGCATGGAGACCCGGGTCCGGATCGCCGGGTCGGCTTCGTAGTCGAAGAAGTAGAAGAGCACGTTGTCGCGCCGGTTGTACACGTTCAGCAGGTCGAGGAACGGGGTGATCGTGCCCCACCGCGCCTCGTACCGCTTCCGGAAGCTCACATCGAGCCGGTGGTAGGCCGGGTAGCGCTCGGTGTTCCGGTCACCCAGGACCACGGCGATCGGCACCTGGTCATCATCCTGTCCGGCGTCTTGGGGCACCAGCTGCCCGTCCGCCACCTGGTACGACCACACCGGGTAGGCGCCCACCGGCCGGGTGTACGGGAGCCCGCTGCCGAAGTTGAACCGGAAGCCGCCTTCGATCGCGCCGGGGAGCGGGTAGCGGAGCACGAGGTCGACGTCGACCCGGCGGTCGTAGATCGGCGGGTAGGTCACCGTGCGGTCCAGCGCGCTGAACGGGTCCGGGAAGGTGCGCCGCGCACGGAGCAGTGACACGGCGATCCAGCCGTCCACCGCCCGGTCCTCCGCCGGCTCGCGGCGCAGCAGCAGGTCCAGCCCGTACGACGTGCCGGAGCCCGCCAGGTAGTCGTCGTCGGGGGTGTTCGGGTCATCGGCCCCGTTCACGGTGATCACGCCCTCGAAGGTCCGGTAGTACGCCTCCACGGTCCCCGTCCACGACTCGGCGGCCACCTCCACCCCCAGCTGGGCCTGGTCGGAGACCACCACGGGGGCCCGGGCGCCGGCGGTGACCCACAGGTCGATCCCGATGGGGACCTCCTCGTCGCGAAGCGAGTGCAGCGCCTGGGTGTAGCGGCCCGCCGACAGCTTCACCGCCACGGCATCGCCCAGGAACCGTTTCACCGCGAGGCGGGGCGCCGGCTCGATGAACGGCTCGGCCGACTCCGGGTCCCACACATCCACGCGCCCCCCCAGCTCCACCCGCCAGCGGGCCGATCCCCACTCGAGCTGCGCGTACCCGGCCGTGAGCCAGCCCCGGTCGGCGTTGGCCTGGAAGACGGTCCCGCCGCTCTCGAAACCGTTGTCGAACGTGACCCGGACCAGCTCGCCGCCCACGCCCAGCTCCGCGGTACCCAGCGGGATCCCCAGGTCGAGCCCGCCCCGGATGTCCGAGATCCGGCTCCCGATCCGCGTATCCTCGAAGTCCGGGAACCCGATGCTGGTCTCGAACGACGACGACGAGACCCGACCGTCCACGTTCAATCCCGCCAGCAGCCCCCGCCACCGCACACCGCCGATCTCGTTGCCCCAGTCCAGTCGGAACGGGAGCGGGAAGTCCGCCGAGCGGCGCAGGTCCAGCACGTCCTCGCCGGTATAGCCGGTCAGGGTCCATACCCCGTTGTTCGTCCACACTTCCGCGGCGCCCTGGATATCCGTCAGGTGGTACGGGAAGTCGAAGAACGGGCTCAGCAGCACGTCGAAGTACGAGCGCCGGAACGAGAGCCGGGCGTTCACGGGGCCGAGCCCCAGCTTCCGGGTCCAGTCCCGGGGCAGCCCCCCGGAGACGGCAGCCCGCGAGGCGAGGAGGGACACGCCGGCATCCACGCCGAGCTCACCGTCGCCGGCATCGGTCCGCACGTCCAGCACCGACGAGACCCGCCCCCCGTACCTGGCCGGGAACCCGCCGGCCAGCAGCTCCGCCCGGCCCACCATGTCGGCGTTGAACACGCTGAACAGCCCGCCCAGGTGGAACGGGTTGTAGATCGGGATCCCGTCGAGCAGGATCAGGTTCTGGTCCGCCGCGCCGCCCCGTACGTTGAACGACGCGGAGAAGTCCGAGGTCGAGACCACGCCCGGCAGGACCTCCACGGCCCGGAGCACGTCGGCTTCGGCCAGCCCCGGCAGCCGCTCGATGTCGGCGCCGGCCAGCTCCACCACCGTGGCACCCACGTCCTCCTCGAATCGAGCCAGCTGGCGTCGGGCACGCACCCGTACGCCTTCCACCTCCAGCGCCGCCGCCTCGAGCGCCGCGGTCACCCTGACCGGAGCGCCGGCCTCCACCGTCACGGCCCGCTCGAACGGGGCGTATCCCAGCGCGTCGACCCGGACCCGGTACTCGCCGGGCAGGAGCCCCGGGAACCGAAACACGCCGGTCCCATCCGTCACCGCCCGCCGCACCACCGTGTCGTCCTGGCGCAGCGACACCTCGGCCACCGGCACCGCCATCCCGTCCATGGTCCGGACCTCCCCCACGATCATGCCGCGTTGCGCGACCGCCGGCAGCGCTCCCGCCGCCAGTGCCGCGACCGTGAACAGCACGATCCACCACCGCCTCGTCATCGCCCGGGACCAACCCTGTTTCTTGTCATGGCTCCGAAACCGGATACCCGCATTCGGGGCGGGCGTGCCATATACTAGGGGCATGCGAAGTCGTGCGGAGATCCTGTTCCGGTGGACGGCTGCCGTGTCCGCGCTCCTGACCGTCGTGGCCGGAGGTGCGGCGGCATTGGGACTCACGCCCGCGGCGTGGGCCATGCTCGCGCTGGTCTACGTCACCGGCGTCAGCTACGGCCTCGGCGAGATGGTCCGCCTCTTCGAACGCCACAAGCGACGGTGCCGGGAGTGTCTCGAAGGGGCCGGTCCCCACATCCGGTGGTGGGCCACCCGCGTGGTGCTCGTGGCCCTCGTCTCCGCGCTCCCCGTCTTCCTCCTCCTCCCCCTCTTCTCCAGCTTCCGGGGCTGAACCGGGCGCCTACCGCCAGACCCGCGTGTCGGGACGGAACACGCCGCCCCGGGGACCAGGCAGGTCGTACCCTTCGTGCGCCGCGGCCGACCGCGGCCCCTTCACTCCCGGCGCTTTCCGGCTCGAGACGCGCTGGACCGGCCTGCGCCCCGTCACTCGACCGCCGGGTCCGTTTCCCGTATCTTCTTCGCCAGGCGAAGTCCACCGTGCAGAACCCGTGAGCATCTATTCCTTACTCCGGCGGCTCCTACCCGGGCAGCCGAAGTCCGACCCGGACCTCGACGATCCTCGCGCACTGGGCCGCGAGCGGTTCGAGCGTATCGTCGAGATCGCGGCCGACGCCATCATTTCGGTCGACGAGGACCAGTCCATCCTCCTCTTCAACCGCGGCGCCGAGGAGATCTTCGGCTACAACCGCGAACAGGTACTCGGCGAGTCACTCGACATCCTCCTCCCCGAGCGCTTCCGGACTACCCATTTCCAGCACCTCGAGCGGTTCGCCGAGGGGCCCGAGTCTGCCCGGCACATGGGCCAGCGGCGGGAGATCGCGGGCCTCCGCAAGGACGGCCGGGAGTTCCCCGCCGAGGCCTCCATCTCCCGCCTCGACACGCCGACCGGCCGCATCTTTACCGTGGTGCTCCGGGACGTCACGGAGCAGAAGAAGGCCGAGCAGACCCAACGATTCCTTGCCAACGCCAGCTCGGTGCTGGCCCGTTCCCTCGACTACGAAAACACCATGGCGGGGCTCGCCCGGATCGCCCTGCCCCACCTGGCCGACTGGTGTGTCATCGACGTGGTCGACAACGGCGGCCTGACCCGCATCCAGGCCGCCCACACCGATCCCGCCCTCGACGAGCTCGCCCAGCGCCTGAAGGACTATCCGCCCGAGCAGACCCGACCCCACCCATCGCTCACCGTGCTGGAGACGGGCGAACCCGAGCGGATCGAATCCGTATCCGACGACTTCGTCCGCGGCATCGTGGCCGACCATGAGCACCTGGCACTCCTCCGCCGCCTGGGAATCGTCTCCGTACTGGTGGTACCGCTGGTGGCTCGCGGACGGACCCTCGGCGCCTTCACCCTCGTCTCCGCCGACCCGACCCGACCGTTCGGCGCCGATGACGTGATCCTCGCCGAAGAGCTCGGCCGCCGGGCCGCACTGGCGGTCGACAACGCACGCCTCTACCGGGAGGCCCGGGACGCCGTGGCCGCCCGTGACGAGGTGCTGAGCGTCGTTTCCCACGACCTGGGCAATCCCCTCAGCGCCATCCGCGTCGCCGCCCGCGTGATGGACCGGCTCCTGGAGGCCGGGGAGGTCGACGCCGCCCGGGAGCAGGTCGCCTCGATCCGGGAAGCCGCCGGACAGATGGAGCGACTGATCCGCGACCTCCTGGAGATCCGCCGGATCGAGTCCGGCCGGCTGCGGCTGGTCTGCCGCCCGGAGCGGGTCACGGAGCTGGTAGACCGGGCAGCGCGGGCGCTGAAGGGGGTCGCCGAGGAGCGGGACGTCACTCTGGAGGAGTCGCTGGCCGATGCGCTCCCGGAGACGATCCGGGTGGACGCCGACCGGGTCCACCAGATCTTCTCCAACTTCATCGGCAATGCCCTCAAATTCACCCCGGCCGGCGGGACCGTGACCGTGGGCGCCGAGCCCACAGGGGACGGCGTGCGGTTCTGGGTCCGGGACACCGGCCCCGGCCTCTCAGCCGACGAGCTCGACCGCGTCTTCGACCGGTTCTGGCAGGCCCAACAGCAGGGCAGTCACGGTGTGGGGCTGGGCCTCTCCATCGCCCGGGGGCTCACCGAGGCCCACGGCGGCACGGTCCGGGTGGAAAGTGGGCAGGGACAGGGCAGCACCTTCTTCTTCGAGCTCCCCGCCGACGGCCGCAGCAGCTGAGCTCGCAGACCCGTGGGTGGTAAATCGCACCCAACCCCACTACATTGGGCCGCGAATCAACGGGAATACTCTCTGGATGGCCGCGATGCCCAAGAACATCACGATCCTCCTCGCCGATGACCACGGCGTGCTGCGTGCCGGGCTGAAATCACTCCTCGACGCGGAGCCCGACCTGCAGGTGGTCGGTGAAGCCGATACCGGCGAGGACGCCATTGCCAAGGTGAAGGAGCTGGAGCCCGACATCGTGGTCATGGATCTATCCATGCCGGGGATGGGCGGCATGGAAGCCACCCGCCGTGTCGCCGCCATGGACCTCCCCACGAAGGTGCTCGTGCTGACCATGCACGCCGAGGAGGAGTTCCTCCTCCCCGTCCTCGATGCCGGGGGCAGCGGGTTCGTGCGGAAGACCAGCGCCGATGAGGACCTGACCCACGCCATCCGGACCGTGGCACGCGACGAGGTCTTCCTCTACCCCAGCGCCGCCAAGCTCCTCCTCGAACGCTACAAGGACGCCGACGCCGACGAGATGCGCGGCCCGCTGAGCAAACTCACAGAGCGGGAGCGCGACGTCCTGGCCATGACCGCCGAGGGCTTCAGCTCCAGCGAGATCGGGGAGAAGCTCTTCATCAGCCCCAAGACGGTGGACACCTACCGGAGCCGCATCATGGACAAGCTCCAGCTCCGCCACCGCTCCGAGCTGGTTCGCTTCGCACTCCAGACGGGACTGCTGCGGGCCGAGCAGTAGCCACCGCGCGGCTCAGCCCCGCGCAGCTCAGCCGAACGGATCGTCGGGAAGCGACGCAGCGGCGCCCGCTGCGGGGACCGCGGCACGAACCGTCGTCCCTTGCCCCATGGTGCTGTCGACCTCCACGCGGCCCCCGACGTACTCCGCCCGCTCCCGCATCCCGAACAGCCCGAGTCCGTGCTCTCCGTCATGACGCTCCAGCACCGCGCCCACATCGAAGCCCACCCCGTCATCGGAGACGGTGGCCACCACCACGCCGTCGCACCGCTCCAGCTTCACATCGATACTGCGGGCGGCGCTGTGGCGCAGCGCGTTGGTGATGGCCTCCTGGATGATCCGATAGAGCGCCAGTTCCGCCTCCGGTGACTCCAGGCGGCCCACACCCTCCGTATGGACCGATACCGGCGCCACCGCCGCGTCCGCGATGTGGCGCACGTGGGACTCGATGGCCGGCCCGAGCCCCAGCTCGTCCAGCGCCGGCGGACGCAGCCCCTGGGCATACCGGCGGAGCCCGTCCGCCGCCTCCGCCAGCTCCCGGCGCACCTCCTCCAGCACCGTGTCCTTCGCCTCGGCGTCATCGAGGCCCCGGGCAAGCCGAAGCCGCATGAGGATCGCCGCGAGCCGCTGGGAGGCGTCGTCGTGCAGCTCCAGCGAGATCCGGCGACGCTCCTCCTCCGCGGCGTTCAGCGCGCTGGCCGCCACGTCCCTGAGACGCGACCGATAGTCGCCGAGACGATCGAGCATGGAGTTCGTGGCCCGGGTCAGCCCCTCCATGTCCCGATCGGCCAGCGGCGACGACGGCACCCGGGCATCCACCTCACCCTCCTGCACCTTGTCCACCGTCCGCTTCAGCAGCCGCAGCGGTTCAAGGGCAAGCTGGATGATGACGGCGTTCACCGCGATGCTCACCACCGCCCCGGCCACTGCCACCGCCACCATCGGCGGGATGGACGACTGCACCCGACCCAGCGTCACAGCCAGCCATGTGGCCAGCAGGGAGAAGACCAGAACGATGGCCGCGTTCGCCACCAGGATCTTGTAGAAGAGAGGGACCCGCAGGAGGCGCTCGGTGAGAGCCGACCGGTCGGTATCGTTCGACTGGGGCTGAGGATCCGGCGTCATGAATGTGGCTGGAAACCGTAGCGGACACGGCCACGTGGGCGGGGCCGCTCCGTGGCCGGGAGGACAACCGCAAGATAACGGGCCACCACCCCCGACGTCAGTCGGGCGAGTCCCGTGGCCATCGGTAGGGCGTTGCCCCGCACCGCGATGGACAGGGGGCCGCATCCGGGCGGTACGCCCCCGGATGCGGCCCCGAGAACGGCGCCGGCGACGCTGCGCCGGCGCCTGCGTCGGTCAGCCGTCGCCGGCCCGCTCGTAGACCACCTTCCCGCCGACGATCGTATACTCCACTTCGGCGTCACGGACCTCGTCCTCAGGCACGGTCATGATGTCCCGGGACAGAACCACCATATCGGCGAGCTTGCCGGGCGTGAGCGAACCCTTCAGCTCCTCCTCGAACGCCGCGTACGCGTTGTTCACCGTGTACGTGCGGAGCGCCTGCTCCCGGGTCAGCCGCTGGTCCGGGTCGAAAACCGAGCCGTCGGGTAGCTCTCGCGTGATGGTCGCCCAGAAGCTCGGGATCGGGTCCACGTCCTCCACCGGCGCATCGGTCCCGTTGGTCACCACGGCACCCGTCTGCCACAGGTCCTGCCAGCGGTACGAGCCGTTGTCCGTACGCTCCTGGCCCAGCCGCGTGGGCACCCACGGCCGGTCCGACGTGGCGTGCACCCCCTGCATCGCGGCAATCACGCCCAGCTCGCCGAACCGCTCAATGTCCGACGGGTGCAGATGTTGCGCGTGCTCGATCCGCCACCGGGGGTCCTCCACCTCGGGATGCGCCGCGTACGCCCGCTCGTAGATGTCCAGGACCTCCCGGTTCGCCCGGTCGCCGATGGCGTGGGTGTTCAGCTGGAACCCGTGCGCCATGGCCAGCTCCGCCGTCCGCTCGATCTCTTGGACCGGCTCCAGCACCAGCCCCGTGCTCGTGGGCATGTCGGTGTACGGCTCCAGCATCCACGCGCCATGGGCGCCCAACGCCCCATCGATCTGCTTCTTGATGGAGCGTACCGTCAGGTGATTCTCACCCACACCGATCATCCGGTAGTCCGGCAGCTTCACCTCCAGCTCGGAGTTCGGCACCCGGACCATGACGTAGAGCCGGATCGGGAGCTCGCCCGCCTCCGCCAGCCGGCGGTAGCCGTCGATGGTGCCGAACCCCGCGCCCGCGTCGTGGAACGTGGTGATCCCCTTCGAGAGCGCCTCCCGGGCCGCCAGCTCCACCACCCGGCGGAACTGGGCCTCCCGCTCCTCCACGCTCTGACCCGCTTCCGAACGGGCACGCGCCCGGCCCACTGGCTCCTGCGCGTTCTCGCGCAGGAGCCCCGTGGGCTCACCCTGTGCGTCTCGCACCACCTCGCCGCCCTCCGGCGGCCGGTACTGACGATCGATCCCGGCCCGCTCCATCGCCCGGGCGTTCACCAGCGCCGCGTGCCCGCTGGCGTGGGTCAGCACCACCGGGTTCTCCGGCGCCACTGCGCTCAGCCGCCGGTGCGTCGGGACCCCCTCCACCGCGTCTTCCGGAACCCGGTCCCACTTCTCCTGGTGCCAGCCGCGACCGAGGATCCACTCCCCCGGCTCCGCGTCGGCCGCCGCCGCCTCGACCATGGCCACGATGTCGTCCCACGTCCGGGCCGTGGTGAGGTCCAGGTTCAGCTGGGCGTTGCCCACGCTCATGAAGTGCCCGTGCCCCTCGATGAAGCCCGGGATCAGGAGCCGACCCTCCAGGTCGATCACCTCAGTCTCCGGACCGATGTACGCTCGCACCTCACGGTCCGGGCCCACGTGCATGATCCGATCGCCGAGCACGGCGACCCCTTCCGCTTCCGGCAGCGTGGAATCCATAGTCACCACGTGGCCGTTGCGAAGCACGAGATCCGCCGCCTGATCCGGCGTCTCGCCACAGCCGATGAGGAGTGCCGCCGCCAATAGGACCGTCAACCGTCTCATATCTTTCTCCGGGTGTTGCTCAGAGGCCTGGGTACGGACCGCCACCGGCAATCTGGGCCACTCACGCCGTCGCCGAAAGCCATCCGCGGGGTCCCCCTATTCTATTCCGGCTGCCCCAACACGGTCCGGTGGAAGTCCTCCGGCATGTCCTGCAGGTTCCACATCCGCGTGGACTCGTAGTGACAGTACGAGCACAGTCCCATGTGGGGCTGCCGACCGAGGTCGGGCTGGGGTGAAGCCGGCCGACCGGCCACAGCGTAGGCCTGCTGCGCCCTGTCGATGGCGTCCCGGATGAGGCGGTCGGCCAGCTCCAGGTTGTGCTGCCCGCCCGCCTCCGCCACCAGCTGCAGCATCTCCCGGGACATGGCCAGGAGCGCACGGGCGCTGTCGGACGAAGCGCCCACCTGTGCCTCGGCGCGAGCCACGTACTCCCGGGTGGTAGCCAGCCGCAGATCCAGCCCCTCCTGCCACCAGTCGAGCACCTGCTCGTACTCGGGCGGGTGGCAGCCGGAGCACGACTCGGCCTGACCCCGGATCGGGTCTTCCGCCCGCCGGGCGGGCGGTGGGATGTGGCACGATCGGCAGGTGATCCCCGCCAGGAACTTGGCACTGGGCGTCACGCCACGGTCCGGCCGGACGCCCAGGACGAGGCGCTGCTGCGCCGAGTGCACCCCCTGATGACAGGTCACGCACATCTCGCCGTTCGCCCAGCCCTCCGATTCCACCGGCACCTGGTGCTCCCGCGCATGGCAATCGGAGCAGACCAGCTGGACCACCGAGCTCATGGCCTGGACCTCGTGGAGGTCGCGCTCGTGGCACGATGTGCATGTGACGCCGTCGTGAATCGGGTGCAGATCCCGGCCCACCGCCGCCTCGTTCAACACCGCCATGTCGTCATGGCACTCCCGACATTTCAGCCCCGAGACCTCGGTCCGAGGAGCGGACACATCGTAGTGACAGCGTACACAGCCCACGTCCAGCCACGGCAGCTCGGAGTGGGCCACCACCACGCCCTGGTTGGTCGCTTCCGAATGATCCGGGTTCACGTGACAGAGACGGCACTCCTGTGCCGCCGAACTCGTCACCTCGGTCACGTGACAGAGGGCACACGCGTCCACCGACGCCTCCAGCGGCGCATCACCCGTCTCGTGGGTGTGGCAGCCCGCGCACGTCGCCTGGATTTCATGGCCCGGAGCGTGGTCACGGTGTGGGAACGTCACCGTAGCGTGCTGCACCTCCTGAGGCCCGCCTCGCTCGTGGCAGCCGGAGCCCGTGCACGACGCCTCCGGCACCGTCGCCCGGCCCCTCTCCCCACGCGGCCCCTCGTGACACGCGACACACGCCAGGTCGGCGTGCGCGCGGTCGGCACCGTCGCCGGCCGGCTCCCCGGTCTCACAAGCCCCGAGGAGCGCGACGAACAGTCCGATCAGCAGAACACGGCCCATAGCACCATCCCAATCGTAGCGAGTCCAACCCCCCAGGCGGCGAAGCCGAATACCGCGGCGAACAATGTCTCCCCTCGCGTGGGAGCCGGGGCCCGCCGGTCCTTCACCGGGCGCTCTGACACCGGTTCGTCCGCCTTTGCTTCGATCGCCTCCATCATCCGCGGGTGCTCTTCCTCCATGTACTCCAGCGTGGCCCGCCCGGTGAACATCACCGCGTCCAGCGGGAACTTGTCCGGCCGCAGGTGCACGTTGAAGAAGTGGATCGTGAACAGGAACGCGGCGGCCAGCATGGCCTCCACCCCGTGGAACACCGTGGCCACATTGAACATCCACCCGGGCATCCACTGCCCGAAGAACTCCGGGAACCAGAGCATGAAGCCGGAGCCGCCGATCACGAAGAAGCCCCAGACCTCACCCAGGTAGTCCATCTTCTCGAGATAGCCGTACCGCCCGAACTTCGGGGGGCTGCCCTTCCCGAAGTAGTACTTCCACTGCTGCATGAAGTCCCGGGCGTCATCCGGGTGCGGCAGCAGCGAATCGCTCCCCCAGAAGAACCGCCACTTCTCGTCCATCCGGAAGAACTTCACCGCCATGTACACGATGTGGACCAGCGTGTACCCGATCATGAACGCCGCGGCCGAGCGGTGAATCAGCCCGGCGCGCTCCACACCGCCCCAGAACGTCATGAGCGGCTCGCTGAACGGCGCACACGAGAACCGCAGCGGGATCCCCGTCAGGATCAGTGTATAGAACGAGATGATGGCGAACGCGTGGAACAGCCGGTCCCACGTGTCGAACCGCCAGATGAAGGGGCCATGGCCCCGCTGGGCCGAGTCCAGGGGTAGGTCCTGTTCCCGTACCTCCGTCGACTCACTCACCGTTGCCTCCGTGGTGCTCTACACCCTTTCTGCGATCGATCATGACCCGGATCCACCAGAGCAGCGTGTGGAGCCCGAACACGCCCAACGTCCCGATCAGGAGCGTGTTCATAAACACGAAAGACCAGAAGATGTACGGGTTGCGATCAGGGTTCATGGGCTCCGGATGGGAGTCGTATTCCACGAACGCGGGCCGTACGTAATCGTGGCAATCGCCACAGGTGGCGATCAGGTTGTCACCGTGTACCCGCGATCGCGGGTCATCCAGGGGCAGCATCCCGTGGGCCCCGTGACACTCCGCGCACGTGGCCGCCGCGGGCGAGCCCAACCGGGTCGCCTTCCCGTGATAGGTCCCCCGGTAGGTCCGCGCGGCCTTCTCGTGACAGCCGGCGCACTTCTCCACGGCGATATCAGCGAGCCCCCGGTCGTCCGCCCCGAGGACCGGGTGCGCGCCGTGGCACGACGTACAGCTCGGGGGCGCGTCGCCGCCCTCCCATTCGCCGTTCCGGAGCGTCTCGGCGTGGATCCCGTTGGACCAGACGGTGGCCACTGAGTCGTGGCACGCGCCGCACACCCTCGGCTGCTCCATGGGGTCCATCCACGAGCCGGGCTCGGCCGGCGGCGTGGTCCCGTGGGGATCGTGGCAGTCGTAGCAGCCGGCGTGGTCCTGGTGGTGGGCTTCCACCGGCAGCCGCTGAGTCTCGTGGCAGCTCACGCACGTCTCGCTCATGACCCTGAGCGCTGCGCCACTCTCCAGGGAGTCCACCGGCACCACGTCGTGCACGCCGTGGCACTCGGCGCAGCCCACGCCGTCACCGTTCTCCCCTCCACCGTGCGACCCCCCCAGCCACGCCGTGCCCACCTCCTCGTGGCACGACTGGCAGCTCTCGGTGACACCCTGGCCCTCGTGAGGGAACCGGGCAAACCCCGAGTGGCATTCGTTGCAGCTCATCCCGGCGTGGCCGGAGGCGTCCAGCATTCCCGGCGGCACGAGCATGGCCCGGGCGTGATCCAGCGACGTGACGTACTGTCGCAGCAGCTCGAGCTCCCCGTGGCAGCGCTGGCAGTCCAGGACCCCCTGGGCTACCGCGGGGCCGGCCACTAGGAGCGCCGCGATCGCGAACACCGCACCGCGTTTCATTCGTCTATTCCGTATTTGTTGAGACGGTTCCGCACCTGGTGTCGACTCATCCCAAGCAGCCTCCCCGCTTCGGTTCGATTGCCCTCGGCCCGACGCAGTGCCTCCTTGAGGAGGGCCTGCTCGAGCTCCTCGAAATCTACGCCCTCGGGACCCAGCTCCACAGGCAGGTCCGACCCCGAGCGCTCCTCCCCACGGATCGGCGGCGGCAGCATGTCCGCCGTCAGCACCTCACTGTCCGCCAGCAGCACACTCCGCTCGATGAGGTTCCGCAGCTCCCGCACGTTGCCCGGCCAACGGTACGCCTTCAACAACTCCATCGCACCATCGTCCACCCCGGTGATCTTCTTCCCGAACTGGTTGCTGAACTCCTCCACGAACGTCTTTACCAGCGCCGGGATATCCGATGTCCGCTCCCGGAGCGGCGGCAGCCGGATCGGGAACACCCGCAGCCGGTAGTAGAGGTCCTCCCGGAACCGGTCGGCCTCCACTTCCTCCTCCAGGTCCCGGTTCGTCGCAGCGATCAGCCGCGCGTCCACCGCCAGGTCCTTCGTGCCGCCCACCCGCCGGAACTTCTTCTCTTCGATGAACCGGAGCAGCTTGCCCTGGAGCCCCAGCGACAGCTCCCCGATCTCGTCCAGGAACAGCGTGCCACCCTCCGCAAGCTCCACCAACCCTCGCTTCATCGTTCGAGCGTCGGTGAACGCTCCCTTCTCGTGGCCGAAGAGCTCCGATTCCATCACCGACTCGGCCAGCGCAGAGCACGTCACGTTGATGAACGGGCCGTCCGCCCGGCGGCTCGCCTGATGGATCGCCTGAGCCAACATCCCTTTCCCCGTCCCCGTCTCCCCCTCCAGTAGCACCGTGGTGCCCTCGGCAGGAGCCACCCGCTTCACCAGCTCGAACACCTCCTCCATCGCGGGACTGCTGCCCACTACGTCCTCGCCGAGACCCGTCTGCTCCCGCAGCGCGCGGACCTCCCGCTTCAGCCGGGTCCGCTCCAGTGCCCCCCGCAGCGTGGCCGCCAGGCGGTCGAAAGAAAACGGCTTCTCCAGGAAGTCCACCGCTCCGGCCCGTAGCGCGTCCACCGCCGACTGGACCGTGCCATGGGCGCTCATCATCACCGAGACCGTGTCACCGGTCCGGGTCAGCTCCTCCAGCAGCTCCGTGCCCTCGCCATCCGGTAGCTTGATGTCCAGCAACGCCAGGTCCGGGGTATGCTCCTCGAGCACCTCCCGGCCCTCCGCCACCGTGCTGGCCGTGGTGACGACGTAGCCCTCCCGCTCCAGCCGCTCGCCCGTCACCTGCCGGAGCAGCTCATCGTCCTCGACAATCAGGATCCGCTCACTCCCCATCGGATGCCTCCCCCACCGTGTCGGACTCTTCGGCTGCAGCCATATGGCCCGAGCCCTCGGGCACCGCCCCGCGCTGGGCCCGGAAGATCAGCCGCACCTTCGTCCCCTCGCCGACGTCGCTCTGGATCTCCAGCTCGCCACCGTGGGCGGCGAGCACCCGGGCCACCAGCGGCAGACCCAGCCCCGTCCCGGCCGGCTTGGTCGAATAGAACGGCCGGACCACGTCCTCGACCTCCTCGTCGGGGATCCCCGGCCCCGTGTCGGCGAACTCCGCCACGACGTTCCCGTTCTCCTGGGCCAGGCGGATCCGGAGCGTGCCGCCGTCCTCCATGGCCTCCATGGCGTTCAGCATGACGTTCAGCGCCGCCTGCTCCACCCGGTGCTGATCCCCGCCCAGCGGCGGTAGATCCGATTCGTACGACCGCTCGATGGTGTACGACGACGTGTCCATCAGCCCGGCAAGCTGGCCCAGCGCGTCATCCACGGCCTCCCGCAGATCCACACGGTCGCTCTCCAGCTCCACCGGCTTCGCCAGCGCGAACAGGTCCTGCATCGTTTCCGTCAGCTTCCCGAGCTGGCCGTCCACGGCATCCAGGAGCGATTGCGCCTGGTCGTTCAGCTCGTACTCCTGCTCCAGCAGCGAGACGGCCGATCGGATCGATGCCAGCGGACGCTTGAACTCGTGGGCCATCTCCGCCGCCATCTCGCCCACCTCGGCGAATCCCGCCTGGCTCGCCAGCCGCCGCTCCTGCTCCCGCTCCTTCCGGACCAGGTGGGCCACCGACTCCTCCAGCGCACCGAGCTGGTCCACCTTCCGACGCTGATCCGGGCCCAGGATGTCCACGACCCGATGGATGGGCGTAACCACCTCCCGCTCCAGCATGGTCGCCACGATCAGGATTACCGCTGCCAGCGACCCGATGAGGAGGAGCAGTCCGAGCCGGGCGGCCCGGTCCATCGCATCCTCGAGCGGCGCCAGAGAGAAATCAACTTCCAGGATCCCGGCGCCCCCCGCCCGGAGCGGCAGGAACGCGTCCACCTGGTCGCCTGCATCGGTCAGCCGCGCCGTGCCCTTCGACGGCAGGTCCCGGGGCGATGGCAGCCACACCCCCGAAGGACGGGTCCCCTCCTCGCTCCGGTCGGTGGAGACCAGCACGGTCCCGTCGGTGCCGTAGACCCGGGCGCCGGTGATCGACTCCAGTTCCACCAGCTCCCGCAGCGCCGCCCGCGCCCGGCCCTGCTGACCCGCCGTGATCGCCGCTTCCACCGACGAACGCACCGAGGCCGCCGCCAGAAGAGCCTGCTGCTCCGCCGCCGCCACCGACTCCTGGCGCCAGTACCGGAACGTCAATGACGAAGCAACGCCGAACACCACCACGGCGGTCCCTATCGCCGTGATGATCAGCTTGGTCCGCAACGGCTGTTCTCGCAGCCGTCGGATCCAGCCCATTCCGCCTCCTTCGTCGACCCCCGGAACCGCGCGATTTCGCGCGGTTGCTCCCACATGAATGTGCACTCGCTGGCGTGGAATGAAAGAGGGCAACCCCCTGCGCCCTCCGCGGGGAATTTCCCGACATGACGCCTGCATACACCAGAGCGGCGGCTCCCGGGTGGGAACCGCCGCCCTCCAGCGTGCCGAACCCGGAGCGGTCAGCCGGTAATCAGGATCAGGGCGCCCAGCGCCGTGGCGTGGGCCACCAGTGCCGTCCCGAAGCCCCGCTTCCAGAAGAGCCAGCCGAAGGCGATGGCCGGGACCAGCGCCGTCACCGTCAGGAACCCGAGGGCCGTCACCGGGTTCGGGAACCCGATCTGGAGCACACCGGGCAGGTAGATCAGACCCTGGGCCAGGGCCGTTACGCCGATGGCCAGGGCCGCGGCCCGACCGGCGCTCACCTGGAACTCACGGAGCAGCAGCCACGCCACGCCCGTCATCAGGAAGAGCCGAAGCAGCACCTCGTCCAGCAGTGCCGTGCTCAGCGCCGCCACGATCCCCGTGGGGTGCATGCCGCTGGCTGCGCCGTAGAACGGCATGGCGATCAGCGCCATGAACACGCCCACCACCAGCGCAATGGCGATGCTCACGATGGCGTTACCCTTCCCACCGAACGCCTTGGCGGGCCGGGGCGTGGGGAGGCGGTCCAGGAGGCCCAGCGAGACCGTCACCATGGGGCCCGCCAGCCACAGCGTGGCCGCCAGCGCCAGCAGCACCGCACCCACCGGCGTGAACTGGAGCTCCATCCCCCAGATCCGCGGCTGCTCGGCCAGGAAGACCGCCAGCAGCCCGCCCAACAGCGCCGCCACGATCAACGTCGCGACCCGCGCGTTCGACCATCCGCTGTACGCGTTCCGCAGCGCCTTGAACCCGTTCTCACCGGCCAGCGCCACCAACCCGAGCCCCACCAGCCACGCCACCCCGCACCCGATGATCGCTCCCGTCTTCCCGGCATACAGCGCCGTGGCCGTCATGGCGATCCAGCCTGCGACCAGCCACGAGACCAGCAGTGCCGGGATCGCGTACGCCGCCGCCAGCGCCAGCCCGCTCAGCACCGACTTCCGCTCCGCGTCCTTCGGACGGCCCATCCAGCCCAACACAGAACCATGGATGAATCCGAGCACTGCACCCACCACGAACAATCCCGTGCACGTCAACAGGAGCGCGTGGCCGCTCAACTGGCCCGTCAGCGTCATCGCCGCCACCAGGAATCCGCCTACCAGGATCCCACCGGCCGCCGACCACGCCACCGCTACCTTACCGGGCAGCCCGACACCCGCGGTAACGGTCCGCCCACTGTTCCGATCGTATTCCGTTTCCTTCGTCATCGTCTCTCCTCCAGGGTTCGGCCCCGGCCTCTGCCGGGTCTCGGTCTTCCACCCCCTTTCCCGTGCACGGGTCGGACCATACCCGGCTATATAGCCATAAAGCGTTGGGGTAGAACCGTTTACACGCCGGTCATCCCTGTGGAGCAATGGTGGTTGGAGGGCGGAATCGCGCGATATCGCGCACCCCGAACGCGCGATATCGCGCGGTGACGGTCCCGACGGGCCACCGGGCGGCGGGCGGGTGCTGCGCTGCGGAAAATGGCCTCGCTGCCGGGAGGAGGCCGGGGGATCAACTCCGGGGGTCGGCCCCGTCCAGCAGGGAGGGAACTCGGGTCGTGTCGCCCATAACCTCGGGCCGGAGTTGCTCGAGGATATAGGCGGCGGCGGCATCGATCTGCCGGGGTGCGAGGCGGCCGACGCCCCAGTTGGGCATCCCGCCCGGGTGCCCCACGAAGATCTGACGCCGCAGCGTATCGACGCTGCCGGCATGGACCCAGTCGGGCTCCACGAGCGACGGAACGGTCAGCTCGTTCTCCCGTGCGTACTCGGTCTCACCCCGCCCGAGGGGGCCGTGGCAGCGGCGGCACTCGTCCGCGTAGATCAGGTTGCCCGTCTGGACCCGGGCGGAATCCGAGCTCCAGATGATGGAATCGAAGAGGGCCGGCGTGTACAAGGAGTCGGCCCTCGTCGTCCGCTCCTCTTGGGAAGGCGGGTGGAACTCGTGATCGCTGCAACCGCTGACGCCCATCCCGGCGGCCAGGGCGAGGATCGACCAGAGGCGGACGAACCTCCTCATGGCATCGTATCCCTCTCCGGGTGAATCAGGCTGGCGCCGGGTGCCAGGTCCCGGGCGCGGATCATGGCCGAGTCGGCGGCCTCCGGGTTGCCCAGGGCCGAGTGGGCCATGTAGACGCCGAACCAGCCGGCGGGCACATCTTCGTCCATTTGCACGGCCTCATCATAGAACTCGAGAGCCGCCTGGTAGGCGCCCCGCCGGTACGCGGCGTTGCCGCTGTCGAGGACGGCCACCATCTCCTGGGGCAGGGTGTCCCGGGTCCGCCGCACGTCCTCACCCCGGATGCTCCCCGTCTCCTGATCGTCCGGGAGTTCGCAGGCGGCCAGCAGAAGCGCGGTCAGAACGATGATCCCCGTTCGAGCGATCATGGTGCCTCTCCGTGCAGGAGTCCTGTTGGTCCGTCCGTCGCGGCTACCTCCCGCGGACTGGGTAGCGAGTGGCAGTCAGCGCAGTTGCGGCCGGGTCGGTGGTCCGTCATGTCCTGGTGGCAGACCATGCAGAAGTTCCGGGTGCGGGGCACCTGCTGGATCAGGGCTGGCGCCGCTTCGTGGCAGCCGGAGCCACCACACCCCAGATGTACATCCAGGTTGTGGACCCCGTCCGCGGGCTGGGCGTGGCACGCCATGCACTCGTTCGCCGGCCTGTGATGCTGCTCGTGACAGCTCGAACAGTTCACCTCTGCGGCCGTGAGGCTCAATCCGCTCGTGTGGCACTCGGCGCAATCCAGGTCCTCGTGGACCGCGTGGCGGAACGGCAGGACCCGCGTCGGCCGGTCCAGGCCCCCGATCCGGATCTCCATCGTGCGCCGAACCTCCGCTCGCAGGTTCCGGACCTCCCGGGCCTCGTGGCAGCTCTGACAGTTGTCCGCCGGCGGGCCTGTGTGGTGACAGGACCGGCAGTCGCGGATGCTGGTGACCGTCACCGCGCCGTGGCTCTCACGGGTGCTGTGGCACGCCGTGCACTCCACCCCCTGATGCTGGGAGTGCCAGAACCCTACCGAGTCGCGCTGGGCCGCTTCCCGCTGCGCCGGGCTCTGCGGCGACGCATGGGCCGCCAGCGCCAGCCGCGCCAGGGCGGGATCCACCGGGCCCGCAGACGCCAGGCGGACAGGCTCCTGCGCGGTCGCTGCCGACCCGATCGCTGCCGACCCGGTCGACGCCGCGCCGATGGCACCGGACCGCCGCTGCTGTGGCGGCACGTCATCGAAAATGTCGGTATGGCACGAGAGGCAGTCCTGGCCCCCGCCGTGAATGCGGAACTCGTGGGCCGGGTGGCACGCCAGGCAGTCCTCGAGCACGCCGGGGTCCAGATCCCGGTGGAAAGGCGTCAGCGTGTCGGGCACGGCGTGACATCCACCGGTGGCACACGACTCAACCGCCTGGCGAGGTGTGGTCTGCACGTGGGGGTTGTGGCACGCGCCGCACTCCGCGTTGTGGGGCTCGTCCGCCGGCATGTCGGGGAGTATGGCCCGCATCTGGTGGCAGCTCAGGCACTCGTCGGCCTGGGGTCGGAGCGACGTGGCGAGCTGCTCCGCGCCGGCCGCAACCTCCACCGGCTTCGCGAAGTCGTGGCAGGTGGCGCAGTGGATGGTGAGGTCGGCCATCTCCCCGAGTTGAATGTCGGTGCTCTCGTGGCAGCCGCCCTGCCCGCACGTCTGATCCGTGGGCGTGAACTGGTGCACCCCACTGGAGTGACACTCCACGCAGTTGAGTCCCTCCAGCGCCGGGTCTTCCGACTCGAAATGGACCCGGTGGCCGGCGGTATTCGCGATGATCCGCCATTCCTCCGGGTTCCCCTCGATGTGGCACTCGGCGCAGATCTCGTTCGACACGTGGGCGTGGACCCGGATGGAGTCCGGCTGCTCCACGATCTGGGCGAGCCCCATCTCGCTCCGCTGCATGATGTTGGGCCGATGACAGGCCTTGCACCCGAGCCCCTGGTGCGCACTCTGGGCGAACCGCTCGAACGGATCGCGCATCAGGTGGCACTCCATGCAGAACTGGTTGTCGTGCTGGACGTAGTCGTACGTCTGGTACATGAAGACAGACCCCACGCCCAGCGCCGCCACGACCGCTACGCCCAGCACCACCTGAAAGCCGGTGGGCAGCGCGCGCACCCGCTCGACAATATCCGCGATCAGTTTCCCTAAGCTGCTCATGACCCCCTCATGGCCCCCGAACCTATGAGACTCGTCCCTGGTCTGCCAGAGGGGGCGCCGCGTCTCCGTCGGCTCGGGCCACCCGGACCCTGTTCTTCCCCGCCTCCTTGGCCTCGTACATCGCCCGATCGGCACGCTGCAGCAGTGCCTGGACCGGGTCCCGCCCCTCGCCCGTGTCCCCTCGACCCCCCGGCCCATCCGCCACCGCTACCCCGATGGACGCGGTGACCGCGTTCCGGAGCGACAGCACCGGTAGCCCCGGCCCCCGCTCCCGCTCCAGGAACGTGGCGCCGGCAATGGCGGTCCGAACGTCCTCGGCCACCTCCTCGGCCGCTTCGGCACCCCGACCGGGGAGCAGAACGGTGAACTCGTCGCCCCCGTAGCGGGCCAGCACGGCGTCCCGGTCGGCCGTCACCCGTCGCAGCAGATAGCCGATCTCCCGGAGCACCTGGCTTCCCACGAGATGCCCGTAAGTATCGTTGACCGGCTTGAAATGGTCCAGGTCCAGGAAGACCAGGGCGCACGCCTCGCCCGGCCGGGCCAGCTCCTCCCGGAGGCGAGCGTACAGGTAGCGGTCGTTGAAGAGCCCCGTGAGGTCGTCCACCTTCGCCAGCTCCCGGGCGTACCGGGCGTCCAGCGCGTTCTGCAGGCTCGACGCCGTGTAACTGGCGAAGACCTGGAGCAGCACCATGTCGTGGTCGTCGTACGCGCGGCCATCCGACCGGTTCAGGAGCTCGATGGTGCCGCACACGGCGCCGCCGACACGGATCGGCGCGGCGATGATGCTCCGGGTCACATAGCCGGTGCTCGCGTCCATGGTCGGGTCGAAGGCCTCGTCCTCCGCCGTACGAGCCGAGAGGTGTGGCTCGCCCGTCCGGTAGACCCGCCCGACCACACCGCCCGCCGCCGGGACCGTCTGCCCGACCAGTCCGCCCGAGGCCGGTCCGAACGCGGCCACGAAGTGGAGGTCGTTGCCCCCGGGATCGTGGCCCTTGCGCAACGGGTCATCCAGGAGGATCGCCCCGGACTCGGAGGGCACCAGCTCCGCCGCCTTCTGCAGGATCTGCCGGAACAGGCGAGGCAGGTCCGGCTCCTCGGCCAGCGATGACGAGGCCCTCGACCGCTGTACGAAGCGGTCGAGCTCGTCCGGGCCCAGAGAGTGGAGTTCGGTCATGGTCAGGGAGTCAGTGGGCCGGGTGGGATTCGAACCCACGACCGTCGGATTAAAAGTCCGCTGCTCTGCCAGCTGAGCTACCAGCCCCGGCGAGTAAGGTAGCGCCGAGGCCGGGCCCGTTCAATCGGCCTCCCACCCCAGCACCTCGTCGATGCTGTTCCGTGAGATGGCGTGGTACATGGGCCGGGCCTCCGCGTAGATCCCCTCGGCCAGCTCCGTGCCCCACGCCGTGGCGGCCAGGTCCTGGTACAGCGGGCGCAGGAACTTCCGCCGACCCTGGCGGATCAGGAAGTCCTCCAACGCATCGAACGCCGGCTCGTACCGGTTCGCGATGGCCAGCCGGAGCCATTCGAACAGGATCTCGCTGTTCCCGCCCTCCGTGAGCCCGAACTCGGCGTCCAGCGCCCGGAGCCGGGCCTCCGACAGATCCCGGGGCAGCGACTGCAGGAAATGCAGCCACTCGTGGGTGCTCCACCCCTCGGTCTTCAGCGACGACGGCGCCGCCCCGGCCGCGAAGGCGTCGGCCTGCTCCGCGGCGAATGCGAACACCTCGCTCTCCACCGCCGGCACGTTGTCCGGCAGCCCTGGCTCGTACACCCACTGCCGCGGCCGGATCGCCTCCCGCCACTCGTCGTTCTCCCGGAGCAGGTTCTCGTCCAGGTACGCCAGGAACCGCTCCGTGGTCATCGGCTGGAACGCGAACGTGTCGAAGTACTGGCGCAGGAACGCGTCGAACCGCTCCTTCCCTACCACGCTCTCGATGGTCCGGAGGAACGCCGCGCCCTTGTCGTAAGCGATGGCCGTCATCCCCGCGTCCGGGTCCCGGCCCACCAGGTCCAGGTGCAGGATCGTTTCCGACGACGCGTAGCCGCCGAGCTCACCCTCGATCTCCGTCCGCAGACCGGTCCGACCCAGATGCTCCAGCATCCGGGCGTACTCCTCACCGTAGACCGCCTCCATGATCCGGTTCTCGAAGTAGACGGTGAAACCCTCGTTCAGCCAGAAGTCGCTCCACGTGGCGTTCGTCACCAGGTTGCCCGACCATGAATGGGCCAGCTCGTGCGCGATCAGGCTGACCAGGCTCCGGTCCCCCGCCAGGATTGTGGGCGTGGCGAACGTCAGCCGCGGGTTCTCCATCCCGCCGAAGGGGAAAGACGGCGGCAGCACCAGCACGTCGTAGCGCCCCCAGCGGTACGGCCCATATAGCGCTTCGGCCGCCTCCAGCATGTCCTCCATCTCGCCGAACTCGTACGCAGCGGCTGCCACCACCGATGGCTCCGCCCACACGCCGGTCCGGGGGCCTACCTCACGGAACGCCAGGTCGCCGATCCCCAGGGCGATCAGGTACGGCGGGATCGGCCGGTCGAGCCGGAACGCGTAGCGGACGCCACCGTCTGCGGGCTCGCCCTCCGCCGTCAGCATCTCGGCGCTCATGACCGCCACGAGGCCGGCGGGCACGGTGATGGTGGCGCTATACGTCTGCCGGACCCCGGGACTGTCCTGCGTCGGGATCCACGTCCGGGTCAGGATCGCCTGTCCCTGCGTGAACAGGAACGGTGCGCCGCTCGACGTCTGCGCGGGGTCCAGCCACTGGACGGCCGCGGCACCGTCCGTGGTCCGGTAGGCGACCTCGATCCGGTCCACGTCGGGCGGCAGCGACACGCGCAGAGGGCGGCCCAGGATCGGGTCGGACTCGCCGAGCTCCCACTCCAGCGATGCCCCGGTCCCGGGCGCACGGACCGCCTCGATCTCCAACGCGCGCGTGTCCAGCACGATCTCCGAAGCCGCGGCCGTCCGCTCGATGTCCAGCGTGGCGGCGCCGGCCAGCGTCTCCGTGTCGAAGTCGGCCGTCAGGTCCAGCGCCACATGGGTGACCCGGGCCTCGTTCGGGTTGGCGTACGAATGGGGGTCCTCCGGCAGCTCAGGCTCCAGGCCCGTATCCACAGTGCACGCGGCCAGGCCGGCGATCAGGACCGTGAGGAGGAGTCGTCGCATGCTCGTCGCTTCCGTTTCCGTTCTCGATTCACAGATTCCGGCACCGGGTTCCGGCGCCGACCCGACGCTGTGGACCGGCAGGCATCCGGTCAACGGGCCAGGGGGCCACCGATGTCGTCCGGCGCGACCCACTGCCCCCGGGCCCGTGCCTGGGCGGTGCCGAACCAGCATCCGGCCACGGCGGCCACGATCTGGGTCAGGAGCACCGCCAGCGCGGCAGTGGTCCCGAGCCCCCACTGGCCCTATCACTTTTCGGTCCTATCAAAGATTTGAATTATGATGGAAGACGAGTAACAAAGTAATCGCTAGGATCATCAGCGGGAGTGGGGGAGGGAGCGACAGTGAGATGCGAGTCCATTACTCCTTGACCATCGGCGCCGTCGTTGAATACCGTAAACGACATCTTACGTTCGAACTGGGCCTTCGAAACCTTCAGGCTCGGGAAGACGGCGTGACGGACTCTGTTGGGTCCCCTCTGGCTCAACTTGTACTGGACTACTTTCGTCATCTGTTTCCAAAAGGCCAGCGCGTTCGAGATCTTCGTAAGGCCGCGATAACGACAGTAGCTGACGTAGTGGCGATAGAATTCTTCCTTGTTCGCCGCCATATCGCCCTTCTCCCAGTCGCTCGCCAGCGCCATCTTGATGTCGCCGTAGCCCTTAATGTCGCCATCGTAGAGACAAGCAAGCCACCACTGGTGGATCGAGTTGAGCGACTGGAGCTTGAGGTCGTTCGTGTGATCCGTCACCGGAATCCTACGCGGGTCAAATTCCCTCAAGTTCAGGGACGACAGGACGTAGAAGAACGACTTGATTCCCGGATACGTCCCCGTATGGTCGTGCTTGTTAAGGCCAAGGAAGTCGATCATGTCCTGGAAGTATTCGTGCTTGTCGTCGCGCCTGTTCACCGACGAGTCACACTCGATAATAATGAAGCGCCTGTTCGAAGGGTCAATACGCATGATCCTACGGTCGGTCACGTTGGTCGTCATTACCACGTTGACATAGTTCTCGACGGGATACGCGTCTACGCCCTTCTTCTCGATCTTGACAGTGTCCTCGGTGATGACGCTCTTGAGCGCGGCGTGCTGTTCGCTCGAAATATTGTCGACTTCGTCTACGATGGCGTAGGTCTTTCCTTCCAGATTACGATTGAAGTGGCCCACCACCTCGTTGATGTCCATCGTCGAGTAGAAGTGGCGAGGCCCGATGATCTTCTTCATCATTTGGTTGAAGATGATGTCCTTCCCAACCCCCTGTTCTGACACGAAGAAGAGACAAGTGCCGGTCTTCGTCAGGATACAGCTCCCAAAATTTAATATAGGCAGTAATATGGTGCAGACCTGAGTAAGCAGAAAAAACAAAGTCACCACGCCCGATACTGTCATATGACCGTGCTGATAAGTCCCTGCAGCCGGCAATGTGTAAATCAGAAGCAGACACCAGCAC
>JAWODW010000070.1:0-38344 GCA_046483065.1 Longimicrobiales bacterium | reverse complement strand
GTGCCGGGCACCATGGCGGCGGCCTGCTCGACCTCCTTCCCGATCCGGGCGAGCTCCTCGAGCTCGGGGCCGAAGACCTTCACGCCCACGGGCGTACGGATTCCGGTGGCCAGCATGTCGATCCGTCCCTTGATGGGCATGGTCCACGAGTTGGTGATCCCGGGGAAGTCCAGCGCCTCGTCCATCTCCTCGATGAGGGCCTCGTAGGTCAGGCCCTCGCGCCACTCGTCCTCGGGCTTCAGCACGATGGTGGTCTCGAACATGGCCAGCGGCGCCGGGTCCGTGGCCGTGGTGGCCCGGCCCGCCTTCCCGAAGACGCTCTCCACCTCCGGGAACGACTTCAGGATGCTGTCCTGCTTGATGAGCGTCTGCCGGGCCGTGGCCACGCTGATCCCCGGCAGCGTGGTGGGCATGTAGAGGATGGTCCCCTCGTTCAGCGGCGGCATGAACTCGCTGCCGATCCGGCTGAAGGGGATGACCGTGAGGAGCAGGATGGCGATGGCACCGGCCACCACGGGTCCGCGTCGGAGCAGGACCCAGTCCAGGACCGGCTGGTAGACGCGCCGGAGCCCCCGCGAGATGGGGTTCTTCTCTTCCTTGTGGATGCGACCGCGGACGAAGAGCCCCATGGCCACGGGCACCAGCGTGACCGAGAGCAGCGACGCGGCGGCCATGGCCAGCGTCTTGGTCCACGCCAGCGGCTTGAACATCCGCCCCTCCTGGGCCTCCAGCGCGAAGACTGGTAGGAAGCTCACGGTGATGATGAGCAGGCTGAAGAAGAGGGCGGGGCCCACCTCCTTCGATGAGTCCACCACCACCTGCCACCGCTCCTGTGCGCTGAGGACGCCGGTGTGGAGCTTGTCGCCGCCGGGCAGCTCCCGGCCCTCGGCCCGGGCCGCCTCGTGCTTCTCCTCCACCGCATGCTCGAGGTGCTTGTGCATGTTCTCGATCATGACGATGGCCGCGTCGATCATGGCGCCGATGGCGATGGCGATCCCGCCCAGGCTCATGATGTCGGCGCCGAGCCCGAGCCAGCGCATGGCGATGAACGCCATGAGAATCCCCACCGGCAGCGTCAGGATCGCCACCAGCGCGCTCCGGGCGTGGAAGAGGAAGAGGATGGAGACCAGCGCCACGATGAGCGACTCCTCCAGCAGCTTCTCCTTCAGCGTGTCGATGGCGTCCAGGATCAGCCCCGAGCGGTCGTAGACCGCCGTGACGGTGATCCCCTCCGGCATCCCCGACTCGATCTCGGCCAGCTTCTCCTTCACCCGCTCGATGGTGGCCAGCGCGTTCTCACCGTAGCGCATGACCACGATCCCACCCACCACGTCGCCGCGGCCGTTCAGGTCCGCCACGCCACGCCGCACGTCGGGCGCCAGCTCCACGTTGGCCACGTCGGCCACCCGGATCGGCGTCCCGCCGGTGGTGGCGCCCACCACCACGTTCTCGATGTCCTCGATGCCCTGGAGGTATCCGAGCCCGCGGATGATGAACTCCCGCTCGCTCAGCTCCATCATCATGGCGCCCACGTCCTGGTTCGACGCCTTCACCGCGCTCATGACGTTGGACACCGAGATGCCGTAGCCCCGGAGCTGCACCGGGTCCACGGTGATCTGGTACGTCTTCTCGAACCCGCCCACGCTGGCCACCTCGCTCACGCCCGGCACGGCCGTCAGCTGGTAGCGGAGGTACCAGTCCTGGTAGCTCCGGAGGTCAGCCAGCGAGCGGGTCCCGCTCTCGTCCTCCAGCACGTACTGGTAGATCCAACCGAGGCCGGTGGCGTCGGGCCCGAGCTGGGAGTCGGCGCCGTCGGGCAGCTTGCCCCGGATCGCCGAGAGGTACTCCAGGACCCGGCTCCGGGCCCAGTAGAGGTCGGTGTCATCGTCGAAGATCACGTAGACGAACGACGTCCCGAAGAAGGAGTAGCCCCGGACCGTCTCGGCGCCCGGCACCTTCAGCATCTCCGAGGCCACGGGGTAGGTGACCTGGTCCTCGATGATCTGCGGCGCCTGCCCCGCGTAGTCCGTCCGGACGATCACCTGCACATCGCTCAGGTCCGGCAGCGCCTCCAGCGGCATGCTCCGCATGGCCACCACACCGCCCACCACCAGGAAGGCGGTGAAGATGGCCACGATGAACTTGTTGGCGACCGACCACTCGATAATTCGCTTCAGCATCCTCTTGCCGCTCCCTTACTCGTGACTCGAGTGGTCCATGGCGTCCATCGACTCGGCGCCCGTATCGTCCATCTCGTTCTCCGAGTGGTCCGTGGCCTCGTCATCGCTGCCGTCCATCCCTTCCATGTCGGCCATGGAGGCGCCCAGGTTCGACTCGGCGTCGATCAGGAAGCTCGCGGAGCTCACCACCCGCTGGCCTTCCTCGAGCCCGGCCAGGACCTCGATTCGGTCGCCGGCCGCGAGCCCGGTGGTGACCTCGTGCGGCATGAGCGTGCCATCGGCGTGACGGACGAAGACCACCGCCCGCTCCCCCGTGTGCAGTACCGCCGTGCGGGGCACCGACAGCACCGGGTGGTCCCCTGCGACGGCAAGGGTGATGTTCGCGTACATCCCGGGCCGCAGCCGCAGCCCCGGGTTCTCCAGCGCCACCCGGACCCGACCCGTCCGCGACTCCGCCGAGACCGACGGGTACACGTACGAGATCTCGCCCTCGAACACCTCGCCGGGGTACGCCTCGAACGTGACGTCCGCCGTCTGGCCCTCGACGGCCAGCGACAGGTCCTTCTCGAAGACCTCGCCCTCCACCCAGACCGTCGACAGGTCGGCGATCTCGAAGACGTTCATCCCCGGCATGATCCGGGCGCCCTCCACCACGTTCTTCTTCACCACGATCCCGCTGGCCGGCGCCCGGAGCGTCAGCGTCCGGCTGGGCTCGCCCGCCTCCTCGATCCGGGCGATCTCCTGCTCCGGGATGTCCCAGTACGCCATGCGACGACGGGCCGACTCCAGCAGCTCCCGGGCGTTCCGCTGCGCCCGCTCGCCGCCGGCCTCATCCACCAGCCGGCGGGCCAGGATCAGCTCGTCCTGGGCCGAGATCAGCTTCGGGCTGTAGAGCTCCATGAGCGGCTGGCCCCGCCGGATCGGCGCGCCGGTGAAGTCCACGTAGAGGCGCTCCACCCAGCCCTCGACCTTTGGGTTCACGTTGGCCAGCCGCGTCTCGTCGTACTCCACGGTGCCCACCGTCCGAACCTGACGATCCAGCCGTGTCCGCTCCACGGTAGCGAACGTGACGCCGATGGCCCGCGCCTCACGCTCCGTGATCCGGACGGGGTTCAGCTCGTCGCCCCCGCCGCCGCTCATGGCCGAGTGGTCGTGGCCGCCCGCCCCGTCGTCCTGCTGAGCGGGCGAGGCCCATGCGCTGTAGAACCCCAGCCCACCGCCCGCCACGACCAGGATCGCCACCGAATAGAAAATCTGCTTCTTCGTGCTCATCGGGCCTCCGCCATCAGTTCAGGGGTCTCGGGGAGCTCCCGGCCCACAGTCATCTCCAGCTCTGCCACGGCCCGGCCGTAGTCGGCCAGGAGCGTGAAATACTCCTGCTCGTACCGGTTCGTGGACATCTGTGCGTCCATCAGCGTCATGAAGTCGACGGCGCCCACCCGGTACGACGAGAAGCTCGACTCCACGTTGGCGTCCGCCTGGGGCAGGACCTCGCTGCGGTACAGCTCCAGCAGCGTACGGGCCCGCTCGAGCTCCGCCAGCAGCTCGCCCACGCGAGCGTCCACACCCGCCCGGGCCGTCATCAGATCGGCCTCCGCCGCCGACTCCATGGCGGCCGCCTCGTCCCGCAGCCGCAGCTGCCGGCTACCGGCGAAGATCGGCACGGTGAACCCGATCATGGCGCTCCCCATCCGCGTGGTGCCCAGGGCGCCGGCGTCGCGCTGGCCGTACTGCAGACCCACGCTGAAGTCCGGCCAGATCTGCTTGCGAGCCAGCGACTGACGCGTCTGCGCCTGCTCCACACCCGTCCGCGACCGCTCGAGCATCGGCCGGGTCTCCTCCGCCCAGCGTCGGAGCGTCTCCCCCTCCGGCCACTCCGCCGGCAGCGCGGGGAGCACCACCGCCGGGACGGGCGTCTCGGCCGGCCGGTTCAACACCGCGTTCAGTCGGGCCACGGCCACGTTGCGCATGGCCTGCATCCGCTCGATCTCCGCGTCCATGCGGGCCACCTCCACGTTCGCCCGCAGCACATCGCTCTGGCGCCCGGTCCCGGAGGCGTACATGGATCGGGCCACCTCCTGGAAGTCCTCCAGCAGCCCCAGCGTCTCACGCGCCACCTCCAGCTTCCGGTCCAGCTCGTAGACCTGGAAGAAGCCCCGGGCCGCCATGGCCCGGACCTCCCACCACTTCTCGTCCGCGCCCGCACGGGCCATGGCCGACGACTGCTCCGCCATCTCCTCGCTCAAGCCCAGCTTGCCCGGGAACGGCAGCATCTGCATGGCCTGGATGCTCGGCGCCATGGACGTCGGCATGTCGGCATCGAAGCCGGGGATCGAGAAGTTCATGACGCCCACCTGCAGCGTCGGGTCCGGCGGCAGCCCCGCCGATGACTCCCGCGTGCCCACCGCATCGGCACGGGCGCCGGCCGCGTGAAGGGCAGGGTTCCGCTCCCGGGCCAACTCGTAGACCTCCGAGAGGGAGAGTCCTCCCTCGGCGGCTACCCCGGAAGCGGTCTGTGCCTGTACGGTCACGGGGCCGGCCGGCGGCAGCGCGAACGCTGCACACAGACCCGCCATGATCACTGTTCGTCTCATTCAGCTCGCCCCTCGAAGTCGCGTGGTTCGGCGTTGAACCTCACGGGGGAGGCGTGAAAGGGGGGTGAAGCGGACATGAAGAAAGATTTAAGGCGCGGAGGGCGCGGAGGAGCGCGGAGGCGCGGAGCGCGGAGGCGCGGAGGCGCGGAGGCTTGCCGGTGTAGTCAGGGGCGGTTGATTCTGAGTTCGGAGGGAGAGGGCGGGTCGTAGCCGTTCACGATGCGAGTGATGCCGTCCTTCATTCTCGGCATGCCGAAGTTCAGCAGCAGCGCGACCTGGAGACCTGAAAGACGGAGATACGTGTACGTCTGATACCAGAAGACGGACAGATTCCGCCTGGCCGCCTTGATCTCCACCAGCACGCAGTCGTCCACGATCAGATCCGGCCTCAGCGTGCCTTCGAATCGCATTCCGTCATACTCGAAGTCGATCGCCCGCTGCCGTACGACCTTCCTTCCGCGTCGCTCGAGCTCACGGGCGAGGACCCTTTCGTACGTCTTCTCCTTCAGCCCCGGCCCCAAATCCCTGTGGATCCGGTACGCCGCATCCACGATGTCGCCGGTAATGACGTCGATGTTCTGCCCCATGAGCCCCCCTCGATCCCGTGACCCTGACCTCCGCGCCTCCGCGCTGCTCTGCGCCTCCGCGCCTACCATAGAGGTTGGAATCGGGCAGGAGAATGGCTGAATGAGACGAAGCTGGGAAACGCCCCTCCGCGCCTCCGCGCTACTCCGCGCCTCCGCGCTACTCCGCGCCTCCGCGCATTGCCACTATGAATTCTGCCCCGCCTCCCGCCCTGTTCCGCGCTTCCACGCTGCCGCCGTGGACCTCGGCGATGGCCCGGACGATGGCGAGCCCCAGTCCCGTGCCCCCCGTCTCGTGGTCGTGGGTGCGGGACTCGTCGGCGCGGTAGAAGCGTTCGAAGATGCGGTCCAGGGCGTCGGGAGGCAGACCCGGGCCGGTGTCGGCGACGCGGATCCGGACGCCGTCCCCGTCGCCCTCCAGCGTCATCGTCACCCGGCCGCCGGCGGGGGTGAACTTCACGGCGTTGTCCAGCAGGTTCCAGAGCAGCTGGTCGAGGAGCCGCGGGTCCATCACCGCCTCGGTCTCGCCGTCGACCTGGAGCTCGAGGGCCACGTCCTTGTCCGTCGCCTTTCGCTGGAGGCGCCGGAACACGTGCTCAGCCCGCTCCAGGACGTCCGTGCGCTGGACGCGTGGCTCCATTACGCCGGCGTCGGAGCGGGCCAGCGTCAGGAGGTCCTCGGCCAGCTGCGAGAGCCGCTCGATCTCCTGGAGGTTGCTGGCCAGGACTCGGCGGTACTCCTCGGGCTCCCGGTCCCGGCGCAGCGCCAGCTCCACCTCGCCTCGCAGCGCGGTCAGCGGCCCGCGGAGCTCGTGGCTCGCGTCGGCGGTGAAGCGGCGCTGGGCCTCGAACGCCCGGTTCAACCGTCCGAGCATGGTGTTCAGCACCCCCACCAGGCGCGCGTACTCCAGGATGTCGGCGTGGGCGTCGATCCGGCGGTCCAGCGTCCGTGCCTCGATGGACTCGGCCTGGTCGATGATCTCGCTCACGGGCTTCACCATCCGTCGGGCGAGCCACCAGCCGCCGGCGAAGGTGGCCAGGCCCAGGAGTACGGTGACCGCTGCGAGGATCCGGCCGAGGCGGGCCAGGATCTGATTTCGACCCTGGAGCGGCGCGGCGATCTGGAGGACGTGCCGGGCGTGGAGCGGACCGAGTCGCTCCAGCGGGTAATAGAGCGACCGGATGGGCAGGTCGAGATACTCCTGCTCCTCGATCACCAGGTTGCCCGCCGAGGCCCGCTGCAGCGCCGCCGTGTCCAGCGGCAGGTCCTCGGTGACGAACTGGCTCCGGAGCAGGCTCTCGCCGTCGGCGTTCCAGACCTGTGCGAACCGGTTCAGCTCCCGGATCTGGGTGGCCTCCTCCGGCGTGAGCTCCCACTCGTGGAACTGCATGACGCCGGTCGGATCGTCGGTGAGGGCGGCGGCCTGGATCGAGGCCACGTTCAGGAGGTTCGCGTTCAGCTCCTGGTCCAGGAACTCGCGCATGGAGAGGACCACCGCCGTCGACATCACCGCCAGCGCCAGCGTCATGATCAGCGCGGCCCGGACGGCCAGACTCAGGCGCAGCGACCGCATCAGTCGTCGGCCTCGTAGCCCTGCTCGAGGATGTAGCCCACGCCCCGAACAGTGTGGAGGAGCGGCTCGCCCGCGGCCCGCAGCTTCTTCCGGAGGTTGCCCACGTGCACGTCCACCACGTTGCTCATGGGATCGAAGTGGAGGTCCCAGACCTTCTCCAGCAGCTCGGTGCGGCGAACGACCTCCTCCGGACGGAGCATGAAGAACTCCAGGAGCTGATACTCCTTGGGGGTCAGGTCCAGATCCCGACCGCCACGGCCGGCCGTGTGCTTCAGACGGTCCAGCTCCACGTCAGCGTAGATCAGCCGCTCCTCCCGGGACGAGCCACCCCGGCGGAGAAGCGCTCGCACCCGGGCCAGGAGCTCGTCGAAGCTGAACGGCTTCGTAAGGTAGTCGTCGGCCCCCACGTCCAGGCCCCGGATGATGTCGTCCTTCGTGTCCCGGGCCGTCAGCAGCAGTACCGGCACGGCTTTCTGCTCCCGCCGCAGGTCCCGGACGATCTCGAAGCCGCTCTTCTCCGGCAGCATGACGTCCAAAATCGCCAGGTCGTAGTCGTAGACATTGGCCTTAAGGCTCCCTTCCGTGCCGTCGTGGGCGACGTCCACGGCGTAGCCCTCCTCCCGCAGCCCCTGCTCCAGGAAGCTGGCCACCTTCTTGTCGTCCTCCACCACCAGGATCCGCACGGCGCCTCCCGCGTTCAGGTCGTCGCCTCCGGCACAAACATACAGCTTCCGCGTCGCGAGCCAACGATCAGGAACAATCCTTCAGCCCGTCTTCACGACCGCCCCACTTCCCGGTCGCTACGGTCGAAGCGGTGGACGGAGCAGGTCACTATGGGACGCGAACCTACCGGAGGACGAAACGGCTGGACGTCGGAAACGGGCCGGAGCGGGGAAGCGCGGGGGCCGCGGGGGGCGCTGCGATATCTGCCTCTACAGGGGCGCAATGGCGTACGGCATGCACCACGCCGTGATGGGCCCGGCTCAGCAGCCTTCTTTCCGCCCCACCACCAGGACCGGGATCGGCGCCGCTCGAACGAACGTCTCCGCCAGCCCGCCACGGATCAGGCGTGGGAGACCGTTCCGGTAGCGGGACCCGATCACAATCATCCCGGCCCCGATCTCAATGGCCAGGGCGTTGATCGCGGCGGCCACATCACGGTCCGCCAGTACACGAGTTTCCACCCGTACACCGGCCCGGTGGATCCCGTCGGCCACCTCCTCCAGGTACGTGGCCGCCGCATGGGCAGCCCACTGCCCCGGCCGCTCTACCCGGAGTAGCACCACCGTGGCGTCGAAGAGCTCCGCCATGGCCATCGCATGGTCCACGGCCCCCTCGCAGCGCGGCGTGCCGTCCAGCGGAACCAGGATGCACCGACAGTCCGGGGTCTCATCGGGCACTGCGCCGTTGGTGCCCCGCACGGCCAGCACCGGGACCGGACACGAGCGCACCAGCTGCGTCGTCACGCTGCTTTCCATCAGCCGCGCCAGCGAGTTGCGGTCCCGGGGCGCCATGACGATCAGCGTGGCTTCCTTCGTACGGGCGTCCCGCTCCAGCGACGCCGCCGTCGGGCCCTTCAACACCGCCGCCGTGAACTCCGGCGCCGACGCCTCGCCCGACACCCGCTCCCCGGCCGCCTTGAGGTAGGCCTCCACCCGGTCCTCCTGCTCCTCCCCCATCCGCCGCAGGGTGTCGCCTACCCGCGGACCCAGGACCCCCTGGGTCGTCGGCAGTCGGAACGGAATGTGGACGTGCACCAGGCGCAAATCACCGTTGGACCGAGCGGCAATCGCGCCAGCCCAGGGGAGGGCGCGCTCGGCGAGTGCAGTGCCATCCAGCGGAACCACGATGCGTTGATACATAGTCGTATCCCACCTCAAGGTACGGCATGACGCCGGGCGTGGAAAGTACCCGAATCCCGAGATTTAAATGGGGGTCGCGGAATCGGGCGGGCCGTGCCAGATTGTACTGTGAAAACCGGAACGAATTCGAACCGAGGGGCCGCCGGCCCGAGGGTAGCGGCCGGCGTCTCCGAGGGGCGTCCCCGAGGAGCCATGGTATGACCCGGGCCGACAGATCTGAGACGACGTCGACGGTAGCGGAGGCGGCGGAAGCCGCCGAGACCACTCTGGAATCGTTCGTCGCGCAGCTGCACAGTGAAGGTGTGGAGGCGGGCCGGAAGGAAGCGGAGGAGGTGATCCGCGCCGCGGAGGCGGAGGCGGAGGAGATCGTCCGTCGTGCCCGCGGCGAGGCCGAAGCACTCGTGGCGGAGGCGCAGGCGGAGGCGGAAGCGGCGGGGGAGCGCGGGCGAGCCGAGCTGGAGTTGGCGGTTCGGGACGCGATCCTGCAGCTGCAGGCGTCGTTGAACGCCATACTGCGATCGCTGCTCGACCGGGCCGTGACCGACCAGCTGTCCGACCCCGACGAGCTGAAGCCACTGCTCCAGGAGGTGGTCAAGGCGTACGCCCGTGCGGACGCCGAAGCGGGTCCGACCGAGTTCCGGGTGCCGGCCCGTGCGGCCCGTACCCTGGAGGCGTGGTGGTCGCGGGAGCTGGCCACCGCGGTGGCGGGCGCCGGTGCCGGTGTGCCGGCGCTGTCGGGCTCGCTGTCGGAAGCGGGCTTCGAGTACGATGTGGGCGGCGGCACGGTGGAGGTGAGCGTGGAATCGGTGGTGGAGAAGCTCATGGAGCTGGTGCGGCCGGGGCTGCGGGGTGTGGTGGAAGAGGTGGCGAAGGACGCGGCCGCCGGGGCCGTTCCCACCGCTTCGGCGGCTCCGGGGCTCGCCGGGGTCGCTGAACGAACCGGCGCCTGAGGCGGGGCGGAGGCTGCCGTGGGAGCGGACAACTACTACTCCCTGACCGCGCTACCCGTCCTCGACCCGCCGCCGGCGGAACCGCCACTGGGCCTGGCCGAGTTCTCGGTGCGGCTGCCGACCGGCCGTCCCCGTGAGCTGGCCCGGTGCGTGATCCTCGCCGACGACCTCCTCCAGCGTGAAGCGGTCCTGGCCGGCGAGCTGCCGAGCCCGGACCCCGTGGTGCTCACCGCCGAGGAGGCGAAGGGGGAGAGTCCGCTGCCCGGGGAGCTGGGGCAGTCGTCCGACCGCCGCGGGTCGCCGGCCCGGGTGGCCGCCGACGCCACGTGGGGCGCCTACTACCGGTACGCCGCTCGCCGTGCCCGGGAGCTCCACAGCCGGTTCCTGGAGGAGTGGGTGGTCTGGGAGGTGACCACGCGAAACGCACTGGCCATCGCCCGGGCCCGAGCGCTGGAGCTGGATCCGGACGCCTACCTGGTGGCCCGTTCTCTGGTAGACGACTCCCGGGAGTCGGAAGCGCTGGCCACGTCGTGGGCTTCGGCGGGCCACCCTCTGGACGGGTTCCGGTCGCTGCTTGCGGCGCGCTGGCGCTGGGCCGACCGGAACGAGCCGTGGTTCACGTTCCGGGACGACGAGTTCGCCGCGTACGCCGCGAAGCTGGTCCTGCTGCACCGCTGGCTGCGGGCCTCGGAGTTCGGTCCGCGCAGACACGCTGAGGGAACCGGGGAGACAGGGGAATGACGGGAATGAAGGGACGGATCACGGCCGTATACGGCAACCTGGTGGCGGTGGAGGCGGAGCGTGAGGTGGTGCAGAACTCGGTGGCCTACTGCTGCCGGGATGACGGTGCCCGCCTCATGAGCGAGGTTATCCGGATCCGGGGCCGGCGGGCGGAGCTCCAGGTGTTCGAGGAGACCCGCGGGCTGCGGGTGGGCGACCCCGTGGAGCTGGGGACGGAGATGCTCTCGGTGACGCTGGGGCCCGGGCTCCTGGGTCAGATCTACGACGGGCTCCAGAACCCGCTGCCGGAGCTGGCCCGGAGCTCCGGCTTCTTCCTCAAGGCCGGCGAGGTGATCCCGGGGCTGTCGCATGACACCCAGTGGCGGTTCACGCCCCGGGTCCAGCCGGGCGCGGTGGTGGAGCCCGGTGACGTGCTGGGGACGGTCCCGGAGAGCATCGTGGACCACACCATCATGGTGCCGCTGGCCTGGCGCGGCCGGTTCACGGTGGTCTCGGTGGCCGACGCAGGGCACTACACCGTGACCGAGGTGATCGCGCTCCTCCGGGACGCGGAGGGTGAGGAGCGGGAGGTGACCATGGAGCAGCCGTGGCCGGTGAAGGTGCCGCTGGCCGCCGCCCGGCGCAGGCTCATGCCCACCGACCCACTGGTCACGCGCGTACGGATCATCGACTCCCTCTTCCCTGTGGCCCGGGGCGGCACGTACTGCATCCCCGGCCCGTTCGGTGCCGGGAAGACGGTGCTCCAGCAGATCATGTCGCGGCACGCCGAGGTGGACGTGGTGATCGTGGCGGCGTGCGGCGAGCGGGCGGGCGAGGTGGTGGAGACGATCCGTGAGCTGCCGGCGCTGCAGGACCCCCGTACCGGCCGGGCGCTGATGGAGCGGACCATCATCATCGCCAACACGTCGGCCATGCCGGTGGCGGCGAGGGAGGCGTCGGTGTACACGGCCGTGACCATGGGTGAGTACTACCGGCAGATGGGGCTGGACGTCCTGCTCCTGGCCGACTCCACGTCGCGCTGGGCCCAGGCCATGCGCGAGCTCAGCGGTCGCCTCGAGGAGATCCCGGGTGAGGAGGCGTTTCCGGCGTACCTGGAGAGCCGGATCGCCGCGTTCTACGAGCGGGCCGGCGCCCTGGAGCTGCGGGACGGCCAGGTCGGCACCCTCACCGTGGGCGGGACGGTGAGCCCCGCCGGCGGCAACTTCGAGGAGCCGGTGACCCAGGCCACGCTGAAGGTGGTGGGCGCGTTCCACGGCCTGTCGAGCGAGCGGGCCAACGCGCGGCGCTACCCGGCCATCGACCCGCTGGAGAGCTGGAGCAAGTACGCGGGCGTGGTGGCTGCGGAGCAAGCGGCGGCCGCCAAGGCGCTGCTCCGGAAGGGCGATGAGATCGGCCAGCTCATGACGGTGGTGGGCGAGGAGGGCGTGACGGTGGACGATTTCACCATCACGCTGAAGGCGGAGCTGCTGGACGCGTGCTTCCTCCAGCAGGACGCCTTCGACCCGGTGGACGGCGCCACGCCGGCGGAGCGGCAGCGGGCGGCGTTCGACAAACTGATGGAGGTGCTGGAGCTCGACTTCGCGTTCGAGACGAAGTCGGAGGCGCGGGAGGCCATGTTCCGGGCCACGGACCTGTTCCGCAACTGGAACTATGCGCCGGAGGACAGCGACGAATACCGGCAGCTTCTGGCCCGGATCGATCGGTTCATCCAACGGAAGGGCAGACGCCCGGCGGCGGTGGAGGCCTGATGCGGAAATACTACGACACCATCACGAGCATCGCGGGCAGCGTGGTCACGGTCACGGCCACGGACGTGGGCTATGAGGAGCTGGCGGTGGTGAGCGGCCCGAAGGAGAGCTCGCTGGCCCAGGTGATCCAGCTGAAGGACGACCGGGTCAGCCTCCAGGTCTTCTCCGGCACCCGGGGCGTCTCCACCGACGACCGGATCCGGTTCCTGGGCAAGCCGCTCCGGGTCCCCTTCTCCGACGCGCTCCTGGGGCGGGTCTTCGATGGGGCGGGCCGGCCACGGGACGGACGCCCCGACCCCGAGGGCGACGAGATCGATGTCCGGTCCCCGGTGGTGAACCCCACCGTCCGGAAGCTGCCCGACACCATGATCCGGACGGGGATCCCCCTCATCGACGTCTTCAACTCGCTGGTCGAGAGCCAGAAGCTGCCCATCTTCAGTGTCCCCGGCGAGCCGTTCAACGAGCTGCTGGCCCGGATCGGGCTCCAGGCCAACGCCGACCTGGTGGTCTTCGGCGGGATGGGGCTCCGCCACGATGACTACCTGGGATTCCGCACTGCCTTCGAGGAGGGCGGTGTGAGCGCCCGGACCATCATGTTCGTCCACACCGCGTCGGACGCCACGGTGGAGTGCATGATGGTGCCGGACCTGTGCCTGGCCGTGGGCGAGCAGTACGCGCTCCAGGGGAAGCGGGTGCTGGTGCTCCTGACCGACATGACGGCGTTCGCCGACGCGCTCAAGGAGATCGCCATCACCATGGAGCAGATCCCGTCGAACCGCGGCTACCCCGGCGACCTCTATACCCAGCTGGCCCGGCGCTACGAGAAGGCCGTGGACTTCGACGGCGCCGGGTCGCTCACCGTACTGGCGTGCACTACCATGCCCGGCGACGACGTGACGCACCCGGTCCCCGACAACACCGGCTACATCACCGAGGGGCAGTTCTACCTCCGTCACGGCCGGATCGACCCCTTCGGCTCCCTGTCGCGGCTGAAGCAGCTGGTGAACGGCGAGACCCGGGACGACCACCGGGCCATCATGGACGGGTGCATCCAGCTCTACAGCGGCGCGCGGGAGAGCCGGGAGAAGCGGGAGATGGGGTTCGACCTCTCGGAGTGGGACCGGAAGCTGCTCCGCTTCGGTGAGCTCTTCGAGGCCCGGATCATGGACCTGGCCGTGGATATCCCGCTGGAGCAGGCGCTGGACCGCTGCTGGGAGATCCTGGCCGAGTGCTTCGAGCCCTTCGAGACAGGGATCCGCCGGAGCATCATCGAGGCCCACTGGCCCCGGCCGCTCGGCGACGCGGACGCCGCCTGACCATGCGCGTCCTCCTCACCCGCCTCGGCCTCAAGCGCGAGCGCGAGAAGCTGGCCCGATACCAGCGGTTCCTGCCGGCGCTCAAGCTCCGCCAGCAGCAGCTCCAGCTGGTGCTCCGCAGGACCAGTACCGCCCTCGAGGCCGCCTCGGAGCGGCTGGACATCGCCACCGCAGCGTTCGACGCCTACCGCGTGGTGCTGGGCGACCTGGCCGGCGTGGACATCATCGCCCTGGCGGAGCCGGACATCGAGCGCGGCTCCGAGAACGTGGCCGGTGTGGAGATGCCCACGCTCGAGGAGATCCATTTCCGCGATGTGGCGTACAGCCTCTTCGGCACACCGCCGTGGGTGGACCGGGCGCTCCAGGACCTGCGCACGCTCAACCGGCACCGTGCGGAAGTGGAGGTACTGGAGGAGCGACGGCGGCTGCTGCAGCGGGAGCTGAACCGCGTGGTGCAGCGGGTGAACCTGTTCGAGAAGGTGAAGATCCCCGAGGCCCGGGAGGCCATCCACAAGATCCGGATTCACCTGGGCGACGAGATGGCTGCGGCGGTGGGGCGCTCGAAGATCGCCAAGGCGCGGCTGGCCGCGCAGCAGGCGGCCGAGTCGGGAGGCGCATCGTGATCACGCCCATGGTGAAGGCGTTCGCCGCGTGCCGCGAGGAGCATCGGGACACGCTCCTCCACCAGCTCCGGCGTCTGGGCGTGCTCCACGTGGTGCCGGTGGACCCGGGCGACGCCGTGAGCGGCGACGCGTCGGCGGAGCGGATTCGGCGGGTGGAGGCGGCGCTGCAGAGGCTCCAGGGCATCGAGCCCAGCGGCCCTCGCCCGCCCCATACGCCGGGCGAGGCGGTGGACGCGGTGCGGGACATCGAGCAGCGCGGCGAGGAGGCCCGTTCGCGGCTCGACGTGCTGTACCGCGAGGCGGACCGGCTGCGGTGCTGGGGACGGGTGCCGCTGGACCACCTCCAGGCGCTGGAAGAGGCGGGCGTGGACCTCCGGGTCCTGGTGGTCCCCGAGCGGGCGCTGCCCTACCTCCGGGCCGATCTCATCGAGCCGCTGCAGAAGGTGTCGAGGAACCGTCGCCTGGTGGCCGCCATCGGCCTCGACGATGCCAGCGTGTCGGCCCACGTGGAGGAGGTGGAGCCGCCGAGCACCGACCGGGACCGGATCCTGGCGGAGGCGTCGCGGCTCCAGCGCGTGCTCGATATCGACCGGCAGCGGCTGGCCGAGCTGGCGTGGCTGGTGCCCGACCTGGAGCGGGAACGCGACCGCCTGGTCTCGGAGGCGCGCTGGGAAGAGATCGTGAACAGCGGTTTCGCCGACAAGGAGCTGTACGCCGTCCAGGGCTGGGTCCCCGCCGACCGTGCCCAGGCGCTGGTCGAGGGGCTGGAGCGGTCCCGGCTCGCCGTGGCCGTACGCACCGTCGAGCCCGGGCCCGACGAGCGGCCGCCCACACTCCTGGAGTTCCGGCCGTGGGCCCGGCCCGTGGGCGCGCTCTTCCGGATCCTCGGCACGGTCCCCGGCTACTCGGAGCTCGACGTCAGCAGCGTGTTCATGGTGGCGCTTCCCCTCTTCGCCGGGATGATCATCGGCGACGCCGGGTACGGCCTCCTCTTCGCGGCGGTCCCGATCCTCGGCGGCCGCCGGCTCGGGCGCGTGATCCCGGCCGACCTCCGGATCATGATGGTCCTCTTCGGGGTGGCGGCGCTGGTCTGGGGCGCCATCACCGGGGTCTGGTTCGGCCTCACACCCGACCAGCTGCTGGGTGCCGGCGGCGCCGTCGGCGCCCTGGGCGCGGGGCTCGACGCCCTCCAGGTAGTGCGCGGGAGCGAGGCCGAGGCCCGGATGACGGTCATCAAGATCTGCTTCGTCCTGGGCACGGTGCACCTGATCACCGCGCACGTACAGCGGGCGGTTCAGCTCGGAGGGCGCCGGGCGCTGTCCGAGGTCGGCTGGTGCGTGGTCCTGGCGGCCATGCTCGGCGTGATCTGGATCCTCTTCTTCGGCGCCGGCGCCACGCCGCCGGCGCTGCGCCGGGCGGCCATTGTGGGGCTGGCGGTGGGGCTGGTCCTCGTCGCCCTGTACACCGACCCGGACCGGCCGATGCCGGGGCGGATCGGCTACGGGCTGGCCGGGTCGCTGCTGCCGTTCCTCGGCACGTTCAGCGACACGCTCAGCTACATCCGGCTCATGGCGGTGGGGCTCGCCAGCTTCTATCTCGGGTCCACCTTCAACACGCTGGCCGCGGCGCTGGCCGAGAGCAGCTCGTGGTTCCTGGGCTCCTTCGTGCTGGTGGCCGGACACGGGCTCAACATCGGGCTCATCCTCATCGCCATCTTCGCCCACGGCGTTCGCCTGAACGTGCTCGAGTTCTCCAGCAACGCCGGTATTCACTGGACCGGGTATCCCTACCGGCCATTTTCCGATCGACTGGTCAAGGAGCGGTAATGAGTGTCTTCTGGGGTCAGCTTGCTTTGGGAACCGTCCTGGCGCTCAGCGCCGTGGGCAGCGCCATCGGTATCGGGATCGTGGGGCAGGCAGCGGCCGGCGCGTGGTCGAAGGAGGCCCGGGCCGGGAAGCCGCTGAGCTTCACCTACGTCATCCTGGTGGGGCTGCCGCTGTCACAGACCATTTACGGCGCCATCCTCATGCTCATCGGGCTCCGGGACCGGATCTACAATCCCGAGCTCCTGGCCGAGAACGCCGGTGTGCTCCTGGGCATCGGGATCGCCGGTGGGCTGGCCGAGCTCTTCAGCGCCTGGTTCCAGGGGAAGATCGGAGCCGCCGCGTGCCGCACGCTCTCCGAAAGCGGCGGGCAGGGGCTCGCCTTCATGATCATCGCCATGGGGATCGCCGAGACCGTGGGGCTCTTCGCCTTCGTCTTCCTCCTCATGGTACTGCCGTAGGCGCGGTCAGGGGCGTTGCGCCGGCGGCGCGCCCGCCTGAAGTTCGGGTTCCATGAATACCGGCACGCTGCTCCCTACGCTCCCGGCCGCGCTCCTCGCGGTGGTCACGGCGCTGACCGCCGTCCACGCCGCGCCCGCCGAAGCCCGGGCCGGTGCGACCGATCCCGCCGCGGTCCGGCCCGACACGCTCGAGCACGCCCGTGCATCGTTCGCCGGCGACGTGGGGCTCGGCCTGCGCCTCGTGGGCCGCGGGCTCACGGCGCCGCTGGAATGGTCGGCGCGGGAGTGGCTCGTCATCCCGGCGGCCGCGGGCGTCCTGGCCGTGGTGACCACCGTGGACGACGACGTCGAGCACTTCGCCGAGACCCACCAGGGACCTGTCGGCGACGGCTGGTTCGGTACGCTCGAGCCCTTCGGCGAGCAGTATTCCATCGCGCTCGTGGTGGGCGTGTACGGTGCTGGGTGGCTGCTGGACCGTCCGGTGTGGCGCCGGACCGCGGTAGAGGCGACGGCCTCCAGCGTAGTCGCCGCGGGGATCGTGACCCCCACCCTCAAGCTTGTCTTCGGTCGGGCCCGGCCCCGGAAGGAGCTGGGGCCGTACGAGTTCGACCCGTTCTCCGGCGACTACTCGTTCCCGTCCGGCCATACCACCCAGGCCTTCGCGGTGGCGTCGGTGATCGCCGCCGAGTCCGACGCCCTGGTGGTGGACCTGCTGGCGTACGGCGTGGCCGTCAGCGTGGGGGCCGCCCGGATCTACCACGACGCCCACTTCCTCTCCGACGTTCTGGCGGGCGCGGCCATCGGTACGGTGGTGGGCCGCGGCATGGTGCGCGGCGGGCGCGAGCTGGTCGGAAGCGCCGAGCCGTTCGTGGGCGCCTCGGACGGCGGGCTCCAGCTGGGCGTGCGGCTGCCGGTTCGCTAGGGCTCGGGCGGCATGCCTTCTGCAACGATCAGGGGAGCGTAACGGAGTCCCGACCCCGGACCACGAAAAGGAGCCGCCATGCGTACGCTCGGAACGATCCTACCCATCCTTCTGGGGCTGACGCTGATGCTGGCTGGCAACGCCCGGGCCCAACAGCTGGCCGACCGGTTCGACCCACCGGCGGCCGCGGCCTTCGTCGGCAGCGCACCGGCGCCCGGTGCGGCCCTCGCACCGATGGCGCTCAATGACGGGAACGGCTTCGAGACCACCGCGTTCGCACAGTTCATCGCCAGCCCCGCCGGCCGGATCCTCCGGGGGGTGGTCGGTGCCGGGATGATCGCCGGTGGCGTCGCCATGGGTGACACTGGCGGGACCGTGCTCGCCGTAGCCGGGGCCGTGCCGTTGAGCGCCGGCATCTTCGATCTCTGCTACGTCAGCGCACTCCTGGGTGGTCCGATCCGCGGGGAAGAGATCCGTGCGGCCGGCCGGGGCCGCTGACGATTCGGACCGGGGCCGCTGACGCTCCGTCGCTCAGACGATCCCGGTTCAGACAGAGCGCATCGATGACACTGCTTCACGTGCCACATGAGGAGGGACCATGCAGATCACATCCAGCGCGTTCCATGACAACGAGGAGATCCCGCGCCGGTACAGCCGGGAGGGGGCCGAGCTCTCGCCCCCGCTCGCCATAGAAGACGTGCCCGACGGGACCGAGACACTGGCCCTGATCGTGGACGACCCGGACGCGCCCAACCAGACGTGGGTCCACTGGCTCATCTGGAACATCCCCGGAGACCGGAGCGCCATCCCGGAGGACGTGCCGGAGGAGGAGACGGTTTCCGCCCTCGGCGGCGCGGCCCAGGGGCTCAACGACTTCGACGAGATCGGCTACGGCGGCCCCATGCCGCCGCCGGGGCACGGCACGCACCACTACCGCTTCACGGTCTACGCGCTGAGCGAGCCGCTGGAGCTCGAGCCCGGTGCCGACCGCGCCGAGCTCGAGGACGCCATGGACGGCAAGATCCTCGACCAGGCGCGGATCACCGGGACCTACGAGCGGGAGTAGCGTCCGGGGCGGTAGGCCGCGGCGGGCGCGCCCTGCGAGCTAGTGCGGGATCACCTGGACCGGCGCCGGAACGTAGTGCGTGAAGCCGTCGCCGAAGACGCCTCGGCGGCTGCCCCAGCAGTACAACTCGTTCGCGGCGGTCAGGCCGCACGTGGTGTCGCCGGCGCCCCGGATGTCGACGAAGGCGGTGCTGCCGTCGAGGAGCGTCGGGGCGCTGGCGTCCTGCCATGAACCCGTGCCCAGCTCACCCCGGTCGTTGCCGCCCCAGCAGACCCCGGTTCCGTCGGTCTTGAGGCCGCAGGTGTGGTTCCCGCCCGGATCGATGTCGGAGAAGAGGATCAACCCCGCCCGGACCGGGGTGTTGCGGTTGTTCTGCGTGCCGTCCCCGAGCTGGCCGCGGTGGTTGTCGCCCCAGCAGTATCCTTCGCCGGTGGCGGTGAGTGCACAGACGTGGTTATGGGCCACCCGGAACTCGGCGAAGGTCAGACCGCCCTGCACCAGGGCCGGCTCCGTGGTCGAGCTGCACCAGCCGCCGTCGCCGAGGACGCCCACGCAGTCGTTGTCGTAGCCCCAGCAGTAGAGGTCTCCGGCGTCGGTCAGGGCGCAGGCGTGCTCGTCGGCGGCCCCGACATCCACGTAGGTGCGCGTGTCGTCGACCAGCTGCGGGGTGTTGTAGTTGTTCCCCGTGTCCGTCTGGCCAGCCTGCCCGTTCCAGTTGGCGCCCCAGCAGTAGACCGCGCCGCCGGTGGTCACGCCACAGGAGTGATCGCCGCCGCCAGCGACCGCCTGCCAGAGGAGGTCGCCGGCCACCAGGGTGGGCGTGTTCCGGGTATCCCAGGTCCCGTCCCCGAGTTGACCGTTCCCGTTGCCCCCCCAGCAGTAGGCCTCGCCGCCCGGCGTCACGCCGCACGCGTGAGAGTGGTTCCCTATGTCCACCGAAGCGAACGTCTGGGCGGTTGCCATCGAGGCGAGGTGGTAGCGGTGGTCGTTCGTTCCATCCCCGAGCTGCCCCTGCCAGTTCTCCCCCGCGCAGTACACCAGGCCATCGGACCCGATATGGCAGGCGAAGTGGCTCGGGTCGCCGAGGCCGTCTTCCGCGATGGGGACGTCGGTCGAGACCCGGGTGGGCGACCGGTAGGACCCGGCCACGCCGTCACCGAGGGCGCCGTCGTTCCGCTCGCCCCAGCACCAAGTCTCGCCCGCGGCGGTCATGGCGCAGCTGTGGTCCCAGCCCAGGGCCAGGTGCTCGAAGTCGGCGCCGGTGTCCACGAGCTGCGGCGATGAGAACGCCCAGTCGGTGCTCCCGGTGCCGAGACGGCCCTTGTCGTTGTACCCCCAGCACACCGTCTGACCGTCGGTGAGGATGCCGCAGGTGTGGTCGCCGCCCGCCTCGATGAGCTGATAGGTGAGCGCACCGCTCACCGCGATCCCGGGAGAGCCCTGGTCTCCGCTCTGGTGGCCGAGCTGCATGTTGTCGTTCCTGCCCCAGCAGTAGCCGGCGCCGCTGGTGGTGACGCCGCAGGTGTAGCGGTTGCCGGCCGAGACCTGGGCCCAGGCATAGCCGCCACTCACCAGCGACGGCTCATAGCGGTCCGACCACGTGTCGTCGCCGATCTCGCCGTTGCCGCCCTGGCCCCAACAGTACAGGTCGCCCGCGGTAGTCAGTCCGCAGATGTGTTCGCCCCCGCCGTCGAGACGCTCGAACAGGAGGCCACCGGTCACGGCCGTCGGGTACGGGCGATCCCAGTCACCCCCGCCGTATCCCAGCTGTCCTTCACCATTGTACCCCCAGCAGTAGGCATTGCCGGACAGATCGAGGGCGCAGGTGGTCCGGCCCGCCGCGACGATCTGCTTGAAGGTGTATCCACCGGTCACCGCGGTCGGGCCGGACCGGCCGTCGTGCGTATTGTCGCCGAGCTGGCCGTCCCAGTTGCCGCCCCAGCAGTAGGCCTCGCCCTGGGGCGTGAGCCCGCAGGCGTGATCGCTGCCGGTGCTGATGGAGGCGAACACGAGTCCACCGGAGACGGCCACGGGGCTCGCCGACGTCGTCGAGGTCCCGTCGCCGAGCTGCCCGCTGTTGTTCTGGCCCCAGCAGTAGGCCTGGCCTGTCTGAGTCAGGTCACAGCCCCAGCCATTCATCGACGCCGCCAGCGGCGCAGCGATCAGTCCGGGCAGCGCCACGAAGACGTCGGCCTGCCCGCTCAGCCCCGCCGCCGACGCGGTGACCGTGGTCGAGCCCACGTCAATGCCCGTAACCAGGCCGCCGCCGTCGACCGTGGCGATGGTCTCATCGGCCGAGTTCCACGTGACGCCCACGCCCGGGATCACGACACCGTTGGAGTCCTGCACCTCGGCGGTGAGCTGACCGGTGGTACCCATGTCGATGGTCAGATTGGAGGGATCGACCACGACGGCCGCCTCCACCTGGTCCACGATGGCCACGACCGTGTCGACCGCGCCGTCGGAGACCGCGGCGATGGCGGTCGTCCCGTTGGCCACCGCGACCACCCGGCCGACGGTGTCGACCCGTGCGATCAGCGTGTCGGAGCTGGTCCACGTCACCGCCGGGTCGGCTATGGCGTAGCCGTTCTCGTCGGAGACGGTCACCGCGAGCGCGGCGGTGTCGCCGATGGCGTTGAGCCTCACGCTGTCCGGCGAGACGGCCACGGATGCCGCCACCTGGTCCACCGTGATGGCGGCCGTACCGGTCACCGTGTCTACGGCGGCCGTGAGCGTGGTGGAGCCGGCGCCCGCGGCCGTGACGGTAACCAGCGTGGTCGTGTCCAGCGTGGCCACGAGCGTGTCGGCGATGCTCCACGTGGGCTTGACCCCTGTCGTCACGGGGTTCCCCAGCGCGTCGAGCAGCTGGGCGGTGAACTCGTGAGTGTCGCCGATGGAGGCGAAGGTCATCTGCTCGGGGCTCACCCCGATGGAGTCCACCCGCTGCGCCACGGTCACCACGGCGCTGTCGGTCCCCGCGCCGCCGGTGGCCCGGACCACGGCCTCGCCGTTGGCCACCGCCTGGACGAGACCCGCCGAGTCCACGGTGGCCACGAGGGTGTCGGCACTCTCCCATGTCAGCTCGGGCCCCGCCACCGGGTAGCCGTTGGCATCCACGGCCGACCCGCTGAGACGCGTCGTGTCCCCGAGGGCGTCGATGGCGACGCTGTCCGGGGCCACGTCCACGCCCACCACTACCTGCTCCACGGTGGCCTTCACGGTGGCGCTCACGCCGTCGGCCGAGCCGGTGACCTGGGCCGCGCCGTTGCCCGCCGCGGTGATCACGCCCGTGTCCGCCGTCACCACCAGCGTGTCCGAGCTGGCCCATGCGAGCCCTGGATCGGCGATGGGCGCGCCCCCGCGGTCGAAGGCTGCCACCGTCAACGCAGCGGTCTGCCCCAGTGCGTCGAACCCGACGCTGTCGGGCGCGACGCTCAGCGAGTCCACGGCCTGGTCCACAACCACCACGCCGGCCCCGACGTTGACCCCGTCCGAGGCCTGGATGCTGGCGGTTCCCGGGCTCACGGCGGTGACGAGACCACCACTGTCCACTACGGCCACCAGCGTGTCACTGCTAGCCCATGCGATCGCCACGGCGGGCACGGTGTACCCGTTGGCGTCCTGCGGCTCTGCGGTGAGGCGGGTCGTGTCGCCGAGTGCCCGGAGCGTGTCCACGGCCGGGGCGACGACCACGGTGTCCACCACCTGGTCCACCGTCACCTGCACGGCTGCGGTGACGTCCTCCGCTGTGGCGGTGACCTGGGTGCTGCCTCCGGCCACGGCCGTAACCAGACCTCCGGTATCGACGGTTGCCACGGCCGGGTCCGTGCTGGACCACGTGAACGGCACGTCCGTCCGCTCGTAGCCGGTGGCGTCGAAGGCCCGGGCGGCGAGGCGTGCCGTGTCCTGGAGCGCCGCGAAGGTGAGGCCGGCGGGGTCGATGGCGATGGAGTCCACCGCGAGCGCCACTGTGATCATGGCGCTGTCGATGGCGCTTCCGGCTTCGGCCACCACGGCGGTGGTCCCGGGGCCGGCGGCGGTCACCAGCCCGGCACCGTCCACGGTCACGACGCCGGCGTCCCGGGTATCCCAGGACACGGCCGCGTCCGCGTCGGTGATCCCGTTCCGATCCATGGCATCGGCGGCGAGCTGTACGGTGCTGCCGACCGTTCGGAGCGTGTCCACGCCGGGGTCCACGGCCACGGTGATCACCACCTGCTCGACCGTGATCGAATGCCGGCAGGTGTCCTCGGGAGTCGCCGCCGTCATCTCCATGACGCCCTCGCCCACTGAGACCGCCACGCCGCTCAGCGAGTCCACCGCCACCACCGATGGATCGCTGCTGAAGTAGCGCACGTCCCCGAGCGTGTAGGGCTGGTCCAGGGGATCCACTGGGTTGAGTTGCAGGGTGTCCTGCAGCGCGTCGGTCGCCGTCGGGCCGGCGATGCGGGACAGCCGCTGCCGGACCTCCACCCCGACCGAGTCCGAGGCATCGGCCGTGACGGCGCGGATGGTCACCGGCCCGCCGTTGGCCTGAGCCGTCACTACGCCATCCTCGCTCACGGTGGCGATGCTCTCGTCCGCGCTGGACCAGACGACGTTCAACGACCAGCTGCTCTGCGGGGCCCCGGTCGCGTCCCGGGCAAGGGCCTCGAGCTGCGTCGTCTCCCCGATGGCGTGGAGCCGGAAGCTCTGGTCCGGGACGACGTCCACCAGCGCCCAGGCGCTCACGATCACACTGTCGGGACTGGCGCTGCCTCGCTCGTCTTCGAAGTGGGCTTCCAGCTTCAGCCCTTCGATGGGGCCGGGCACATTCAGCCGGCCCTCACCATCCACGTAGCCGGTGGGGGTCCATGTCAGGTGCGCATCCTGGAGCCGCCCCTGCACCGTGCCGCCCGAGGACACGTTGACCGCCACAGCCAGTACGGTGTCGGCCCCGGCGGGCACGCGGATGCTGTCTTCCTCGATGACCACCCGGAAGGTGGGCTGGGTAGTCACCACATCGGTGGTCTCGGGGAACTCCTCGCACGCGGCCAGGGCGAGCGCCATGACCCCCACGCCCAGCGTGGCCCCGGGGCTTCGAAGGGTCCGATGCAGGTCGATCGATCCAAAATAATCGACGGGGGGGACCGGGGCAAAGCGGCGGGCGCCCGGGCCATGCTCAGGACGTAGACTGCGGCGATCCCTCGGGCTCACCCGGCAGCGGCGCGGCGCCCGGCACGCTCCGGATCACGCTCCGCAGCTCACCCCGCAGACTTCTGTATCAAGCAAGACACCCAGACTTGCCAGCGGGTGTTGCTCGCAACGCTGATGCCCGGTGGCCTGTGCGGTATGAGGCGGCTGGCACGGATGTTCCCGGGTAGCGCGTCGGAGGAGCCGGCGCTGCGGTGTGCAGCGTTCGACGTTCATCCTCCACGCCAGCCAGGGCCGGGAGCCGGAGTGAGCGAGCAAGTCGGACAGACACACGGTGAAGGAGACACCCCGACGGTCGCTTCAGGGAAACGGGGGCAGCTGGAGCGGACGCTGGGGCTCAAGGAGGCGCTGACCATCGGGCTCGGCACCATGGTCGGGGCCGGGATCTTCGTGTTCCCCGGGCTGGCCGTGGGGGAAGCGGGGCCGGCGGCGGCCCTCTCTTTCGTGCTCGGGGCCGGCATCGCGCTGCTGGTGGCGCTACCCACCTCCGAGCTGGCCACCGCCATGCCCCGGAGCGGTGGCGGCTACTACTTCGTCTCCCGGGCGCTCGGCGCACGGGCCGGCGCGCTGGTGGGCCTCGGCCAGTGGATCGGCCTCGTCTTCGCTTCGGCCTTCTACCTGGCCGGGTTCGGCCACTACCTGGTGGACGTCCTCGGTCAGCTCGGGCTGCCGGCCGGCTTCCCGCCCCAGGCCGCCGCCTTCGCCACCGCCGCCGCCCTTACCGCCGTGGGGATCGTGGGGACCCGGACCAGCGGCCGCCTCCAGTACTGGATCGTGGCCGTCCTGGTGACCATCCTCCTGACCTTCCTCGGCTGGGGGGTCGTGAACGCCATCGGGGTCGTCGGGAGCCCCTCGTCGCCCGGGCCGTTCGCGCCCAACGGCACGCTCCCGGTCTTCACCACCGCCGCACTCGTCTTCACCTCGTACCTGGGGTTCGCACAGATCGCCAATGTGGCCGGCGAGGTGAAGGACCCGGGTCGCACGCTGCCCAGGGCCATGGTGGGGAGCGTGCTGTTGGTGGGCGGGCTCTACGTGGTCACGATCCTGGTCTCCACCGCCGTGCTCGGGACCGACGCCATGGCAGAGGCCGGGGAAACGGCGCTCACCGAAGTGGGACGGGCGCTCCTTGGCGTGTTCGGCGCCCTCCTCATCGGCGCCGCCGGGCTGCTGGCCACACTGTCGAGCGCGAACGCGTCGATCCTGAGCTCGTCGCGTGCTGTCTTCGCCCTGAGCCGCGACGGGATCCTCCCCGATGGCGCGAGCCGCGTAAGCCGTCGGTTCCGCACGCCCCACATCGCCATGCTCCTGGCCGGTGTGCCCATCGCCCTCCTCGCCCTCCTGGGGCGCATCGAGGTCCTGGCCGAGGTGGCGTCCATCCTCCACCTCTTCATGTACGGCCTCATGTGCCTGGCGGCCGTGGCCATGCGACGACGGGCCTCCCTCTGGTACCGGCCCACCTTCCGCACGCCCGGCGCACCCTGGCTGCCGGCCCTCGGCGCTCTCCTCTGCTTCGGGCTCCTCGCCTTCATGAGCCCACGGGCGCTGATCTACAGCGCCGTGGTGGTGGGCGCCGCAGGGCTGTGGTTCCTGACCTACGCACGCCACGTGAGGCTCCTGGGCGTCGAGGAGCTGGCGCCGGCCCCCGAGTTCGCCCACACACCGCTCCTCCTCCAGGTGGAGGTGCCCGACCCGCCGGGCACGCCCGACCAGCTGATCCGGGCCCTCTCCCCCGAGCCGGTGGTCCTTCTGGGCTGGACCCAGGTCCCCGAGCAGTCCGATGCCGAGCAGGTCCAGGACGAGATCGGCGACGACGCCGAGGCCGATCTCGAAGCGCTCGCCGACGACCTCCGCGCCCTGGGCATGACCATCGAGACCGACCTGGTCTTCACCGGCGACCGGGTGCAGACCATCGACCGGGTGGCCGACGAGAGGGACCCCGGCGCCGTCCTCTCGCTCCGGCCGGTGAAGACCGTCCGGCGGATCCTCGTGGCCCTCGAGGACGCCCGCCAGGCCGAGACCGCCGCCGGCTACGCCGCCCGGATCGCCGGCGCCACCCGTGCCGGCGTCACCGTCCTGCACCCCCCGGCCGAAGACCGGGAAGGGCTCCACGAGACGCTCCACCGCTACTTCCGTCAGGCCGGCGTGGAGCCGGACCACACCACGATCGAACCGTCTGAGGGGAGCGACGCCGGCATCGCGTCCCGGATCCTGGATGCCGCAGAGGACGCCGACCTCGTCATCCTGGGTGAGGCCAGACCCAGAGAGACCGAGGAGACGCTGGGGGGTGTAAACAGGAGGGTGGCCCGGAAGGCCGATGTGCCGGTACTCATTGTACGGGCCCGGGAGGTGCACGAGGAGTAACTCGCGGATACCTCGCGGACGGTGCGGACTCGCCGGACCGCACCGACCCGGCCGGGGTAGCAGTGACCGAGGGCGGGAAGACCCGGCCGGAGCCCATATCGTTGCTTCGCCCGGCCCCTCCCGGTACTGTTTAGGACCCCTTGATCCCTGTTCACCAGCACTGCGTTATTCCATGGCTGCTGCAATCGCGCTGGCGTACCCGCCCATCATTCAGGGCGGCATGGGCGTCGGTGTATCCGACTGGGTCCTCGCCCGGGCCGTCTCCCTTCGTGACCAGCTCGGCGTCGTGTCGGGCACCGGGATCGACAACGTCTTCGCGCGCCGGCTCCAGGATGGCGATGCGGGGGGGCACCTGCGTCGCGCCATGGAGGCGTTCCCCTTCACCGACGCGGTGGAGGAGGCGCTGGACAAGTACTTCAATCCCGACGGGCGAGCCGACGACGAGCCGTACCGGGGCGTGCCCATGTACCGCCAGGTCATCGACCGGGCCCGGGAGCGCTTCACGATCCTGTCGTCGTTCTGCGAGGTGTGGCTGGCGAAGGAGGGGCACGACGGTCTGGTGGGGATAAACCTCCTCACCAAGGTCCAGATGCCGAACCTGCCCACCCTCTACGGCGCCATGCTGGCCGGGGTCGATTTCGTCCTCATGGGGGCGGGGATTCCCAAGGACATCCCCGGCGCGCTGGACAACATGGCCGCCGGCGAGCCGGCCACGCTGAAGCTGGACGTGGAGGGCGCCGACCGGGGCGAGACCCACGAGCTGGTCTTCGACCCGGCCGACCACCCGGCGCCCGAGGCGCTGGAGCGGCCCCGGTTCCTGGCCATCGTCTCGTCGCACACGCTGGCCATGATGCTGGCCCGTAAGGCCAGCGGGCATGTGGACGGGTTCATCATCGAGGGCGATGTGGCGGGCGGGCACAACGCACCGCCCCGTGGCGGCGGCACCCTGAACGAGCGGGGCGAGCCGGTCTACGGGGAGCGTGATGAGGCGGACCTGGAGAAGGTCCGGGAGATCGGCCGGCCGTTCTGGCTGGCGGGCGGTCACGGCAGTCCCGAGGGGCTGCAGGAGGCCCGGGCCGTGGGCGCCCATGGCGTTCAGGTCGGCACGCTCTTCGCCTATTCCAACGAGTCCGGGTTCCGCGAGGACCTGAAGCGGGAGATCCGGCGGGACGCCCGGAACGGGGATCTCGACGTGCGCACGGATCCCGTGGCGTCGCCTACGGGCTTCCCCTTCAAGGTGGTCCAGAAGGAGAACACGGTCTCGGAGCTCCCGGTCTACCAGCAGCGGCAGCGGGTCTGCGACCTGGGGTACCTCCGGACGGCCTACAAGCGGGACGACGGCCGTGTGGCCTACCGGTGCCCGGCCGAGCCCGTCTCGACGTTCGTGAAGAAGGGCGGCGACGTGGAAGAGACGGAGGGGCGCAAGTGCCTCTGCAACGCCCTCTTCGCCGCCATCGGGCAGGGCCAGCGGCGGAAGGACGGCCGCACCGAGCTGCCGCTCATCACCAGCGGCGACCACATCCACGCCATCCGCCACCTGGCGGGAGACGACGGCGAGGGATATTCCGCAGGCGACGTGATCGACTACCTCCTCGGCCGGGTCGAACCCCGGGACTCGAGCTCGGAGCCGACCGGCGGGGAGCGGTCCGCCGTGGATGAGGTCGAGACCGTCGACCCACAGCGCAAGCTGATCGAGGCGCCGGTTCCCTGAACGGCCTGTTCGCCGGTCCGGTGGTTCCGCCAGGCCGGTTCCACCGCGCCGGCGTTTTCCCTAGCTTCCGGGCGTCATGAAACGCACCATCCTGCTCATGCTCGTGGCGGCGCTCGTTGGTCCGGTGGCCGTCGGGCCCGGCAACGCCGCGGCCCAGAGTGGCCTCGAGTTGCGCATTGCACCGAAGGCCGGGCTCATGACGCCCGCCGACTGGTTCTACGTGGAGTACAGCCACTACGGACTCGAGCCGACCGAGTGGACCGAGACGAGCATCCTGAAGACGGCGGTGGTGGGGCTCACCGTGGAGCTCGAGTTCCCCGGCACGGACGTCTGGATCCGGGGCGAAGGGCTCCGGACCGTCGACGGCGTCGCCCTCATGACCCACAAGGTCCTCTATGGCCCGACGGGTTTCGAGCCGCCGCGTGAGGTGGTCACGGGCTATCGGGTAGCCATGGCCGTGACCACCGGGACGATCGACCTCGCGTTCCCCACCCGTTTGACTCTGGGGCCGGTACAGCCCTACGTGACCGCCGGGGTCGGGGCGACGCGCTACGATTTCGATACGGCCCCGTTCCAGGACCTGCCGGGAGAGGTGGTCCTGCCTCAGCCCGGGGTGGTGCCCGCGGCCAACGTGGGCGTCGGCGCCATCGTCACGATTTCCGGGTTGGCCTTTGATGTCCAGGTACGCGACGCGCTCAGCGAATACTGGGGGCGTCTGCAGCACAACATGATGTTCATGGGGGGGCTGTCGTGGTCCCTGTTTTGAGTGCATGGCGTTCCAACGGAAGCTCTCGTACGTTCCGCCTGGTCGTTGGTGCGCACTACCGGTATGGGAGACGATAGAGGATGAGGAGAAAGCTACCTTTGCTGTTCGGGGCGGTGTTCCTTGCGCTCGCGGCTGCCGCGTGTGAGGGGCCGCAGGGCCCGCGGGGACCGGCGGGACCGGAGGGACCGGAAGGGTCGCCGGGACTGGATGGCAGTGATGGCGCCTTCTGCTCGGACTGCCATACCGCGGATGCGAGGCTGGTGACCATCGAACAGCTCTTCGCGAGCTCACCGCACGGCTTCGGCAACTTCGAGGTCCGGGGGCCCGCCTACGCCGGCGGCTCGTGCGCCGCATGCCACACCTCTCAGGGCTACGTGGCCGCCGCCACCGGCGCCGATCCCGACTTCACCGGCGGCGTGGCGTCCATGAACTGCCGGACCTGTCACCAGATCCACTCCAACGACAAGGGCGGGAGCCTGGCCCTGACCACCACCGACCCCGTCACGCTCCGTATCGGCGGGACCACGGTGGATTTCGGCAAGGGCAACCTGTGCGTCCACTGCCATCAGGGGCGCGTTCCGGACTTCATCCCGACGGTGGGTGCCGGCGGCCAGGACACCATCCCGGCCCGATACGGCACGCACTATGGCCCCCAGGCCAATGTCTTCGCGGCGGCCCCGGGTCTGCCCGCATTCGGCGGCGCGGAACCCCTCCCCACCACACCGTTTACCTCCCACGTGACGTTCGCCGGGTCCGAAGCGCTGGGGTGCGTGGGCTGCCACATGCAGTCCACGGAGCTGACAGGGAACCAGGCCGGCGGGCATACGTGGGGCATGACCTACGGCGGCGGCGAGGTCCTCAACGACGGCACGTGCGACGCGTGCCATGCCGATGTCACGGCCGCGTTCGACGGAATCGCGGCCGAGGTCCAGGGAGCGCTCGACGACCTGCAGGCATGCCTCCAGGCCGAGGGCGTGATCGATGGGACCGGCTCGCCCAACACCGGGGCCGTGGTGGACAACGACCTGCTGGCGGCCTTCCTGGTCTGGCAGGCCGTGACCGCGGACGGGAGCGGTGGCGCCCACCACCCGGAGTACGTGCCCGCGATCCTGGCCAACGCCAACGACTACCTGGACGCCAACTACCCGTCCTGCGCCCCCTGAACCGCCTGAATGGGCGGGCAGGATACTGGACGCCTGCGTCGCTTGTGGGGGTTTCTCCCACCTCATTTGTCAACGTATCCCGCATGGCGCTCCTCCGGCCCGCATCCTACATTTGACGCGTCCCTGACCCAGATGCGTGGCACTCCGCCGCATGGCGACGGAAGGGGGTTAGTGCTGCCTTCGGTCAGTTTCAGCTCAGGAGGACGTGCAGGATGACGGCCACGGCGGGACAGGGCATGCTTGAAGTAATTACTTCTTCGCAACCACCCGTATGGGAGGCGAAACAATGAGGAGAAAGCTACCCCTACTGTTTGGGGCCGTGTTTCTCGCATTCGCCGCAGGCGCATGTGAGGGACCGCAGGGACCGGAAGGTCCGATCGGACCGGAAGGACCGGAAGGTCCGCAAGGACCTCCGGGTGAGGATGGTCAGGATGGGACGAACGCGCTGAACACGTGTTCGGACTGTCACACATCAAACGCCACGATCGTGGCCGTCGAGCAGCAGTTCGAGCTGTCGCCGCACGGCTTCGGCAACTTCGAAGTCCGCGGGCCGGCCTATGCCGGCGGCGCGTGCGTGGCGTGTCACACCAGCCAGGGCTTCGTGGCCAACGCCACGGACGGCACGGCTGACTACAGCGATGGCGCGGCTTCAATGAACTGCGGCACGTGCCACCAGATCCACTCGACGTTCGAGGGTGAAGACTACGCTCTCACCACGACGGATCCGGTGACGCTGATTGTCACGGGCAACGAGATCGACGTGAGCGGCACGGGCGTGCCGGGCTCGAATCTGTGCGCCAGCTGTCACCAGGGGCGGGATGAATCTCCGTACCCGGCGTGGGACGCGGATGTCGCGACCACGTACACGGTGGGCCCTCACTACGGCATCCACTACGGCACGCAGGCCAATATGTATCAGGGCGAGCTGCCGACGGAGATACTGTACGGTCTCGATCAGGGGACCACGTATAGCCCGCATGAGGGTGCGTCCTGCCTGGGCTGCCACATGGGTCTGGGCGACGATGTCAATGACATCGGGCTCGACGGCGTGACGCCCGGCGGCGACCTGTTCCACAACTTCACTCCGGCTGAGGCCGTCTGCGACGACTGCCACGGCGCCACCGATGGCTTCGATCATGGCACGGTTCGCACGGAGGTCCAGACGGCTGTGACGGCGCTGGCCCAGTGCCTCGAGGCTGAAGGCGTGGCGACAATCCATCTGGATGCCGACGGCGTGCTCGACGAGTTCCACGAGGTTGAGGGGGACCACCCCGAGCCGTACGTGGCTGCGTGGCTGGTGACGGCCGCCACGTTCAATGATGGCAGCTGGGGTGCGCACAACCCGGGCTTTACCCAGACCCTGGTGGATGCCGCACGGACGGAGATGGACGCCAACTCGGCCGAAGCGGCATGTGACTACACGCCGTAACGTTGAGCTGATGGCTGCGTAATCTCGAAAGAGGTTGCGGGAAAGGCGCCGTGCCCGTGAGGGTACGGCGCCTTTTCACGTTCGGGGGTGGCGGAAGTCCGGAGCGCCCGGCGGACCCCGCCGCGCTGGCTCGATCGTGTGCCTACGGATTCCAGAAGAGGCCGATCCCCACCCGCCCACCGTCCCGAGTCCGGAACTGCCCCAGGGGGCTGGGCCCGGTGAACGCCTGGACCGCCAGGCGCAGCGGTCGGCCCTGGACGCGGAGCAGCCAGATCCCCGCCTGGATCGTCCAGCGCGGGGCCCAGCCGGTGCCCTCCTCGGCGTGGACGTCCGCGGTCAGGAACGGCGCCCACAGCGCCCCATCGGCCGGGTCGATCTCGAGGCCGCCCCGGGCCTCCCATAGTGGCCGCTCCTCGGGGTGCGAGTTCACGGACCAGAAGACCAGCCCGTAGACGGCCAGCCCGAGATCGCGGGTCCACCCGGCGCCGGGCCGCACGTACGCCGTCGCGTCGGCGCCGTCGCGTGAGAAGTTTACGCTGCTGGGGCCGAAGCGCTTCTGGTACTCGTCCCCCAGGTGGCTGCTGGTGTGGTAGTACCGGAGCCGGAACCAGTGGTCGCCCCGGTGCCAGACCAGCGGCACGGTGAAGATCCAGTCGGTGTTCACCAGCTCCCGGGTGACCACCTGGAAGGAGAAGCGGACGAAGGCGGTGCCCTCGAGCCCCACCACCAGGGCGTCATCGGGGCCCGAGCCCGTGAGCCGGGCCACCGCCACCGCGCCGGAGATGGACACCTCGCCGGCCACGCCGGGCCCGAAGGCCGTGGGGTTCTCCCAGTCGTAGACCAGCTGCCCGGTAGTGACCGGGTCCCGGGCGCCGCCCATGAGCCCCGGAAGGAGCGCCCGGTCGGGAAAGAGCCAGCCCGGGCCCGACGGGTCGGATGGGACGGACTGGTTGGACTGGCTGGACTGGCCGGACTGGCCGGGCTGGTCGGATGGGCCGGACGACCCGGCCTGGGCAGCGACCCCGCCCGGGAGCAGGATCAGGATCAGCCCGAGGATCCAGGGCCCGCCCCGGCGTGTTCGAGGAGCTCGGCGGCCCAGCGCGCCCTCGCACGGCCGATCCGGTCCGTTGGCTCGATCGATTGGGCTCGTCATGACGCCGTACGCTCAGCCGCCCGGCGGTGTTTGTCAAAGCGCGCGCCCCCCGTGCCCCCTTGCCGGCTGAGCCGGCCTGTTGCGAGCGCAGCGAGCCTGTTGCGCCGCGCAGCGGCGCCTGTTGCGAGCGTCAGCGAGCCTGTTTCGAGGCGAAGCCGAGCCCCGCCCGTCAGGGCGCGTACCCCATGACCAGCCACGCCCGCCACTCGTCGCGCGCCGGCCCGTTCAGGACGCGGGCCAGGCCGGCGTGGATGCGGGTGGCGGGGAGGCGGAGGTATGGGATCTCCGCCACCGTCTCTTCCATCTCGACGCCCGCGATCCGGGTCCAACCCCGGCCGTCGCCCTCGGCGTCGCCGGCCCAGAGGAACGCGGTGACGGGGAGGAGGCCGTAGAGCTCGGCCCGGACCGTGCGAACGTCCCTGCCCCGGATGGACCCGGTGGCCAGCGCCGGCATGGCTACCCGCTGGGCGGTGACCGCCGGGTCGAAGAGGAGCGGCGCGGCGCCGCCGATGGCGAAGCTCTCCACGGACGCCGCGGGGGCGTCGGTGCCCGCCCAGGTACCGCGGACGCCGAGGCCGAAGCGCTCGCCCCGGACCGACAGCCCGCCATCCGTCCGCCAGCGGGTCCAGTCCAGGGTGCCGGAACGGCCCACGGCGCCGTGCGCGTCCAACCACTGGGCGAGCCGCCAGGTGCCGGGGCGCTGCTCGAGCCGGATCCCGTACTCGCCGAACCCGAGGACCCGGTCGGCGCCGGCGTCGGCGAGCCGGCCCCACGACCCGCCGGCCCGGAGCGTCTGCCGCCGGCCGAGACCGATGGCGTGGAGCTCCAGCGCGCCGACGCCGCCCCAGTAGACCTCGTCGGCGCCGGGGACGGGGCCTGTGGCCGTGCCTTCGGCGGCGGGCGTGAAGGTCGGGAGGGTGTGCTGCGCCCCGAAGCCCTCGATGAGGACCCAGGGTCGGAGCCCCCGGTAGCGGAGGCGGAGAGCACCGCCGATGGGCGCGTCGCTGGTGCCGTACACCCCCTGGAGCTGCCAGGAGAGCCGGCCGATGGGGTCGGAGCCGCCGATGGCCGCCCCGCCGCCGAAGCCGTCCTCGGACACGTGGATCATGGGCAGGCTGATCCGGGACCGGGGGCCCAGGCCGTACGGTCGGACCCGGTCGTCGAGCTCGACAGCCCGGAAGGTCTCGCCCGGCTCGACGGGTACCGGGGCCACCGGGTAGTGGGCCGGGTCGGCGGTCACCACGGGCGAGGCCGGCGGGTGGTCGAGAGCGATCCGGCGGAGGTCCCATCCCCGGGAATGGAGCGACAGGAAGAAGACGGAGCTGTCGCCCGCCGGCGCGGGGGCCGCGGCGGCGCCGATGACGCGGGTCAGCGGCGTGACCTCGCCGGACCCCGGATCCAGGCGCTCCAGGTCGTGGATCCCGCCCCGGGTGCTGGTCACGACCAGGCGGCCGTCGGGGAGGAACTCGGCATCGAAGCGGGCGGCGCCGTCGTCGGGGCCGATGAACCGCTCGTGGGAGCCGTCGTCGTTCATGGCCATCAGCCGCCACGCGCCGTCCACCTGCACGCTGGCCACGATGGTGGAGCCGTCGGGGGAGACCCGGGGGTGGTAGTACGGCCGGTGGATGGTGGTTTCGGCCAGCGTGGTGACCGAGCCGTCGTCGAGCTCGATCCGGACGACCTCGCAGGCGCCGTGGAGGCAGCGCACCCCCACAGCCCAGGTGCCGTCGGGCGATGGGGCGGCCTCCCGGATGGCGGCGCCCCGGGTGACCCGGCGCACGCCGCCGTCCTCCCAGTCCCAGAGGAAGAGGTCCGGGCGGACGAGGCCGTTGGACACCACGTCGTTCCGGATCACCAGGATCCCCGAGCCGTCGGGTAGCCACGCGGGCGAGTGGTAGCCCTGGCCCACGGCGGGGTGGAGCGTGGCCTCCGGCTTCTGGGCCCGGGGCCGGCGCTGCACCGGCTCCACATCCTCGGGATCGTCCTCGAAGATCCGCTCGTACCGCTCCCGCTCCTTCGTGGTCAGGGTGTCGGCCGTGGTCGAGATGACCACCAGCCGGGGCGGCTCGTCCTTCGACGTGCGACGCACCGCCAGCCACTCGCCGTCGGGCGAGACGGCCGGGTCGCCGGTGGTCCAGCTGTAGCGCTGGAAGAGCTCGCCCGCCACTTCACCGCCCGCCGCCTCCACGGCGTCCCGGACGGCCAGCGCCCGCTCCGTCACGTCCACCGTGAAAGTGCCGTAGAGCTCGTCGGGCGGCGCGCCGAACACGCCGGTGAACGCGCCGGTGAAGCTGCGTTCCTGGAGCGCGGTGAGGCGGCGCCAGAGGTCGGTCAGCAGCGTCTCGTCGCCGTCCTCCCGGGTCACCAGCCACTCCATGAACGCCGAGCCCACCAGGTAGGCCATGGCGCCGCCGTAGTAGCCGTCGTCGCCGCTGACGGCGCCGTACGTCGGGATCCGGCCTTCCAGCGCCCAGGTGCGGAGCACGGCCGGGCGCCAGGTGCCGTGGGGCCGGCCGCTCCCCGTGAGCCGGCCCTCGATGTACGTGGCGTACCCCTCGGTGGCCCACCGGGGCGTGACCCGCATGAGGTTCGTTACGGGGATGGGCAGGAGCGACGCCATGAGCCGGACCCGCGGGTTGCGGGACGGCCGGGTCAGGTGGGCCGCGTGGGCGAACTCGTGGACGGCCAGGATCTCGCCCCAGCCACGGTTCTCGCCGATCATCGACCGGGGGTTCGGCGGCGTCGGCCAGACGTAGAGGAGGGGGCCGGGGTTCATGGAGCCGTTGGAGACGTTGCCCGGGTCGTCGACGACCACGGTGACCCGATCCTCGGGGGCGAATCCGACCATGGCGGCCACCGCGCCGTGGACGGCCTCCATCCGCTCCGCCATGTCCAGCGCCCACACCTCCAGCGCCGCCGGGTAGACGAACTCGAAGTGCTCGGTCGCCACCCGGTGCCACGGGCCCGGCGAGAACCCCTGGGTCTGGGCCGTCGCGGGGAGCGCGGCCGTCAGCAGGACGAGAACGGAAAGGATCAGCTTCGGCAGCGTTCGCATGGCGGCACCGTCGCGCACGGGTTCGATGGGTCGGGGGCAACATGCCCATGCCGCCGTCCCCGAACAAGGAGTTGTGTTCGACCGTCGCCGGGGGTACATCCAGAGGGGGTCCTTCATCCAGGGGAAGCGAGAGACGCATGACGGACCGCAGGAGGGAACCCGGCGCAGCCGACTCGCCCGGCTCGCTCGATGCGCCCGGAGAGCCCGGAGAGCCCGGAGAGCCCGGAGAGCCCGGAGAGCCCGGAGAGCCCGGAGAGCCCGGAGAGCCCGGCGGTCGGGCCGCGAAGAAGGCGCTGCGGGATCACCTCGTCGCCGGGGAGCTCGATGCCGTCGTCGCCCGGGCGGAGCACGGCCATCAGACGCTGGGCACGCTCATCGCCCTGACCTACGACGGGGACCCGGCGATCGCCTGGCGCGCCGTCCACGCCCTCGGGCTCGCCGCCGGCCGCGTCGCCCGCTCCGATCCCGACCTGGTCCGCCGCTACCTGCGCCGCCTCTTCTGGCTCATCACCGAGGAGTCGGGCGGGATCTGCTGGTTCGCGCCCCAGGCCATGGCCGAGGTGGCCCGGACCCACGAGTCCTTCGCCGACTTCGTCCCCATCATCATGAACCTCCTCGGCGAGATGGCCGACGAGGACCTCCAGCACTTCCGCCCCGGGGTCCTCTGGGCCATCGGCCGCCTGGGCCCGCTGGCGGAGCCCCACATGGACGACGTGCTCGCCGATGTGGAGGCCGCCCTCGAGCACCCGGATCCCGACATCCGGGGGGTGGCCGCATGGGCCCTCGGGAAGGTCGGCCGCGGCGACCTCGTGGCGGCCCGGCCCGCGCTCCTGGATGATCGGGCGCCGGTCACGATCTTCGCCGACGGCGAGCGGGTCGAGACGACGGTGGCGGGGCTGGCTGACGGAGCGTTGGAAGGCTCCGGGTAGTCAGGAGAGGCGCGAAGACGCGGCGAGGTCGCGGAGGCACGGAGGGCCCCTTCGCGGAAGACGCAGCAGGTCAGGCCGATTCGTCCAGCGGCTCGGGGTCGGCCTCGCCGGTTGGATCGGCCCCGCCGCTGGAGTGCGCCCGGCGGCCGGATCGCGCCTCGTCGCCGGACCGCGCCTCGTCGCCGGACCGCGCCTCGTCGCCGGATCGCGGCCCGTGGCCGGTTGGCGTCCCGTGGCCGGATCGCGCCCCCTGGCCGGTTGGCGTCCCGTGGCCGGATCGCGCCCCGTCGAGCATCTCCAAAGCCAGCTCGCGGGTGCCATCCTCGGCCATGGCCATGGCGGTGAAGGTGCGGGAGAAGGCGTCGTCGAAGCGGCGGAGAAGGCTGCCGGATGCACCGATCTCGTGGCGTCCCGGGCGAACGGACTCACGTCCGTCCTCTGCCGGTGACCCCCTGCGTGTTGGATCAGCCTGTGATCCGCTGCCGGCCAAGACGACTTTCCGCGCTGAAGTGGATCCTGCGCTCACCCTAGTCTCTATGGACCGGGCGGGTCCGTCAACCCGGACGGTCGCCGGCGGCGAGGGGGGGCGCCCCGGGCGACCCCCGGGAAGTGTGATTCGGGCGTCCGCTTGAGGTTCTATCGGGAGAAGTCCCCAAACAACCGCCATTCTGGGGTCGGTTTGGGGACTTCCATACGAATATCGTAGGGAATCCCCCAAAGATCGCGCGGGGGATCCGTTGTTTGGGGATTTCCATACGCATTTCGTAGGGAATCCCCCATCGGTTCCATCGCGGGCCGGTTGTTTGGGGATTATTCCCGAAATCTCATCTGCTGCCGTGCATCAGCGCCCTTGTGACGCGAACGATGACCTTGTCTCGCTCCTCGGTCATCTGCTTCCAGGTGACGCGCATGACCCGGTACCCGGCGGCGACGAGTGCGGTGCCGCGATCGCGGTCGTTCTCGAAGGAGGGGTCGTGGGAGTGGTACTTTCGGCCGTCGATCTCGACGACGAGGCGTTCGCGGCGCCAGAAGAAGTCGACTTCGTATCCGCACACCACCACGTTGGTCTCGGGCCGGTGCAGCCCCCCGGAGAGAACCAGCTCGAGGAAGAGCCGCTCGGCCTTGGAGCGCAAGAAGGCCGGGCCGGCATCGAGGGCGAGGAGGGCGAGGAGGCGAGCTCGCCCGGGTTGGCGGGGATGGCGATCCAGGAGGTGGCGGAGTTCGTCCAGTTTGAGGAGCCGCTCGCGGAGGGCAATGGCGAGGGCGTGTTCGAGCTCCGCGTCCGAGACCCATCCCGTCAGGTCGAGGATCGTTCGGACCGGTGTGGTAAGCGGGAGCCGGTCCTTGACCGTCACTTCGTCGGTGAAGAGCCGTGCGACGCGGCAGACCCGGATGCCGGGGTCCTTCAGCCTCACGTCACGCGGCGTGATGACGGCCACGGGACGGGTCAGGCGGGCCGCCGCCATCCCCCAGTGTGCCGCGGCCGAAAGGCGGCCGAGATGGCAGCGGTCGCCACACGCGAGCACGGCCGCTATGGCACGCTGGTGTTCTCCGGCCACCGGCCCGACTGCGTACACGCCGCGGTGGATGGGGCGGAGTCGTCCGGTCTCGAGTCGGTACTGGACATCGCGCTCCGAGAGCCCGGCCTCCAGGAGCTGCCGGCGGGCCAGCGCGCCGTACTGGCGCCCGGCGATCTCGAGGATCCGCCGGTCGGTCTCTGCCGTGGACTTCCCGATCATGCTTCCACCTCCGGTACCCAGGCTACCCCACCCATCGGGGCGCGACCATGGTTGGATGGGACGATTTCACTCCGGGCTGTGGCGGCGTGGAAACCGTACCCGGACCTTTCCGAGGGCCCGGCGCATCGCCAGCTTACGGCGTCAGCCGTTCACGGAACCGGAGAGTCAACGATGCGAGCAGGGCAAGCGAACCCGTCCCCCCTCCTCCTGATCACGTCCGTCCTCCTGGGCATCGCCCCGGCGGGCGCCCAGGAGCCCGCGGCGCCGGAGACCGCCCGGGAGTCCGCCGTGCCTGCGGCCCCGGTGTTTCTGAACGGCGAGGCCCAGGTGGTCCTGGCGTTTGCGGACTCGGCCGACTGGATCCGCCACGACCTCTGGGTGGAGACGGAGCTCGACACGGAC
>JAWODW010000088.1:0-4058 GCA_046483065.1 Longimicrobiales bacterium | reverse complement strand
GCGGCGGACGGCCTGCGGTCGCAGATGGCGGTTCGCTGCGCTCACCGCGGATGGCTCGGCCGCTGCGCGGCCTCGCGGCATGAACGGCAAAGCCCCCGACCGGCGGAGAGCCGGCGGGGGCTTTGGTGAGACGGCAATCTCCGTAGGGCAGTTCTAGTTGATAGGCACAATGAAGTACTGCATGTGGTCGGTATCCCAGCGGGCACGTCCAGTCGTGGTGTCAGTGTTCCCGTCCACCACCTCACTGATCTCCTCAACGTCCGCCTCTTCGGGACCATAGACGTTCGCGGTTACCCACTGCGTTCCAGACGATCCGGACCAATAAGAAGAGACAAACGAATCGTCGACTTTGTAGCCGAAAGCGATGAGCATGGAGTCCGGATCTACCCCTTCCATCTCCGCACCTTCCAAGTAGGGCCCGGCCCAGCGATCCACCAGGTTGTCAGGGATCGTGGTCTTACCGGTAGTATTGATACTGGCGCTGTCGTCAACTCCAGTACTGACGTCCCAATTCACGGGATCGAGCGCCAATTGGTGAGCGTACCCAGGAAGCCGTTTCACGTCTACTCGGAACATTTTCGCCCCAGACCTCATCGCTTCCAGGTCGGCTGCCACACGGGTCGGGTCGCCCCTGTCAAGCTGGTTAATCACCTGGGGTACGATCACCCCGATCAGCAGCGCCAGAAGCACCAGTGTCACCAGCACCTCGATGAGGGTGAAGCCTGCACGGGCGGTGGCTCGTATTCGATTTCTCATTCTCGTCTCCGCGTCCTGTTTGGTCGGGCGGGCCGGATTGCCGCGGGTCCGCCTCTCTCCAGCTTCCGGCCTCAACGTACGCGCGGCGCGTCACTCGTGCGTTACACCGGCCGTCGGGGGCGTTACGGACGGTGGGTGCTCCGAGGGAGCGCCGTGCCCGCTTGGGCTCCCATGGTACGTCGGAAGTCGTTGCCGGTCAATGGGTTCGGTGGGGCAACTGCAATGGCGGACGGTGTTTGAATTGCCAGTTGATGTCCCGTTGGAACATGCGATTGGCGGGTTCAGGTATCGGAGATGCCCGAATCGGCCGGCTCCGAGACCCGAAAGGCGGCAGCTGCCATCGCCAACTCGTTATTCAAACACCGTCCGCACCTACGTCGTCCGCACCTACGTCGCGTCGTCCGCACCTACGCCCGCTACATCCCGCCCTCGTACGGGGTCATCAGGTAGCCGCGCTCGCCGTCGGTGTGGCAGTTCGTGCACGACTCGACGCGGCCGGCGTCCTCCACGGTGCCATCGGCCTCGTACTTGGCCCAGAAGTAGTCGTTGTGCTCGGCGTCGTACCCCTCGGCGGAGTACATGACCGTGATGGCGGCCAGCGTGCTGTCGGGCATGTAGTTCTCCTTCACCACGATGGAGCCGTTGGGAAGCTCGCCGCTGCCGGTGGTGAGCCCGTCGTAGGCGGTGCCGTTGAGGTACGTGGTCAGGAGCATCCCGTGGGGCTCGGTGCCCTCGTAGAGCTCGCCCTTCCCGGGCCACATCCGCCAGTCCTGGTAGTCGGCGTCCTGGAGATAGCTCCAGACGGCCTGGGCGGTGGTGTCCGGGAGCGTCATCATCTGCTGCTCGGACTCGGGCATGCTCTCTTGCTGCTCGGACTCGGGCATGGTCTCGCCGCCGGGCATCTCGGAGTCGGTGTCCTGACCGGCGTCGCACGCGGTCACGGGGAACGCCACGGCCAGGATCAGAATGAGCCAACGGTGCTTCACAGAAACCTCCTCGATTCGGGAACCGCTCGCCGGTCGACCCGGCTTCAGGGGTTTTACGCCTGCCAGATGCGTTCCAAACGACGGAGTGTTCCCCGGGTTGCGCGCCCGCGCCCGGTGTTCCTAGTACCGCGCCGGCCCTTCCGCAGCCTCCAGCGCCCGGGCGACGAAGTCCCGGATGTCCTGGTTCGACGTGGCCAGGTCCTCGCTCCGCAGGTACATCATGTGGCCGCTGCGGTAGCCCCGGAACCACATCCGGTCCTGGAGCCGGCCGGCGGGGTCCATGTTCCACATGGTGTACTTGGCCGAGAAGTAGTCGGTGCCGCCGTCGTAGTACCCGGACTGGACCATGAGGTGGAGGAACGGGTTCTCGGCCATGGCCTGGCGCAGGTTCTCCCCGGTCTCGTCGCCCTCCCGGTTCCACGGGTGGACGGGCCCGAACATGAAGTAGCGGAGGTCGGTCTCCCAGCCGAGCTCGTCGCGGAGGTAGTGGTTGATAGCGGGCGCGAAGGCGTGGTTCCACGCCGCCATGGCGGGGTCGTAGTCGTAGCGCTCGCCGGCGTTGGCCCGGTCGCTCCCCTTGTAGCGGGCGTCGAGGCGGCCGACGGTGAGGCCCCGGTCCCGGAGCAGCTCCTTGCGGAAGGCGTTGATGGGCGGGGCCATGTTGTGGTCTGCGACGAAGGTGGGGTCGAGCCCTGCGTAGCGCGCCACCTGCCGGGCGATCTCGGTGCGCCGGTCCTCGGGGAGCGAGCCGCCCCGGGCCAGCGCCGGCAGGTACGCGTCGAGGGTGAAGGCCTCCACCTCGGCCAGGAGCTCCTCGAGGTCCCGGGCCTGGAGCTCGGGGTCCAGGGCGTCGTGGTACCAGGCGGTGGCCGTGTAGTTCGGGAGGTAGAGGGCGTCGCGCACCGGGCCGTCGCGGTCCACGCCGAGGCCGGTGGGCGAGACCAGGATCACGCCGTTCAGGTACATCCAGTGGCTGCCCTGGAGCTCGCCGGCGAGCCCGGAGACTCTGGTGGTGCCGTAGCTCTCGCCGATGAGGAACTTCGGGCTCGGCCACCGGCCCTGGCGGGAGACGAAGGTGTCGATCCAGTCGGCCAGGTACTCCACGTCTTCGTTCACGCCGAAAAACTGCTCACGGTCGGCGTCGTTCACGATCCGGGACAGCCCCGTGTTCACGGGGTTCACGTAGACGATGTCCGCCACGTCCAGGATCGAGTGGGGGTTGTCCCGGACGCCGTACGGGCGGACGGGGAACCCCTCGTCGTCTATGACCAGCTGCTTCGGGCTCGTGTAGCCCAGGTGCATCCAGACGCTCGCCGAGCCGGGGCCGCCGTTGAACGAGATCATGAGCGGCCGGCCCGCCGGGTCCCGGACGTCGGACCGCCGGTAGTAGGTGTAGAAGAGCGTGGCGACGGGCTCGCCGTCGTCGTCCCACACCGGCTGGTAGCCGACGGTCACGGTGTACGGCACGCGCTCGCCCCGGATGCGGGCCTCCCGCTCCAGCGTGACGGCGGTGTCCACCGGCGGGGCGACGACAGGGCCACGGACCTCTTCACCCGCAGCGCGCTCGGAACGCTCCGGGCCCCGGTCCTGGGCCATCAGCGGAGCGGCGAGGAGGGTGGCCAGGACGAAGAGGACGACGGCCGGGCCGCGGCCGGGGACGCGCTGAGTCGTATGCATGGCTCTGTCTCGGTGTGGAGTGAGGTCAGCTGCCGGGCAACGTGCCCTCCCGGCGCCCGCCCGGTCAAGGGCCGACAGGCCGCCGCCGGGACCCCATCGCCGGCTACGGGCGGTAGACGACGTCCCCGCTGCAGACCGCCGTGGCCGCCTCGCACACCCGGTACGTGACGGTTCCCGCCTCGATGGCCACGGTGTCGACATGCTCGCCGTCGTTCTCGGTGCGGGCCAGGAGCGCGCCATCGCGGTAGAGGTCCACGGCGTCGGAGTCGGCGCCGCTCCACCGGAGCTCGAGACGGACCCCGGCGGGTCCGGAGGCGATGGCACCGCCCGGGAGGAGGTACCGCGCCACCACCGGGTAGTGGTCGCTGGTGGACTCGGGGTACGCCGTGAGCCAGCGGTCCGCCGGGACCACGGCGGCGGAGCCGTCCACGTAGTCCGCCAGCAGCTCGTCGGTGGCGAGCTGGTGGTCGATGACATCGGGGTAATAGACCATGGACGTCTCGCCGGCCGCGGAGAGCGCGGCCGTGGGGAACGCGTAGCCCGCCGCGTCCACGAAGTCCGCGTACGGCGACGGGTAGCCGTCGGCGATGGACGCGTCCACGTCGTCGTTGAAGTCCCCGATCACCAGCACGGGCGCGT
>JAWODW010000024.1:0-10757 GCA_046483065.1 Longimicrobiales bacterium | reverse complement strand
GGCGACGCTCCGCCGCCCGCAGCTCGCCGAGGGCCTCCTGCCCCCTGCGCCACTGCTCCAGGTTCGCCGCCAGCACCGCCCGGGACTTGGCGCCCCGGGGGTCGGGCCGGACGGTCACGGTGCCGTGCGCGGTGTCGTCGGCGACGACGATCCGGATGTCGTATGTGCCGGGGAAGACCTCGGGGCCCGCGGGCTCCGGGTCGTCCTCATCGGCGTCCGGCGCCGGGATCCCCTTCCGCTCGAGACCCCACGTGACGCGGTTGACGCCCGCCTCGGCCGGGCCCTTCAGCGTCCGGACCAGCGTGTCGGCGTCGAGGATCTCGAAAGTGGCCGGGCCGGTGGAGCGCGCCGGGGCGCCGCCGAACATGGCGAAGCCGCCGCCCGCCTCGGGCCGCTGTGAGGCGCCGCCCTCATCCGCCACGGAGTCGGCGAGGGTCGGCGAGACCCGGTAGCTGACCAGCGCGCCGTACGGCCGGTTCGGGCCCTGGTACTTGGTGTCGCCGGGGAAGTAGAACGGCCCGCTCAGCGCCCGCGTGTGCTGGACGGCGTCGGGCACTTCGAACAGGTGCAGGTCGCCGGAGACCGATCCGGCGGCCATCTCCCGGAGCGGCCGGATGTCGTCGATGATCCAGGCGCCCCGGCCGTGGGTACCGATGGCCAGGTCGCCGTCCCGGGGGTGGACCACCAGCGCGCGGGTCGGTGCGCCTGCCGGGTAGTCGCCCGGCGTCCACTTCCGCCAGCTCTCGCCGGCGTCGAGAGAGTAGTAGAGTCCGAACTCGGCGCCCAAAAAGAGCAGGTTCGGCTCCACCGGGTCCTCCTCGATGACGTGGACGTAGCCGTCGACCTGCTCGGGGCTCAGCGCGTCCCAGCTCCGGCCGTAGTCGTCGGTCCGGTAGACGTAGGTCTCCCAGTTCCCGCGGCGGTGGTCGTCGAAGACCACGTACGCCCGCCCGGCCACGTGCTTCGACGCCTCGATATGGGGTACCCAGGTGGCGTCGGGCACGCCGCGGATCCGGTCCACCACGTTCGTCCACGTCTCGCCGCCGTTCCGGGTGACCTGCACGTTCCCGTCATCGGTGCCGACCCAGATCACGCCCTCCTCCACCGGGCTCGGCGCGATGGTCAGGATGGTGGTGTGGTTCTCGGCGGCCGTCACGTCCAGCGTCAGCCCGCCCGATTCCGCCTGCCGCTGCTTCTCCGGGTCGTCGGTGGTCAGGTCCGGGCTGATGATCGTCCACGTCTCGCCGCGATCGTCCGTCCGGTGCACGAACTGGCTGCCGTAGTAGATGACGCCGGGGTCGTGCGGGTCGGCGGCGATCCCGGCGTTCCAGTTGAACCGGAGCTCCGTTTCCGGGTCCGGCGCCGGCGGTCGGATGCTCTCGGCGTCCGACGTGGTGAGGTCGAACCGCATGAGGCTCCCGCCCTGGCTCATGGCGTAGCCGATGTCCGGGTCGGTCGGGTCGATGAGGGCGGCGAAGCCGTCGCCGAAGCCCAGTTCCTCCCAGTGGTGCGCCACCACGTTCGAGCCGGCGAACCCCGGGGTCTCCCACACCTGGCTCGGGCCGCGCCACGAGCCGTTGTCCTGGAGCCCGCCGTAGACGTTGAACGGGACCCGATCGTCCACGCTCAGGTGGTAGAACTGGGCCAGGACCAGGTTCTCCACGAACCGCCAGGCGCCGCCCCGGTCGTGGCTGAAGTACACGCCGCCGTCGTTGCCGGTGATGATCGTGTGGCCGTTCGGGTGGGTCCAGAAGGCGTGATGGTCCACGTGCACGCTCGACCACGGCGCGATGTTCCGGAAGCTGCGGCCGCCGTCCTCGCTCATGGTCAGGTCGCCGCTCACACGGTAGACCCGGTTCTCGTTGGTCGGGTCCACGTAGATCCGGCTGTAGTAGAAGGGCCGGTCGTTCACGTTCCGGTCGTCGTTCACCGTGCGCCACGTCTCGCCGCCGTCATCGCTGCGGATCAACGCGCTGTTCTCGGCCTCGACCAGCGCGTAGACCACGCCCGGATCGTTGGTGGCGAAGGCGAGCCCGATCCGGCCCAGGTCGCCCCGGGGCAACCCGTCGTCCGACGTCAGCCGGTCCCACGTCTCGCCGCCGTCCCAGCTCTGCCACAGCCCGCTGCCCGGACCGCCCGACTCGAAGAACCACGGCCACCGCCGGTGCTCCCACGTGCTCGCCAGCAGGTGCCGCGGGTTCGATGGGTCCATGGCCAGCTCGAAGGCGCCCGTGCGCTCGTCCACGTACAGCACCTTCCGCCAGCTCTCGCCGCCGTCGGTGCTCTTGTAGACGCCCCGCTCGGTGCCATCGCTCCACGCCGGGCCCTGGGCGCTGAGCCAGACCGTGTTCGGGTCGGACGGGTGGACGATCACGGCCTCGATCCGCTCCGTCCGCTCCAGCCCCACGTGCTCCCACGTACGGCCGCCGTCCAGCGTCTTCCACACGCCGCGGCCCACGCCCATGCTGTTCCGCGTGTTCGCCTCGCCGGTGCCCACGTACACAGTGTGCGGCGACGACGGCGCGATCCCGATGGCGCCGATGCTGTTCACCGGCTCGCCGTCCATGACCGGCTCCCAGGTGAAGCCCCCGTCGGCGGACTTCCACACCCCGCCCGTGGCGGCGCCGACCCAGATCTCCCGCAGGTCCCGCGGCGAGACGGCGATGGCGGCTACCCGGCCCGACGGGCCCGGAGGTCCGATGGGCCGGGCGTCCAGCTCCTGGAAGACAGTGTCCACCGTTACGGCCGTGGGGGCCCGCTGGTCCTGGGCCGCGAGTCCCGGCGCGGCGCCCGCGCTGGCGCATGCCGTGGCGAGGAAGGTGAGTGCTATGGAGGCGCTGAGCCCGAACGATCGTCGCATGGTCCGACTCCGATCTGTGGTGGGTGGAGCGTGGACGCGCATGATAGGGCGGCCCGCGGCCCCCGTGCAAACCCGGCGCCGGGGGGGCGTGGCATTCGACGGATTCGGTTCGTAGCTTGTGGGGCATGTCGATACCTCGCATCCCTTCCGCATGGATCGTCGCCCTCGCCCTCGCCCCGGCCGCCTTCGTGGCCGCCGGCTGCGATGAGGGGGGGCGGGGGTCCGCCGCCCGGGACACGGCCGGCTCCAGTGCCCGGGAGAGCCGTGGCGTCGAGCCCGTCCAGGTGGACATGGAGGGCACGCCGGTGGCCACCTCGCTCCTCGGCGAGCCCCTCTATCCGGTGGTCGAGGACTCGGCCACCACTGCACGGCTCCACGCCCAGCTCGACTCCGCCGAGGCCGCCCACGAGGCCGACCCCGATGACGCCGACGCGCTGATCTGGCTCGGCCGGCGTTACGCGTACGCGGGGTACTACCGGGAGGCCATCGAGATCTTCACAGAGGGGATCGAGGCACACCCGGAAGACGCCAGGTTCTACCGCCACCGCGGCCACCGCTATATCACCGTCCGGGAGCTGGACCGGGCCGTGGATGACCTGGAGCACGCGGCCCGGATGATCAGCGGGAGCGACGACGTGGCCGAGCCCGACGGGATGCCCAACGAGGCCGGCGTGCCCCGGAGCACGCTCCACACCAACATCTGGTACCACCTCGGGCTGGCCCGCTACCTCCAGCACCGCTTCGAGGGCGCGGCCTACGCCTTCCGCCGGGGCTGGCAGATCTCGCCCAACGACGACATGCGCGTGGCCATGGCCGACTGGCTCTGGCTGGCGCTGAAGCGCCTCGGTCGTCACGCCGAGGCCGCCACACTCCTCGAGCAGATCTCGCCCGAGATGGAGATCCTGGAAAACGACGCGTACCTGCACCGGCTCCTGGTCTACAAGGGCGAGCTCTCGCCCGACTCCCTCACCGGCGGGAGCCTCGCCGATGCCGACCCGCTGGACGTGGCGACCCACGGCTACGGCCTCGGCGCCTGGCGGCTCGTCCAGGGCGACCTGCCCGGGGCACGGGCCGCCTTCCGGCAGGTGCTGGAGACTCGATACTGGCCCGCCTTCGGCTACATCGCGGCCGAGGCCGAGCTCCGGGAGATGGGGGACGCCGAGGGGCCCGGGTCGGAGCCCACGTCCGGGAGTTGAAGGCCCCCGACCCGGAGATGAAGGCCCCCGACCCGTCGACCGTAGATTCCATGTGACGGCGAGCCCCGTACGCCTCGCCGGTTCGTCCATTCCGCACGGAGCAACCGAATGAACACCGTCGTCCTCACCGCTCTCCTGGTGGTCGGCCTGCTGCTGGTCGTGGTCCTGGTCCCGGTCCTCATCGGGGTCCTGATCTACAACAGGCTGGTGGCGCTCAAGATCGAGACCGACAACTCCTGGTCCGATATCGACGTCCAGCTCAAGCGCCGGCACGACCTCATCCCCAACGTGGTCGAGACCGTGAAGGGGTACGCCGGCCACGAGCGCGAGACGCTGGAAGCGGTGATCCAGGCCCGGAACCAGGCCATGGAGGCCAAGGACGCACCGCCGGAGCAGCGCGCCGGCCCCGAGAACATGCTGAGCAACGCACTCGGCCGGCTCTTCGCCCTCTCCGAGGCGTACCCCGAACTCCGCGCCGCCGAGCCGTTCCAGGAGCTCCAGAAGACCCTCGGTGAGATCGAGGACGATATCCAGAACGCACGCCGCTACTACAACGCCACCGTCCGCGAGCTCAACACCAAGGTGGCCCAGTTCCCGTCCAATATCGTGGCCAACTTCGCCGGGATCGGGGCACGCGCCTTCTTCGAGATCGAGGCGCCCGAGGAACGGGAGACGCCCGAGGTCAGCTTCTGATGCGACCGCGAGCCCGCAGGCCTCTCGCGACGGCGCCGGCCTTCCGGGCGAGCCTCTTCCTGCTGGCCGTGGCGCTGCTGGCGATGCCGGTGGTGCCGCTGGCGCCGCTGGTCCCGGCGATGCCGGTCGGGCCCGCCCCGGCCGCCGGCCAGGGCCGGTCCATCGTCATCCAGGAGATGCACGCCGTCTACCGCGTACGGCCCGACGGCACCGTGGACGTGGAGGAGCGCTACCGGGTCCGGTTCAACGGCTCCTGGAACGGGCTCCTGCGCGTCCTCGAGCTCCAGCCGCCCGGCGTCTACGGCTTCGACGAACCCGTGGGGTTCCGGCTCACCGCCACCACCAACGCGGAGGGCGAGAGCCGGAGGAACGAGGTCGACGCCACGAGCCGCTACAGCCGGGAGATCCGGGTGTACGTCCCCGACGCCACCGACCGGACCGCCACGGTGGTCGTCGACTACACGCTCACCGACGCCCTCGGGTTCTTCCGGGCCAACGAGACCACCGACCCACCGCTGCCCGCACTCGACGAGTTCTACTGGCAGGTCACGGGCACCGAGTGGGACGTGCCGATCCTCGAAGCCAGCGCACAGGTCCGTATCCCCGACGGCGCCGCCATCACCCGGGCGGCAGCCTACGTCGGCGGGGTCGACTCCAGCGACCGCGTGCCCGTCGACATCCAGGGCGGTACCGCACGGGTCGACGGCGTCGGCCCGCTGCCGCCCGGCCAGGGGCTGACCCTCGGCGTCGGCTGGCCGCCCGGCGCTGTCCGGAGGGACCCCGCCCGGGTCATCCCGCACCCGCCCGGCGACATGGCCACCCGCGCCGAAGGGCCGCCACCGGGGCCGCTCACGTACCTGCCGCTCCTGCTCCCGTTCGTGGTCTTCTGGTTCGCGTACCGCGCGTGGGACGCCCGGGGACGGGACCCGAAGGAGCGCTCCATCATGGTGCGCTGGGAGCCCCCGGCCGACCTCTCGCCCGCCGAGGCCGGAACGCTCGTGGACCATACTCCCGACATGCACGACATCATCGCCACCCTCGTGGAGCTCGCCGTGAAGGGCTTCATCGTCATCGAGGAGGAGGAGAAGGAGGGGTTCCTCAAGTTCGGTACCGACTACGTCTTCCACCTGGTCCGCCCGCGCACGGAGTGGGGCGACCTGCCGCGCCATCAGTACCGGTTCCTCGACGGGCTCTTCGAGCACCGGGGCGAGGGAATGGGCGGGATCCTCAAGGAGGCCCTCGGGTTCGGCAGCGACGCCGCGGATGACGCACCGCCCGAGGCCGTGGCCTCCGTCCGGCTCTCCGACCTCAAGAACGAGTTCTACAAGGAGATCCCCGGCATCAAGGACGCCATCCTCGACGCCCTCGTCCGCAAAGGCCACTACCTGCGCCGGCCCGACAAGGCTCGGCAGGCGTGGATCGTCGGGGCCGCGCTCCTGGCCGCCGCCGGATTCGGCAGCTTCGTGATTCTCGCAGAATCGAACTTCGCCCTGGGCGTCACCATCGCCGCCGCCGCCGGCGTCAGCGCCATCATCTTCGCCATCTTCGGCTACATCATGCCGGCCAGGACCGAGAAGGGCGCCCGGACCAGGGAGGCCGCCCTCGGGTTCAAGCAGTTCCTCGAGAAGGTGGAGAGCCCCCGCTACAAGCGCATGATCAAGTCGCCCGCACAGTTCGAGGAGTTCCTCCCCTTCGCCATGGCCTTCCAGTGCCAGGACGAGTGGGCCCGCGCCTTCGACGACCTCCTCACCGAACCGCCCGACTGGTACTACGGACACCACGGCCGATTCCACGCCACCGCCTTCGCCAGCAACATGGGCCAGATGGCCACCACCGCAGGCTCCACCATGGCCTCCTCCCCAGGAGGATCCGGCTCCGGTGGCGGCGGTAGCGTCGGCGGAGGAGGCGGCGGAGGAGGCGGCGGCGGCTTCTAGCCGAGCCCCCGGGCGTTCCCACGGGCGTTCCCACGGGCGTTCCCACGGGCGTTCCCACGGGCGTTCCCCCCGGCATTCCCCCCGGCATTCCCCCCGGCGTTCCCCCCGGCGTTCCCCCCGGCGTTCCCCCCGGCGTTCCCCCGGGCGGGACGTTCCGCACCCCACTCCAGTCCCATTCTGCCATGGCGGCGCCCCATGCCGCCAGCATCATTGCTTTGAAGGGTGCGCCCGGGTCGACGGAAAGGCTTCGCCCCCCGATGGGAGACCCCCTCAAGACAAGAGATCGTTCGAACGTGAACGAACGAAATGGCACGTAGAATGCCTAAGTAGTTGCACAGCAACCACTTAACAAACAAATCCCTGATTTAGTTCATTCAAGCTCGAATGAAATCCGGAGAACGATTATGACCCTACCGAACGCCGACGGCACCGACCCTGGCACCGACCCTGGCACCGACCCTGGCACCGACCCTGGCACTGACCCTGGCACTGATCCGGAGCCCACCGATGGAGGTGACCGGCAGCCGGACCCCGGCGGCCCGCGCCGGTACCCGCGCTGGTACTGGGTCATCGCCACGGACCCGAACGACCATTCGGAGCACGCTCGGTTCCGGCGCCGGGTGGCGGCGTTGGCCCGGGAGGTCATGCTCGCCCGGGGCGCCGATCCGGACACGCTGCCGCCACCGCTGCCGGAGCACGAGGCGGCCCTGGCGCATCCGTCGGGCTCCACGGACCCGTCGGCGCCCGGATCTCCGACGGCGCCCGGATCTCCGACGGCGCCCGGTGCGATGACGGCGCCCGGTGCGATGACGGCGCCCGGTGCGATGACGGCGTCCGGCGCGACGGCGACGGCCGGCCCTGCGACGGACCCCGGCCCTGCGCTGGCGGCCGAGCGGCTGGCGGCTGGCCCTGAGACACCGCCCGGTCCTCCGCAGCCGCCCGCCCGCCCGCCGGGCTACTTCGACATCCGGGCGACGACGACGTTCGTCATGGATGCTGCGGGGCGAGCTGTCCGCGCGGCGGTGCAGGCCTCCGGGGTCGTAGACGAGTCGTATTCAACGGGGTTGGTGCTGCTGGCCATCGCTCGGTCTCGAGACGGGATGACCACGCGGACGCTGACGCGAGCGGTGGACCTTGCGGGTTCGACCGTGTCGACGGCGGTGAGCCGACTGGTGGATGGCGGGCTGGTGGTGCGTCGTCGGTGGTCGGGGGATCGTCGTCGCCGCTTCCTCGAGGCAACGGCGGCCGGCCGGCTGGCGGCCGAGCGGCTGGCGGCCGTCTGGCGCCACGCGGACGACCGGCTGCTCGGTGGTCTGTCTCCGGCCGAGCGCGAGGAGCTCCGGCGGCTCCTGCAGCGGGCGGCGGCGGCCTTGGTGGAGCGGCCCGGCATTGGTTAGCCTGAGCGCATGATCGACCTTGCCATCGTCCTCGCGTTCATCGTATACGCGGTGACGGCCGGGCTCCGGGCCCGCAGCAAGGCGTCGGAGGATCTGACCCAGTACTTCCTGGCCGGGAAGACGCTGAAGTGGTGGCAGGCGGGAACGTCCATGGCGGCCACTCAGTTCGCCGCGGACACGCCGCTCCTGGTCACGGGGCTGGTGGCCACCGCCGGCGTCTTCGCCGTCTGGCGGCTCTGGGTCTACGGCCTCGCCTTCCTGCTGCTGGCCTTCCTCTTCGCCTCTCACTGGCGGCGGGCCGGGGTCCTCACGGACGCGGAGCTGACGGAGATCCGCTATTCGGGCCGCGGGGTGCTCTCGCTCCGGGTGCTGAAGGCGGTCTACTACGGCACGGTCATCAACACCGTGGTCCTGGCCATGGTCCTGGTGGCGGCGATCCGGATCGCCGAGGTCTTCCTACCATGGCACCTGTGGCTGCCGCCGGGGCTCTTCGAGCCGATCCGGGGGCTGGTGGAGGCGGTGGGTGTGCCGCTGGCCGCCGGATCCGGCCCCGATGTCTGGACGCTGACCGCCGACAACGTCATCAGTATCGCCGCGATCCTGGCCTTCACCGGCCTGTACTCCATGACCGGCGGGCTCCGAGGCGTGGTCGCCACGGACGTCGGTCAGTTCATCCTGGCCATGGTCGGAACCGCCATCTACGCCTGGATCGTGGTCTCGGAGGTCGGCGGCGTCGGGCGACACGTATAAAGCAGACGTGACCAGCTACGGCCGCCTTGTGGCCGCGGATCCTGAATGGCTGGAGGAGTATGACATTCGCCCGGGCGTGCCGACGCCGGCCGAGTATCTCGAGCAGACGGCCGACGCCTAAGGATTGCAGCGCCAGCGTGGCCCGGATCCGGGCCACGTCACGGTGCAATTCAGCATCTATTCAGGAAAGGAAGAAACAATGACCAAGCACGACGAACGCCATGGCGGCGCGTATGACCGGGGCCGGGCCGACTTTTGGTATAACCGGCCGTTTGAGCCACACTATTTCACCGGCGGCACAGGCACGTCTGACAAGGTGGCAGAGGCGGATATGACGCCAGAGGATCTTGAATCGTATCGCGACGGCTATGCCGACGCTGAAGCGTGCGGCGATCAAAAGGACTGGGGCTGATATCATGGCAACGCAAGTTTCAACACGTTCTGTATCCGTGGCCAGTGTCGTTCGGGATCCGGCTTTCCGCCAAGGGTTCAAAGACCGCGTTGCGGGCACGCCCCCGGCTTATGACCATGAGTGGCAGGGCAACCGCAACAAGAGCTCACTGGACAAAACATGGGCGTATGAACGTGGCCGGCTGTTCGCCGCCTATTGCCAAGGTGAAGGGATCCAGCTGGATCCGAACCAATGGTTTATCAATCGGCGTTTGAACTGGCGTGTGCTGGATGCCGCAAGCGACGCATTGCGATGCCGGGCGATACGTTGACCGCAGTCCGGGGCCCTCGGGCCCCGGATCCAGCCGGCGCGGGTCGCAGAGCATCGAGACGCGGGCCGCAGAGCATCGAGACGCGGGCCGCAGAGCATAGCCGCAAAGGCATTTGAAGCCTTTACGCTTGTGCTTTACTTGTGAATCTTGTACCTTGAACCTGAGTTTTCAAATAGGAAGGACGGACTATGCTTATCAACGGTTTCAAATCCAAAGCCGCGGCGCTGCGCTACTTGCGTGCACAGGGTCACCCGATTAACGCCTTGCTTGCCGCGCCCGAAAGCAATCCCAAAGTAGCAAAGAACGGCAAGCTTGATGTGCTGACAGCGCCTCTGCATCTCGCACCATTCGACCTGTCTGGGTATCAGGTCTGCCCACAAGCAAGCGCCGGGTGCGCAGCCGCGTGCCTTCATACTGCGGGCAACCCGGCTTACATGGCAGGCAAAGATGCAAGCCGCAAAGCAAAGACGCGCGCGTATTTCGAAGAACGCGCCGCGTTCATGGCCGTTCTGGTTTTTGAGATCACTGCACTTGAGCGCAAGGCAAAGGCCAAAGGCATGCAGGCGGGGATCCGTTTGAACGCGACAAGCGATTTACCATTTGAGAGGCGCAATTTTGCCATGCAGTACGGGGCGGACAGGCCGTCGCACTTCGTGAATCTTATGCAATGGTTTAACGATGTCCAGTTTTATGACTATACCAAGGTGACCAAGCGCGCCTTGGCGCATGCCCGCGGGCAGATGCCCGCCAACTATCACCTGACGTTTTCCAAGAACGAAAACAACGACGCGGACTGCGCGCGGGTTATTAAAGCGGGTGGCAATGTGGCCGTTGTTTGTGCGCCAGACGTATACAAACAGGCCGTGGAAACCGGTCGGCTTCCCTACCCATACGACGCACCGGGCGCTATTGACGGCGACGCCCATGACTACCGGCCCGCGGATCCGGTCGGCAAGATCGTCGCGCTAAAAGCCAAAGGCGACGCCCGGCACGATACATCGGGGTTCGTGGTCCGATGACCGGCAAAGCATTTATCATCCTGCTAAGCGCAATGGCCGTCGACGGTGACACCCTCACCGCCGGCGGCCAAGCCGTGCGCCTATGGGGCATTGATGCGCCCGAGATGGACACGGCCACAGGACGTCAGGCTGCGGGGCACATGCGCCAGCTGGTCAAAGAGGCAGAGCTGACCTGCAGGATCAAGG
>JAWODW010000105.1:0-49391 GCA_046483065.1 Longimicrobiales bacterium | reverse complement strand
GCGCGGGCCACCTGTCGAACACGCCTCACCAGATCCTGGTGTATGGCGCCCTCGGTGAGGGGCCGCCGACCTTCGCCCATGCCCCCACCGTGCTCGGGCCGGAAGGTGGCAAGCTGTCGAAGCGGTCGGGCGCCCGTCCGCTACGAGAGCTCCGGGAGGAAGGTCTGCACCCCGACGCCGTGGTCAACTACCTCTCCCTCCTGGGATGGTCGAGCCCGACCGGGGACGAGGTCCTGGCCCGCGACCGCCTGGTCGATGAGGTCACGCTGGACCGGCTGAACGCCGGCGACGTGGTCTACGACCCTACCAAGTTGCGGTGGCTCTCGGCCCGGCACATTGACCGTATGCCGCTCGAAGAGCTCGCGGCGGCGACCCGGCCGTATGTAGAGGGCTCCCGGGTCGAGCCGCTCCTGGGAGACGGCTACCTGCAGGCCCTCGACGCCGTCCGCTCCCGTCTCTCGGCCTTCGCGGAGGTTACCGCCCATCTCCCACCGTTCCTCGGACCCGACCCCGACCAGCCGCCCCAACCACCGACGTCCGACGAGGCCGACGTACTCTCGGTGGTACGGAACGCGCTGGCCGATCTCGAGGCGTGGGACCCGGAGAGCATCCAGACGGCGCTACGGTCGGCGGGGAAGGCGGCCGGCGTGGGCGGGCGGATACTCTACGTCCCGGTCCGGCAGGCTCTGACGGGCGCGGAGCACGGTCCGCCGCTGGGCGCCGTCATCGCGGTCCAGGGACGGGCGCGTGCCCTCGAGCTCCTGGACCGCGGGCTGGACCGCGCGGAGAACCGCGTTTGACCCGGGATCGCACCGTGCCCTACATTCCCGCGCCTATGAACGGTAGGGGAGGGACCGGGTGCGTGAGCTGATCGTCGATCCCTTCGCGGGGATCAGCGGCGACATGTTCCTGGGAGCGCTCGTCGACCTCGGTCTGTCGCCCGATTGGCTGACGACCTTCGTGACGTCGCTGGGCCTGGGCGTCGAGGTCGAGGTGGGCCGCGTGGACCGGAGCGGGATCGCGTGCTCGCAGGTCAGGGTTCGCGCGCCGGACGAGACGGTTTACCGGGGACTGGCGACAGTCCTGCAGGTCGTGCACGGCTGTGGCGCCCCTGCGGGGGTCAGGAGCCGTGCAGAGGCCGTGTTCCGACGCCTCGCCGAAGCGGAGGCGGCGGTCCACGGCGTCACGGTGGAGGATGTGCACTTCCACGAAGTAGGGGCGCTGGACGCCATCGTCGATGTCCTGGGTGGGATGGCCGGCCTCGAGGAGCTGGGCTTCGACAGGGTCTACACCCGGCCGGTGGCCGTGGGAGCGGGCACGGTGGTCATGGAGCACGGCGAGTACCCGCTGCCGGCGCCGGCTACGGCCCGGCTGCTGGAGGGGCTCCCGGTCCGGGAGACCGGGCGTGCGGACGAGTGCACGACGCCCACGGGCGCGGCACTCCTGGCGGAGCTGACCGATGGAACGCGGCCGCCGTCGGAAGTGATATACGGACGGAGCGGGTATGGTGCGGGCAGCCGGAATCCCGCGGAGCGGCCGAACTGCCTGCGCCTGATCGAGTGTCGAACCGTGGGGCGCGACAGTGCCGGGGCGGGCGCGACGGGGCAGGCGGTCTACGCCTTGCAGGCGGACATCGATGACATGGCGGCGGAGTACGTGTCGGCGGCCCGGGAGACGCTGATGGAAGCCGGCGCGCTGGACGTGACGCTGCTCCGGATCGATATGAAGAAGGGTCGCCTGGCGGTCCGATTGGAGGCGCTGGTGACCGAAGTGTCACTGCAGCGGGTGCTTGATGCGTTCTTCATGGGGACCTCGACGATAGGGGTCCGCTACTGGCGCGTCGATCGCGCTGCCTTGGAGCGAACGGAGGAGCAGTTGGAGTGGAGGGGGCACCGGATCCGCGTGAAGCGGGTTACGTTGCCGGACGGATCGACACGGCGCAAGCCGGAGTACGACGATGTAGCCGCTGCAGCTCGGGCGGAGGGGTTGACCCCCTATGAGGTACGGGCGGAGATCGGAGAGGAAGAGAGCCGATAAGGCTCTGGATCGCAGACGAGGAGAGGAAAGATCCCATGAATAAGGGAGGATTTCGGATGATCCGCGGGCAAGGGCTCATCCTGGCCATGACAGTCGCGTTCGCGGCGGCTTGCGCCAGTAGTGGAGGAGGCGGGGAGACCGCTGCACCGGAAACGGGCAACGCTCCCCGGGACAACTCATACACCAACTCGGCCGGCGTGCACCTGGTGCAGGCGGGGCTGACGGAGGGCGAGGAGGCGTTCGGCCTTTACGAGGCGGCGCTCGAAGACGCCATGGAGGGAATCCAGGAGGATTCCACCAACCCCAAGCTCTACATGCAGGCCGGACAGGCGTCCATCGGACTCGAGGACTGGAGCGGGGCCGACACCCTGCTGGCGCAGGCGCTGGACCTGTACCCGGGGTATGAGGAGAACATCATTGCGGAGCGCGAGGAAGCCTGGGTCACGGCGTACAATACCGGTGCGGATCAGCTCAACGCCGAGGATACGCAGGAGGCACTTCGCTACTTCGAAGGCGCCGCAACCATCTACGACGGCCGACCGGAAGCCCACATGGCCCTCGGCTCCGTCTACCTGCAGGTCGGGAACACCGAGGCGGCCGCAGAAGCCTATCGCGACGCGGTACAGATCTTGAACGGCCCGCCGCCGGAGGGGATGGACGAAGAGCAGCTCGCCGGCTGGGCGGAGGACAGACAGGTGGCGGCGTTCAATGCGGCCCAGCTGCTGGCCCAGAGCGGGAGGTTCGACGAGGCCGCGACCATCCTGGAGAACTTCCTGTCCGAGAACCAGGACCAGCTGGATCCGGACACCGAGCTCCGTGCCAACACGGCGCTGGCAGGGTTCCTGGCACAGGCCGGCCGCGAAGAAGAGGCGGAGCAGCTGTACAACGAGATCTTCGCGCGCGGTGATCTGACCAGCGCCGACTATTTCCAGGTCGGCATCGGGTTCTTCAACACCGAGGATTACGCCCGGGCAGCCGAAGCATTCACGGCGGCGGCGGAGCTGAACCCGTACTCGCGGGACGCTCTCCTCAACCTGGTCCAGTCCCTGTACTCGCAGGCGGTGGACCTCGAGGAAGAGGAAGCCACGCCGGAGCGCGACGCCGAGCTGATCGGGCTGTATGACAACCTGCTGGATGCGGCCGAGCAGGTCCGGGGGCTGGACCCGTTGAACCGAAACCTGCTCTCCTTCATGCTGCGGTCGCTCCGAGCCAAGGCCGACCTGGTGGACGCCGAGGAAGCGGAGGCGCTGGCCCAGGAGACGCAGGAGCTCTACCGTAGGTATCAGGAGCAGCCGTACGGGATCGAGGACATCGGCGTCTCGATCACCGAGGATGATCGCGCCCGCGTAACCGGTCTGCTCACCAACCTGACCGGCACACCCGGTGACGAGGTCCAGATCCGGTTCGCCCTGGTCGACGAGCAGGGGAACGTGGTGGAGTCCGACGTCATGACGGTGACGGCGCCGGAGCAGAACAGCGCCGTCGAGTTCAGCACCACGCTGGACGCGGCGAGCGGCACATTCGCCGGCTGGATGTACGAGATCCTGGACTGAGCCGTTTCGGGCCGCAGAGCGGAGAGGCGCCGTCCTTCGGGGCGGCGCCTTTCCTTTTGCCACCGGGCGCCGTACGCTTCCCGGACGTCGACTGTCACGGCAGGGAGGGGGACCATGCAGGAGTGCCCGGAATGTGGGACGCTGGTGGCCGACGGCCACGCGGTGTGTCCGAGCTGCGGCTTCGGGCTCATGGAGCAGACTCGAACGTGCGCGCACTGCAAGGAGACCATCGCCGCCGGGGCCGAAGCGTGCCCGGCGTGTGGACACCTCGCCGTACCGGAGGCGTGTGACCTCCATCCGGATCGAGAAGCACCCGGGCAGTGTGCCCTGTGCGGCACCAACCTCTGCGAGGAATGCGAGGCCGGTGAGCGCTACCATCTCTGTCGGGACCACGCCGATGTCCCCATCGTGGAGGGTTGGGCACAGGTGCTCGCTCTCCCCGACGAACTCCAGGCGCACCTCATCGAGGAGAATCTCCAGGCCGAGGGGATCGACAGCCGGGTCCTGTCCAAGAAGGACCACTTCGCCATCCCCGTGGAATTCGGCGACCTGGCCCGCGTCCGCGTTCTGGTGCCCACCTACGCCTTCGAGGAGACGCAGCGCGTCCTGCAGGCTCACACGAACCTGATGGGTGATGTGGCCTTCGGATGCCCGAACTGTGGCGAGCCGTACGACGAGGGTCAGACCGAGTGTGCCGCCTGCGGCGAGCCACTCGTCTGAACGAAACCCAGAGGGGGGTGGCCGGGTACTCCTGTTGTGTCGGTCTCGTAATCTGAACGGGGGCGGTCCCGAGGGCCGCCCTTCGTCGTGAGGAAGTCATGGTCCGTATCGCGGAAATCCAGCCGGGCAGCATCGCCGAGGAGCTCGAGCTCCGTATCGGCAGCCGCATCGTGCGGATCAACGGCCGCGTGGTCCGCGACACCATCGACTTCCGGTTCATGGAGGCCGAAGGTCGGTTGGAGGTCGAGGTGCAGGACCCGGATGGCGACGGCGCGCTCTATGATATCGAGAAGCCCGCGGGCGAGTCGCTGGGCGTGGTCGCCGGTCCCGACGCGGTGCGCGAGTGCGCCAACAAGTGCGTCTTCTGTTTCATCGACGGGAACCCGCCGGACGTCCGGGGCTCCCTCCACCTCCGGGACGACGATTTCCGGCTGTCATTCACCTACGGCAGCTACGTAACGCTGACCAACCTGGGGCCCAGGGGGTTCCAACGCCTCATCGACCAGCGGCTCTCGCCGCTCTACGTGAGCGTCCACGCCACCGAGCCCGAGGTCCGGATGAAGCTCCTGGGCGTCCGCCGGGGCGGGGACATCCTCGAGAAGCTCCAGGATCTCACGGAGGCCGGCACGGAAGTCCACACCCAGGTGGTCCTGTGCCCGGGCTGGAACGACGGCGAGCACCTCGACCGGACCATCGAGGACCTCTGGGGGCTCGGCCCCAACGTCCTCTCCCTCTCCGTGGTGCCCGTGGGGCTGACCCAGTACAACGTCGGGCGCCCCGTCCGGCACCTCACTGGCGATGAGGCCCGTCGGGCCATCGACCAGGTGAACGCGGCCCGGAAGCGGGCGCGGGCGGAGCGGGGGGTCGGATGGGCCTACGCCGCCGACGAGATGTTCCTCGCCGCCGACCGACCGGTCCCCGAGGACCCCTACTACGACGACTGGCCGCTGACGGAGAATGGCGTGGGGGCCGTGCGGCGGTTCCTGGAAGACGTCACCGCCATCGAGGCCGATCCACCGGCCCTCGCCGGCCGCAGCATCGGCATCGTTACGGGGACACGCATGGCCGAGGTCATGGCGCCGCTCATGCCGCGGCTCGCCGAGGCCACCGGTGCCGTTATCCGGATCATCCCCGTGGAGAACCGCCTGTTCGGACCTACGGTGACCACGGCGGGCCTGCTGCCCGGCGAGGACATCCGGGACGCCGCGGCGGCCGAGGCCGGCCTGGACACGGTGTTCCTCCCGGCCGAAGCGCTGAACGACGACGCCCTGTTCATCGACAACCTCCCGTTCCACGAGATCGAGGCCGCGCTGTCGACCCGGGTCTTCCCTGCCTACCAGCTTTCCGGAGCGTTCGCAGAGCTGTGAGCCGACCTCTCCCTTCCGTCGCCGTCGTGGGCCGTCCGAACGTGGGCAAGTCCACGCTCTTCAACCGGATCGTGGGCCGCCGCAAGGCCATCGTGGAAGACACGCCCGGGGTCACACGCGATCGCAACTTCGAGCGGGCCGACTGGGCCGGCCGTGAGTTCTATGTGGTCGACACCGGCGGCCTGGAGCCCGATGCCAGCGAGCCCATGGCCGCCGCCATCCGTCGCCAGGTCGAAGCCGCGCTGGCGGAGGCCGAGGTCGTGGCCTTCGTGGTCGACACGAAGGACGGGGTCCAGCCGCTGGACCTCAAGATCGCGGACCTGCTGCGCAAGACCGAGGTCCCGGTGGTCCTCCTGGTCAACAAGGTGGACAACCTGCCGGACGACCTGTCCTACCTCGACTTCTGGGAGCTGGGGCTGGGCGAGCCCCAGCCGGTGAGCGCGCTGTCCGGGAAGGGATCGGGTGACGCGCTGGACGCCATCATCGCGCACCTGCCCGAGGTCGACGAGCCGCCGGAGGAAGCACTGAGCGTGGCGGTCATCGGGAAGCCGAACGTCGGCAAGTCGAGCTTCATCAACAAGCTCCTCGGCGAGGAGCGACTGGTGGTCAGCGAGACGGCCGGGACCACCCGGGACAGCATCGACACGCTCATGCGCTACCACGGCCGTACGCTGGCCTTTGTGGACACGGCCGGGCTCCGGCGCCAGTCACGGATCCACGAGGACCTGGAGTTCTACAGCGCGCTCCGGACCGAGCGGGCCGTGGAGCGCGCCGATGTCTGCCTCCTGCTGGTGGATGGGACCGAGCCGGTCCATGTGCAGGACCTCAAGATCGCCGAGAAGGCGTGGGATGCCGGCTGCGGGCTCCTCGTGGTCGTCAACAAGTGGGACCTCGTGGAGAAGGACGACGTCACGGCCCCGGCCTTCGAGCGCCATATCCGGGAGCGGGCGCCCTCGCTGCGGTGGACCCCGGTGATCTTCACCTCGGCGCTGACGGGGATGCGGGTCCACAAGACGCTGGACCGGCTCCTGGAGGTGGCCGAGGAGCGAGGCCGGCGGATCCCCACCTCCGAGGTCAACGACGTCCTCCACGAACTGGCGGACCGGCAGCCGCCTCCACATTATCGAGGACGACCGGTAAAGTTGCTCTACGCCACGCAGAGTGGAACGAACCCCCCGAGCTTTGTGATCTTCGTCAACCAGAAGCTGGGCATCACCGACAACTACCAGCGGTACCTGTACAACGGGTTCCGCAATCAGTGGGGGTTCGTGGGCTCCCCGATCCGCATCAAGTTCCGCAGCCGCAAGGAGCCCCGATGATCTGGGGCTTCGTCCTCCTGGCCTATCTGGTGGGCGCCACACCCACGAGCTACCTGGTGGGCCGCCTGGTCTACGGGATCGACCTGCGGCAGCGGGGCAGCGGCAACCTGGGCGCCACCAACGTCTTCCGCGTCCTGGGCTGGCGTGCCGCCGTGCCGGTGGGGCTGGTGGACGTGGCCAAGGGCGCGGTGCCGGTGGCCCTCTTCCCACGCTGGGACCAGACGGCAGCGCCCGAGTGGGCCCTGGCATACGGCGCCGCGGCCATCGTCGGCCACGTCTTCTCGGTCTACGTCCGGTTCAAGGGGGGCAAGGGTGTGGCCACGAGCGCGGGGGTCTTCGCTGCGCTCGCTCCCTGGGCCACCCTGGCGGCGCTGGGGGCCTGGGTGGTGGTCGTGGCCCTCACCCGCATCGTTTCGCTGGGCTCCCTCGTGGCCGCCGTGACGCTGCCCGTGGCCGTGTACCTGACGGACGAGCCGATGCTCGAGCTGTCGCTGGCCGTCGGACTCGCCCTCTTCGTGATCTACGCGCACCGGTCCAACATCGGCCGGCTCCTGCGTGGGGAAGAGAACCGCTTCGGCGAGAAGGGGAGCGCACCGTGACCGAGAGCGTGGCCGTCGTCGGCGCCGGCAGCTGGGGGACCACCCTGGCCAACCTCCTGGCCAAGAAGGAGCACGACGTCCGCCTCTGGTCGTACGAGGAAGACGTCACCCGGGCGATCCGGAAGAACGGGCGCAACACCGTCTACCTGCCGGAGATCGATCTCTCGGAGAAGCTCTCGGCCACCTCCGACATGGCGGAGGCCGTGGCCGGGGCCAGCGTGGTGCTCTCGGTGAGCCCATCCCAGCACGTCCGGGGCGTCATGTCGGAGGCCGCCGAGGGGATCGACTCCGATGCCCTCCTGGTGAGCGCGTCCAAGGGGATCGAGACCCGGACGCTGGAGACCATGGCCGACGTCCTCGAAGACGCGCTGCCCCACATGAAGGCCCGGCGCTTCTCCTTCCTCTCCGGCCCCAGCTTCGCCGCCGAGGTCGCCCGGGAGCACCCCACGGCCGTGACCGTGGCCAGCCGGGACACGGACGCCGCCGAGCAGATCCAGGCCCTCTTCCAGACCGAATACTTCCGCGTCTACACCAGCCACGACGTCACGGGCGTGGAGCTCGGGGGCGCCTTGAAGAACGTCATTGCCCTGGCCGCGGGGATGGTGGCCGGGCTCGGCTTCGGTCACAACACCATGGCCGCCCTCATCACCCGCGGACTCGTGGAGCTCACCCGCCTCGCCCTGACCCTCGGCGCGAGCGAGCGGACGCTGGCAGGGCTCTCGGGGATGGGCGACCTGATCCTGACGTGCACCGGCGACCTCAGCCGGAACCGTACCGTGGGCGTGGAGCTGGGGAAGGGGCGCAGCCTCGATGAGATCCTCTCCTCCATGCGGATGGTGGCCGAAGGGGTGGAGACCACCCGGGCCACGCACGAGCTGGCCGAGCGGGAGGGGATCGAGATGCCCATCGTGGCCCAGGTCCACGCCGTGCTGTTCGAAGGGCGAGACCCTGCCGCAGCGGTGCGCGAGCTTATGCTGCGCGACCCCAAACCGGAGTTCTGGGCATGAGCAGTCCGATCATGCGGAAGGAGTATTACTCCATCGGCGAGGTATGCGACCTGGTGGACCTGAAGCCCCACGTCCTCCGCTACTGGGAGAGTCAGTTCCCGCCACTGAAACCGTCCAAGAACCGGGCCGGCAACCGGGTCTACCAGCGGAAGGAGATCCGGCTCATCATGCTGGTCAAGCGCCTTCTGTACACGGAGCGCTACACCATCGAGGGCGCGCGGCAGAAGCTGGAGGAGTTGCGCAAGGGGGGCGAGTACGAAGAGGCCTCCCAGCAGACCCTCGACAGGGCCACCGTGGAGGAGATTCGCTCCGAACTGCAGGACATCCTCGAGCTGCTGCGAGGCGATACCGTCGGCTGATGCGAATCCTGGTCACGAACGATGACGGCTACCTGGCGCTGGGGATCCGGGCGCTGGTGAACGCGGCCGAGCCCCACGGAGACGTCCAGGTGGTGGCCCCGGACCGGGAGCAGAGCGCCACCAGCCACTCCCTGACCATGCACCATCCCCTGCGCGTCCGTTCCGTCCGGGACATGCTCGTGGTGGACGGCACTCCCACCGACTGCGTGGTCCTGGCCATGGGTGAACTCATGGACCCGCCCGCCGACTTTGTCTTCTCCGGCATCAACCACGGGGCCAATCTCGGCGATGACGTCCTCTACAGCGGCACCGTGGCCGGCGCCATGGAGGCCACCATCCTCGGGATCCCCGCTGCGGCCGTTTCCTACACCGGGCGAGACCCCGAAGCCATCGAGGCCTGGGTCCCCACCATCTCCAAGCTCATCGGCCAGGTCCTGAGCCGCGACACCTTCCCGGACGAGACGCTCCTGAACATCAACCTGCCCCCCATCCCTCCCGAGGAGGTGGCCGGCGTCCGGATCACCACCCTCGGGCGAAGAGCCTACGAGGGTTCCCTCACCCGGTCCCACGACCCCAGCGGCCGCGAGTACTTCTGGATCGGCGGAGGGGAGAGCACCTGGTGGGGCGGGGAAGACTCGGACTTCCGGGCCGTCGAGGACGGCTTCATATCTGTGACACCACTTCACCTGGACCTCACGAACTTCGACTTGCTCAACGATATACGCGGTTGGGAGCTCAAGCTGTGAACGATCCGTACGAGAAGAAGCGACAGCGTCTGGTCGAGCGGGTTCAGGCCAAGGGCATCGACGACCCCGAGGTCCTCGCCGCCGTTGCGTCCGTGCCCCGCCACCGGTTCGTCCCCGAACCCATGCGGCGCCGGGCTTACGACGACTCGGCCCTCCCTATCGGCTACGGCCAGACCATCTCTCAGCCGTCGCTCCAGGCCCTGTACCTCCAGACACTGGAGATCGGCCCGGCAGACACCGTGCTCGAGATCGGGGCCGGGAGCGGATACCAGACGGCGCTGCTGGCGGAGCTGGCCGGGAACGTATACGCGGTGGATCGGATCCCGGAGCTGACCCAGCGGGCCCGCGAGGTCCTGGACGAGCTCGGCTACCGGAACATCGCCCTCGTCACCAAAGACGGGACCGTCGGCTGGCTGAAGTACGCGCCCTACGACGCCATCCTAGTAGCCGCCGCGGCGCCGAACGTGCCCGAGACGCTGGTTGACCAGCTCACCCCCGGCGGCCGTCTCCTGATCCCCGTGGGCGACCGCAACACCCAGGACCTGAAGCTCGTCACTCGTCAGGAGGACGGCAGCACTACCGAGCGATCAGTGACCGGCTGCGTCTTTGTGCCGCTCATCGGACGTTTCGGGTGGCCTGAGTGACCGGGAACACGGAGGGCGTACCCGGGCCCGTGAGCCCGGGCCCGGCCGCGAAGATCGGCTGGGTACGGCGCATGTACGACTGGGTGCTCAGCTTCGCCGAGCGCCCGAGTGGGGGCTGGGCCCTCGCCGGCTTCTCCTTCGCCGAGTCCTCGTTCTTCCCCATCCCGCCGGATCCGCTCCTCATCGCCCTGGCCATCGGGGCGCCGAAAAAGGCGTTCCGCTTCGCCGCCATCTGTGCGGTCGCCTCCGTATTCGGGGGGATCGCCGGCTACGCCATCGGCTGGGGCATCTGGGAGGCCGTGAACCAGTTCTTCTTCACCTACGTACCGGGCGTCACCCCGGAGGCCTTCGCCCACGTCCAGGCGATCTACGCCCGGTACGACTTCTGGGCGATCTTCGCCGCCGGCTTCACGCCCATCCCCTTCAAGGTCTTCACCCTCTCGGCGGGAGCCTTCGAGATCTCCTTCGCCGTCTTCGTCCTCGCCTCCACCGTGAGCCGCAGCGCTCGCTTCTTCATCGTGGCGGGCCTGATCTACGTCTACGGCCCCTCCATCCAGGGATTCATCGACCGGTACTTCGACTGGCTGGCCTGGGCGTTCCTGATTCTCCTCGTGGGCGGGTTCCTGGTCGTCAAGGTGTTCCTGGGGTGAGCCCGAAACGGTGGCGCGACACCGGGATCCCTCCTATCTTCCCGCCGTTCCAGGAGCTGCAGCATCCGGCACAGAGGAGCGGCCCATGACAGACGGGAATCCCCGCCCGGACCAGGAGCCCACGCCCCCGACGTCCACCCGTTGGTCCGACGAGGCGGAGGCGGCATCCGACGACCACGACGAGGGCCTCGCACCCCCCTTCGTACCCGGCGGTGCGCCAGAGCCCGTGACCGAACCCGCCGCGCCGGAACCGACGGCGCCGGAACCCGCGGCTGCAGAGCCCGCAGCTGCAGAGCCCGGCACGACCGAGCCGACGCCCTCCGAACCCGCACCGTCCGAGCCCCCGGAGCCCGAGGAAGAGCCGTTCCCGTTCGAGTCCGGGTGGGACGAGGAGGAAGAGCAGGGCGAGACGCTGGCGGCGGAGGCCGAGGACGACTTCCCCTTCGAGGACTTCGATATCGAGGGCGGGGAAGGAGAGGGCGAAGAGGAGGCCGGCCCGTACGACAGCGCCATGGCCGTCGAACCCACCGAGCCCGCCGAGCCCACCGAGCCCGTCGAACCCGTGCAGCGATCCCCCTGGGATGTCGGCGCCGGGACCACGCCGACGGCGGACGAGGAGACGCCAGACGATGTCCGGGAGCCATCGGAAGCCGCCGGTGCGGTGGAGCAGAGCGCCGCAGCCGAGCTCGCCGATCGCCTGGAGGAGATGGCCGCCCGTCTCCGGGACCGCGGCGTGGAGGCCGCCGAGGAGCAGATGAGCGCCCCGGATCGGTTCACTGCGCTTCTGGCGGGGCTCCTGGCCGGCTACCTCTCCGGCCGCGAGTAGAACTTCCCGACCCCTTGCAGGGTAGGGACCCACGAGGGCCCGTAGCTCAGGTGGATAGAGCATCGGTTTCCTAAACCGAGGGTCGCAGGTTCGAGTCCTGCCGGGCCCGTTGCACACCTCACCGGATCGCTCCGTGAGGACCGTCTCCCGGGGTCTTCCGGTGGCCGCTCTCCTTGACACCCGCGCTGATGGGGCGCCAAACTAGCTTCGATTCTGCGGTACGGGCCTTCCCGACCGCTGTGACCCCCGGACCCGACTACTACTCGCTCCCTTGGAGGAGTCATGAAACGCCTTGCCACGTTTGTCGTTGCGCTGTTCCTGGTCGCCACGCCGGCCAAGGCGCAGGATCTCATCGATGCCTGCGCTCCCGGTCAGCTGACCATCGTCGCCGATCCCCCGCTGCCGGGCGGAACGGCGGTCCCGCAGGATATCCAGAACCAGTTCAGCTTCGTCTGCGGACAGGTGGCCAACGCGCTGTCGAACGTGCAGCCGTCCATCGGCGTCGCGTTCTCCGGCGGCTCCCACACGTTGGGCACCGCCACCACCATCGGGCGTCGTCTCGGGCTCTTCCCCCGCATCAGCGTCACGGCCCGGGTGAACGCCGCCCTGGCCGAGGTCCCTGACGTGTTCGGGGGCGGCTTCGCTCCGACGGTGACGGACGGCGGGACGGTTTCCGCCATGCCCACGTCCGGGATCCCGGTGGCCTCGCTCCAGGCCGACGCGGTGGTCGGGCTGTTCAACGGCTTCTCCTTCGGACCCATGATCGGCGGCGTCGGCGCCGTCGACCTCCTCGGCAGCGTCTCCTTCATCCCGGCCGTCCAGCAGGTGCAGGACGTCATCGGGCTCGAGGACAACATCATCAACATGGGGATCGGCGCACGGGTCGGGATCCTCAAGCAGGGACTCGTCATGCCCGGGGTGTCCGTGAGCGGGATGTACCGCAGGATGGGCGAGGTCACCTTCGGCGACCTGGAGACCCCGGACCCGGCGGCCTTCGCCACCGACCTCTCGGTCATGAGCCTCCGGGCCGGCGTCAGCAAGGGCCTGCTCATGTTCGACGTTCTCGCCGGCGCGGGATACGACATCTACACCAGCGACACCCGGTTCAACTGGAACCTGGAGTACGACTGCACGGCGCCCACGTGCGACCCGGCCCAGACCATCGCGCTCCAGCCTCAGGAAGCCGTCGCCGGCGAGCTCAAGACCGCGGCCTGGAACGTCCACGCCAACGTCGGGATGAGCATCCTGCTCCTCAACATCGTCGGTGAGGTCGGCTACCAGAAGGCGACCGACCTCATCGATGCCGACGCCCTCAGCGGTGCCAACATCCCGAGCGATCAGGACCTGACGGAGACCGCCCTGGAGGGCGGACGCTTCTTCGCCAGCCTCGGGGTGCGCCTGACTCTCTGATCATGGCGCCCCCGACGGATTCGGGGAGCACGGCCCCTGCCGATGGACGCCGGATCCGGAGACGGATCCGGCGTCCGTCTTTTCCCTACAGCCACCCCGGAGCTCCCCCCACACGCGCATCGGTAGGGTTCCCCCGCCGAAGAAGGGGCTTTCCCGGGATTGAACGCCGTACCCCATGCGGCTATCTTCGGGCTCGATGATGCAATCCGACGAAGCCGGGGGGTCCGTCGTGGTCCATGACGGTGTGGTCATAGAGGGGGTCGCGAAGCGGTTCGGGCGCAAGTGGGCGCTCCGGGGCGCGAGCTTCCGTGCGGAGCCCGGCTCCGCGCTGGCCCTTATGGGTCACAACGGCAGCGGGAAGACCACGCTGCTGCGTGTGGTGGCCACCACCCTCCGTCCTACCCGGGGCGGCGGCCGGATCTTCGGCCTCGACCTGCTCAAGGAGACCGACGAGATCCGGACCCATATCGGGGCCCTCTACCACGAGCCCGGGGTGTACGCCGACCTGACGGCCCGGGAGAACCTCGAGTTCGCCCGGCGGATGTGGGGCGGGGAGAGCGAGGTCTCCGTGGACGGTGCCCTCGAGCGGGTGGGGCTGGGCCACGTCGCCGGGGAACGGGCGGGCGGCTTCTCGTCGGGGATGACGCGGCGGCTGGCGCTGGCCCGACTCGTCATGAGGCCGCCCCGCCTCATGCTCCTCGACGAGCCGTACGCCAGTTTCGATGCCGATGGGATCGAGCTGGTGAACGAGCTGGTGCGGGCCACGGTGGACCGGGGCGGGATCACGCTGGTGGCCACCCACGACCCGACGCGGTCGTCGGCGGTGGTGGACGGCGTAGTCACCCTCCAGGAAGGCCGGGTGATCCCGACGCCGAGCGACCAGCCGGCGCTCACGGCGGAGGTCAGCCAGTGAGTTTCCGGTCCGAGCTGACCCGCGTGGGAGCGGTGGCGTGGAAGGACCTGACCACGGAGCGGCGCTCCAAGGCCAACTTCAACGCCGTGGTCTTCCTGGCAGCGCTGATGCTCCTCATGTTCGGCTTTGCACTGGGCCCCGACACCGCTTCGCTGCGCGACGCCGCCGCCGGGATCCTGTGGCTGACCGTTCTGTTCAGCGGGAACCTGGCGTTCCATCGGTCGTATCAGGTAGAGCTGGACGGGGGGGCGCTGGAAACGCTGCTGCTCTATCCGGGTGCCCGGAGCTCGATCTTCCTCGGGAAGCTGCTGGCCAACCTGGCCTTCGTGCTGCTGGTGGAGATCGTACTGGTACCGCTGGCCATCGTGCTCTACGACATCCCCATGACGGGGACGCTGGGGCTCGTGGTGGTGGTGATCCTCCTCGGCACGTTCGGGTTCGTGACGCTGGGGACGTTCTACGCCTCCATGGCGAGCCGGAGCCGGGCCAGGGAAGTGCTCCTGCCGCTCCTCCTGTTCCCGATGCTCGTGCCGGTGCTGGTCGCCGCGGTGGAAGGCACATCGGCGCTGCTGGCCGGCGACCCCATGGGGGACAGTGGCCGATGGATCCAGCTGTTGATTGCGTTCGACACCATTTTCCTGGGCGCGTCCATCCTCGCGTTCGGGGCCGTTATCGAGGAGTGACATGGATGCGATGAAAGCCCTTCGAGAACAGCGGGTCCCCGGCTGGCTGCTGGTCCTGACCTTCGTGGCGCCTGCGACGGTCATTGCGGCCCAGTGGTTCGGGTTCACCTACTCGCCCACGGCCCAGGACTTCCAGGACTCGCAGAAGATCATGTACGTGCACGTGCCGGCGGCGTGGAACGCGTTCCTGGCGTTCTTCGTGGTGTTCTGGGGCAGCGTGGTCTATCTGGTCAAGCGCACCGAGCGTGCGGACCTGCTGGCCGCGTCGGCGGCCGAGATCGGCGCGCTGTTCACCGGGTTGACCCTGGTCCTCGGATCCATATGGGGCCGGTGGGCGTGGGGGATCTGGTGGACCTGGGAGGCACGGCTCACGTCCACGGCGGTGCTCTTTATCATCTTCGTGGGCTACCTGTCGCTGCGCTCCTTTACCGAGGACCCGGAGCGGCGAGCCACCTGGAGCGCAGGGGTGGGGATCTTCGGTGCGCTGAACGTGCCCATCGTCTACATGTCCGTGCGCTGGTGGCGTACCTTGCACCAGGTGCAGTCGACCCCCGAGACGCTCACGCCGATCTACAAGTGGGCGCTGCGGGCGAACGCGGTGGCGTTCATGCTGGTCCTGATCGTGTTCATCAGCTGGCGCTATCGAGCGGCTCGGATCGAGCGGCGTGCGGAGGCACTTCACGAGGAAGCCATTCTGGAGGGAGGGCAGCTCCATGCCTGAGGCGAATGTATGGAACTACGTCATCGCGGCCTACGCGGTCACCTGGATCGGGCTCATCGGGTATTCCGTGCGGCTGTTCATATTGACTCGGCGGGCGAAAGACACCGTCGCGGACCTGGGAGGTGAGGGGTGAAGAAGACGACGATCGGCGCCATCGGCGCTGTACTGATTCTCGGTGGGTTCGGCTACCTGATCTGGGGCGGCCTGGGTAGCAACCTGGTCTATTTCCTGACGCCGTCCGAGCTGCTGGCTCGGGGGAACGCCGCTTACGAGACGCCCGTTCGACTGGGCGGGCAGGTGGTGCCCGGATCCATCAGCTGGAACGCGGAGCAGCTCGACCTGCGGTTCCGGGTCACGGACGGCAACGACACGCTCCAGGTCCAGTCCACCGGCGCACCGCCGGCAATGTTCAAGGACACCATGGGTGTGGTGGTGGAGGGCAGCTACAGCCGGGACGGCGTCTTCCACTCCACCAACCTCATGGTGCAGCACTCCAACGAATACCGGGCGCCACCGGAGGGTCACCGACCCGTGGACACCTACGAAACTCTGATTCGCGAGGACGGGTAAAGACGTGATCCGTATTCTCGGATTCAGTGCGACGGCGTTCGCCCTCGGGCTCGCCGTCTACGGTGCCATGGCGGCGTTCTGGGGCGTTCGCTCCAAGAAGCCGGGGCTGGTGGCCAGCGCGCGGGCGGCGACCTACGCCATCTTCGGGCTCCTCCTGGCGGCGAACCTGGGGATGGTGTACGCCCTGCTGACCCACGACTTCAGCATCTCGTACGTAGCGCAGGTTGGCAGCCGGGCCACACCCACTTGGGTCGCCATTATCTCGCTCTGGAGCTCCCTCGAGGGGTCGATCCTTTTCTGGGGACTGATCCTGGCCGGCTTCACCGCGGCCGTCACATACCTGCACCGGCACCGCGACAACGACCTGTTCGCGATCGCCACCGGCACGCTGCTCCTGGTCAGTGCGTTCTTCTACCTCCTCCTCGTGGGACCGGCCAACCCGTTCCACGCGGTATTCCCGGTACCGGCCGACGGCCCGGGCCCGAACCCTCTGCTGCAGAATCACTGGCTGATGGCCGTGCACCCGCCGCTCCTGTACCTGGGGTACGTGGGGATGGCGGTGCCCTTCGCCTTCGCCGTGGGTGCGCTGGTCACCCGGCAGACCGATGACCGCTGGCTCCGGATCACCCGGCGGTGGACGCTCACCGCCTGGGGGTTCCTTTCGCTGGCCATCATCGCCGGCATGTGGTGGTCCTACGAGGTCCTGGGGTGGGGCGGGTACTGGGCGTGGGACCCGGTGGAGAACGCGTCGTTCCTGCCGTGGCTGACCGCAACTGCCTACATCCACAGCAGCATGGTCCAGGAACGTCGCGGGATGCTCAAGGTCTGGAACGTCAGCCTCATCATCTCCACCTTCGTTCTCACCATCCTGGGCACGTTCCTGACCCGGAGCGGGATCCTCTCCTCGGTGCACGCCTTCGCCGAGGGCGATATCGGGTACTACTTCCTCGCCTTCATCGCGGTCACGCTCCTGGCCAGCGTGGCGCTCGTGGCGGGACGCAGCGAGGAGCTGCGCAGCACGGGGCGGCTGGAATCGGCGTTCTCCCGTGAGACCGTCTTCCTTCTGAACAACCTGGTACTGGCGGCATTCACCTTCACCGTCCTCCTCGGGACCCTCTTCCCGCTCGTGGCGGAAGCCATGCGCGGCGTACGAGTCACCGTGGGCGAGCCGTTCTTCAACAAGATGACGCTGCCGCTGGCGGTCCTTCTCCTCTTCCTGGTGGGCGTCGGGCCGGTCCTGCCCTGGGGGAAGGCGAACGAGCGGCACCTGAAGCGGTTCGTGATCCCCGGCACCATCGGGGGCCTCGCCCTCATCGCCTTCCTGGCGGTGGGAGCACGGAACATCCTGGCGGTAGTGGGCTTCACCTTCGCGGGCTTCGCGCTGGCCGCCAACATCGGCGAGTTCGTGCGAGGAGCCGCGGCCCGACGGCGGGCGATCGGCGAGAACCCGGTAACGGCCACCTGGCGATTGATCATGGCCAACCCCCGCCGCTACGGCGGATACACCGCGCACCTAGGGATCCTCCTCGTCTCTGTGGGGATCATCGCGTCGTCGAGCTTCACCGCCGACAAGGAGTTCACCCTGCAGAGGGGTGAGACCGCCACCATAGGCGACTACACCCTCCGGTTCGAAGACATCTGGGGGAACGACGAGGCGAGGCGGTTCGTCATCAACGCCCAGGTCGGAGTCCTCAAGGGCGGCGACCGGATCGCCACGCTGAACCCGCGCCTCAACTACTACCAGATGAGCGACTCTCCGATCTCGACCCCGGCGGTCCGGAGCCGTCTCGACGAGGACCTGTACATCACTCTGATGGCGTTCGAGCAGGACGGTGCCTCGGTGACCGTCCGGGCGCTCGTCGAGCCCATGGTGGCGTGGATCTGGATCGGCGGCCTCCTCATGGGCGTCGGGGCCGGTATCGCACTCCTCTACAGAAGCCGACGGGCCGATGACCGGCGACCGCGCCAGCCAAGGGCCACTGAACCCGCACGGAAGGAGGAGGTCCCGGCGTGAGTTGGAAGCGTGCGGGGATCGCCATGCTCATCGCGGTCCCGGTGATCGTACTCTTCGCCTTCGGGCTCAGCCGGGGGGACCCGCGGCTGATCCCGTCGCCCCTCGTGGGTCAACCGGCCCCGGACTTCGCCCTCCCGGTCATGGCCATGGACGGGCCGATCGACGGGCGGGAAACCACCGGCGACACCGTCCACCTGGCCGACCTCGAGGGGAATGTGGTGGTCCTCAACTTCTTCGCCTCGTGGTGCGTCCCGTGTCGGGTCGAGCACCGGCACCTGACCCGGGTCGCCCGCCGGTACGCCGATCGGAACGTGAAGTTCTTCGGTGTGGTCTACAACGACGAGCCGCCCCCCGTCCGGCGGTACATCCGCCAGCTCGGGGGACAGTCGTATCCGGCGCTCCTCGACCCCGGGCAGCGGGTGGCCATCGACTACGGCCTCGTGGGGGTTCCGGAGACGTTCTTCATCGACCAGAACGGCGTCGTGCAGCGGAAGGTCTTCAGCGCGGTGGACGAGCGGCTTCTCGTGGAGGAGATCGAAGGGATGCTCGCCTCGAATCGTGACGCGGAAGGAGCGGGGCCATGACGCGCGCCGTCGCTGTGCTGTTCTTCGTACTCCTGGCAGCCCCCGGGTTCTCATGGGCCCAGGAGCAGCAACCGGCTCCGGAGGCGGAGCAGCGGCCCACCATGGAAGGGCTCACCGGCTCTGTCATGGGCCCGCTGGACGACCCGGCGCAGGAGGCCCGCGCCACGCGCCTGGCCACCGAGCTCCGCTGCCCGGTCTGTCAGGGCCTTTCCATCCAGGATTCGCCTTCACCGCTGGCCCAGCAGATGAAGGACCTGATCCGGGGCCAGGTCGTGGCCGGCCGGACCGACGACGAGATCCGCGAGTACTTCATCAGCAAGTACGGAGAGTGGGTCCTCCTGGAGCCGAAGGCCCGGGGCTTCAACCTCCTGGTCTACCTGCTCCCGGCGTTGGCCCTGCTCGGTGGCGTGGGCCTGATCGTGGTCGCTGTTCGCCGCTGGACGGAACCGCCCGAAGACGAGGCCCAGACCGACCGCTGATCCCAAGCCCAGACCGGGCGCCACGGCCCCTTCGACGCGGAACCGCCCTCGACGTGACGGGCGACCTCTCCGCCACGCTGGAGACCGCCACCGTCGGTGACGCTGCGGAGCCGACCTGGGTCGCGGAGTCGCCCACCCTCCCGTGACCCTCGCGGCCGCTCCCGGCCATCCCTACATTCCGGCCACGGTCCCGGGACCCTGACGGCGCACTCGCTGTATTAGGTTCCCTGAGGAACAGCCACGACCCACGCACCGGACGCGCACCGATGTATCCACACCTCTTTTCCATAGGCGACTTCACGGTCACCTCCTTCGGCCTCATGATGTTCCTCGCTTTCGTGGGTGGGGCGTGGGTCCTGGCGCGGCAGTTCGAGCTGCGAGGACTCGACCCGGAGCACGCCTGGGACATGCTCCTCTGGATCGCCATCGGGGGGATCGTGGGGGCCAAGCTCTACTACGTGGGGTTGCACGTCGATGACCTCATCACGGACCCGGTACGCTCCCTCACGAGTCGGGGCGGGCTGGTCTGGTACGGCGGCCTCATCGGCGGCGTAGCCGCGTTCTATTGGCAGGCCAGTAAACGGGATCTCCCCCTGGCCCGGACCTTCGACAGCGCCGCGCCGGCGCTGGCCCTGGCCTACGGGATCGGCCGCATGGGCTGCTTCCTGGTGGGCGATGACTACGGGCGACCCACCGATTCTTGGGTCGGGATCGCGTTCCCCGAAGGCTACCCGCCCACCACTGCGGGGTACTTCCGCTCCATCGGCTACGACGTCGCGGCCGACATCCCGGACACGGCAGTCCTCACGGTGATCCCGACACAGCTCTTCGAGATCGGCGCCGCCCTCATCATGTTCGCGATCCTCTGGCGGCTCTCCGGGTCGCTGCGTGACGGCCGCCTGTTCGCCGTCTACCTCGTGCTCTACGGCGTGGAACGGTTCACCATCGAGTTCTGGCGCGCCAAGACCGACTTCATCGCCCTGGGCCTCACCACCTCCCAGGTGGCCAGCGTCCTCCTCCTCGTGATCGCCGCCGTCATCTGGAAACGGACCGCGGGGAGCCCCCGCCCGGAGCCCGCAGTGGCCCGGACCGGAAAGGGCGGTGGGGGAGGGGACGCCGGCGGCACCTCCGGTGGACGCCGCTGAGCGTCCTGGCGCCAATCCACGGACCATGATCCCGATGATCCGTCGCGGCCTCTTCCTGGTCCTGCCCCTGCTACTGACGGCCCTGTCCGCTGGCCACGCGACTGCCCAGGAGCGTGAGACCCGGGAACGAGAAACCCAGGACACCGTCCCGCCCGATCGCGTCGTCCAGGACACGGTACGACCGCCGCCGCCCACGCTCGGCTACGAGCCCGCCGTGTTCTCCCTGGCCCTCGACGTCGGCCGTCCGGGGAGCGGTAAGGCCCAGACACACCCGGTCCGGGCGTGGCGGACGGACCTCTACGGCGCCGTCCTCGACTCCGCCACAATGACCCGGACCGCCACCGTACGGGGCGCAGTCTCCGCCGGGCTGGCCGCCATCCTGGGCCTGGGCCCCGACTGGGCTCTCCGCCTCGGGGTCGGCCTCGCCACCGCCACCCTCGAAGCGGACTACCGCGGTGACAACGAGATCTACGTCACCACGGCAAACGCCGTGGCGGGCAGACCCCTCGATCTCCGGGTCCTCTCGCTGGAATCCGGGCTCCGGTACAGGATCCCGTCGAGCAAGCGCTTACAGCCTTTTCTGGAGCTCGGGACGGCCGTCAGCCGCTGGAGCGCGGAAAACGCCCCGCCCAGTATGGCTTTTCCGTCGGCCACCCGGTTCGAAGCCGTGGCCGGCGTCGGCGGCGTCATCCCGTTGAATCGCCACTTCTCGGCGCGCCTGCACGCCTCCACCCGGGTCTTCCAGACGCCCGCTCGGACCCGGCCGCCCGGCGACACCGTAGCCACCAGCTCCACGCTGGTCCTGATCTCCGACGCGACCGCCACCTCGCCGTTCGCCGATGGCGCCCGTGAGATCCTCGACCTGCTCCGCCTTCAGGTCGGCGTCCGCTGGGACCTGGCGCGTCCGGCACCAAAGCGTCCGGCGGCCCCGCCCGAAGAAGCACCCGCCGACACCACGTCGCCTCCTGGCCGCTGACCTGATCCCGGACGGTCCGCCCCAGCACCCGAACCCGAGGCGCTTCAAGATACCGCGGCACGGGGAAGGGCGGCCCGGCGTTGACGCCACCCAACGGCGTAGGTAGCTTCCGGCCCTCACGAAACCAGAGGCAGGACAGGCAAGCAGACATGACCAAAAAACCTTCGGCTTCCCGGATTCATCGCGACGATGACGTCCCGGATGACGCATTCGTCGGCACCATCAAGCGGATCATCGCCTGGGGACAGGAGAACACCCGCCAGGTGACCATCGGCTCGGCGGTGATCCTGGTGATCGCCGCGGTGGCGGCATGGATGATTATCCAGCAGCGCAATCTGGAGGCCAGCGCACATACGCGCCTCGCCCAGGTCCAGCAGACCGTGGCCAGCGGCAACGCCCAGCTCGCGATACGGGACCTCCAGTCCTACCTCGACACCTTCGGGAGCACCGACGTAGCCGACCAGGCCCGCCTCACGCTAGCGGATCTCCTGACCACCAACGGCCAGCCCGAGCAGGCCATTGATGCCCTCGCAGACCTGCCCAGGCGCATTGACGCACCCTTCGGTCTGGCCGCAGCACGCCTCGAGGCCGCCGCCCTCGAACAGTTGGACCGGTACGACGACGCCATCAGCGCCTACGATCGGATTGCAGCCAACGCGCGGTTCCCCTACCAGCGTCGCGAGGCCCTCGCCGACGCCGCTCGCCTCGAGCTCCAGTACGGCAGCCCCGACCAGGCCGTCGACCATCTCCAGCGGGCCGTGGCCACCTTCGACGAGGACGAGGCCGGGCGCGGCTACTTCGAGATGTGGCTCGCCGAAGCTCAGGCCCAGGCAAGCACCGGACAGGGAACCCCAGCGTCGCCTCCCACCCCCGCGGATACCGCCGCCGGCTGACCACGGGCCGACCGACAGACCCTTCCGCCCTCCGGATCATACTGCGGCCGGCACGCCTCGTTGCGAGTGCCGGCCGCTCTGCCATCCCGGCCGTCCGGGCACAGAAACCTCCATTGACCGCCCCACCCCAGCCTGTTCGCATAATATACGTTATGTAAACCTGAACAGGACAAACAGGACCCACTCACTGATCGGTGCGCCCCGCCCCGGAAAGCGCCGACAGGGCCGACATGAGGCGGTCGCGGGCCTCCGGAAGCGCCGCATTCCGGGCCTCCCTGTCATCGAGCCGAGGAAAGCGGAGAGGCTGCCCGATCCGGATCCGCACCGTTCCCCGTTGGATTCTCCGGTGCCATCGGGGCCAGACGTCGTAGGCGCCGGAGATCCCCACCGGAATTACCGGGACGCCGGCCTTGAGGAGGAGGCGGAGGGTTCCGAGGCGAGGGCGCTTGAGCCGACCATCCCAGGTGCGCTCTCCTTCCACGTAGATGCCGACCCCGCGGCCGGCCTCGAGGTGGCGCAGGACGATGCGCACGGCCTGCGGATCGATCTCAAAGCGTCGTACCGGGAAGGATTTGAGCCGCTCGAGGAGCCAACCCACCAGAGGGCTGGAAAACTCCGTGCTCTTGGCCATGGTGTACATGGGGCGCGGGATCACGGCCTGGATGAGGACGGGGTCGAGATAGGACTGGTGGTTGGCGATGAGCAGAAACGGCCCGGTCTCCGGGACATGTTCCTTCCCGTCGACGTCGAGGGGACCGACTAGAGGCCACACGAGCCGTACGAGGCGCTGTGCGAGGCCGTAGACGCTCATTCGGTGACCACTCTCGGCTGAAATTCCACGATCTCCCCCCTGCCGGTGCGTCGGTAGAAACCACGTAGCACCGCGTGGAGGAGCTCTTCCCAGAGGAAGATGGAGTCGTCGAGGAAGCGGAACGAGACCAGGGCGGCCCCTCTCCGATTGATCTGGAGGGTGCTGGAGCTGGCCTGGACGGCCGTCACGGTCTCCAGGGGCCATTCCTCGGGGGTTCTCGCCGCATCGGCCACGAAGACCAGGCGATCGGAACGCACCTGGAGCGTGCCGGACGATTCCTCGCCCCAAATCTCGATGCGGTTCAGGTAGCCCGTTTCACCGTGTACGGTGTCGGTGCCCGTGACGCGTGCGGCGCGAACCCGTGCGGAGCGGATCACTTCATCGCCAATATCCCCTTGGCGTACAAGGGTTTGTGGGGCCGAGATCCGATCCAGCCATTCGGCGGGCTGCCGGACCACCTCGGACCCGCTGGGGCGCCGTGCCACGATGGACGCCCCCTGCCCGCGTCGATAGTGTGTGCCGCACGCGCGGCAGCGGAAGCCGGGTTTGTCGGGCTCCAGCCCCCGGTCCTGGCCGCATTCGGGACACGCCCACAGGAGGTCGGAGATGGCCATGAGCTAGAGGCGTCCGAAGAGGTCGGCAAGGCGCAGGGCCCAGACCCTCCAGACTGCCTCCCAGATGATCCGTTTGGACATCTTGGACTCCCCTACGTCCCGGTCTGCGAAGACGATGGGGATCTCGCCGATGCTGAACCCGCTGCGCCAGGCCCGCAGGCTCATCTCGATCTGGAAGCTGTAGCCCTCGGACCAGACCCGGTCGAGATCGATGGCCTCCAACACGCTGCGGCGGAAGCACTTGAAGCCCCCCGTGGCGTCCGTGACGGGGAGCCCGGTGACGATCCGTGCGTACAGGTTCGCACCATAGGAGAGGATGAGCCGGGAGATCGGCCAGTTTATGACGGTCACCCGGCCGTGGAGGTAGCGCGAGCCCAGCACCACGTCGAACTCCCTGATCGCGTCCAGGAACTGCGGCAGGTGCGATGGATCGTGGGAGAAATCGGCGTCCATCTCGAAGAATGCGTCGTAGTCGCGCTCCAGCCCCCACCGGAAGCCGGCGATATAGGCCGTCCCGAGGCCCAGCTTCCCTTCCCGGTGCATGGTATGCACCCGGACCGATCCCGACGCGATACGGTCGGCCACCTCGCCGGTGCCATCGGGCGAAGCGTCGTCGATGATGAGAACGTCGATCCGTGGATCCTGCTCCAGGATCTCCGGCACCAGCCGGGGCAGGTTCTCACGTTCGTTGTACGTGGGGACGATGACGAGAGCGTGTTCCAACTTGTCGATCATGCCTTCTCGAAGCGTGGTGGACCACGGGCTAGCTTGCGGCGTCCCCGAAACTACCCCGTTCCCCACCAGCCTACAAGTCGCTGGATCCCGGCCGAGGCGAAACCCATATGGGAGTGGCGCAGGTCAGCGCGCCTGCCCGACCTCACTCAACGAGTTAGGTGTAGCGCTTCATCATATTTCCTGACAATTACTTACGGGTGCTGACTTCGAGTTAACATAGATTGGTCATTCCGGCGGTGCGGACAGGATGGTCACCGCGTCCACCAGGCGCACGGGCCGGAACCCCATGTCCCGGGCCAACGCCACCAGGTCCCGCACGAGGTCCAGCTCCCGGACCCCGGCGAAATAGGGGTGATCATAGATCACCGCCAGCCGGCCCGCCCGTTCGAGCCGATCCCGGAAATCGTCACGGATCGCCCGCGCGTCGAGGTTTCGGGCTCGCAGGTGCTCGAGGTACGCAACGCCACCGGGCTCAGCGGTGATGGCCGTGCGTACCGAAAGGAGCCGCTCCGTCCCCGGTGCGGACTGGATGCCCCCCTGCTCCGGCCCTGTGGCCGGCCCGTGCAGATCCGCCAGGTAGCTGAATCCAAGCTCCTCGAGGATCAGGGGGAGCGGGTCGGGTGAGTTCCAACCTGGTGACGCAAACCCGGCGGGGGAATGACCGGTGATCTGCTCGAGGGCGCGAAGTCCCCTGGTGACCTGGTCCCGGATCCGCTCACCGGTCCAGCGGTGGGCGTCGGCTTGCCATACGGCGTGATTCGTCCCACCGTGCAGGCCCACCTCGTGCCCGGCGTCGATGGCGGCGTTCAACACACGGGGTGAGCCGACGCCAACTGACGGGTTGAGCGCGACGGCCACGAGGGTGTCTCGGAGTCCGAGCTTGGTCCGGGCGGAGAGTTTCGCGGCCACCTCATCCGTGGGACCGGAGCCCGACGTGCCGCGCGGTCCGAATGCCAGGCGGGCCCGGGAAACGGCGCGGCCCATGTTGACGAAGAAAGTGAAGGGCACATCCATCCGGGCACCCAGCGCGATGAGATTCGGCACGCCTCGCCGGATGCAGCGGTGGGTGTCGACATCGAACCGGAAGCAGAAATACCGGGTCACGCTTCTGTGGCTCTCCTTTCGACCGTACGCAATGGGCACCAAGATACGGCGAACCGGGACGCGCGTCAGGACGCGGAGGACGTTACCTTTGCCAGGTCAGGGCGGGAACGAGTGCTGTAGGAGGTGTTGCAGTTGTCAACAGAGCCCGTGGATCCAGTGAACCGGGGCGGTCGCCCCGGGGACCGGATCTTGGTCTTGGTCGGAACACGGCCGGAAGCGATCAAAATGGCGCCGGTGCTGGCCGCCTTTTCGGGGGACGACCGGGTGGAGACCCGGTTCGCCCTCACCGGACAGCACACGGACCTGGTGGACCAGGTGCTGGACGCGTTCCATCTGACCCCGGACTACGATCTGGGGATCATGCGCGAGGGCCAGAGCCTCTACGACGTAGCGCACGGATGCCTGGACGGCCTCAAGGAGGTGATGACGGATTTCCGACCCGATGCGCTCCTGGTCCAGGGGGACACCGGCACGGTCTTCTACGGTGCGCTGGTCGGCTTCTTCGAGGGTGTCCGGGTGGGCCACGTGGAGGCGGGGCTGCGCAGCGGCCGGAAGTGGGCACCGTTCCCGGAGGAGATGTTCCGTCGCCTGACGGATGTCCTGACGGACTGGTACTTCGCTCCCACGGCGCTGGCTCGGCGGAATCTGCGTCGGGAGGGTGTCTCGGACGCGCAGATCTTCGTGACGGGCAACACCGTCGTGGACGCCCTCCACGACGTAGCCGACCGCCTCGGCCAGCCTCGTGACCCGGTGCTGGTAGCGCGCCTGGCCGCCCTCGCCGATCCCACATCAGAAGAATCCAGACTGATCCTCCTGACCGCCCACCGACGCGAATCGTTCGGCGAGCCGTTGCGCTCCGTATTCGAGGCGGTACGGAAGGTGGCTGAGCGCAGGCCGGATGTGGCGTTCCTCTATCCAGTCCACCCGAATCCCAACGTGCGTGGACCGGCTGAGGAGCTCCTGGGCGGGCGACCGGGGATTCACCTCACCGACCCGCTGAACTACCTCGACCTGGTCCGAGCGCTCAAGGAGGCCTCTGTGGTGCTGACGGATTCCGGCGGAATCCAGGAGGAAGCGCCGGCGTTCGGTGTCCCAGTACTCGTGCTCAGGGACGTCACGGAGCGGCCAGAAGGGATTGAGGCGGGCGTGGCCCGTCTGGTGGGCACGAATCGGGATCACATCGTAGCTGAGGTCGAAGCCGCGCTCGACCGAACCGGGGACCGGGTCGCGACCAACCCATACGGCGACGGGCGGGCCGGGGTCCGGATCGCCGACATCGTGGTCTCCGATCTGGTCGGTGCGCCCCGTCGGACCGAGGACTGGCTCGACGAGGACACATGAACATCCTGATGCATTGCGTCTACTTCCCGCCGGAGGTGGGCGGCCTCGAGAGCCACGTCTTCCATCTCTGCGTCGCCCTGGCGGGCAAAGGGCACACCGTAGGCGTCGTGACCTCGAGATCCCGCCCCGGACTACCCGGGCACGAGGTCATGGACGGCGTGGACGTGTGGCGTACCTGGCTCCCCGCCCGCAACCCCGCGGGGTGGCTGACGCACGCCGCCGGCTCGATCCCCCGACTCGTGGCGCAGGCCCGCTCGGCGGACATCCTTCACGCCCAAGCGTTCCAGTCCGTCTTCCCCGCGCTCCTGGCCCGCCGACGGTCCGGCGCTCCAGTCGTAACCACGTGGCACACCTCCCACTTCCTCAAGCGGGCAGACCACCGACTCTGGCGCCCCGTGTTTCGACGCCTGCTGGAGAACGCCGACTACAACCTCGCCGCCAGCGCAGAGATCGCCGAGGTGGGCGAGTCCATCGCCCCGGGCTGCCGCGTGGAGGCTCTGACCAACGGTGTGGACACCGAGCTGTTCAGGCCGGTCGCGCCCTTGCTGCCCGTCACCGGACGACGCCGGCTGGTCGTGCCCCGCCGACTGTTCGAGAAGAACGGCGTGGAGTATTTCGTCCGGGCCCTCCCGAGGATCGCCGACGCCGTAGACGTGGAAGCGGTCGTTGTGGGCGACGGCCCCGAACGGAGCCGCCTGGAACGCCTCGCCCGGGACCTCGAGGTCCGCGACCGTATCACCTTCCTCGGTGCCAGGCCCCACGCCGAGATGCCGGGCATCCTCGCATCCGCGGAGCTGGCCATCTTCCCTTCCCTGATGGAAGCCACATCGGTGGCCGCGCTCGAATGCATGGCGTGCGAGGTGCCTGTGGCCGCGTCTCGCGTGGGCGGGCTGCCGGAGATCGTCGACGACGATGTGGGGGGTCTATTCCGGCCGGCCGATCCCGAGGACCTGGCCGACACGGTGATCCGGCTCCTGAAGACAGACGACCTGCCGGCCCGAGGCTCCCGAGCCCGTGCCCGGGTGGTCGACCGGTGGAGCAACGACCGGCTGGCCGAGCGGCACCTGGAGGTCTACCGTACGCTCCTGGACCGGCGCGGCGCCGGGGGAGGCGCGGCGTGACTTTCCGCCCGCCCCGCATCCTCGCCAGCCTCGCCATGATGAGCCGGGACCCGGCCCGCTTCGGCCGCCAGGCGACGAACGCCCTGGACGTCCTGCAGCGCTACATCGCCACGCCGTTCGTGCGGCCCAACGAGAACGCCATTATCGTCCTGGGCAACTCCAAGGCGGGGACTACGGTCATCGCGGCGCTCCTGGCGGAGTACGGCGACCTCTCCGTCACCCTGGACTTCTGGCCCCGTCTCCGGCGTCCCGAGACGCTGGCCGCGGTCCACGCCGGCGAGCGGCCGTTCGAGGCATTCGTGCGCCGGTTCCGCGCCGACTTCGCCCGGGACGTGGTCAAGGATCCGCACCTGACATTCCTCTATCCCCAACTGGCACAACGATTTCCACAGGCCCGCTTCGTCATGGTGATGCGCGACCCCCGGGACAATATCCGCAGCATCCTGAACCGTCTCGAGCTTCCCGGCGACCTGGACGACCTCGACCCCGAGGCCTACCGCCGCATGCGGCCGCTCTGGGAGGCGATCCTGAAGGGTCCGTGGCTCGACGTCGAGGGCAATTACGTGGAACGCCTGGCCGACCGCTGGTCACTGGGCGCCCGCGTCTACCTCCAGCACCAGGAGGAGATCGAGCTGATCCGATACGAGGACTTCGTGGCGGACAAGCTGGGCGCCATCACGGGGCTCGCGGAGCGGCTGGGTGTCGAACAGCGGGGCTGCATCGAGCACAAGCTGGACACGCGCTACCAACCGCCGGGCGACCGGGATGTTGGCAGACGCGAGTTCTTCGGGCCGTCCAACCTGCGCGCCATCGAAGCGCGATGTGCGGAGGCGGCCCGTGCACTGGGATACATGGATTCGGGCCGGAACAGCACTTCAGAAGGGTGAACGCGTGGAACGAGACCAGGGACTCAGGCTGAAGCCGGACGGCGTTTACGCGGCCATCTACGCCGTCCTCGCATTCCTCTATTTCCTGCCGGCCTATCTGCCGGGACGGCACATCTTCGGCACGGACTACCTGGCCGCGGGGTACTTCAAGCACGAGCTGACGTCGGGGATGATCGCCGACGGGGTGCTGCCGGCGTGGATCCCGCACCTGTACGGGGGTGTGCCACTGTTCGCGAACCCGGCGAGCACGTTCTACCCCGTGAAGCTGGTGGCGGACCTGCTGCTGCCGGTGACCCGGCTGTACCCCACGATCTTCTTCGTCTCGTTCGCGCTGGGGGGGATCGGCGCGTACCTGTTGTCGCGGGAGCTGGGGGTGCGGCGGTGGATTGCGTTCCTCGTAGGGCTGGCGTTCCAGTTCACGGGCCTGATGATGTCGTTCGTGTACGGGGGCCATGACGGTCGGACCATCGTGGCCACGCTGGCCCCGCTGCTCTTCTTCTTCCTGCACCGCGGGATCCGGAAGGGCACGCTGCCGTCGTTCGCGGGTGCGGCGGCCACGGTGGGGCTGGCGCTGCTCTCGTTCCAGATCCAGAGCTCGTACTACCTGCTGCTGGGCGCGGCGATCTGGGCGCTGTTCAGCCTGGTGCACCTGGGGTACATCCGTGACCCCAAACCGCTGGCCAGGCGGGTGGCGCTGGGGCTGGGCGCGGTGGCGATCGGGTTTGCGCTGGCGTCGGTGAACTTCCTTCCGTTCCTGGACTACGTGGACGCGTCGCCGCGTGGTGGTGTGGAGGGGGGACGTGGGTATGAGTATTCCACGTCGTGGTCGATGCCGCCCCGGGAGATCACGGGGCTGGCGGTGCCCGAAGACGTGGGGGTAAGCGTGTCGGACCCCGAGACGGGCGAGGGTCTGTTCCCGGGCTATCGGGGTGACAACCCGTTCAAGCTGCACACGGAGTACGCCGGGGCGCTGGTGCTCTTCCTGGTGGGGCTGGGGTTCTACTATGTGCGCCGGAACCGGTACTGGTGGTTCTTTGCCGGACTGTCCCTGTTCGCGCTGAGCATCGCGTTCGGGGGTCACACACCCATCTACCGTCTCTACTACGCCGTACTGCCGGGCACCTCCATGTTCCGGGCGCCGTCGATCTCGTTCTTCCTGGTCTCCTTCTCCCTGGTCATGATGGCGGCGCTCTCGCTGGAGCGGCTCGCGGCGCTGCGGGGCCTCGACGCCGGTGACGAGGACGACGATTCCGCCGGTCCCAGCGGTGACGGGGGCTCGAACGCCACCGCGGAGGTGGTTCCAACCGGGTCGCCTGCGGGCGTCGTGGGGTGGGCAGCGCTGGGGGTGGCCGTGGCCGGCCTGCTCCTGGCGACCGCGATCAACGCGGGCTCCGAGGATCCGGGGCGTGCGGTGGGCGTCTTCCGGTTCACCTTGTTCGCAGCGGCCATCGGGGCCGCGCTGTGGGCGTGGCTGAGCCATCGGATCACACAGCGGGTGGCCCTGGTGGTGCTGGCGGTCCTGACCATAGCCGATCTCTGGATCGTGGACACCCGGTTCTTCCACACCGTCCCCTCGCCCGACCAGATGTTCGCCCGGGACGACGTGGCGGAGTATCTCATGAGCCAGCCGGGACGGGACCGGGTCTGGGTGCTCCCCTTCCCTGGCGGCCAGGTCTACCGGAACCACGGCAACTACCTGATGCGGTTCGACATCGATCAGGCCGGCGGCGAGCACGGGAACCAGCTCCAGCGGTACAACGAGTACGTGGGCGCCGGTGAGCAGACGTACGTGGACTGGCACAACTTCCTCGAGAACGTCCAGTTCATGAACGCGGCCAACGTGCGCTACATCATCACCCGGGCGGGGCTGCAGGGGGTGCCGTGGCCGGAGGTGCACCGGGGCCGGGCCATCGTCTACGAGAACCCCGACGCACTCCCGCGGGCGTATCTGGTGAACGATATCCGGGTAGCGTCGAAGCCCCGGGGCGCTCTCGACGCCATGAAGCAGCCCGGATTCGATCCCCGGCGCACCGCCGTGGTCTACGACGAGCCCGAGGGGGCGGGCCCGGCACCCTCCGCCTCCCCGGGCCGGGCCGAGCTGCTGGAGTACACGCCGAACCGGGTGGTGGTGGAGACTGAGGCCGACGCTCCCTCGCTCCTGGTGCTGGCCGACAACATGTACGAGGGCTGGGAGGCCACCGTGGACGGTGAGCCTGCCCGGGTCCTCCTCACCAACCATACCTTCCGGGGCGTGATGGTCGACGAAGGGCGGCACGAGGTCACGTTTCGCTTCCGCCCGGCCGGGCTCATCGTCGGCCTCTGGATCTACGCGTTGGGCTCGCTCCTCCTGGTCGGCTACGGCCTCTTCCTGGCCTTCCGGTCCTGGCGCCGGGTCGCAGACGGCGGATCCGCGCGCTCCCGACCGGCCGAGGCCGGATGACCGCCAAGCGCCTCCTTCGACGCGCGGCCACCGTCCTGGTGGTGGGGGCGGGCGTGGTCTTCGTGGGGCTCACCATCCAGCGTAACTGGGCGCAGATCGGGGGCTACGACTGGCGCGTCCGCTGGGGTCAGCTCACGGGCAGCGTGCTCCTGCTCACCGCCAGCCTGGGCTGGAGCGTGTTCGTCTGGAAGCGGGTCCTGGACCGATTCGACGATCCGGGGGTCAGCTTCCCGCGCCTGCTCCGCATCTCGTTCCTGTCGAAGATGGCCCGCTATATCCCCGGCAAGGTGTGGCAGTTCGTGGCGGTGGGGCAGCTCTCCCGCGGCACGGAGAGCAGCGCGGGCGTCATGGTCACCTCGATGCTGGTCCACGCCGGGATCGTGCTCCTGTCGGCGGTGTTCGCGTCCGCCCTCCTCATCGCCGAGCAGGTGGAGCTGCTGGCCACGCACCCGACGGCGTCGATGATGGCGCTGGCGGTGCTCTCGCTGGCGGCCGCGCATCCGAAGGTCATCAACCTCTCCCTCACGCTGCTGGCCCGGGTGGCACGGCAGGACACGCTCCGGTGGCACGGCCGCTGGATCGACAGCGTGGAGGTGTTCTTCTACTCGCTCCTGAGCTGGATCGCCGACGGGATCGCCTTCTACCTCTTCGCCGACGCCCTCCTCCCCGTGGAGCCGTACTGGCTGTTCCCGTTCATCGGGATCCACGCCTTCTCCTTCGTGGCCGGCTACGTGGCGTTCGTGGCGCCGGCGGGCGCCGGGGTCCGGGAGGCGACGATGGCGGCGCTCCTTCGCGGCGCGTTTCCCGCCGGCGCGGCCGCCGTAGTGGCGGTGCTCGCCCGGCTCTGGACCATAGCGGGCGAGCTCCTGGGGGCCGCGGTGGTACTGCTGCTGCGGATCAGGTAGCGTCGGTGTCGAGGCGACTGCGGATGGCGTCCAGCTCCGACCGCTGCTGGGCCACCATCTCGGCCACGAGGCCGAACCCGAACAGCAGGAACCCGAGCGTCTCCAGGAGGATGACCAGGTAGAGGAGCGGCCGGTACCCGAACGGCGGCATGCTGCCGGCGATCCGCAGCCCGATGGTCACGAGTCCTACGACAACGCCCAGCCCGGCCATGACCAGCCCGCTCATCCCGAAGAAGATCATCGGCTTGCGGGAGAAGAAGAGGAAGAAGGCCACGCTCAGCAGGTCGAGCACGCCCACCAGGATCCGCTTCCGGCCGCTGTACTTCGCCTCCCCGTGGCGCCGCGGCAGCAGGTCGATATCGATCTCCGTGACCGTGAACCCCCGGTCGTAGGCCAGGACCACGAAGAAGCGGTGCCAGTCGTGGCGCAGCGGCACCTCGTCGATCACCTCCCGTCGAAACGCCTTCATGGAGTTGAGGTCGGAGACCGGGACCTTGAACAGCGCGCGGCTCAGCCGGTTGTACGTGCTGGAAACCGCCCGCTTCTCGTATTCGCCGATCTTCCGCCCGGTGACGATGTCCCACCCCTCCCCGAGCTTCTCCAGGAACCGCGGGACCTCCTCCGTATCGTGCTGGAGGTCGGCGTCGAAGAGGACGAGCCACTCGGCGTCGGTGGCGCGCGCCCCGGTCACCATGGCCTCCGTCTTCCCGAAGTTGCGACGATGGCGCACGACCTTCAGCGGCTCCCAACCCTCGGCCTCGGCGGCTTCCGCCGTACCATCGGAGGAGCCGTCGTCCACCAGGATCACCTCACCCTCCAGCCCGTGCCTCTCCCAGGTGGCCCGGAGCTCCGCCACCAGCTCCGGCACGTTCTCCACCTCGTTGTACGCCGGTATGATGACGGCGAAGCGGCGCTTCACGTCGCGGAGGTCGGTCTGCTGCCGGGTGACTCGGGCATCGGTCGTACTGGCTTCCATAGAGGACGAGTATGTGCAGAAGACGCGGGTCGCGCCAGCGGGAGACGTGGTAGGAGACGCCGAGCTCCGGTGATTCACGATGGCCGGTTCAACTATGGGTTTGCCCGGTTCCGACCTTCAGATTCACGCCAAGACGCGAAGAACTGCGAAGACGCCAAGCCGGGCAAGGCGGCGATTCCGGCGAGTCGGCTGGCTTCAGGGCTCTGCAGCCTTCGGGGCTTCAATTCTTTATCGAAACCAGGATGGGGCGGATGCCGACAGGGGTGGATGATTCCAGACAGAGAGAAGCCGCAGGAAAGAAAACTGACCCGGACACCCAAGGGGCGCAACGGCGAGTGGACGAGGTGGCCAAGGCGGTGCTGGATGCCGCTTACCGCGTGCACTACAAGCTCGGGCCGGGACTGACAGAGAAGGTCAACGAGACGCTGCTGGAGCACTATCTCCTCCAGGCCGGACACACGGTGGCCCGCCAGAAGCGCTTCTCTTTCGAGGTGGACGGGGTGGTGTTCAAGGAAGCACTGTAGCCGGACCTGATCGTGGACGGCGTGCTCGTGGTCGAGGTGAAGTCCGCGAAAGCAATCGCCGCTGTGGACTGGAAGCAGGTCCTGACCTACCTCCGCGTGCTCAATTTGGAGGTAGGGCTGCTCCTGAACTTCGGCTGTGCCACGATGAAGGAGGGAATCAGACGCGTCGTCAACAACTACAGGCCCTGACCCAAGACCCCACCGGGAAGGCGGCCCCGCAGGGCCCGGAACCCGGAATCCGCCGCGAGCCCGCAGCGTCTTCAGGCAGTTCTTCGCGTCTTCGCGTGAATAAGAAGGTGGAATGAGCCACGACGCCTCCGAAGCGCCGGCAACGCAGCCCACCCCATCGTCGCCTACACCCGCTTCCTCATTCGCGCCGAGAGAATCCCCAGCTGGTCCCGGTACTTGGCCACGGTCCTCCGGGCGATCTGGATCCCCTGCTCCTTGAGGACATCCACGATGGCCTGGTCGGTGTACGGGTCCTTGGAGTCCTCGTCTTCCACCAGCTTCTCGATCTTGTCCTTGATCCCGGTGGCGCTGACGTCCTCGCCGCTGGTGGTGCTGAGCCCGCTGCTGAAGAAGAACTTGAGGTGATAGACGCCCCGGGGCGTCTGCACGTACTTCTCGTTGGTGACCCGGGAGACGGTGGACTCGTGCATGTCGATGACCTCGGCCACCTCCCGGAGCGTGAGCGGCTTCAGGTACTGGACGCCGCGCTCGAAGAACTCGCGCTGCCGGTCGACGATGAAGTTCATGACTTTGAGCATGGTCTGACGCCGCTGCTCGATGGCCTGGATCATCCAGTTCGCGCTGTTCAGCTTGTTGCTGATGAACTCCTTGTTCTCGCCCTTGAACTTGCTCTTGTCCCTGGCGATCTCCCGGTACGCCTTCGACAGCTTCAGCCGCGGCATGCTGGTGTCGTTCAGGAAGACGTGGTACTCGCCGTCGATCTTGTCGACGATCAGGTCGGGCGTGACGTAGTTGTCGGGCTGGGCCGAATGCTTGAGCCCCGGCTTCGGGTCCAGCTTGCTGATCTCGTCAGAGGCCGTCTGCACCTCCTTGGCGCTGATGTTCAGCTCCTTCGAGATCTCGCTCCACCGGTGGTTCACCAGCTCGTCGAAATGCTCGTCCACGATGGTGTACGTGAGCGTGTCTTCCTGCTCCTGGTCCCGGAGCTGCAGCAGGATGCACTCGCGCAGGTCACGGGCGGCGACGCCGGCCGGGTCGAACCGCTGGATCTTCTCCAGCATCTCCTCGGCCTCTTCCATGGTGTACGGCTCGATCCCCTCGCCGTCTTCACTCCATTCCTCGCCGTTCTCCTCCGCCCACTCGTTCACGCCCTGCACCACCTCTTCGAGGGAGCATGCCAGGTAGCCGTCATCATCGATGTTCCCGATGATCTCCTCGCCCAGCAGCATGCTCCGCGGCGAGAGGCGCATGAGCTTGAGCTGGTCCCGGAGGTGGTCGGAGAGGTCCTCTTCCTCGACCCGGACGGGCTGGTAGTACTCCTTCTGCTCGTACTCCGCTTTCCGACCGCCGGCGTCGAAGCCGTCCAGGAGGATCTCCTCCCAGTCGATCTCCTCCTCTTCCTTCTCCTCGTCGGCCTTCAGGTCCTCTTCATCGACGAGGGGCTCCTCGAGGTCCAGGAAGGGGTTGTTGAGCATCTCCTGCTTGATGTGCTGCTGGAGGTCCATCAGGGGCATGTAGAGGAGATCCATCGCCTGGTACAGGCGTGGATTGATCTTCATCTCCTGCTTTATCTGGGTGCCCTGATAGAGCCCCGTCTTGATGCTCATACCTTCTCCGGCTTTCTGTAACGCGCTCTCATTCGCTCCGTCAACGCGGGCCCGAAATAGACCTCGGCCACGTCGTCGTTCCAGACGAGCTCGGCCACGGTCCCCGAGACCCTCACTCGCCCTTCGTACATGATATAAGCCCGATCAACGATCTCCAACGTCTGCTCCACGTTGTGATCGCTGATGATGACGCCGATCCCCCGGTGTCTGAGCTCCGCGACGATCTGCTGAATGTCATGGACGGCAATCGGATCCACACCGGCAAACGGCTCATCGAGGAGCATGAACTTCGGATCGCTCACCAGCGCCCGCGTGATCTCCAGCCGCCGCCGCTCCCCGCCGGAAAGCGAGTAGGCCTTGGCTTTCCGGAGCGGGCGCAGTCCGAGCTCGTCCAGGAGCTGCTCCAGCCGGACCTTTCGCGCGGCCTTCGGCAGGTCCATGGTCTCCAGGATCGCCTTGATGTTCTCCTCTACGGTCAGTTTTCGGAAGATCGAAGGCTCCTGGGCCAGGTACCCGATCCCGTAGCGCGCCCGCTTGTACATCGGCGTATCGGTCAGTTCCCGGTCATCCAGGAAGACCTTGCCTTCATCGGGCCGGATCAGTCCCACCACCATGTAAAAGGTGGTAGTCTTCCCCGCCCCGTTCGGCCCCAGGAGCCCGACGATCTCGCCCTGCGAGACCTCGATACTCACCTCGTTCACTACCTTGCGCTTCCGGTAGATCTTGACCAGTGAGTCGGACCGGAGCGTGCTCCGTTCCCCCTCCTCCCCGAGCGCTGCGGCGGATCGTTCGTGGGCCCGCGACTCATCCGACAACAAGTTCCGTACCGTCTGATCGAGCCGGGCCACCACCTGATCCCTGCGGGGGCCCACGGCTTCCCAGAGATCCGGTGCGAGACGCACTCGCTGCCACTCCTCCAGCGATGGGTCGGCGGTCACCAGCCCCCGCTGCTCAGCCCCGGCCAGGACGTGGTCGCGGAGGTAGCGCGCCAGCTGCTCCGAGGTGTCCAGGCTGTCGTCGCTGCTCCCGATTACGGCTCGCGCGGGTGTCTTGCGGGCGTGTGCGGTACGGACGGCCGTCACCCAGTCACTGCGCTCCACGGTGCCGTCCTCATCCACGTGGCGGATCAGCTCCACCAGGGCGAGGCCAATGGACCCGTCGTGCGGCTCGAGTCCGTCCATGAACTCCTCCAGGCGACGCAGCGCGCTCATGGCCGGCCTCCCGTCTCCGGCGCCGCCCCGGTGGCGGTGTCGCCGCCTCCGCCCTCGTCCGCCTCGCCATCGCCCTCTTCTCGCCGCCCGGCCGGCGCCAGGTACACACCGTCCAGCGGTCCATCCGCATCCACCCGTGACACGTCCCCGTTCTCCATGAACAGAATGATCTTGCTGGCTTTCAGGAAATTGATCGACGGCGGGTTGCCGGGCTCCTCGGCCCGCATCCGATAGAGCGACAGCGCCGGCGCCCCTCCTCCAATGACGACGATCCGCTCGAGATAGGTCTCCGTGGAGTCCGTCGCCGGGTCGCCCCCCGGTCGATCCACGGTTTCGACCATCATCGAGTCGCCCGGTCGATCCGGCGGCATGCGGTCCATGACGGGGACGCTGTCGGCCCGGACCGCATCGAGCCGCCGGTGGGCGAAATAGCCGAGGATGGTGTCGCCCTGGATCCAGTCGCGGGCGATGGCCGGGTCCACCCCTGCTCCGTCCGAATCCGGGTCTCGCTCCCCGTAGGCCCGCCCCACGGCCCGGACCTCCTGGATCCCGATAGAGTCGGCCCGGGCGTCGATGGAATCGGCGCGCAGCCGGAAGCCCTCCGCGTCCGCCAGGGCACGGGCCACCGTGTCCGGGACGGGGTTCCACGCCTCCATCCGCTCCAGCCGACCATCGACGAAGCCGATCCGGACCTGCTCCGAGTCTACGGTGAGGTCCTCGGACTCGACCCGGGCCTGCCCCTCCGCCGTGACGGCGCGGATCCGCTGGCCCTCGAGCGACGCCACGATCCGCTCGCCATCGAGGCGGTAGCGGTCGGTCTCCACGAACGCTCCGCCGACCAGGGTCATGCGCTCTTCCTGCTGCTTGAAGATGGCAGTCTCCCCCGCGCCGGTCATGTCGCCCCGCCGCAGATCCACGTTCCCGAGGGCACGGAAAACCTCTTCCCCCTCGAGCTGCATCCGGTCGGCCCAGACCTCGGTGCTCACCGCCGTATCCGCCAGTTCCCCGGTGGAGTCGGGCTGGGGCGGGATCACGGCGTACGGCCGCTCGCCCCGCACGATCATGCGGGCCACCGGACGGGTCTCCGACGCCTGGAGGTAATCCAGCTCGTCACCTTCGATGACCGATCCGTTCTCCAGGTTGGTCAGGACCACGCTACCGCGGGCCAGAAGCTGGCTGCGCTGGCCGATGTAGTTGGCCCAGTCGGCCGTGAGCTCCCGGAGGCTGTCCTGGTAGAAGACATCGCCCACGAGCTGCACGGTGGAGGCGGTCCGGTTCATGACCGCGCTGTCGGCCTCCAGGATCAGGCCACCGGTGCACAGGACCCGCACCGGGTCGCGGAAGTAGATGAGTTCGTGACCCCGGGCGTTGAAGAGCCGGCGGGCATCGGACTTGAGGACCTGACGACAGCTTCGCTCCTGCGCCATGGCGACCGCGGGGATCACCACCAGGAGCAGAACCCCGAAAAGACCGACCCGCGCTGCCATGGTCAGAACTCGATCTGGATGTTCTCGCCCGTGCTCTCGAACACCTCGATGTCGGTCATCTCACTGTTCGCCCGAAAGCCCGCACCCTCGAGGCGGGACTCCCCCTCGAACATGACGGTGTGGACGTCGCTCCAGATCCGGTCACGCTGGGGGTCGTAATGGAGCTCCTCGGTGAGGATCCGCCGCTCACCATCCGTCGTCACCAGCACCACGTTGCCCCGGGCCACCATCTTGTTGGTCTGGGAGTGGAGCTCCCCTTCATCGGCCGTGAGGTGAGCGGTCTGGGCGCCGTTCTTGTCGTAGAGCTTCAGGTCCACCGGGAACATCAGCGTCTTGGCCGAGTCCTCCCAGACGTACGCCGTGTCCGCGTGCAGGCGCGCCCGGAGAGCCCCCATGTCCTTGATGTCGGTATCCAGGTCCAGGGCCATGTGATCGGCCGGGAGGTCCCGGAACCCGCTGCCGGCCACGGGGTCCTCGCCCCCGCCGCACGCCACCAGGGCCGCGGCCATGGCCACGCCCAGGAGCCCTCGGCTCTGTCGTTTCATCACACTCATCACTGCCTCGGTCCTGTGTGACCCGTCTTCATCAGACGGCCCCGGCCCGCATGAGGTCGTGCAGGTGCACGATCCCCAGGAGCCGACCTTCATCATCGACCACGGGCAGGGCCATGATCCCGTGCTCCTCCATCTGGTAGACCGCCGCGGCCCCGAGCACATCGGGGCTCGTGGTCTTCGGCGACCGGGTCATGACCTCCCTCACCGGTATATCGAAGACATCCTCGCGGCGTTCCATCATCCGGGTGAGGTCGCCGGCCGTCACGACCCCGACCACGCGCCCTTCCGCATCCACCACGGGGACCGTACCCCTCTTCTCGGCCAGCATCACCACGCACCGCCGCATCGGGGCGTCGGGCCCGATCCGGGGCGCCGCCTCGCCCGTGACCATGACGTCACCGACGCGGAGCGTGAGCTTCCGACCCAACGCCCCACCGGGGTGAAGCCGTGCGAAGTCCTCGGGTCCGAACCCCTTGCGGAGCAGCAGCGCCACGGCCAGGGCATCGCCCATAGCCAGCGTCACCGTGGTCGACGTGGTGGGTGCCAGATCCATGGGGCACGCCTCCTCGGCCACCGAGCAGTCCAGCACCACGGCAGCCGCCCGACCCAGCGACGAGTCCGGCCGACCTGTCATCGCGAGTATGGATACACCGGAGCGGCTGAGAAATTCCACCAGCGACGAAAGCTCTTCCGTCTCTCCGCTCTTGGAGATGAGGATCGCCACGTCATCCCGACTCACGATGCCCAGGTCGCCGTGGAGCCCCTCCACCGGATGGAGGAACATGGCCGGCGTACCCGTCGAGGTGAGGGTGGCCGCAATCTTTCGCCCGATGATCCCGCTCTTGCCCAGCCCGCTGACCACCACGCGACCTGCCGCAGCCTCCACCATACGGACGGCCTCCAGGAACGCGTGGTCGATGCGACTCTCCAGCGCTGCCACGGAGGCGGCCTCGAGGCGCACCACCTGTCGGGCCCGCTCCAGGAGCTCCGTCTCATCGGTGACCGGTCCGTTCCCGTTCCTCGCGCCGGGCAGCCCTTCCGGGTTCACGACCGCGCCTCCAGGAGATCCCGGACCTCTCCGCCGCCTTCCCGCGACCGTCGGTACGCGTCCACCAGCGCCGACCACTCGCCCCGGGCCCCGAGCAGCACCTCGGCGAATTCGCGCACGGCCCCGTCGCCGCCCTCCCGGGTGGTGACCCACGCACTCTCGGCCCGGACCTCCGGCGCGGCGTTCGCCACGGCCACCGGGAGACCGGCCCGCATCATCACGGGGAGGTCGGCCAGATCGTCCGCCAGCACGGCCAGGTCGTCCCACTCGGCCTCCGACTCCTGGAGGATCTCCTCCACGAGCGGGACCTTGTAGCCCCCCGCCACCTGCCGGCTCTCCACGCCCAACTCGTCCGCCCTGAGCGTAGTGGCCGGCGACTCGCGGCCGCTCACCAGCACCACCCGCAGCCCGGCCCACTGGAGCATCTTGATCCCGAGCCCGTCCATGATGTGGAATCGCTTCAGCTCCACCCGCTCGCCGTCCACGGCCCCGAGATAGACCCCGTTGTCGGTGAGGACGCCATCCACGTCGAGGACCACCACGCGCACCGCGCTGGCCCGGTCCCGGCCGATCCCATCAGCCACGGTCGGCCTCCCGGCCCCGTGCCCGGCCGGCCAGCGCCGCCCGGAGCGCCAGGACGTCCTCCAGGAGCGGCCGGAAGGCCTCGAGCCGCAGCATGTTGGTGGCGTCCGACGGCGCGTCCAGCGGGGTGGGATGAACCTCCAGGAAGAGCGCGCTGGCACCGGCGGCCACGGCGCCCCGTACGAGCGGTACGATGAACTCGGGATCGCCGCCGCTCACCCCGGCCCCCATCCCCGGCCTCTGGACGGAGTGGGTGCCATCGAAAACGACCGGGGCGCCGGTGGCCGCCCGCATGCGGTGGAACGAGCGCATGTCCACCACCAGGTCGCCGTAGCCGTGGAAGGTACCTCGCTCGGTGACCGCTACGCCGCCGGGCTCCCCACCCCCCTCGCCCCCGGCCCCGGAGCGTGCCTGCCGGACCTTCTCCACGGCGCCGGCCATGTCCTCCGGCGCCATCCACTGGCCCTTCTTGATGTTTACGGGCCGGCCCGTGGCTCCCGCCGCCTCCAACAGGTCGGTCTGACGGCACAGGAACGCGGGGATCTGGAGCACGTCACAGACGTCGGCTGCGGCCGCCGCCTGGTGGGGCTGGTGGATGTCCGTGATCACGGGCAGCCCCGTCGCCGATCGGACCCGGGCCAGGCGCTCGAGGCCCTCGTCCAGCCCCGGCCCCCGGGGGGAGTCAGCCCGGCTCCGGTTCGCCTTGTCGAACGAGGCCTTGAAGATGATGGCGAGATCGAGGGCGTCGCCGATCTCCGCCAGCGCCTCTCCCACACGCAGGTTCAGTTCGTCGTTCTCGAGGACACACGGCCCCGCAATGACGAAGAACGGCCCGTCCCCGCCGAACATTGCGTCGACGCGGGTTCCTTCTCCGGCGGTCATGTCAGGACGCCACGGAAGCGGGCTCGGTCCCCGTCTCCCGGGCCTGGCCCGTTCCGGCGGAGTCGCGCCTGGCCTTGGCAGCGGCCACGAATGCCGCGAACAGCGGGTGCGACCGCATGGGCCGGGACTTCAGCTCGGGATGGAACTGACAGCCCAGGAACCAGGGGTGGTCCGGCAGCTCCACGATCTCCACGAGGTTCCCGTCGGGCGACTGCCCGCTGAACACGAGGCCGGCCTCACTCAAAGCCTCGCGGTAGTTGTTGTTGACCTCGTAGCGGTGCCGGTGGCGCTCGCTGATCTCCAGCGCGCCGTAGGCCTCGTGTGCTCGGGAATCCTCCTGGATCACACACGGGTAGGCCCCCAGCCGCATGGTGCCACCCATGTCCGTCACCTGGCGCTGGGAGTCCATGAGGCAGATGACCGGATCCTCGGCGTCCATGAACTCCACGGAGTGCGAATGTTCCAGCCCCACCACGTTCCGTGCATACTCGATGACCGCGCACTGGAGCCCGAGGCAGATCCCGAAGAACGGCAGCTCGTGGGTCCGGGCCCATTCGACGACGCGGAGCATCCCTTCGATCCCCCGCTCCCCGAACCCGCCGGGGATCAGAAGCCCGTGATAGTCGTTCATCCAGTCCAGCGACTCGCCGTTCTCGAACTCCTCACTGGAGATCCAGTCGATCTCCACACCCACGTCGCTGGCGGTCCCGCCGTGGATCAGCGCCTCGTTGACCGACTTGTACGCGTCCACCAGCTCGGTGTACTTGCCGACCATGGCGATCCTGACGCTGCCGTCCCCGGGGTGGCGGATCCGATCGACCATCTCCTGCCAGCCGCCCAGCTCCGGCTCCCCGGCCTGCTCCACCAGCCCCAGCTTCTCCACCGTCAGCTCATCGAGCTGCTGCCGGTTGAACATCATGGGCACGTCATAGATGGTGTCCACGTCGCGGGCCTCGATGACGCCCGCCACGTCCACGTTCGTGAACAGCGCGATCTTCCGCTTGATGTCGTCGGTGATCTCCCGGTCCGCGCGGCAGATCAGGACATCGGGCTGGATCCCGATCTCCATGAGCTCCCGGGCCGAGTGCTGTGTCGGCTTCGTCTTCAGCTCTCCGGCGGCGGCAATGTACGGGATCAGCGTGAGGTGGATGAACAGCGTGTGCTGCCGGCCCACATCCTGCCTGAACTGTCGGATGGCCTCCAGGAACGGCAGGCTCTCCATGTCACCCACGGTGCCGCCAATCTCCGTGATCACCACGTCGTGGTTCGGGGCCAGGCGGCGTATGGCCGTCTTGATCTCGTCGGTGATGTGGGGGATCACCTGGACAGTGGCGCCCAGGTAGTCGCCCCGTCGCTCCTTGGTGATCACGTCCCGGTAGATGCGGCCGGTGGTGATGTTGTTCGCCTGCGACAGGCTCTCGTCGATGAACCGCTCGTAGTGGCCCAGGTCGAGATCCGTCTCCGCGCCGTCGTCGGTCACGAAGACCTCACCGTGCTGGAACGGACTCAACGTGCCCGGATCCACGTTGATATACGGGTCGAACTTCTGGACGGTGACCCGGAGCCCTCGCTCGGCCAGCAGCCGCCCCAGCGAAGCGGCGGCGATGCCCTTCCCCAGGGAAGAGACCACGCCGCCGGTGATGAAGATGTACTTGGTCGGCTGAGGGTTCTGTTCGCTCATTCCACCGTTATCCCGTTCAATTCGTTCCCCGCTCCTCTCGCAGGCGTCGCTCCGCCCGGCGCGCGTCTTCGGGCGTATCGATACCCCCCTCCACATGGTCGACCACCGCGACCCCGATCCGGAGCCCGGCATCCAGCGCACGAAGCTGTTCGAGCCGCTCCAGTCGCTCCAACTCCGAGGGCGACGCCGAGACCCACCGGTTCAGCGCCGTTCGGCTATAGGCGTACACGCCAATATGTCGGAGACAGCTTGCCGATGCGAGTTCGGATGCGGTGGGCTCCCGACCCCGCATATGGGGGATCGATGCCCTGGAGAAATACAGCGCCCCTCCGCTTCCGTTCCGCACGACTTTCACCACCGACGGGTCCGTCCACGCCTCCCGCGTCATCACGGGTGCCGCGACGGTCCCGATGTCCCAGCCCTCCCGCACGGCGCCCACCGCCCCCATGACCTGGTCCCCGGTGACGAACGGCTCATCGCCCTGCACGTTCACCACCATGTCGTAGCCATCGAAGTCCGGCATCGCCATGACTTCGGCCACGCGCTCCGTGCCCGAGCCGTGGGACTCGGCCGTCATGACCGCATCGGCGCCCGCCTCCCGGCACACCTCGACCACTTCCTCGCTGTCGGTGGCCACCACTACGGCGTCGAGGCCGGGCAGCGACCGAGTCCTCTGCCAGACCCATTCGATGAGGGGACGGCCGGCGAGGATATGCAGCGGCTTGCGGGGAAGCCGTTCCGAGCCCAGGCGGGCCGGGATCACGCCGAGGATGGCGCTCACGATGGGTTGATTCGAGTGGACACCGCCCAAAGTAATGGGGTCCCCGTCCGGCCCGCTACCCTCTCCCGCGTTCCAGCCCCGACCGGCACTACGGCTCCCAGGGGAACGGCCGGGCGAACGGCCACGAGGCCCCCACCACCAGCGCGTCCCGTGCCGTGTCGTCCGGCTGGACCATGTACTGGACGTAGATCCCGAAGAACTGGAGGCGTCCCCCGACCTCCTGAATCATCCCGGGCTCGTCGTCACCCAGCCACGCCATCCCGGCGGTGTGCATGAGCTGGAGCTCCGGGGCGCCGAGGAGCGGCAGGGCCATCGCGTCCGGCGTCGGGATCCGGTAACGGGACTGCACCAGCAGCACGTGGTCCCCCCGGTGCTGACCGAGGGGCACGGTCTGGAGCCGCCCTGCACCACCCACGAACGTCCACCGCTGGGCGGGGAGCGTGTCGTTCCCCACGGGCATCTGCCCGAAGGTCGTGACCTCCAGCGTGTGATCGAAGAGGCTGTGCATGGCGAACCGAGTCCACGCCGTGACGCGATCGAAGGTGTACTCGCCCTCCTGCCAGTCCCTGCCGGCTTCGTACTCGGCACCTAGCACCAGGTTGGTCTCCCGCCCGTGCCAGGTCAGGTCCACCGCCCCGATCGCGCTCGTGATCCGGCCGTCATCGATAGGCGGGTTCGACCGTGTCCCGTCGCCGAAAAGGTGCCACGGCTCGCTGCCGGGCAGCGAGCTGGCGTCTTCGATCTGCCCGGCCACGCGGAGCACGGCGTGGAACCGCTTGGCTTCATCGCCGAACACCCGGCTTACGCCGGCCCAGGCCCGCTCCGACTCGTAGTAGTTCCGGAAATCCTCGCCGTCCCACAGGTAGTTCAGCGAGTTCCGAAGGTCGCCGTAGACCCAGCCGTCATGGGTGGCCCACCCTCGCTCGTACCCCACGGTGGCGGTACGGGAGCCGGCCCGCAGCTCCAACGATCCGCCGTAGGTGGGATCCGACAGCGCGGTCCGCCACCCCGCGTGGCCCCGCAGTCTGGGGGTGGCGCCCAACAGTCTCGGGAGCCGGTATCCTGCCCCCCACTCGGCGGTCAGCCCGTTCACCCGGTCGTAGGTCGGGGCACGGATCCCGGCGAACCCATCGAGCTCGAGGCGCGCCGGGGTCCGGGTAGCCTCGATGATGACCCGGTCGTCCTCCCGGATGACGCGGTAGCTGGCGTCCGGCAGGTCAATGATGGTGCCACCCACCCGGGCCATCGCCGACCGGTAGAGCCCGCCGGCCACGTTCACCAGGTCACCGTCCACCGTTGACTGGGGCCGGACGAACACGCCGGCGTCCACCGCCACCAGGTCGCCCAGGATCGTCCCCTCGTGAATCACGGTGGCGTCGAGCACGAGGACGGACCGGGAGATCGTGTCACCGGCCCGGATCCGCCGGTCTTCGGTGATGACCAGGGGATCGGTGGTCAGCAGCGTGGCCAGGCGACGATCCAGCGCCACGTCCGAGCTTCCCACCCGCTCCACCGTCTGCGCAGCCCCACCGGCCGCCAGGGCCGTGAGCCCTGCCGCCAGGAGCCCGGCGCGGACCGCCGACCGCCTCCTCATGCCGCTACCTCCATGAAGTTGCGCAGTAGCCGAGCACCGTGCTCGCTGGCCACGGACTCGGGATGGAACTGGACGCCCCACACCGGATGCTCTGTGTGCCGAACCGCCTGGATCTCGTCTTCCCACCCGGCCTCACCGGTCCAGGCGATCAGCTCCAGCGATTCCGGCAGGCGCTCAGGCTCCAGGACCAGGGAGTGGTACCGGGTCATGGGGACGGGCGTGGGAACGCCCGCGAAAAGCCCCGTTCCCCGGTGGGCCACCGGCGAGACCTTGCCGTGCATCAGGCGCCGACCCCGGACCACCCGACCGCCGTACGCCTCCCCGATGGCCTGATGGCCCAGGCATACGCCGAAAGTGGGGATGGAGGAGCCGAACCGGCGGATCACGTCCACGCTGATCCCGGCGTCGGCCGGCGTGCCCGGCCCCGGCGATATGACGATACGGTCGGGCGCCAGCCCGGCGATGCCGTCCAGGTCCACCTCGTCGTTCCGTCGGACTTCCACCTCCGCACCCAACCCACCAATCAGTTGGACCAGATTGAAGGTGAAGGAGTCGTAGTTGTCTATGACTAGTATCATGCCCGGGGATGATAGCGTCGGTGCACGTCCCGCAGATAGTCCCGGTCCACATGCGTGTAGATCTGCGTGGTCGAGATATCGGCGTGGCCCAGCATCTCCTGCACGGCAGCCAGGTCCGCCCCACCCTCCAGCAGGTGCGTCGCGAACGTGTGCCGCAGCGTGTGTGGGGAGACCTTCCCTTCGATCCCGGCCCGTTCCACGTGTTTTCGCAGGATCTTCCAAACGCCCATGCGCGTCAAGACGCCGCCCCGGGCGTTCAGAAACAGCGCCCCCTCCCCGCGTCCGCCCCCGGACTCCAACCGCGGCCGCAGCTCCCGCACGTAGGTCCGGATGGCCCGCACGGCCGCACCGCCCACCGGGACCAGTCGCTCCTTCGAGCCCTTGCCGTACACGGTGGCGAACCCCTCGTCGAGGTCCACGTCCCGGAGCTTGAGGCCCGTCAACTCGCTCACCCGCACGCCCGACGCGTAGGCGAACTCCAGGATCGCCCGGTCCCGCCAGTAGAGGCGATGCGACGGGTCCGGGGCCTCCAGCAGGCGCTCCACCTCGTCGCGGCTGAGCACGTTCGGCAGCCGCTGCCACGTCCTGGGCGGTTCCACCTGTTCCGTGGGATCGGCCTCCACCAGCCCTTCCGCCAGGAGGAAGCCGAAGTACGTGCGCACCGCCGACAGCGCGCGCCGGATCGAGCTCGCGGCCAACCCCTCGTCTCGCAGGTGGTACGTGAACTCGCGAACGTCCACGGCGTCCACCGCCTCCGGCGCGCGTACCCCTCGCGTGGTGAGGAACGCCTCCAGACGCTCTGTGTCCCGTCCGTACGCTTCCAGCGTGCGCGGGCTCAGGCCCCGCTCGAACGCCAGGTAGTCGTGGAACCGTTCCAGGTGGAAGCTCACTGCGCGTCCTCATCGTGCCGGGTCCGCCACCACCATACGCCCGCCGCCACGGCCAGCGCGAGCGCGACCCACAGGAGTACGCTGTTGATTCCTCCGAACCACCGGGCCACAGCCTCCAGGTTGCGACCCATGAACACGCCCAGAGCCACCAGAAAGCCGTACCAGATACCCGAGGCCACCACCAGCGGCGGGATCACCCTCAGGGCCCGCACGTGGGAGATGCCCGCAAAGACGGGGACCATGGCGCGCCAGGCCGGCAGGAACCGGGAGAGGAAGATGGCCGGGACGCCCCAGTCGTGGTAGAAGGTCCCGATCTGCTCGAGCTGGTGCTCCCGCAGGAGCCAGCGGGCGATGGGCATCTTGAAGAACCGGGCCCCGTAATGCCACGCCACGGCGTAGACCCCGATGGCGGCCAGCACGTTGAACGACCACGTGACGAGGAAGACGGCCCATGGGTCCGCGGCGCCCTGTGCAGCCAGGAGCGCGCCGGCCAGAACGAAGGTGTCGGCGGGCACGGGCGGCGCAATGTTCTCCATCGCCGCGCCCCCTCCCAGGAGCAGATAGAGTAGGAGCGGAGGCAGCCGGGTAAGCGCCCGGAGGGCGGCCGCGATGGTCTCCACCCGTCCTCCTCAGTCCTCGTCGATCGTGGCCACGGCCAGCACAGCCACCCCTTCGTCCCGCCCGATCCACCCCATCCCTTCGTTCGTCGTGGCCTTCACCGAGACCGCGCCGATCTCGAGGCTGAGGGCCTGGGCCAGTCGCTCCCGCATCCCGGGGATGTGGTCTGCGAGGCGAGGTGCCCCGCAGACCACGGTAACATCCACGTTCGCGGGTCGGTACCCCGCGTCTCGGACCAGCGCCGCAGCCCGGGCCAGCAGATCGATGGAGTCGGCATCCCGCCACTCCTCGTCGTCCGGCGGGAAGTGGGTACCGATATCCCCGAGCGCCGCCGCACCCAGGAGTGCGTCGATGACGGCGTGGCTCACGGCGTCGGCGTCGGAGTGCCCATCCAGCCCCAGGGTGTGCGGCACGTCCACGCCACCCAGCACCAGGCGTCGCCCTTCGGCGAAGCGGTGCGAGTCGTACCCGATTCCAGCGCGCATCTGGTCCCCCTCAAAGAAAAACCGGGAGCGACGCGGTGTCACTCCCGGCCACCGCCCGAAGCGGAGTTGACGGCCGTCCCTATTCCTCCCAGCGTCGTACCGCCAGGCAGACATTGTGGCCGCCGAACCCGAAGGAGTTGGTCACGGCGGCGTGTACCTGCCGCTCGCGACGCTCGTTGTGCGCGTAATCCAGATCGCACTCCGGGTCCGGCGTCTCGAAGTTGATGGTCGGCGGGATCTGCCCCTTCTGCGTGACCAGCGCCGCGACGACCCCCTCCACGGCGCCCGCGGCGCCCAGCTGGTGTCCCGTCATGGACTTGGTCGACCCCACCACCAGGTCGTAGGCCGCGTCACCGAACACCGCCTTGACCGCCTTCGTCTCGTTCACGTCGTTGGCCGGCGTAGAGGTGCCGTGGGCGTTGATGTAGCCGATCTCCGTCGGCTCCAGCCCGCCGTCCTCCAGCGCCGCCCGCATCGCGAGCTGCGCCCCGGCCCCCTGCGGCGCCGGCGCCGTCATATGATAGGCATCCGCACTCTGCCCGTAGCCCACCATCTCCGCCACGATGGCGGCCCCACGGTCGAGAGCGTGCTCGAGAGACTCCAGGACCATGGCCCCGGCACCCTCGCCCAGCACGAAGCCGTCGCGGTTCGCGTCGAACGGCCGGCTCGCCTTCTCCGGCGCCTCGTTGCGGGTCGACAACGCCTTCATGTTCCCGAACCCGGCAACCGTCAACGGCGTCACCGACGCCTCCGTCCCTCCCGCGATCATCGCGTCCACTTCCCCGTCCTGGATCAGCCGGAACGAGTTGCCCAGGGCGTGGGCGCTGGACGCGCACGCCGATACCGTGGCGTAGTTGGGCCCCCGGGCACCGAAGCGCATGGAGATCAGTCCCGCCGCCATGTCCGGGATGAACATGGGCACGAAGAACGGGCTCACCCGACGCGGCCCCTTCTCCAACATCGTCTGCGTCTGCTCTTCGAAGGTGTGGATCCCGCCGATCCCGCTCCCGATAATGACGCCGACCCGGTCCCGGTCGGCCGGCGCCAGATCGTCTTCCAGCCCCGCGTCCCGCACGGCCTGTACGGCCACGGCCATGGCGAACTGGGCAAACCGGTCCGCGCGCCGGGCCTCCTTCCGATCCATGTACTCCTCCGGATCGAACTCCTTTACCTCACAGGCGAAGCGGGTGGAGAAGTCTCCGGTGGCATCGAACTGGGTGATGGGAGCCGCGCCACTGGTTCCGTCCAGCAGCGCGGTCCATGCACTCTCTACGTCGTTACCGACAGGGGTCAACAGACCGAGGCCCGTAATGACCACCCGATGGCGTCCGTCCGGCGTATGGGTCTCCATCCTCAGCCGTTACTCGGCGCCCTGTTCCTCGATGTACTTGATGGCGTCACCCACCGTCTGGAGCTGCTCGGCATCCTCGTCGGGGATCTCCATGCCGAACTCCTCTTCGAAGGCCATGACCAGCTCGACCGTGTCGAACGAATCCGCCCCGAGGTCCTCCACGAACGACGCTTCAGGCGT
>JAWODW010000087.1:0-26382 GCA_046483065.1 Longimicrobiales bacterium | reverse complement strand
GAGCCAGCCCAAAAATGCACCTGGCTGACTCTTATAAAAAATAAAGTCAGGATCAACTATCCCCTATATTGTTTAATTGTATAGACCTTTTATTTTTTCAATTAAAATTTTATTTTCTTTTCTGCTGCCGACTGTGACAGGATGATCGAGGCTGGACGGTACGAGCCGGCGGGATTCGGGCTGAGCCCCGGGCTCAAGGACATCCGGTACGGGCTCCAGGCCGGCGACGAGGCTCGGGTCCCCATGCCTGTCGGTGGTGTTCTGCGCGACCGGTTCCTGTCAGCCGCTGCGCGCGGGTGGGATGACGTGGACTGGGCGGCGCTGGGACGGGTGGCGGCTGTCGACTCGGGCCAGGACAGCGCCTGAGGTCAGTCCAGCTCCTCGTCCAGAGCCCGCGTGGTCTCCAGCGCGGCTTCCAGATCATCGGTGACGGCGAAGACGCGGCTGATGGCCTCGTCCGGGTCGGCGGGGAGGTGATCCAGCTCCCACATCGCCTCCATCAGGGCGTGGCCGAGCTCTTCGTGCATGGCCATGAGCTTCCCGCACGGGCTGGAGCGGGCCAGAGCCTGGCGTTTCTGGGGTGCGTTCTGGGGGGGGGCGCTGCTCTTTCGCACCCGTAGCCCCGAGGCATCGCACGCCGGGCAGCAGCTTCCGCATTCCGGGCATACGACGAGTCGGGCGTCGACCTCCGTGCCGCATGATCGGCATCGGGTGACCGGCCGCGATCGGGTTTCCATGGTTCCCTTCCGGTAGCTTGGTTCCGCACCTCGTCTATTACCATACTCACATCCCGGGCGGGGCGCAGTAGGGCAACTCCTGATAGTCGTGTGTGCCGGGGTAGGGAAGTCCCGGGGGTTCGGTGTGCTGTTTCTCCCGTCATCCCCGGGACTTCCCCCGGTTCGGCGTTGCCAGATTCCTGGATCGCTGACATCTTCCGGCCCGCACAATTTCCGGCGATATGGAGGTGGAACGTGAATCGAGGAACGTGGGTTACCGCCCTGGTGCTGGGGCTGATCGTGGTGGGCATCACGGTGGCGCTGCTCCTGGAAGCCAACCAGGGCCCGAGCTTCCGGGCGGAGGACTATGACACGCTGGAGGAATGCGTGGCGAACATCCCCGCGGAGTGGAGGCCGGGGTCCATGCAGCGGGACGGAGCCGAGGAGGCCTGCCGATACGTGCACGGCCGGTAGAAGGGGCGCTGGTGCCGAAGGGCGGCCGGGGGTTCTGCAACCCTCGGTCGCTTTCGTCTGTCTGACCTGATCGAAGCCCTTTCCGAAACCGCGGGGCGCCGGCGGCCGTACGGCTCGTCGGAAGCAATGACCCGGGGAGTCCCGCGTCGGGACCGAATGTCAGTCGTGCACAGAGACGCCATGTCCACATACCGGAGATCGCTGGTGGCCGTCCTCCTGATGGCCGTACTTACCCCCTCCGCTGCCCGGGCTGCCGTGAGGGTCCCGGCGACGAGCCCCCAGGCGGGGGCCGTACGCAGCGAGCCGCCGGGCCGGCCACAGGCAGACGGCCGCGGCGAGGCCCGACCGCCCGCGCTCCACGCGGAGCGGGTGGAGGCGCCCCCGACCATCGACGGCCGGGTGGACGAGGCCATCTGGGCCCGAGCCGAGGTCGCCACCGGCTTCACCCAGATGCGGCCGGACCCGGGTGCGGCCGCCGAGCAGAGGACGGAGGTCCGGGTCCTCTACGATGACGCCGCGATCTACGTGGCCGCCCGTCTTCACGACACGGCGCCGGACTCGGTGGTGGCCCAGCTCGGCCGGCGCGACAGCCAGGTCTTCTCCGACTGGTTCTTCGTGGGGATCGACAGCTACTTCGACCGGCGGACGGCGTTCGCCTTCGGGATCAACCCGAGAGGCGTGCTCGTGGACGTGCTCCTCCACAACGACACCGAGGAGGACGTGAGCTGGGACGCGGTCTGGGAGGGCGCCGCCCGGCAGGATGGCGACGGCTGGACGGCCGAGTTCCGGATCCCTCTCTCCCAGCTGCGGTTCAGCCCATCGAACGGCGCTGATTTGCGGTGGGGGATCAACTTCCGGCGCTCGGTGGCCCGGACGGGCGAGGAGTCGTTCTGGGCGCCGGTGCTCCCGGATGACGGGAAGATCGTCTCGCTCTTTGGCGAGCTGCGGGGCCTGCGGGAGCTGGACCCGCCCCGGCGTCTGGAGGTCATGCCGTACGCCCTGGCCAGCGCCACGGCGGCGCCGGGCGCCGCCGAGAACCCGTTCTATCGGGACGTCGACCCGTTCGGCGGCGTGGGCGCCGACCTCAAGGCGGGGATCACGTCGGACCTGACACTGACGGCCACTATCAATCCGGACTTCGGGCAGGTGGAGGCCGACCCGAGCGTGGTCAACCTGACGGCGTTCGAGACCTTTTTCCCGGAGAAGCGGCCGTTCTTCGTGGAGGGTGTCGACATCTTCCGGTTCGGCATCGGGCTGGGCGATGGCGACCTGGGCAACGAGAGCCTGTTCTATTCCCGGCGCATCGGTCGGGCGCCCCAGGGCAGCCTGGACGGTGACTACACCAGGGCACCGGACGCCACCACCATCCTGGCGGCGGCCAAGCTGTCGGGGAAGACGGCCGGCGGCTGGTCCATCGGGGTGCTCGACGCCCTGACAGCCAACGAGACCGGCCAGTTCGTGGAGAACGGGATGGAGGGCGAGGCGCCCATCGAGCCGCTCACGAACTACGGTGTGGCCCGCGTCATCAAGGACTTCCGTGACGGCCGGAGCGCCGTGGGAGGGATCCTGACCAGCACGCACCGATCGCTGCCGGGCTCCGGTGAGCTCGACTGGCTGCGCCGGGAGGCGTACACGGGCGGGCTGGATGTCCGCCACCGGTTCGCCGATGACGCGTACACATTCGGCGCGTCGCTCGTCGGGAGCCGGATCACGGGCACGCCCGAGGCACTGGACGAGATCCAGACCTCGCCGGTCCACTACTTCCAGCGGCCCGATGCCGACCATCTGGAGTACGATCCGACGCGGACCTCGCTCCAGGGCTTCGCCGCCAAGGCCGAGCTGTTCAAGGTGCGGGGCAACTGGCGGTTCGCCCTCTTCGGCATCACGGCGTCGCCGGGCTTCGAGGCCAACGACCTGGGCTTCCAGACCAATTCCGACATGATCATGGGCGGGTACTGGGTGGGCTACCAGCAGTACGAGCCCGGGGAGATCTTCCGGAGCTGGAATATCGGGACCAACGCCTGGGGCGGGACCAGCTACGGCAGGGAGGTGGTCGCCCTGGGGGGGAACGTCAACGGCGGCTTTCAGCTCAACAGCTTCTGGGGCGGGAACGCCGGGCTGAACGTCAACGGCGAGGCGTATTCACCGTCGCTGCTCCGGGGCGGCCCGTCCTTCCTGCGGCCGGCGAGCTGGAGCTTCTGGTCGCACATGTACAGCGATCGGCGGGAGACGGTGAGCCTGAACGTGAGCTTCAATGCCGGCGGACAGGCGGAGGCGGGCGGCGGCTCCTACAGTGTCAGCCCCGGGATCACCGTCCGGCCGTCGAACAACGTCGACCTCACGGTGGGCCCGTCGTTCTCGTGGAACCGGAACGCGTTGCAGTACGTGAACAAGGCGGACGTGGCCGGGGCGAGCGAATGGCTCCTGGGCACAGTGGAGCAGACCACTGTGGCGCTCACAGGCCGCCTGAACTACACCTTCTCGCCCACGCTCTCGCTCCAGCTCTACGCCCAGCCGTTCATCAGCGCCGGCGACTACTCGGGCTTCAAGGTGGTGGCCGACCCCGGGGCGGACGCCTTCGGCGACCGGGTCCGGGCCCTGGATGGGAACGCCCTGACATCGGCCGTGGTGGACGGCAGTCGTGAGTACACGGCGGACCTGGATGGCGACGGCACGCCGGACTACACGTTCGGGGACCCGAGCTTCAACTTCAAGCAGCTGCGGTCGAACGTGGTGCTCCGGTGGGAGTACCGTCCCGGCTCCGCCCTCTTCCTGGTGTGGAGCCAGGGCCGGACCGACTTTACCGCGGACGGTCGGTTCCGGTTCGACCGTGATGTGGGCGACCTGTGGAGCGCCGACGGGACCAACGTCCTGATGGTGAAGGTCAGCTACTGGCTCGGCCTGTAGACGAACCGCTGGACCTGCCACCGGGAGAGTGGGCTCCGGCCCGTCTCCCGGTGGCGCCCCAGCGCCTCACGGGCGCTGATGGCCGCTGCGGGGCCACCCGGCCAGCGGAACGCGTACGGAGGCTGCCCGGCCGCTTCGGCCGCCGCGAAGGTCTCCAGGTTCCGGAGCAAGTGGGGCCGGCGCATATCGAAGGGCACCCAGCCGGTGCTGGCCGCCACGCCGTCATGCCGGAGCCCCGGCGCCTCGTCCTCCAGCCCGCGGACCCGCCCCATCCCGTACTGGCTCGACACCTGGACCAGGAGCGCGCCCCCGTCACGCAGATAGGCGATGGCGCCACGGGCCACCTCCCGGCGCCAGCCGAAGCCGTCGTCGCCCGTGCTGGCCGGCGGGTTGGCGACGACGAACCCGGCGCGGTCCTCGAGCTCGGCCAGCGCCCGGCGCCCCTCCGGCTCCGCGGGCGCGTACGAGTCGGCCTGGAAGAACCGGACGCGGTCGGCCACCCCGTTCGCCGCGGCGTTGTCGCGTGCTGCCCGCACGTTCTCCGGCCGGATCTCGAGGCCGATCACCCGGCGCACGGCGGGCACCCGGGCGGCGGCGATGGCCACGCAGCCGACGCCGCTGCCCCAATCGATCCCTGCGCCCTGGAGCCGGTGCCGCGAGGCGCCCACGGCGGCCACGGTGATGCGGCTGGCCGGCGTGAGGGCGAACGTGTCGGGCGGGCACCGGACCCGGAGCGTGCCGAGGCCACGGGTCTCCCCGGTCCCCAGGACGGTCCGTGCCATCGTCGCCTCGTTCCGGTTCGCTAGTGGACCAGGTGCAGCGCTTCCTGGCGGCGGAGCATCCACCGCCGCTCGCCGGCGCTGTCGATGAGGGCCTCCTCCTCGAGGGCCATCCGCACCGGCTGTCCGTCCCACTCCGGGACGGGCGTGGTGGCCTGGAGCTCGATGGAGAACCACGTGTTGGGGCGGATCGGCACATCGCCGCGCCCCGGGACGCCTTCCTGGCGGTCCCAGAGTCCGATGAGGGGGCCGGCGCCGTGCCCGTGGTCGCCCACCGGGTGGCTGTAGATCGTGCCGTCGATGCCAGCTTCTTCCATCCGGGACCGCGCCGCCCGGAGCACCTCGTTGCCGGTGCGGTCGGGGACCAGCTCCTCGAGGACGATGTTCTGGAGCCGGTTGCCGACGGCCAACGCGTCGAGGAGGCCCTGGGGCGGCGCCGTCTCGCCTTCCCGGAGCACGTAGCCCATGTGCTGGGTATCGGTGTTCAGGCGGAAGAGGGTGATCCCGAAGTCGGTGTGGAGCACGTCGCCCCGCCGGATCACCGGGCTCGTGGAGTCGTTCATCGCCACACCCTGGCGCTGGACGCTGACCGATGGCTGGAACCACACCGTGAGCCCGATGTCCCGGGCCGACTGCCGCAACCACCAGACCACGTCGTCGGTGGTGGTCTCGCCGGGCGTGATCACGTGGTTCGAGAAGGCGATGCCGATGAGGTCGTGGACCACCGCCTGCATCCGGCGGTAGATCCCGAGCATCTCCGGGAGCCGCTCCTCGATATACTGGATCGGGAGGAGCTCGCTCCGGACCACCCGATCCAGGTACGTGGGGCCGAGCGCCTCCTGGAGCTGCTCCCACTCGCCCGCCGTGAGCCCATCGGCGTAGTTGTGGACCCGGGAAATGTTCACCGCGATGGTGGCGGGATCACGGTCCTCCACGATGGGCGTGAGCAGCTGCCACTGCTCCGGGCCGAAGGGCTCGGCTCTGCGCTCCTCCGTGCCGGCGGGCCCGTCGGCGGGCTGGGGCGCCCGTACCACGTCGAACAGCCCGCCCTGCGAGGTGCCGCCGATGGCGATGCGTTCCACGCCCTCCTCGGGGCCGTGGTCGTGGAAGACGTAGATGGTGCGTCGGCGCGCCGCCATGGTGGTGGGGCCGGCCATGGAGAAGAAGATGGGGTCCTCGTTGTACTCGCGGGTGGGGATGATCCACATTTCGATCCCGTGCTCGCGCATGAGCCGGGGGAGCACCCGCTCCAGGCGGAGCTCCAGCCACTGCTGCTGGGTCCGGGCCTGGTCGCGGAGGGTGCCGAACGGTCGCTGCACGGACTGGCTCTGGGCGGTGACCGCCGCCGGGAGGGCCGACAGCGCCGAGGCCGCCACGGCCACGGCCAGCACGAAGCCCGCTGCAGGGCGCCGGAACGCCGGGAAGAATGAGGGCAGAACGCCGGCCGGCCGGGGGCCGGACGCGATGGTAGGATCAGGCATGATCGTCTCCCTTGAGCTGCGTCAGTCGATCTTCTCGATGCGCCGGGCGCGGAGCACCCAGTCGAAGTCCCGGATCGCTTCCAGCGCGCGGTCGGATATGGCGTGGTCCACCTCGAGGGTCATGAGCGCTTCCTTGTGGCGCCCCGTCCGGTCGACCCGCATGGTGGCCAGGTTCACGTGGTCCTCGGCGAACACGGCGCTGATGGCCGCGATGGTGCCGGGCCGGTCCCGGGCCACCAGGACCAGCGTGTGGTAGGCGCCGCCCAGGCGGACCCCGAAGCCGTCGATCTCGGTCACCTCCACCCGCCCGCCGCCCACCGACGCGCCCTGGAGCGCCACGGCGTCGTGGCCCTTCCCGACGGCGAACACCACGCTGTTCGGGTGGGCGTCGTCGCCGAGGTCGACCTCCTCGAACCGGTAGTCCAGCCCCGCCCTTTCCGCCTCCTCGAACGCCGTCCGGAGTCGGAGATCGTCGGGGGCCATGCCCAGTAGACCGCCGACGATGGCCCGGTGGGTGCCGTGGCCGTGGCCGGTGGCGGCGAAGGAGCCGTGGAGCTGGATCGTCGCCCGGTCCGGCGTCTCGCCCAGGACCGCACGGGCCATGCGCCCGAGCCGACACGCCCCCGCGGTATGCGAGGACGACGGGCCCACCATGACGGGGCCCAGGATATCGAAGAGCCCTACCATGACAGCCTCATACGCTGATCCCCGTGGGCTTCCGGGCCGGCTCGATCTGGACCAGCTTCCGGGCCGTGGGCGTGGCGGCGAGCCCGCCCTGGGCCGTCTCCCGGTACGCCACCGGCATCCGCCGTCCGACCTCACCCATGACGTCGATCACCTCGTCGGCGGGGATGGGGAAATCCAGCCCCGCCAGCGCCATCTCCGCCGCAGACAGCGCTTGCATGGCCGCCGAAGCGTTCCGGTAGATGCATGGGATCTCCACGAGCCCGCCGATGGGGTCGCAGATGAGGCCGAGCATGCCCTGGAGCGACAGGGCCACGGCGGTGGCCACCTGGTCGTGGGTCCCGTCCGCCAGCCAGGTCACGCCGGCGGCGCCCATGGCGGCGGCGGAGCCCGTCTCGGCCTGGCAGCCGCCGGCGGCGCCGGCCAGTGAGGCGCGGTGGGCGATGACGCCGCCCACGCCGCCGGCCACGAGCATGGCGTCCACCAGCCGCTCGTCGTCTTCCTCGAGGATCTCCCCGGCGGAGGTGATGATGGCCGGGAGCACGCCGGCGGCGCCGGCCGTCGGGGCGGCCACGATAAGACCCATGGCGGCGTTCACTTCCAGGGTGGCGATGGCCCGCGCGAGGATGGACGTGACCCGGTCACCCATGAGGCGCGGGCCGCTCTCGAAGAGGCGGGCGGCGCGTCCGCCGGTGAGGCCGGAGGGCGAGCGGACGTCGCCCTTCAGCCCTTCGTCGATGGCGGAGCGCATGACGTGCAGCGCCTTCCGGATCCGGCCGCGGATCTCCTCCTCGGACCGACCGGTCTCGTCCACCTCGGCCTGGAGAACGGTCCGGGGCAGGCTCCGCCCGCTCTCGCGGGCGTCGGTGAGCAGGTCGGCGATGGATCGGTGCATGGGCAGCTACAGTCCGGACGGGTCCTGGACCGTAGCGAAGACCTTTCGGAAGAAGTCGACCGGCGCGGCGCCCGCCATGGGCACGCCGTTCACCAGGAATGTGGGTGTGCCCCGGACGTACCACTCGCGGGCGGTCTCGGTGTGGACGCGCAGCGTCTCGGCTGTCCCGGGTGCGTCCATGCAGGCGTCGAGGGCGGCGCGATCGACGCCGAGCTCCGCGACCCAGTCCAGGAGTCGGGGACGTGCGCCGTCGTCGCGCAACGCCTGCTGCCGGGCGTAGAACAGGTCGTGGACGCGCCAGAAGACCTCGTCGCCGCCCAGCTCGGCCGCACAGACCGCGGCCGAGCCCATGAGCTCGCCGCCCGGGAACCCGAAGACCACCGGGACGTAGCGCCAGCGGACGGCACCCGGGTCGATGTACTCCTGGCCGATGGTGGGGAGCGTGGCCCGTGCGAACCGGGCGCAGTAGGGGCAGCCGAAGTCGCTGAACTCCACCACGGCGATGGGGGCATCGGTCTCGCCGAGGGTGAACCCCAGATCGATGGACGCGGCCCGGGCCTGGGCCGGCCGGGCCGGAGCCCCCGCGGCCCGCCCACCGGCGGCGCCCTCATCGACGGCGGGTGCGGCCGCCGGGGCGCTGTCGGCGGAGGGGCTGTCGGCGGGGGCTCGGGCGTCGGCGTCGTCGCAGCCCGCAGCGGCGAGGGCTACGAGGGCGGCGAGAGCGAGGGTCGGGAGCGGGCGCATTCTGGTCTCCGGCTTTCGGGGTCGAGAGTCGGAGATTAACGTGCGGTGTCGCGCTCGGTCTACCCCCCCGGGGCCGCCGGACGGCGCGGCGCGGCCCCTTTCGAGCCGGAGAATGAAGGCCATGTCGGTTCCGTCACCCCGCTTGAGTGCACCGTCCCTGCTGGCCCTGCTCGCCCTGCTGGCCGTGCTCGTGCCGCTCGGGGCCGTGCAGGCGGCGGCCCAGGACCCCGCGGCCGACTCGGAGACGGCGGCGGTCCAGGGCCGGGTCAGGGCCGGCACCGGCGAGGCGGTGGCCGCGGTGACGGTCCGGGTGCTGGGCACCGACCGGACGGCCCTCACGGACGACGTGGGCCGGTTCCGGATCACGCGGCTCCAGCCCGGAGCCCGGACGCTGGCGTTCGAGACGCTGGGCTACCGGTCCCGGGTGGTGGAAGTGGACCTCGTCGCCGGCCGGGTCACGACGCTGGACGTGGTGCTGACGAGCGCGCCGCTGGCGCTGGAGGGGGTGGTGGTCACGTCGCAGAAGCGGCAGCAGGCGGTCCAGGACGTGCCCATCACCATCACCGTCCACGACGGCGACTTCCTCCGGTCCGCCGGGATCGGCGAGTTTGACGACCTGTCGGCGTACACGCCCGGGCTCGAGGTCCAGATCCAGAGTCCGAGCACGCCCGGGTTCGTGGTCCGGGGCATCACCAGCGACGACGGCGACGCCCGCCTCGAGTCCCGGGTCTCCGTCTTCCGGGATGGGGTCTCCATCTCCAAGGCCCGGGGCTCGGTGGTGGAGCTGTTCGACCTGGAGCGGGTGGAGGTGTTGAAGGGGCCCCAGGGCACGCTGTTCGGGCGGGGCGCCGAGATCGGCGCCGTACACCTGATCCAGAACAAGGCGCGCAACGAGCGCAGCGCGGCCCTGACCCTGGGGCCCGGGAGCTATGGCCAGTGGGCGGTCGAGGGGCACGCCAACGCGCCGTTGATCGACGACCGGCTCTTCGGCCGCGTGGCGGGCGTCTACCATACCCGGGACGGATACGTGGCCAACCTGGCCGGGTCCAGCCTGAACGGGAAGGAGACGCTGGCGCTGCGCGGGCTGCTGCGCTGGGTGCCGAGCGAACTGACCGACCTGGACCTGATCGTGAACTGGCAGCGGGACGCGCCGCCGGGCGTGGCGTTCAAGAGCGGGATCTTCGCGCCGCCGGGCGGCGACACGGACCCGTGGACCCCGGCGTTCCTCGGCGGCGACTCGCGCTTCGAGGATCCCCACGGACGCCGGACCGTGTGGGACGCCACCGTCCTGGCCGACCGGGTCGTCTCCCCGGCGTGGACCCTCCAGGGGATCGTCGCGTACCGGCGGTTCGATTCCTACGAGGCGAACGACGCCGACGGGACCGCCGCCCCGGCGATCCACCTGGCCGAGAGCGCGTACGGCGACCAGTACAGCGCCGAGCTGCGGGCCCTCTTCAACGATGGCGGCCGGCTCAGCGGGTTCGTCGGGGCCAGCGCGTTCCACGAGGGGGCCGCCCAGACCATCCGGTTCCGGACCGACGAGCGGTCCCTCTATCCACTCCTGACCCGGGTCATCCGGGTCCAGAGCCACGGCGCGTTCCCGGAGATCCCGGCGGTAGTCGATGGCGAGCCGAACCTGGTGGACTCGCTCCCGGCCAACATCGTGGACCTGGCGCCCATCTTCTGGCCCGATGAGGCGGCGTTCTACACCGCCATCCTCCAGGACCTGGTGGGCACGCCCCTCAACCCGTACCACGAAGAGGCCTTCTCCAACTACGGCGACAACACTGCGGTGGAGCTGTTCGTGGACGGGACCTACGAGGTGACCGACCGGTTGAGCCTCACCGCCGGCGTGCGGGGGACGTTCGAACGGCTGTGGTCGGGGATCCGGGTCCGGGTGAGCGAGCAGCCCACACTCCTCGGTGCCCTCACGGGCGCTTCCCCCAACGCTCTGTTCCCGCCCACCCGCGACCAGGCACTCGTAAGCGACGAGGGCACCTTCACCTCCGCGGTGGGCCGACTCGCCGTCGACTTCGCCGTCCATCAGGACCTGAACCTCTACGCCACTGCCGCCCGGGGCCGGCGCCCGCCCGTGATCCAGGAGTACGAGACCAACCCCATCGCCAACTTCGAGGTGCTGCCCGCCGAGGGGGTGTGGAGCTGGGAGGCCGGCGCGAAGGGATTCGCCGCGGATCGTCGCCTCCAGTTCGACGTCGCCGCCTTCTACTATGACTACAGCGACTTCCAGACCCGGGTGAACCCCGAGCTCACCGGCGCGGGGATCGTCTTCGACACCGACGTGGGCCAGGCCACCGCGTACGGCGGCGAGCTGGCGCTGGTGGGGCGGCCGGGCGAGGCGCTCTCGGTCTTCGGCAGCTACGCCTATATCCACGCCGCCTTCGATGAGACCACGCCCACCGGCGAGGACCAGTACCTGGCGGGGAACACCTTCCGGCTCACCCCCGAGCACTCGCTGGCCGGAGGCTTCGGGCTGCAGATGCCCGTGCCCGTCGGCGTCGCGTTCCTCCGCCCGGCCTACACCTGGAAATCACGGGTGTACTTCGAGGAAGAGTGGCAGCAGGAGTCCTTCCTCGACGGCGAGGCGCCCGGGCTCTACCAGGACCCGTACGGGCTCCTGAATCTACGGGCCGGCGTCACGACCGACGACGGTCGCGCGACCGTCGAGATCTTCGGCACCAACCTCCTCAACGCCCACTACATCCTCGATGCCGGCAACACCGGGCTCGTCTTCTACGCGCCCACCTACATCGCAGGGCCGGGCCGGATGATCGGGCTCCGGGTCACCGCCCGGTTCTGACGGCTCGGCTACGGCACATCGTCCGCCGTCAGCGCGAACGCCCGCTGGATCGACCGGTCGAACTGACGACCCATACGGACCGCCACGAAGCCGGTGATGATGGAAGTTGCCGCCAGCATGTATTGTATGACCCTGCGCATCAGATATCGTCCTCGTGTCCCGCGTGATGGAAAAAACCCCGCCGATATTTGTACACCGACGGGGCTCCACCGTTTCCGCTCAGGAGGACGGTGTCTGTTCCTCGGGCTCCGCCTCAGTCGGCGCTCAGCCCCTCCTCGATGGCCTGGATCAGCACCTGCTTCGGCACCGCACCAACCACACCGTTGATCGCCTCGCCATCCTTGAAGATCCCGATGGTCGGGATCGACCGGATGCCATACTTCGAGGCCACGCTCGGGACTTCGTCCACGTTCACTTTCGCAAAGCTCACCTTGCCGTCATACTCCTCGGCCAGCGACTCGATGATCGGTGCCACCATCCGGCACGGGGCGCACCACGGCGCCCAGAAATCGACCACGGTCATGCCCTCAGCCTTCTCCACCTGTGTGGCGAAGGTTTCGTCCTGTAGTTCGGTTACAGCAGCCATCTCATTCCTCGCTTGTTCGGGATCTATAGAGTCCGTCGTGCGTTTTAGTACCGCATCACTAAATAGTAATACACTGAATCGATGGAAGGTTCCAGGGGGACACTAACGGACCTGGTTTGGGGACACTAACGGACCTGGTTTGAATTTTTACGATATGACTCGATCCGCTATCTGACGGTCCCAAAGAGACATGTCGACCTGGTCCGCTTCCCGGGGGGCCGGGTACACCGGACGAGAAAATGTAAAAACGAAAACCAGGTCCGTTGGGGCGTCCGTTGGGGCCGTTGGGGCGCCGTTGGGGTGTTTGGAAGACAGACACCGCCGGGTGCGTAGGTTAAGGGACAGCCAAAACGAACGTAGCTGCAGAGGAGAGACGATGACGGCAGAGCACGAGTCGCAGGCGGAGTCGGTGGACTACCCGGTGGAGGTTCGGGTGAAGCCGCAGCTGGAGGGGCGGGACCGGCTGACGGCGTTCTTCCGGTTCTTCCTGGCGCTGCCGCACATGATCCTGGTGGGTGCGCCGGTGGCGTCAGTGGCGAGCTGGAGCTACTCGTCGGACGGCGGCGGGTGGGAGGTCGGGTCGTCGGGCGGCCTGGTGAGCGCGGTGATCGCGTTCGTCGTGCTGTTCTCGTGGGTGTACCTGTTGGTAGTGGCGCGAACGCCGGACCGGCTGTGGAAGGCGTCCGCGTGGTACCTGCGGTGGCGCGTGAGGGCCATCGTCTACATGACGCTGCTGCGGGACGAGTATCCGCCGTTCGGCGAGGGTGAGTACCCGGCGGGGCTGGCGGTCTCCAAGCCCGAGGGGCACCGGAACCGACTCACGGTTTTTTTCCGCCTGTTCCTGGCGATCCCCCACTACTTCATACTGGCGTTCCTGGGGCTGGTGTGGTCGTTCGTCACGGCGCTGGCGTGGGCGATGATCCTTATCGCGGGCCGCTATCCGAAGCAGCTGTACGGGTTCGCCCTCGGTGTTCTGGCGTGGACCACGCGCGTGGAGGCCTATGTGCTGCTGCTGCGGGACGAGTACCCGCCGTTCACGCTGAGAGCTTAGGGATCTGAGATCTAAGATCTGAGTCCGGCGAGGCCGGGTCCGTGGTGGGGATCCGGCCTCGTCGCTTGTCGGGATGCTCGGACTCGAACTCGTCTCTCTACTCCGGGAGCCGGATCTCGGGCTCTTCGGGGAACGGGCGGAAGAGGACGGCGATGCGGCCGATGGTCTGGGCGACCTGGACGTTTTCGATGCGTGCGGCGATCTGGCTCGCGGCCTCGTCGACGTCTACGGGTGCGTTCTCGAGGACCTTGACCTTGAGGAGCTCGCGGGTGTTGAACGCCTCCTCGATACTGTCGGCCACGGCGTCGGTGACGCCATCCATCCCGACGTGGAGGATGGGTTTGAGGTCGTGAGCGAGGGAGCGGAGGTGGGCGCGCTGCCTGGAGGTCAGGGTATCGATGGTATCCGTCCGGGTCCGGGTTCGGTTCGTGGTTCGGCGGTCAATATCGGCGGAGGCCCGGCGGGATGGAAGGGTGGGGCTGCGGGGCGTTCGCCCCCCGGGGCGTTCGGGTCCGGAGCGGCGCTCCGGCGGTTCCCCGGTGGGGACAGTCGGGAACCTGCCGCCGGGCTCGCCGCTTATGACTTTCGTACGGCGGGAGCAAGAGCTCTCGACAGATCACGAGACGATGTATCGAGAACCTGGAGGATGGGATGATGATGGCGATGAGGAAGGTCGTGGCCCTGAGCCTTGTGGCGGCGGTGGCCGTGGCGGCGAAGCCCGGCCCGGCAGAGGTATGGGACGTGGACCCGAGCCATACGGAGGTCGGGTTCAGCGTGAAGCACTTCTTCACGCCGGTGACGGGCAAGTTCGAGGATTTCGACGCCACGCTGCGTTACGATCCCGAGCAGGCGGAGGAGAGCGCGGTGAACGTGACGATCCGGGTGGCCAGCGTGAACACGAACAATGAGCGGCGGGACAGCCACCTCCAGTCGGAGGACTTCTTCGAGGCGGCCACGTATCCGGAGATCACGTTCCGGAGCACGTCGGTCCGTGCGGCGGGCCCGAACCGGCTGGTGGCCACGGGGCCGCTGACCATCAAGGGTGTGACGCAGGAGGTCGAGCTGCCCATCGAGGTTCTGGGGATCCAGGAGATCCCGCCCCAGATGCAGGACATGCTGGATGGCGCGACGCAGGTGGCGTCGTTCCGTGCCACGACCACGCTGAACCGAAAGGACTTCGGTGTGGGGGTGGGCGATTGGGCTGCGACCATGATCGTGGGCGGCGATGTAGAGGTGGACATCGTGTTGGAGGCGGCGTACCGCAACTGAGGACGCCGCTGGCATGCTACGAACGCCCCGCCGGGCGGGAGCCCGGCGGGGCGTTCGTGCGTGTGGAGCGGGTGGTGAGCTTGCCGCCGGGGTTCGGTGGGGGTAGCGTGGCGGTGCCGGGGAGGCCGCGGGGCGCATCGCTCCGGTCGGCTGAGGCGTCCAACGAAGGGGACCCGAACTGCACGCGAATATCGGAGGCGATTCATGAGAGATGGCCAAGGACTCCACTTCATCTATCGGCTGGTTCCGCTGGCCGCGGTGCTGGCACTGGCGTTGGCCGCACCGGGCGCGGCCCAGAGCCCCGTGGTGGGCGCGCCCATCGCGGACGCACCGAACGTGGTGGGCGGGCCGGGGTCGGCGAACTACGAGCTGGCGGCGCGGTGGGCGCCGTACCGGATCCAGGAGCTGATTCACAGCACCACGGTCCAGCCGCGCTGGATCGAGGGGAGCAACAGGTTCTGGTACGAGTGGGAGACGTCGGAGGGGACCTTCTATCGAATTGTGGACATGGCGCAGGGCACCCAGCGCCAGATCTTCGACAATGACCGGATCGCCGCGGAGCTGACGCGCATCGTGGGCGACCCGTACGACGCCAAGCACCTGCCGATCCGCAGCATCCGGTTCATCGACGCCAACACGCTCCAGTTCGAGGTCGAGTCCAGTCAGGAAGAGGAGCCGGAGGCCGAGGCGGAGGTGGACGAGGAAGACGAGCTGGAGGAGGAGCAGGATGAGGACATGGAGGAGGAGTCCCGTCGCTCCGAGCGGCCGGAGAAGAAGGTCCACTACTTCGAGTACGACGTGGACACGCAGACGCTCCGGGAGCTGGAGGACTACGAGGCCCCGGACAACCATCCGAGCTGGGCGAACGTGTCACCGGACGGGCACACGGTGATCTTCGCCCGCAACCACGACCTCCACATGATGAGCGGCGAGGACTACGAGAAGATCCTGGACGCGCGTCGCGGGAAGAGCGGGGATGAGGCGGACGAGGCGGAGGAGGACGTGGAAGTGGAGGAGATCCGGATCACGGAGGATGGCGAGGAACACTACAGCTGGGCCAGCGCGTGGGCGGATCGCGGCGACACGGACAAGGAGCGGGCGGAGAACGCGGACGAGCGGAAACCCGCGCCCGCGGTCTGGTCTCAGGACTCGGAGAAGTTCGCCATGGTCCGCTCGGACCAGCGGGAGGTGGACGAGCTGTGGGTGATCCACTCGGTGGGCAATGAGCGTCCGGAGCTGGAGACCTACAAGTACGACATGCCCGGTGAGGAGAACGTGACCCAGGAGGAGCTCTGGATCTTCGACGTCGCCTCGCAGGAGGGCGTGAAGGTCACGGAGCCGGATCCGTGGCAGGACGAGAACCTGAGCATCGCCACGGCGCGGCAGTTCCGGTACCCGGACTCGGAGGAGCCCCGTCGCAGTCTCTGGCTGGCGGATGGCTCCGACGCGCTGTACTACGTGCGGGTGAGCCGCGACCGGCACCGCTCGGACGTGATGCTGGCGGACGCGGAGACGGGTGAGGCCCGACCGCTGTTCGGCGACCGGATGAACACGTACATGGAGACCCGGGGGCTGGAGAGGCTCCCCAACGGCGACCTGATCTGGTGGTCGGAGCGCGACGGCTGGGCCCACCTCTACCGCTACAGCGCCGACGGCACGCTCCGGAACCGCCTGACCGAGGGCCCGTACAGCGTGCGCAGCGTGGAGGCCGTGGACGCCGATGGTGGCTGGGTCTACTTCAACGCCACGGGGCGGGAAGAGGGGGAGGACCCGTACTTCACGAACCTCTACCGGGTCCGTCTCGATGGCTCTCAGCTCGCGCTGCTGACGCCGGGGAACTACGACCATCGGGTGGCCATGGACGAGTCCGCCCGCTGGCTCGTGGACAACCACTCCCGGGTGAACACGGTGCCGGCGACGGTGCTCCGTGACGCCCGGGGCAACGAGACGGCAGCGCTGGCGGAGGCCGATTTCTCCAGGCTCTTCGACGCCGGCTGGCAGATGCCGGAGCCGTTCACGGTGAAGGCGGCCGACGGGGTCACGGACCTCTACGGCGTGATGTACCGGCCGTTCGATTTCGACTCCACGAAGGTGTACCCCATCGTGGAGTACGTGTACCCGGGCCCGCAGACGGAGGCGGTCTCGAAGTCGTTCTCGACGAACCGGTACGAGGTGGGCCTGGCCCAGTTCGGGTTCGTGGTGATCACGGTGGGCAACCGGGGCGGGCATCCGGCCCGGAGCAAGTGGTACCACAACTACGGCTACGGCAACCTCCGTGACTACGGACTGGCGGACAAGAAGGTGACGGCGGAGCAGCTGGCCGACCGGCACGAGTTCATCGACCTGGACCGTGTGGGCATCTACGGTCACAGCGGCGGCGGGTTCATGTCCACGGCGGCCATGCTGGTCTACCCGGACTTCTTCGACGTGGCGGTGTCGAGCTCGGGCAACCACACCAACGACGTCTACAACCGGTGGTGGTCGGAGACGCACCACGGGGTGAAGGAGGAGGTGGACGATTCGGGGGACGTGAGCTTCGAGTACGACATCGACACGAATCCGGAGCTGGCGGCGAACCTGAAGGGGCAGCTGCTACTCACCACGGGTGACATCGACAACAACGTCCATCACGCCAACACGCTCCGGATGGCGGAGGCGCTGATCAAGGCGAACAAGCGCTTCGATTACTTCGTGTTCCCCGGCCAGCGACACGGCTACGGGAGCATGGGCGACTACTGGTTCTGGCTCCGGGCCGAGTACTTCGTGGAGCATCTGCTCGGCGACGACCACTGGAACGCGGACATCATCCCGCTCCAGCGGCAGCAGCCGCGACGGTAGTACCGCCACGGCGCCGACGTCGGCGTCGATGGTTGCAGGGGAGCGCCCCGGCCGGGCCCCATCGGTCGGGGCGCTTTCATCATTCGCAGGGGGTTCCACCGAGGCCGGCGAGCCCAGGCTGGATGCAGCTGCCCCCATCCGGTGCCGCCGGGTGGGGGCCGTGTTTGGGTGGTGGTGGTGAAACCGCGGCCGGATGCCCGGTGCGGCCAGCGTCCACCATCACTATGTTGGGGGGCGGGAGGTGGTCGGGTGGATGTGAACGGACAAATCGAAAAGACAACGACGTCGAAATCAACTGATGAAGAGCTCACGGGCATACAACTCGTTCGAGATGGCGCAGGGGCAGTTCGATCGGATTGCCGACATGCTGGAGCTGGAGCCCGGCACGCGGGCGCTCCTGCGAGAGCCATTGCGGGAATATTCTTTCGCGGTCCCGGTGCGGATGGACGCTGGCGGGGTGCAGGTGTTCCGGGGGTTCCGGGTTCAGCACAATGACGCTCGGGGACCGAGCAAGGGCGGGATCCGGTTCCACCCGCAGGAGAGTCTGGACACGGTCCGGGCTCTGGCCATGTGGATGACCTGGAAGTGTGCGGTGGTGGAGATCCCGCTCGGTGGGGGGAAGGGCGGGGTGATCTGTGACCCTCACGATCTGAGCCAGCGGGAGCAGGAGCAGATCGCTCGTGGCTGGGTCCGGCAGATCGCCCGGGACATGGGACCGTCTCGTGACGTGCCGGCACCGGACGTCATGACCACACCGCAGCACATGCTGTGGATGCTCGACGAGTTCGAGGCGATCCACGGCCGTAGGGAGCCAGGGTTCATCACCGGCAAGCCGGTGGGGATGGGCGGCTCTCTGGGGCGGAAGGAGGCCACGGGCTACGGCGTGGTGTTTACCATCCGCGAGGCGCTGAAGGAGCTGGGGATGCGGGCGGAGGACACCACCGTATCGGTCCAGGGGTTCGGCAACGTGGCCCAGTTTGCCATCCAGCTGTACACGCAGCTCGGTGGAACGGTGACGTGCGTGAGCTCCTGGGACCACGAGGACCGGGCCGCGTACGCCTTCCGGAAGGCGGAGGGGATCGAGGCGGAGGAGCTGCTGGCCATCACTGACCGGTTCGGCGGGATCGACAAGGAGAAGGCCAGGGGGCTGGGCTACGAGCAGCTCCCGGGCGACGCGTGGCTGGAACAGGACGTGGACATCCTGATCCCCGCCGCACTGGAGAACCAGATCAACGCCGACAACGTGGATCAGATCTCCGACCGGGTCCGGATCATCGCCGAGGGCGCCAACGGCCCCACGAGCCCGGAGGCCGACCGGGTCCTCCATGAGCGGGACGTGTTCATGATCCCCGACCTGCTGGCCAACGCGGGCGGCGTGACGGCCAGCTACTTCGAGCAGGTCCAGAGCAACATGAACTACTTCTGGGAGCGCGACGAGGTGCTGGGCAAGCTGGATATCAAGATGACCTCGGCGTTCATCGCGGTGAGCGATCTGGCCCGGCAGCGGGACATGTTCACTCGCGACGCGGCATACGTCATTGCCGTGGACCGGGTGGCCCAGGCGTGCCGGGACCGGGGCTGGGTCTGACGTCATGGACTCGGTGCTGCCCTTCGACCGGCGGTTCTTCCGCTCGGACGCAGTTTTCTCCCGGATCGGTGAGGGGGGGCTGGGAGGGAAGGCCGACGGGCTGATCCGGATCCGCAACACGCTGGACGAGCGGTTAGAGGGACGGGTAGACGGAGTGGAGGTCGGGATCCCCAGGGTGGTGGTCATTGCCACGGGGCCGTTCGACCAGTTCATGGAGGAGAACGATCTCCACGAGCTGGCGGTGAGCGATGCGCCGGATGATCGGATCGCACACGCGTTTCAGAACGGCGACCTGCCCACCGAGATGCTGGGCGACCTGCGCTCCGTGGCCGCGGAGGTCCGGAGCCCGCTGGCGGTCCGGTCGTCGAGTCTGCTGGAAGACGCCGTGGAGCAGCCTTTCGCGGGGATCTACGAGACCAAGATGATCCCGAACAACCAGCCGGACGCGGACACGCGGTACCACCGGCTGGTGGAGGCCGTGAAGCTGATCTGGGCGTCCACGTACTTCAGCAGCGCGAAGACGTACCGGAAGGTGGCGGGGATCCCGGATGCTGACGAGAAGATGGCCGTGATGATCCAGGAGATCGTGGGCCGCCGCTACGGCGATCGGTTCTACCCCGACATCTCCGCCGTCTGCCGGTCGTACAGCTACTACACCATCGGGCGTGCCCGCCCCGAGGACGGCGTCGTGAGTCTGGCGCTGGGGCTCGGGAAGACCATCGTGGATGGCGGGCTGTGCTGGTCCTACGCGCCGACCCGGCCGAAGGCGCCCCGGCCGTTCACCTCCACCCGCCAGATGCTGCAGGAGACCCAGTCCACTTTCTGGGCGGTGAACATGGGGCGTCCACCGGCGTACGATCCCATCGCCGAGACCGAGTACCTGCTGGAGGCCAGCCTCGAGGATGCCGAATACGACGGCACGCTCCGGCACCTGGCGTCGACCTACGACGCCGAGTCCGACCGACTGCGGCCCGGTATGGCCTTCGACGGTCCGCGGGTGCTGGACTTCGCGCCGCTCCTGCAGCATCGGGAGCTGCCGTTGAACGACCTGCTGGTGGCACTGCTGGAGGTCAGTGAGGAGGCGCTGGGCACGGAGGTGGAGATCGAGCTGGCCATCGCGCTGGGCACGGACAGTGAGCCGACCCGGGCGGGGTTCGTCCAGGTGCGGCCCATGCGGGCGCCCAGCGGGGAGGTGGAGGTCACGCCGGAATCACTGGATGAGGGTGTGGTCCTCTTCAGCGACCGGACCATGGGCAACGGGGTGGAGAGCGGGATCACCGACGTGGTGTATGTGAAGCCGGACGGCTTCGAGGCCCGGCACACGGAGGCCATCGCCGGTGAGATCGAGCGAGTGAACCGTCGCCTGGTGGACGAAGGCCGGCCGTACCTGCTCATGGGCTTCGGCCGGTGGGGCAGCTCCGACCCCTGGCTGGGGATCCCCGTCCTGTGGGGGCATGTGGCCGGGGTCCGGGTTCTGGTGGAGGCCACCCTCCCGGCCATGGACGTGGAGCCGAGCCAGGGCTCCCACTTCTTCCACAACCTGTCCAACACCGGCGCGCTCTACTTCTCCGTACATCACAGCCAGGACCCGGGCGTGGACTGGGACTGGCTGGACGGTCTGGAGGCTGTGGAGGAGACGTCATGGATCCGCCACGTCCGCACGCCGCCGCTGGAGGCCCGCGTGGACGGTCGAACGGGACGGGGCATGGTACGACGGGACTGCACGCAGGAAGGCTGAGATGCCGGATTCCGAGCCGTTCGACGACGTCCTGGGTGCACTGCGGGAGCGGGCGAAGGAGCTGAGCTGCCTCTACCGGGTGGACGCGATCCTGAACAGCGACGCCCCTTCCGACGAAGTCTACCGCGGCGTAGTGGAGGCGCTGCCGAAGGGGTGGCAGTACCCGGAGATCACGCAGCCGCGGCTGGAGATCGGCGAGCAGGTGTACCGGCCGCCCCGATTCCAGGAGACGCCGTGGGTCCAGCGGACCACGATCCGGGCGGGGAGGGAGCCGGTGGGCGAGCTGAGCGTCTACTACACCGAGGCGCGGCCGGAAGCGGATGACGGACCGTTCCTGACGGAGGAGCACCAGCTGCTGCGTGCGCTGGCCGATCGGATCGGGGCCTACGTGCTCCGCACCGAGGGGGCCTCCCCGCAACCGAGCGCCGAGAACGGGAACGGGGAGGGGAAGTGGCGGGTGATCCTGGACTTCCTGATGCGCACGGACCCCCGGCTGCTCCAGTGGATCACCCGGAAGATGCTGAATCACCTGCGGTGGCGGGGTGTGGATGCCGCAGAGCTGCTGGTGCCGGCATCGGCCCGGAAGCCCGACGTGGAGCCCGGCGACGAGAACCGGCCGCTGACCCGTATCGCCACCAGCGCGCTGCGCCCCGGCACCGACGAGGTCTTCGAGATCGCCGCGACGCATCTCTCGGACCGTGAGATCCTGAGCCACGTCCAGATGTGGATCAGCCAGGACAAGATCAGCTTCCTGGTGCACGCGCTGGAGGACCCCGGCACGTCGCTGCCGGAGATCCTGGAGGCGTTGGAGCGGTTCACGGCCATCGGGGTTTCGGAGTCGGAGCTGCCCCACTCGACCCAGACCATGATCCGGGTGGCGCTGCTTCGCCGGCTCTTCACCGACCAGATCGGCTTCATCAACACCGCCAAGTCGGTGGTCAGCATCAACGACTTCTACGAGCTGTCGCGTCATATTCTGGCGCCACGGGGCAGCCACGGGAAGCTCGGCGGGAAGAGCGCCGGGATGTTCCTGGCGTGGCAGGTGGTACGGAACTCTGCGGAGTACGGCGACGTGCTCAAGGACCTCCGGGTCCCCCGGACCTGGTACATCGCTTCGGACGCCGTGCTGGCCTTCGTCCGGTACAACAACCTGGACGAGATCTACGACCAGAAGTACCTGGAGATCGATCAGGTCCGGCAGCAGTACCCTCACGTGGTGCAGGTCTTCAAGAGCGCCGAGTTCCCGCCGGAGCTGGAGAAGGGACTCGCGGCGGCCCTGGACGACCTGGGCGATGTGCCGCTCATCGTCCGGAGCTCGAGCCTGCTGGAGGACCGAACGGGCTCGGCGTTCAGCGGAAAGTACAAGAGCCTGTTCCTGGCCAACCAGGGGAGCAAGCGGACCCGGCTGCAGGCGTTGAAGGACGCGGTGGCGGAGGTCTACGCGTCCATCTTCGCGCCCGACCCCATCGAGTACCGGGCCGAGCGGAACCTCCTGGATGTCCACGAGGAGATGGGCATCATGATCCAGGAGGTGGTGGGGCAGCGGGTCGGGGAGTACTACATGCCGGCGTTCTCGGGCGTGGCGCTGAGCACGAATGAGTTCCGCTGGTCGCCCCGCATTCGACGGAAGGACGGGCTCGTCCGGCTGGTCCCCGGGCTGGGGACCCGGGCCGTGGACCGGTTGAGCGACGACTACCCGGTGCTGCTGGCTCCGGGCCAGCCGGGTCTCCGGGTGAACACCACCACGGAGGAGCAGATCCGGTACGCCCCACGGAGCGTGGACGTGATCAACCTGGAGACCAACGAGTTCGAGACCATCGACGCCGATCGGCTTCTGCGCGGGCACGGCAACGACCTGCCGTTGATGAAGCGCACGGTGTCGATCATCGAGGATGGCCACATCCGGCAGCCCCGGGGGCTGACCGTCGACTTCGAGAAGAAGCAGGCCATCTTCACCTTCGAGGGTCTCGCCGCCGAGTCGCCGTTCCTGAGCCAGACGGCCACCCTCCTGGACATCCTGGAGGCGGACCTCGGGATGCCCGTGGACGTGGAGTTCGCCTCCGACGGTCGTTACATCTATCTGCTCCAGTGTCGATCCCAGAGCTACAGCCATTCCGTGGCGGCGGCCACCATCCCCCGGAACATCCCGGAGGACCGGGTCATCTTCACGGCGGACCGCCACATCTCGAATGGGACCGTGCCGGAGCTGACGCACGTGGTTTATGTGGTCCCCGAGCGGTACGCGGAGCTACCTGGTCGCGAGGAGCTCATGGCGGTGAGTCGGGCCGTCGGTCGCCTGAACACCGTGCTGCCGCGTCGCAGGTTCATGCTGATGGGGCCGGGACGCTGGGGCAGCCGCGGCGACATCCACCTGGGCGTGCCCGTGACGTACGCCGACATCAACAACACGGCCCTCCTGTGTGAGGTGGCCCGGCAGAAGGGGAGCTACGTCCCGGACCTCTCCTTCGGGACCCACTTCTTCCAGGACCTGGTGGAAGCGGAGATCCGGTATCTGCCCCTCTACCCCGATGACCCGGATACAGCGTTCCGGGAGGCGTTCTTCCTGGACGCCCCCAACAAGCTCCCGGAGCTGGTCCCCCCGTTCGCCCATCTCGCCGAGACCATCCGGGTCATCCACGTCCCGGAAGTCGCGGACGGACAGGTCATGCGCGTCCTCATGAACGGCGAGGCGGATGAGGCCGTGGGCTACCTGACGGACCCGGGGGCCGAGCTGTAGGCGGGGGATCGTCCGCGGGTGGCCATCGGCGTGGTCCGGCGGGCTGGCGCGTCAGCCGCCGTCCCCGGCTTCCACCCCGCCCTCCTCATCTTCCTCGAGCTCCAGCGGCAGCGCGATCTCTTCGCCCCAGATCCAGCGGCCGAACCACTGCCAGTTGTGCCATGTGGCCGCGAGCTGCTCCTTCGGCCGGGAGATGCCATGGCCGAAGTCGTTGTACACCACCAGCCGGGTGGGTACACCCATGTCCTGCAGCCCCTGGTACAGCTTGTAGGCGTTGGGGATGGGGACCCGTCGATCGAACTCTCCGTGCTGGATCAGCGTGGGCGTGGTGGCATCGGTGATGTAGGTCATGGGGGACGTGACCGCGTAGATATCCGGGTCCTCCCATGGCGTGGCGCGCAGGTACTGAAGGGTGAACGGGTGGATGTCCGTGTTCACGTAATACGTCACCCAGTCGCTGATCCCGGCGCCCACGCTGATCGCACGGAACCGGTCCGTGGTGGTGGTCAGGAACGCCGAGATGTACCCCCCCTGGCTCCACCCCATGGCGCCGAGGCTGTCGGGATGGGCGATCCCGGTCTCCACCAGGTGGTCGACACCGCTCATGACGTCCCACGCATCGCCGACGCCCAGATTCCGCACGTTGAGCCGGCGGAACGCCTCTCCGTAGCCGGCGCTGCCCCTGTAGTTGGGTTCCAGGACTACGGCGCCTTTCGCGAGCCACTGGGCGTGCGGGTACACATAGCCGCTGACGGCCGTCGGCCGGCTGATGCCGGTGGGCCCGCCATGGATGGTCACCAGGAGCGGATAGGCCCGGTCGGGGTCATAGTCGGCCGGCTTCCGCAGGACCCCTTCGATCCGGGTGCCGTCCTCGCTGGTCCAGCTGATGACTTCGCTGGTGCCCAGATCCCAGTCCGCGATCTGCGTCGTCATGTCCGTTATCCGGGTGGCCCGCTGCCAGCTTCGGGTGTCGGCCCGGAAGACCTCCGTCAGCGTGGCAGGGCTCTCGCCGGTGAAGGCCGCGTGGCGGCCGTCCACCGTGAAATCGAGGCTCCAGACGCTGACGGCCCCGGCGGGCAGCTCCCGGATGCGGCCGGCGTCGGGGTCCAGGAGGAACGGACGTCGCTTGACACCCTGCCAGGCCGTGAAGACGATCCCCTGCGGCAACCAGGCCACTGCGCTCACGTCCTCGTCGAACTCGGGCGTGAGGACCTCGGGCTCGCCGCCAACGGCCGGCACCCGGGCGAGCTGACTGTTGAGGAAGAAGATGCGGCTGGTGTCGGCGGCGCCCGCACCGAAGAGGATCCACTCGCCGTCGGGCGACCATATGGGGCCGATCTGCGAGCTGGGCGCGGTCACGAGGGGGCGGAGCTCCCCCGATCCCACGTCGACCACCGAGATGTCGGACCGGGTCCACGAGTTGATGAGCGGGTCGGGCCGGTGGCTGAACGCGATCTCCTTGCCGTCGGGCGACCACGTGAAGCCGCCCACGGTGAACGCCCCGGGGTCCTCGGCCCCGCTCAGGCGCCGGGGCTCGCCAGGCCCTCCTGACGGGGCGAAATCCACCACCCAGAGGTGGGTCATCCGGTACTCGGCGTCCTCGACCTCGAACCGGCCGTACGCATCCCGCCGCGCTTCTGCCGAATCGCTCTCGGGCTCCGTTCGGGTCAGGGCCAGTCGAGTGCCGTCGGGCGACCACTCGAACGCGTTGACGCCGCCCTCCACCGCCGTGACCGGCAGCGCTTCGCCGCCCTCCGCGGGCAGCGCGAAGACCTGCGTGCCGTGGCCCCGATCGGCCAGGAAAGCCAGCCAGCGGCCGTCCGGCGACCACAGCGGCGACCGGCTGCTGCCGCCCTCGGTCCGGGTGGCCTGGAACGGCTCGACGCCCTCGCGCCAGAGCCAGATCTCCGTGTCGTACCCGTTGTCCGCCCAGTCGACGGTCCGGACCGTATACGCCACGGCGCTGCCGCTCGGCGCCACGGCAGGCGAGCCCACCCCCTGCAGGGAGATGACGTCCCGGAACGAGGGCGAGATGCCTGCCTGCGCTTCGAGGGCTGCCGGACCGGTGAAGCTCAGTACAGTGACCAGGGCGACGGCTGTGGCTCTCAGGTGGACCATGTCGGTTGTCCTCGCTGCGATGAGTGACGTTCACCGATGAGAATCTAGGGAGGATCGGGTTCCATGCCATTCGACCACGGGGTTGGCGTGGGTCGACCGGCTTCCGTTCCAGCGCTCGTCCCCCCACATTCCGTCACGAATCAGGCGAGCGCCCGGCTGGCGCTGCCCTCTTCGTTCACCCGGATCGGGAGTCTGTCGTGGTCCTGCCGTCATGCACGCGCTGCGGGAAGCGAGACCCGCAGCGGATGCACGGGCTCATGAGCCTGTGGTTCGGCCCGCTGGTCGAGCTGGAGGCGGACCTCGGCTATTTTTACCTCTGCCCCGCCTGCCACGACGAGCTCATCGTCCCGGAGCTGGAGCGGATCCAGAACCGGATCCTCGAGCTGCACCCCGCCGCCCAGCGACACTTCGACGAGATGGCGGACGCCGCGATGGATGAGGTTCCGATGGAGGACGCCCCGATGGACGACGCCCCGGAGAGCGCCTCGCCCGAAGACGCCTCGCCGCATGACGAGGACGCGATCCGGAAAGACGACCCGTCTCCCTGACGTTGTCGGGCCTTCAGGAGCCGGCGATCCCCCGGACCCCCTCCACCAGCCGGTCGATCTCCTCCGCCGTGGTGTATGCCACGATCCCGGCGCGGAGCAGGCCGCCGGCCTCGCGCACGTCGAGGCGGTCGATGACGCTGGTGGCGTAGAAGTCGCCGTGGGAGAGGAAGAGGCCCTGGTCGGCCAGCGTGCCGGCGGCATCCCGCGGAGCCACGCCGTCGATAGTGAACCCGAGGGTCGGAGTGCGCGCGGTGCCGGGCGCAGGACCGTACAGGGTGACGCCATCGGCGTGCTCGAGTCCTTCCCACAGCCGGCGGAAGAGTGCTTCTCCACGGGAGTGGGGCGCTGGGTAGGCGGTCTGGAGCCGGTTCCTCCGATCTGCAGAGCTCGCTGCCTCTGCCCCGTGGACCG
>JAWODW010000063.1:0-5836 GCA_046483065.1 Longimicrobiales bacterium | reverse complement strand
TTCGTCCGTATCACTCCGCCGCCAGTGTCTCCGTTTCGGGTTGCGCATCACGTCCCGGTCGGTCTTGACCATGACCCAGGCGGAGCCGCCGTGAGAGAACGATCCGCAATGACGCTGGAGATCCCGCCTCGACCGCTGTAGCTTCCGCCCCATGTCCACTTCCCGAACGATCCTGGTCACCGGCGGCGCCGGGTTCATCGGCTCGGCCGTCATCCGTCGCCTGATGGCCGAAACCGACCACGCGGTGGTCAACATCGACGCGCTGACCTACGCCGCGACCCCCGAGGCCCTCGCCGGGGTCGAGGCCCACCCCCGCTACACCTTCATCGAGCTCGACATCCGCGACGCCGCCGCCCTCCGCCGCGTCTTCGACACCCACGCCCCCGACGCCGTGCTCCACCTGGCCGCGGAGTCGCACGTGGACCGCTCCATCGACGCCCCGGCGGCGTTCCTGGAGACCAACATCACCGGCACGTTCCACCTGCTGCAGGAGGCCCGCCGGCACCGGGACGGGCTCGACGCACGCGCCCGGGACGCGTTCCGGTTCGTCCACGTCTCCACCGACGAGGTCTTCGGGTCGCTGGGGGCCGGATCGCCGGGCGGTGATTCGCCGGGCGGTGATTCGCCGGGCGGGTCGGGCGGCTCAGGCGACGAAGGTCGGTTCCACCCGTCGTCGCCGTACGACCCGTCGTCGCCGTACTCGGCCAGCAAGGCGGCAGCGGACCACCTGGCGCGGGCGTGGCACCGGACGTACGGGCTGCCCGCGGTCGTCACGAACTGCTCGAACAACTACGGCCCGTGGCAGCACGCCGAGAAGCTGATCCCGCTCATGACGCTGAACGCGCTGGAGGGCCGGCCGCTGCCGGTGTACGGGGCGGGCGAGAACGTCCGGGACTGGCTCCACGTGGACGACCACGCCGCCGGGCTGATCCGGGCGCTGGAGGCCGGTGAGCCCGGCGAGACGTACCTGTTCGGCGGCCACGGCGAGCGGCGGAACATCGACGTGGTGGAGCGGATCTGCGACCTGGTGGACGAGCTGGCCGGCCTGCTCCCGGCGGGTCCGGAGGGCGCCCCCCGCCGGCGCGACCTCATCACCTTCGTGGAGGACCGTCCCGGGCACGACCTCCGCTACGCCATCGACGCGTCGAAGGCCGAGGGCGAGCTGGGCTGGGCCCCGGAGCGGACCTTCGAGGACGGGCTGCGGGAGACGGTGAAGTGGTACATCGAGAACGCGCATCGGTACGATGAGGCGGCGAGGCGGAGGCGGGGGCTGGGGGAGTGACCGGGGACGATAGTGCGGGCGGTACGTTTTCTCGCAACGCCGCAGCGATCGCGGCGGCGCGGCGGGAACGATCTCTCACGGCGGCACGGCGATAGCACGGCGACACGGTGGGCCATCTTCGCGGTGGGTTCCAGCCTCCGAGGCGTAAGCAGCCTCATTGTTTGGTGGTTAACCCGGTGAGGCTGCCTCGCCGGTCGCTCTCCGACTCGCCAGCTCCTCAGCCTCGCCGAACATAACCCCGCTGTTCGTGGCGTCGCCGCGTTCGCCGCGGCGTTGCGAGAAATGGGGTACGCCCGACCCGCTGTTCGCCGTGTCGCCGTGACCCGCCGCGCCGCCGTGAGAGAATCGACCCCGCCGATGACGTTGGAGATCGCGGTCTCGTCCTGCTAGCTTGACCCCCATGAATCGCAAAGGAATTATCCTCGCCGGCGGCTCCGGCACCCGGCTCGACCCGCTGACCCGGGTGGTGAGCAAGGCGCTGCTGCCGGTGTTCGACAAGCCCATGGTCTACTACGCCCTGTCCACGCTCATGCTGGCGGGGATCCGGGACGTGCTGGTCATCGCCACGCCCCGGGACCGGCCGCGGTTCGAGGCGCTGCTGGGCGACGGGACCCGCTGGGGCATGCGACTCGCCTACGCCGAGCAGCCGGAGCCCGAGGGCCTGCCCCAGGCGTTCACCATCGGCCGCGAGTTCCTCGCCGGCCACCCCGTAGCCCTGGTCCTCGGCGACAACGTCTTCTACGGCCGCGGATTCCGCGACCTGCTCCGGGCGGCGGCCGCCAGGGACGGGGCCACCATCTTCGGCTACTACGTCCGCAGCCCCGAGCGCTACGGCGTGGTGGAGCTCGACGACGGGGAGCGGGTGGTGGGCGTCGAGGAGAAGCCGGCACGTCCGAAGTCGCAGTACGCCGTCACCGGCCTCTACTTCTTCGACGCCGACGTGGTGGAGATCGCCGCCGGGCTGGAGAAGTCCGCCCGGGGCGAGTACGAGATCACCGACGTGATCCGTGCGTACCTGGAGCGCGGCGCCCTGGACGTGGAGCTCCTGGGCCGCGGCTTCGCCTGGCTCGACGCCGGCACCCACACATCGCTCCACGAGGCCGCCGCGTACGTGGAAACCATGGAGCAGCGCCAGGGGCTCAAGATCGCCGTCCCCGAAGAGATCGCCTGGCGCATGGGCTGGATCGACGGCACCCGGCTCCGGGCCCTGGCCGGGGAGCTCGGGGAGAGCGGGTACCGGGAGTACCTGCTGGAGCTGCTCGAGCGGGAAGGGTAGGGGCGGGAACGGCTCGGGGCCCGGGGGCGGCACGGGTCACGGGTGAAGGGCCTGAGCGGGGGAAAGGCCTGATCAACCGCGGAGACGCGGAGGCGCGGAGCGTACGCGGAGTTTTTTTGGGTTGGAGCCGGTGGATTCCGGCTTACCGGTGGGGCCGAAACGCCGTGGCGCGACCGGGGCCGGGGCACCATTTGGATTTGGATTTGGTTTCGAAATTGAGGCTCGGATCCCACCGGGGGACCGGGCGGGTGAAAGACTGAATCCCGCCTCGCCGACGACGCTGGAGCTCGCCGGCAAGGTAGACCCTGCCAAGGAACTCCTCGTTGAAGATAGCCCTGCCGGCACGCCGGCTCCATCGCCGCGAACGGAGCCGAGCCGGAACAACAAGAAGAACCTCCGCGAGTACTCCGCGTCTCCGCGCCTCCGCGGTTAACGAGACCCCATGCCACGCAAAGGCCTCATCCTCGCCGCCGGCTCCGGCACCCGTTGCGGCGCCGCGTATCCCCGCGTCGTTGCGAGAAATGAGGCATCCGCTTCCGTGCTGGACCGGGCTGTGCTAGATTGTAGCACAGGAGCCCGTTCACGGGAGGAAATCATGAGGGCGAGCATCTCGGTGAGTCTGCCGGAGGACCTGAAGCGGGAGCTGGACCGGATGGCGGATGCGGAAGGCGTGTCCCGGAGCGACCTGGTGCGGGAGGCCGTGCGGGACTACGCCTTCGTCCATCGGTTCCGTGCGCTGCGACGGGAGCTCATGCCGTATGCGGACGCGAAGGGGGTGCACACGGACGAGGACGTGTTCGAGACGCTCTCGTGAGAGTGCTGCTGGACACGAACGTGTGGATCGCGGCGTTCGTGGCCCGCGGGTCGTGCCACGAGCTGGTGGAGCACTGCAAGCGGGCGCACACGCTGGTGACATCGGCGTTCATCCTGTCCGAGTTCGAGGGCAAGCTCCTGGAGAAGTTCGAGGTCCCGGTCGGGAAGGCCGGGGAGGCCCGAACGCTGATCGAGACGCATTCCGACCTGGTGACCCCCCGCCCGCTCGAGGAGCCGGTGAGCCGGGACCCCGATGACGACCCGGTCCTGGCCTCCGCAGTCGCCGGCCGGTGCCGCTGCCTGGTCACCGGCGACCGTGACCTGCTGGTGCTGCGGGAGCACGAGGGCATCCCGATCCTCCCCCCGAAGGACTTCTGGCGCTTCGAGGCAGGAGAGCCGGCGTAGCCCCACCGGGCGGCGCACTCCATTGAAACACGGCGGCACGGCGAACACGGCGACACGGCGGATAGCCTTCGCGGTGGGGCCTAGCTTCGGGGTAGCAGCACCCTCCTTTCCTGGGGTTGGTCGGGCACGGCTGCCTCACCGGCGGACTTCCGACTCCCCTCCTGTAGGCCTCACACAACATAAGGACGCCGTTCCGTTGCGGCGCCGCGTATTGCCGCGGCGTTGCGAGAAATGAGGACCGCCGTGTTCGCCGTGCGCCGCCGTGCCGCCGTGAGAGAATGAATCCGCGATGACGGTAGAAATCCCGCACGCCACCTGCTACCTTGCGCGCCATGAGAATCGGGATCTTCGGCGGGACCTTCGACCCTCCCCATATCGGCCACCTCATCGCCGCGCAGGAGGTCCACGTTCAGCTGGGGCTGGACCGTCTCCTCCTCATGCCCGCGGCGGTGCCCCCGCACAAGCAGGACGAGGTGGTCACGCCGGGCGCGCTCCGGGCGGAGATGCTGCGGGCGGCGGTGGGCGATGACGGGCGCTTCGAGGTCAGCGAGCTCGAGCTGGACCGGGAAGGGCCGTCGTATACCGTGGACACGCTGCGGGAGCTCCGGACGCGGTACCCGGACGCCGGGCTGTACCTGGCGGTGGGCGCCGACCAGATGGCGGAGTTCGGGAGCTGGCGGGAGCCCGACGCCATCGCGGAGCTGGCCACGCTCGTCACGTTCGGCCGGAGCGGCAAGTCGCCCGATACGGAGCGGTGGCCGGTGACGGCGGTGGACGTCCCCGAGCTCGACCTGTCGTCGACGATGGTGCGGGACCGGGTGCGCGACGGGCGGCCGATCCGGTACCTGGTGGCGCCGGCGGTGGAGGCGATGATCCGCGAGCTGGGTCTCTACCGCTAGCCCGGCAGCGGCCAGAACGACTCATTCCGCTATGGTCGTGCCCCATCCCGTAGCGCATTCTCGAACCATGGCGACGAAGAGCGCGGGGATCCGGGAATGGCCGGCCACGGAGCGGCCCAGGGAACGGCTCAGGGACGCGGGGCCGGGGGCGCTGTCGGTGCGTGAGCTGCTCGCGATTCTGGTGGGCAGCGGGCCGGCGGGGCGGACGGCGGTGGACGTGGCCGGGGCGGTGCTCCGGAACGCGGACGGGTCGCTGCGGCGGCTTTCGACCCTGTCGTCCGCAGAGATCGAGCGGATCCCGGGCGTCGGCAGTGCCGTCTCCGCCCGGGTCTCCGCGGCCCTCGAGCTGGGCCGGCGCTTCGCCCGGGAAGGGCCGGTGGAGCGCGGCCGGATCGGGGGCCCGCGGGACGTCTACGAGCGGTGTGGGCCCGCCATGCGCGATCTGCAGCGTGAAGAATTCCGTGTCCTGCTCCTGAACAGCCAGCACGAGGTGGTGCGGGAGCTGACGGTCACGACGGGCGTCCTCGACGGCTCCGTGATCCATCCCCGGGAAGTCTTCAAGGAGGCCATCGCGCAGAACGCGGCGGCGGTGCTCCTGGTCCACAATCATCCGTCCGGCGACCCGACGCCATCGGCCGAGGACCGTGCGGTGACCCAACAGATCGCGGGGGCGGGCGAGCTGGTGGGGATTCCCGTGCTGGACCATGTGGTCATCGGGGACGGGAGGTATACGTCGTTCGTGGAGTCCGGGCTTCTTGGCGGAACCCAATGATCCGGGTCGCGACATTGGAACACGGCGTCACGGCGACACGGCGGAGCACGGCGAGATGATTATTCGAAATATGGGCGAGTTGAATCGGCTGGCAGACCGGGTCCTCGACTGCGCGTTCGAGATTCACAGGGAGATCGGGCCAGGGGTCAGAGAATCGGTCTACGAGCGCATGATGGCTCATGGCCTGTCGGAGGGCGGGCTCTACGTGGAACGCCAGAAGCCGATCTCGTTCGAGCACAAAGGGTTCTGGTTCGAAAACGCTTTCTACGCAGACCTGGTGATCGAGAAGTCGCTGATCGTGGAGCTAAAGTCCGTGCAGACCATCTCCATGGCCGATATCAAGCAGACGCTGACGTACCTCCGCCTGCATGGATCCCGGCTCGGTCTGA
>JAWODW010000038.1:0-16314 GCA_046483065.1 Longimicrobiales bacterium | reverse complement strand
CCGAGGATCGAGCGGCCGTAGGGGACCGCGTCGTCGAAGATGAAATGGGCTGCGGCGTCGGCGGCCAGGGCCCGGGGCTCCTTGGTGCGCTGGAGGATATCGGCGAGCTGCTGGTCGCGGATCCGCTCTACGGGCCCTGCGGGGAAGGCGGGCCGCCGAACGATCTCGGCCAGGAGCTCCATGGCGGGGTCGAGGCGGTCCACGTGGACGGTCACGCCCACGGACGCCGCATCCCAGTTGGCGGAGGTGTCGAGCTCCACGCCCAGGCGCTCCAGCTCCCAGGCCAGCGCCTCCTCGTCACGGACCTCGGTACCGGCCTCCAGCGCGGCGCTGGTGAGCCGTGCGATCCCGGCCACCTCACTCCCCTCACCGGCGGCGCCGCCCTCCACCACCACCCTGGCGGTGACCAGCGGCACCTGGGCGTGTGGTGCGGTGACCAGCTCCGGCGAGTCGGGCCCTTCGAGCCGGACCCGACGCACGGTCGGGAAGTCGAAGGGGCGAATGGGGCCCGGCTCGGGGGCCTGGGTGCGGTCGAGTGCGTCGCTCATGCCTGACCTCCCTCCGGCACATACACCACGGAAGCGGCGTGGTCGCCGCCCAGGTGGCGGGCCGCGATCGCACGGACCTCTTCGGCGGTCACGGCCCGGATCCGGTCGAGTTCCGTGTTGATCCGCCCGGGCTGGTCGAAGAGGCAGGTGAACATGGACAGCTGGTCGGCCCGCTCGTCGACCTTCTGGAGCTCATCGAGCTGGCTGGCCTCCATGAGGCGGACCGCCCGGGTGACCTCTTCCTGGTCGACATCGGCCAGCGCGGCCATCTCCTCGTCGAGGGCGGCCTCCAGCGCCTCCGGGTCCACGCCCGGCCGGGCGGTGGTCCAGGTCACGAGCATGGACGCCCCCACCACCACGGGGAAGGCGAAGGCGGCCACGTCCTGGGCCAGGCGCCGCTCCCGGACCAGCCGGCGGTTGAGCCGCGAGGCCCGGCCCCAGGCCAGGACGTGGGCCGCGACGGCGGCGGCGTACCAGTCGTCGTCTCCGTAGGGCGGGATCCGATGGGCGCGGTAGATCCGGGGCAGCGATATGTCCTGCTCCACCACCTCGCGCACGGCCTCCGGCAGGACCGTGGGGATGTCGGTGCGTCCGGGGATCGGGGGCACGGGGTCACCGGCGGGGATCCCGCCGAACCACTTCTCGGCCAGCTCCATCCCCCGCTCCACCTCCACGTCACCGCAGAGCGTGAGCACCGCGTTGTTGGGTCGGTAGTACGTCCGGAAGAAGGTTTCCACGTCGTCGAGGGACGCGGCGTCGAGGTCCTCCATGGATCCGATGACCGAGTGGTGGTACGGGTGGTCCTCGGGATAGACCATGGCCTGGAGACGCTCGTCCCAGTCGCCGTACGGCTGGTTGTCCACGCGCCAGCGGCGCTCGTTCTTCACCACGTCACGCTGGTTGTCGAGCTTCTCCTGGGTCATGGCGCCGACGAGCCATCCGAGCCGGTCGGACTCGAGCCAGAGGCCCAGTTCCACGAAGTTGGCCGGGAGCGTCTCAAAGTAGTTGGTCCGGTCCAGCCAGGTGGAGCCGTTGAGCGAGCCGCCGGCCTTCTCGATATGGGCGAAGTGGGCAGTCTCCGGCACGTTCTCGGAGCCCTGGAACATCATGTGTTCGAAGAGGTGGGCGAAGCCGGTGCGGCCGGGCCGCTCGTCACGGGAGCCCACGCGGTACCAGAGGTTGATGGCCACCACGGGGGAGCCGCGGTCCGTGGACACGACCACCTGGAGCCCGTTGTCCAGGCGCCGACGGATGTACGGGATCTCGATCATGCGGATGTCTCCGGGGAGAGGTGCTGACGACCCGGGAAGGTAGGCAAGGCGACAGAATGCATCAACCTCCCGCAGTGCTACAGCGGCTGCTGGAGCCGCTCCCGGAGCGCGCTGGGGCCCAGGGTGGTCCGGAGCCAACGTTCGGCGGCCTCGGGCCCCGTGCGGATGGCCGACTCGGCCTCGTCGATCATCTTGATGTCGGCGCCCTCGGCCACGAACTCGGAACGGGCCAGGAGGTCCTCCGCGGCGTCGTCCCATCCCTGTGCGGCGGCGGCCAGCGCGCCGAGGATGATGGCCTCGGCGTCGTAGTCCCGCTCCTGTGCGGCCCGGACCAGCTCCTCGGCGCCCTCCTCCTTCCGGCCGGCCTCCCGGAGCACGAGTCCGTACAGGACCCGGGTCCACGAGTCGTCGGGGGCGAGGGCCAGCGCCTCTTCGAGCTCGGCCAGCCCGTCGGCGGGCTCGCCGCCGAGCACGTGGGCGGCTCCGAGCTCGGCCCGGACCACGGGGTCATCGGGGGAGAGGTCGCGTGCGGCCCGGAGCTGCTCGAGGGCCTCGTCGTGCATCCCGGACCGGGAGAGGAACGCGCCGTAATTGAGGCGCGCCAGCGCCAGGTCGGGAGCCGAGAGGGCAGCGGCCCGGAGCGCCGTTTCGGCGTCGGGGTCGTCGAACTGCGCCAGTCCGGAGCCGGCGAGGGCCAGGACGTGGGGATCCGACGGGTCGAGGTCCACGCACCGGCGGAACGCCTCGTACGCGGCGCCGTCGTTCCCGATCTCGCCTTCGGCCACGCCGAGCCAGCAGAGGAGATAAGGGTCGTCGTCCACCTCTTCCAGCGTCTCGCCCAGGAGGCGGGCCATCTCGTCCCACTCGCCGCGCTCGCCGAGATCCAGCGCTTCCCGCAGCACCGCCTCCACCTCGCCGCCCCGCCCGTTCCCGCTCATGCGCCGAACTTGGCGAGGCGCCGGGCGTGTGCCAGCGCGAGGGACATGAGGTGCTTCGCTGCGAAGGTCCCGAGCTCGCCGCGGAGGCACGCGGTCTCGCCGAAGCCGTCGGCGCCGCTCCCGCGGCACCAATCCGAGGCGATCAGGACGGGCACCGGGTGCCAGGAGTGGGCCCGGAGGGTAGCGGGTGTCGAGTGGTCGCCGGTGACCACGATCACGTCGGGCTCCAGCGCCTCGATGTCCGGGACCAGCGCGTCCACCGCCTCGATAGCGGCCACCTTGGCGTCGAAGTCACCGTCCTCCCCCCGGCTGTCCGGGTACTTGAAGTGGACGAACGCGAAGTCGTGGTCGGCGAGCTGCTCGGCCAGGACGTCCACGCTGTCGGCGTCGGTCCCGGCGGGCGCGGCGATATCCATCCCCAGGAGCCGGGACACGCCCCGGTACATGGGGTAGCGAGCGATGCACACAGGCGCGAGCCCGAACCGCTCCTGCATGGACGGGTACCGGTGGTAGGTGGCGAAGCCCCGGCCCAGGACCCCGTTGGCCACGGGCTCGTCGGCCAGGACCCCCCGGGCCTGGTCCAGGACCTTCCGGACCACGCGCGCCGTCGCGTTCCCGTCGGCGGAGGTGCCCTCCATCCGGTTGGGCGGCACGCCCGTCTCCTGCGGGTCCGTGTCCGTGAGGTCGGCCGAGAGCCCTTCGCCCCGGAGGATCAGGACCACCCTGTGCTCCTTCTCCGACTCCCAGAACACGCGCACGCCGTCCACCTCGGTGATGGCGTCCCGGAGCATGGCGACGAGGCGGGCGTTCTCCTGGTCGGACGGCCGGCCCGCCCGGCGGTCTGCCACGTTCCCGGCGTCGTCCAGGGTGCACAGGTTCAGGCGGCCCGCCAGGTCGCCGGGCTCCAGCTCGAAGTCTACGCCCAGTGCGCTGAGCACGCCCCGGCCGATGTTGTACTCCACCGGGTCGTAGCCGAACAGCGCCAGATGGCCGGGCCCGCTCCCCGGGGCGATCCCCGACTGGACCGGCGTGATCTGGCCCAGGGCCGACCGCCGGGCCAGCCGGTCCAGGTTCGGGGTGTCCGCCGATTCCAGCTCGGTCCTCCCCGTCTCCGGGTGCGGCAGGCCGCCGAGGCCGTCCAGCACCAGGTAGACGATGGTCCCGCCATCGGGTTCGACGACGGCATCGGGCAGTCGTGTATTCATAACCTCTCGATTCGCTCGCTCTCGGTGTGCACGGCCTACGGTCCCGACTGCAGGGATCACGCCGTGAACGTACGAGAGTTGCCCGCTCGATTCCAGAACTGCACGTTACGGGCCTCCGGCACTTCTTCCGACCGACAACAAGGAAGCAGCATTATGGTGAGCAAGGTTGGCCTCGCGCGGACGGGCGTTATCGCCGCCGCCGCGGCGCTCGCGTTCCCCGTCACCGCCGATGCCCAGTACGAGGACGTGCCACGCCCTGCGGCGTACGCCCTCGAAAACGTGACGGTGATCCGGGCCGATGGCCGTGTGGACGAGAACATCACCATCGTGGTCCGCGGCGCGCTGATCGAGGCCATGGGCTCCGGCATCACCGTGCCGGCGGACGCCGAGGTGCTGCCCGGCGACTCGTTGATCGTCTACCCGGGCCTCATCGATGGCGCCGGCGACGCCGACTACGAGCGCCCCGATCCGGACATCGACCGGAGCCAGCTCGAGATCTGGAACGCCCCGCGGGCGGTCCAGGGGTTCATGCCCGCCCGGCGGCTCGTGGCGCACCTGACGGCCGTGGGTGAGGACCTGGCGGCGCACCGGAGACAAGGGATCGTGGCCGCGGCCGTGCACCCCGACGGCGCCATGATGCCCGGCCGGGGAGCGCTCCTGCTCCACCGCGTGGACGCGACGATCCCGGAGCAGCTGGTGCTCCAGCCGGAGCTCGGCCCCGCCTTCGCGCTCCAGGGCGCGCCCGGCGTGTACCCGGGCACGCTCTTCGGTGTCATGACGTTCTTCCGCCAGGCGTTCGAGGACGCCCGGCGCCGCGGCGTCCAGCTGGCAGCTCACCGGGACGGGCCCCGGGGCATGACCGCCCCGGCCTACGACCCGGACTACGCGGTCCTGCGGGAGGCCCTCGACGGGCTGCCCGTCTACTTCGAGGCCGACAGAGCCGCGGACATCCTGCGCGTGGTCGGGCTTGCCGATGAGTACGGATTCCGACCGGTGATCGTGGGGGGCGGCGAGGCATGGAAGGTGGCGGAGGCGCTGGAGACGCGGGACATCCCGGTCCTGGTCTCCACCGACTTCCCTACGGCCCGGCGCTGGGATCCCGAGGCCGATACCACTGACGCGCCGCTGGACCCGGCGGCCGAGCGGGAGAAGCGGGACATCGAGGACCGCTACGCCAACGCCGGCCGGCTGTCCGAGGCCGGAGTGACCTTCGCCCTGACGAGCGGGGGAAGCGGCAAGATCCTCGACGGGGCCCGGAAGGCCGTGGAGTACGGCCTGAGCGAGGCCGACGCCCTCACCGCCCTCACCCGCACGCCGGCGCAGCTCTTCGACGTGCCGTGGATCCCCGAGCTCGATGAGGGGCTCCCGGCCACGTTCGTGGTGGCGTCGGGGCCGCTCTTCGCCGAGGACACCCGCGTAGTCTCCACCTTCGTGGAAGGGTGGCTGGAGAAGGGCGCCACTGCCCGGGCTGGCGGCGACCCCGAGGCCGCCGTGGCGTTCGGCGGCGAGTGGGAGATGGAGCTCGACGCCCAGGGCCAGCGGATCGACGGCGTCCTCGTCATCGATCAGGAGGGGGCCTCCTTCACCGGCACCATGACCATGCAGGGGATGATCCTGCAGCTGGTGGACGGCGTCATCGACGGCAGCGCCATCAGCGTGACGGCGGTGATGGAGCAGGGTGGTCAGACCATGGAAATCGAGATTACGGGGACCGTCGAGGGGGACCAGGCCTCGGGTGAGGCCGACGCAGGGCCCCTGGGCGTGGCCCGATGGACTGCGGAACGCACGGTGCCGGGAGGTGCCCGATGAGGAGCTTCATGAAGCATACGACGACTACACTGGCGACCTTCGCAGCGGCGATCATCCTCGCGGCCGGATCTGCGGCCGCCCAGAACACGCCGGTGGTCCTGACCGACCCGGGTTTCAAACCCCAGCTCGAGGAGGGCGCCGTAGACGTGCCCCGGGGGTCGATCCTGATCCAGGACCTCGACTCGGTCTGGACCGCCACCGGACGGGTCCTGACCGGCACCGACATCCTGATCCGTGACGGCGTGATCCGCGAGATCGGGCCGGACCTCAACGCGCCTCGCGGCGTGAAGACCGTCGAGGGCGCCGGGTTCACGGCCATCCCCGGCTTCGTGGACCCGCACTCGCACATCGCCATGACCACGAGCAACGAGTGCACGTCCGCCATCGTGCCCGAGGTCCGGGTCATCGACCAGCTCGACCCCCAGCAGTACGGGGTTTTCCGGGCACTGATCGGCGGTGTCACCACCGCCCATGTGATGCACGGGAGCTGCAACCCTATCGGCGGCCAGAGCGCCATCATCAAGCCCCGCTGGGGGCTGACCGACCCGTACCAGTTCATGATCCAGGGCGCACCCCAGATCGTGAAGTTCGCACTCGGTGAGAACGTCACCCGGAAGAACCGGGGCGGCGATGGGGTCCGACGCTACCCGTTCTCCCGCCAGGGCGTCGAGGGCATCTACGTCCAGGCCTTCAACGCCGCACGGGCCTACGAGGAGGTCTGGGAGCGCTACAGGGAGAACCGCCGCGACTTCCGCGTGCCGCCCCGCCGCGACCTCCGGCTCGAGGCCCTCGTCGACATCCTCAACGGTCGGATCCGCGTCCAGGCCCACAGCTACCGCGCCGACGAGACGCTCATGCTCATGGACGTGGCCGAACGTTTCGGCTTCACCATCGACGGCTTCGTCCACATCCTCGAAGGGTACAAGGTGGCCGACGAAGTGGCCCGCCACGGCGCCTACGCCACCACGTTCAGCGACTGGTGGCAGTACAAGCTGGAGGCGTTCGACGCGATCCCGTACAACGCGGCGATCCTGCATGAGCACGGCGTGCATACCAGCCTCAACTCCGACAGCGAGCGGCTTCAGGTGTTCGCGCTCTACGAGATCCAGAAGCCCGTCCGATACGGCGGTATGGCGCGGGAGGAAGCGCTGCGCATGTACACGCGCTACCCTGCCGAGCAGATGCTGATCGGTGACAAGGTGGGCTCCATCGCCGAAGGAATGCACGGCGACATCGTGCTGTTGAGCGGCGACCCGTTCGACAGTAACAGCCGGGTGGAGAAGACCATCATGGACGGGATCGTCTACTGGGACCGGACGGCGGAGGCGGAATACCGCCGCGCGCCGATGCGAACGCTGGAGACCGGCGTGACGCGCACGGTGGCGGCCACGGTGCCGTGGGCCACCGCCCGGTCGCTGGAGGACGAGGGCGACCTCTTCGCGGGCCCGCGGGATGCCGACCACAACACCGGCGCGACCGCCGACGAGACCGCGGACGACGTCTACGCGCTGGTGGGCGCCACCGTCCACCCGGTCACCGGCCCGGCCATCGAGGACGGCGCGGTGGTGGTGCGGAACGGCCGCATCGAGGCCGTGGGCCCGACCTCGGAGGTGAGTATCCCCGCCGACGCGCGCCGGGTGCCCGTGGAGGGCCACCTGTTCCCGGGGATGACCGACCTCTCCACCGGGCTGGGGCTCCTGGAGATCGGGTCGGTGGCGACGGCCACCGATCAGCGGGAGACGGGTGAGTTCAACCCGCACCTGCGCGCCATGATCGGGCTGCAGCCCCACTCGACAACGTACGGCGTGGCCCGGATGAACGGGATCACGACGGCCCTCACGCATCAACAGGCGGGGACGATCCCCGGCGCCGGGTCGCTGATCCAGCTGAAGGGAGACACCCCCCACCGACTGTCGATCCAGGACCGGGCCGCCATGGTCATCAATTTCCCGCGTCCGAGCGGGAACGCGTGGGACGACCCGGAGCTCGAGGGCGATGACCTGGAAGCGCTCGTCGACCTCTTCGAGCGGACGCTCCTGTTCATGGAGCGACCCACCACCCGGGACGATCCGGACATGCCCTTCGAGGCCCAGGTCCACGGCGGCGAGCGGCTCATGCTCGAGTCCTTGGTCCCGGTGGTGACGGGCGAGATGCCGGCCTTCTTCCGGGTCAGCAGCGAGCGGGACATCCGCACGCTCCTCCTCTTCCTCGACGAGTTCCCCGACGTCCGCCCCGTCATCATCGGCGGCGCCGAGGCCCATCGCGTGGCCGACGAGCTCGGCGAGCGAGGCATCCCCGTGGCGCTGAACACGGGCAACAGCCCGACGGGCGACCGGGACGATCCCCACGACGCCGCATGGGTCAACGCCGGCGTGCTGCACGAGGCGGGGGTGCCCGTGGCGTTCACCACCACCGACGTCTCCAACGTCCGGAACCTGCCCCACTACGCCGCACGGCACCGGGCGTACGGGCTGCCGCACGACGTGGCGGTGCGGGCGGTGACGCTCACACCCGCGGAGATCCTGGGGCTCGGCGCCGAGATGGGCAGCATCTCGCCCGGCAAGCGCGCCGACCTGATCCTCACCGACGGCGACCTCCTCCAGCTGACCACCGCGGTGCAGCGGATGTGGATCGGCGGGGAGGAAGTGGACCCGCGGGACAACAAGCACGACCGGCTGTACGAGGACTTCCGGGACCGTCACTAGAATGTACGGGCCAGTCTAGCAGAAACAGCCCGGCCGATTCGAATCGGCCGGGCTGTTTCTGCGCCCGCATCGGTGCCGGTGGACGCCGTCAGGCGCCGGCCTTCTCCTCCGTCCTGGCGTCCTGCCGCTCGCCGCTGAGCTCCTCGGCGGGCATGGGCGCGCCCATGAGGTAGCCCTGGATGAAGTCGCAGCCCGAGTCCCGGAGCCATTCCATCTGGTCATCGCGTTCGACGCCCTTGGCCAGGACCTTGGCGCGGATCCCGTGGGCGATGGAGATGGTGGCCTCCACCAGGTGCTCGTCGCCCCCGTCCGAGCCGATGCCGGCTATGAAGTCGGGGTGCAGCTTGAGGATGTCGATGGGCAGCTTCTTCAACTGGCCGAACGGCGTGGCGCCCCCGCCGTAGTCATCGAGGGCGATGGCGGCGCCGGTGTTCTTCAGCTCCCACATCAGCTCGGCAGCCACATCCGGGTCGTGGACGACGGCACCCTCGGGCATCTCCACGACCAGGGAGCCGGGCTCGAACTCGGCCGCCTCCATGGTGTCCCGGACGAACGCGGCCAGGCCCGGGTCGCGCAGCGACTGGGGCGACAGGTTCACGGCCACCCATCCCTTCCAGCGCCCGTCGAGCTGGGTCGACCGCTGATGGATGGCCCGGGCGATGGCCCAGCGGTCCAGCGACCGGATCAGGCCCGTCTTCTCGGCCAGCTCGATGAACTCCGATGCGGCCACCAGCCCCCGGGTGAAGTGACGCCAGCGGGAGAGCGCCTCCGCCCCCGCCATCTCACCGGTCATGATGTTGTAGACCGGCTGGTAGTGGAGGTGGAACTCGTGGTGCTCCAGCGCCTGGCGCATATCTGCCTCCAGGCTGAGCTGGTGGGTGAGCACCTGGCGCAGCTCGGGCCGGTAGAACTGGATCCCCGACTCGTTGCCCTTCGCCCGGTACATGGCCAGGTCGGCCGCCTTCACCAGCGATTCCAGGGTGTCGGCGTCCTCAGGGAACATGGCCACGCCCAGACTGGCGCCCACCGGGATCTCGTGCCCCTCCTGCGTCACACTCGCCGGCATGTTCTCGAGCACACGGTGCGCCACCCGACCGGCGGCCTCCTCGTCCCGCACCTCCGTCAGGACCACAGCAAACTCATCACCGCCGAGCCGCGCGATGACGTCGGTCTCTCGCAGGCTCTCCTCCAGCGACCGGGCCACGTCCTTCAACAGCTCGTCGCCCTTCTCGTGGCCCAGCGTGTCGTTGACCTGCTTGAACCGGTCCAGGTCCATGTAGAAGACCGCCACCGCTTCCCTGTGGCGCCGCGCCAGCGAGAGGGCCTTCTCCCCCTGCTCGAAGAAGAACCGGCGGTTGGCCAGCCCCGTGAGGGCGTCGTAGTACGCCAGGTGCTGGATCTCCGTCTCGAACATCTTCCGGGGCGTGATGTCCCGGAGGATGAACAGGATCCCGCCCACGATGGACGAGCCCGACAGGTTCACGGCCCGGGCCACCATATGGCAGTCGGTGCCGTCGGCGCGGCGGCCGGCCACCTCGAAGGAGGCGGTGCCGCCGGGGGTGGCGCGGACCCGGGCGAACTCCTGGAGCACCCGCCGCCGGTCTCGTCCCTCGACCATGTCGATGAGGCCGCCCTGCGCCTCGAGCTTCTCGGGGTCCACACCGAGCACGTGCCGGGTGTTGGGGCTGGCGAAGGAGATGTCGCCGGCATGGCCGACCACCACGTGGGCCTCCTCGCCGTGCTCCACCAGCGAGCGGTAGAGCGCGTGGGCCTCCCGCTCCCGGGCCAGCGCCACCCCGCCGCGGCGCATGTCCCGGCGGTAGAGGTACCAGACCAGGCCGATACCTCCGAGCCAGAGGACCGCGGCGAGGACCGCGGTGGAAGTCGAGCCGTCCAGGGCGAGCGACGGGACCAGATACAGGCCGGTCCCGGCCAGGATCACCCCGAGAGCGGCCTGGGCGGCGGTAGAGGGACGCCGCGTTTCGGATTGGGACATAAGTCCGGTAAATATGTTCGCCCGCGTGTGAAGCGCAAGCGCGGCGTCACCGAACGGGGCGCCGATTGTTCGAGCGGTCCGCGTCCAGGAGTGAGCCGTCCGGGTCGACCACCACGGCCTCCGGCCGCGTGGTGGGATGGAGTGTCACGGTGGTGCTCCGTTCGCGGCTCTCCACCGTGGTCCGGGCGTCGCCAGCCTCCACCACCACGGGCATCCACGCCGGCCCCTCGCGGCGGATCTCGACGGTTACGGTAAGGTCGGCCGGCGCGCCGGAAACCGACACCTGGCCGACCTGGTAGTCGAGCCAGTCGGTGGTGTCGAGCCACTGGCGGAAGAACCAGCCGAGGTCGCGGCCCGATACGTCCTCCATGACCTGGCGGAAGTCGTGGCGGGTGACGTTGTGGAACCGGAACCGCTGGTAGTACTCCCGGAGCCCCGTCCGGAACACGTCCTCGCCGAGCATATCGCGAAGCATGCGCAGGACGAGGGAGCCCTTGGTGTACGTCATGGTGGAGTACATCCGGTAGCTGGAGAACCCGGCACCCGGGAGCCCCACGGGCTCCGACTCGCCCGCCCGGTCCATCCCGGCGATGTAGTCCCGGGACCGGCCCCAGACCTGCTCCGGATCGGCGCCCTCCTCCACCCGCAGCCAGCTGGTGAGGAAGCTGGCCATCCCTTCATCGAGCCAGCCGTCCTTCCACTCGTTGTTGGCCAGGATCCCGTGGGCCACCATGTGCATGGACTCGTGGACCACCGCGCCGCCGCTGGTCATGTACAGCATGGGGTACTCGGTGGCGCCGCCCTCCACCCGGTCGGTGACGGTGATCTGGGGCCACGGGTACTCACCGAACAGCTCGACGATCCAGTCCAGGGCGTCCTTCTGCCGTTCCATGATCGCCGCCGCGTCCCACCGCTCGCTCGACGGCTGCCAGAGCAGGTGGATCGGCTGCCCCTCCCACCGTCCGCCCAGGTACCGGTACTCCGGCGATGTGCTCCAGGCGAAGTTGTGGACGTGCTTGGCCCGCCAGCGGACCTGCTTCCGGTCGGGCGACGGCATGGACTCCAGCAGGCCCAGACCGTCGGCGAGGTGACCTCCGAAGTGGTCGCGACGGTAGCGCGTCGGCTCGGACTCCTCCACCATGGCCGCCTCCCACCCGGGGTCGCCGTAGGCGGGCACGCCCGTGGCGCCCATGACCTGGTCGGCGGGCACCTCCAGCGTCACGTCATAGGCGGCGAAAGTGCCGTTCAGCTCGCCCGGGCGGATATGCGGTCGGGTCTCCCAGCCGTCGGCGCCGTAGAACGCGATGCGGGGGTACCAGTGGGCCCAGTTGTAGTGGCGGTCGGCCCGGCCCTGGCGCCGGGGCTCCGTGGCCAGCCGGGCCGTCCAGTCGACCATCGCCTCCAGCGACTCGCCGGGGGCCAGCGGCTCGGGGAGCTGGACGTAGAAGACGGTGGAGTCGGGGCTACCCGGGTAGACCGGCTCCACGGCGTCGCCATCCACCGTGAACGACGTGATCCGCTCGAACGCGTGCTCATCGGGCCCCAGGTCCTGGAACGTCCGATTGTCGAACCGGAGGTCGTACTCCGCCCATGCGCTGTTCGGCCGGAACGCGTTCAGGTACTGGTGGAAGTAGAGCCGATGGACCGCTTCCGGCGCGTGGTTGGTGTAGCGGAGTCGTGCCCGTCCGGTGAGGACGTCCGTCGTGTCGTCCTGACTGGCCTCGATCCGGTACGCCACCGCCTGCTGGAAGGGGTGGTACCGTTCGGGCTGCTGCCGGTCACCGTGTCCCTGCGCGCCGGTCGGGGTGGCCGTGGCCAGGATGAGGGCCGCAGCCACCACCGGGGTCAGGGAGGCGACGAGGGTGCGGGCGTCCGTCGTCGCACGAATCAGGGTCCAGAGCTTCAAGCTTCCTCCTGGTCGATCATGGTCTCGAACATGGCATCGGTCTCGGCCGGCGGGCTCGTGAGCAGGCTCACCACCACGGTGGCGGCGAGTCCCGCCGCGAAGGCGGGGATCAGCTCGTAGAGCGCGTCCTTGAGCGTCGGCGTGAGATACCAGATGAAGGTGGTGATCGTTCCCGCGGCGAGCCCGGCGAACACGCCGGCGCGGGTGGTCCGCTTCCAGAAGAGGGCCAGGATCGAGGTGGGGCCGAGGGCGGCGCCGAGCCCGGCCCAGGCGAAGAGGACGAGCCAGAAGACCAGCTCGTCGGCGGCCCATCCCAGGACCAGCGCCACCACCACCAGCACGGCCACCACCAGGCGGCTGAGGATCACCAGCGCCCGCTGCGTCAGCGGCTCCCCCTTCCGGATCACCTTCTCGTAGACGTCCCGGACCAGCGTGGACGCCGCCACCAGGAGCTGGGAATCGGCCGTGGACATGATGGCCGCGAAGATCGCCGCCACCACCACACCGAAGACCGGCGCCGGGAGATGCTGCTGGGCCAGGACCGGGAAGATATTCTCCGGGTCGGCCTGGGGGAGCAGCTCCGCGCTGGTAATGAACGCCCGTCCGATCATCCCGATGAGGACGGCGCCGGCGCCCATGAGGACGTTCCAGACCGTGCCCACCACTGCGGCGAACCGGAGCTGCCGCGCGTTCTCGATGGACATGTAACGAACCAGGATATGGGGGTTGCCGGGTGAGCCGAGGCCGATGCCGATGAAGCCGAGGCCGGCGCCGGCGGCGATGGCGAACGGGTCCGGGAGCCCCGGGTCCAGCGTGCTCAGGGCGGCCACCATGGCGCCCCAACCGCCGAAGTCGGCAATGGCGATCCACGGCAGCGCCAGGAGCGCGAAGAGCATGAACACCGCCTGCACCGTGTCGGTCAGGCTCACCGCCAGGAACCCGCCCAGCACCGTATACGCCAGCACGATCCCGGCCGTGATCAGGATCCCCGCGTTCGGCGTCAGGCCGAAGCTGGCGCCGATGGCCTTCCCGCCGCCCACGAACTGGGCCGCCACGTATGCCACCATGAAGACCAGGATCACCCCGGCCAGCACCACCCGCAGCGCGCCGGTGTCGTTGAACCGGTCGGCGAAGAAGTCCGGCAGCGTGATGGAGTCGTAGTGCTCGCTGAACCGCCGGAGCCGGGGGGCGTAGAAGAGGAACAGGAACGCCTCCACCACCGTGTAGCCGGCCACCGCCCAGAGCGCCGACGCGCCCATGGTGAACGCCATCCCCGTGACGCCCAGGAGCAGCCACGAGCTGCGCCCCGAGACCACCGCCGAGAGGGCCACCACGAACCGGTGCATCTTCCGGCCGCCCAGGAAGAACTCGCTCAACCCCTCCGAGCTGAACCGGGCGGACCACAACCCGATCCCGATGAGCAGCACCAGGTAGACGATGAAGGCCACCAGCGCAGCGGTGTTCACCTCAATGACGGGGGCGGTGCCGACCGACTCCTGCACTGCCGCCATTGCCGCGCCCATCAAGGTGGTTGGAATTACAGGGCTCATCACTCTGGTCCGGAGTCGTTTCGATCCCTCCACGCGCCTGCCGCTCGTCCGAACGGTACCGCGCTCGTGCCACTGGTGCGCGACACTGGAAGTTTCGATGCTGGCTCTTCTACCTTCCAGGGGAGCTTACAAGGGTGCATCGCAAGATCAGGGCTTAATCCGATACCAGTATATATGCACGTACGTTTTATAATCCCCGGTATAACCTGGCTGAAACGGAGGATAAGTCAAAAATGCCGCAAAACGATAATCGGGATAAATGGGTGAGCAAAGAGCTGCATAATAATTTGATGGAAAGATTTTAGTAATTGATGATAATGAGTTCCATTTAGATGGAGGCATTAGGTGATTTTCCATAGCGTCAGAATGATATTGCCTTTTTCCATTTAATATTTTTTTTCGGGTCATCAAGTGAATAAAGATCAACTTCCTCATTAAGAAAATTAAAGGTTTGGGAGTGACTGACCAACTTTTCAATACCCTTTTTTAAAGTCTCTTCGTTGTGCTTTTTCATTGTAAAGTGAGATATTTCTCTGATTTTATCCTGGGGTAATCTTAAGAAGTTTTTTAATTTTTTTTTTATCAATGTATTACAATTCGTTGTTTAGGCAATCGGTTGTTGAGGGCTGGGGCTACTTTCACCAAACAGCATCCGTCAGGCGAATATGATTCCCACAAATTTTGTTTCTTTGAAAATAAATGTTTAATTTGCAGCATCAGTCCCACGAATATGACTCCAAACGCCATATATTATTGTAACGTTTAAATATTGATCCTATGTACACCCTGCCAACCGTAAAGCGTAACAATACCCCCGCTGTATTGTCTTCTCTTCTTACTCCTACTCCGGGGATAAAAAAAATCGAAATCCTCCGCACGTGTCTCTTACTATTAATCGGTTTACTGGTGGTTTCCTCACCCCTGTCGGCACAGAAGGTCGAAGATGCCGGCGGCGGCAGTTATGAAAAGCTCATCGAGTTTCCGGAATACGATGCCTCCGACCCGGAACAGTTCGTCATCAGCTCCAACAGCGATTGGTCGGCTATCAACGATGGGGACAAACGGATCTTTTGGGTGGAGCCGGGGGACTACAGCGGGCTGGGGAAAATTGAAATAACGGCTTCGGGAACGGAAAATGAACGGCGCTGGCTATTGTACCGAAACCCTGATAACCCTGAAGAAGCAACTCACGTTTGGGATATCCCCGCTTCCGACCGGGCAGTTGTGGCGGCTTTATACTTCCTGCAAGCGGATTGGTGGGTAGTCGATCGGCTGGAGATAGGTGATAAATTGAATGTCACCGGCTGTTGTCCGTACAGCGGACATAACAGCGGTTCTTCCGACTATAATGTTTTCCACCGCCTGATGTGGGAAGATGCCACGAATAATATCAGCCGGGGGGCAGCCAAATTCGGGCGGCTTCACTCGAAGGACCAGGGACACAAAAAACCAATAGCCCGTCACAACACCCTTCAAAACAGCATTATCGCAGGTGTAGAGCCGGATGGCCCGGAAACCGATGCGGTGGGCATTGGGGTGGTCCAGGCCGAACATACCCATATAGTCAAAAATGAGATCTTCGACGCTACGGACGGTATCCAAACCAACCAAAAAGACTATACCTGCAAAGGGACGGTGATCCAGGACAATGACTTTTATTATACCCAGGCCTTCGCCGACCACCCCGAGAGCAGGATCGAAAACTCCATCGACATCAAAGCCCACTGGTCCGATCCCGATCCGCCCGCCGACACCAGTGAGTGGATGCTCATCGAAAACAACCGGATGCGGGATTACAACCTGATCATGCACTGGTACAATTCCAACTATATTATCGTTCGAAACAACAAATTATGGAATATCGATCACAACTCATACTCCATCACCATTCATGCGAAAAAGGAGATCAACTACGAACACATCTGGACAGGCAATACATTATACAATTGTGAAGGAGGGTTTAAACCCCGCCATATCGATTCCACGCTTTTTATCAACAATACATTCGTCGACATAAACAACGGATCGTGGGCATGGTTCAATGAACCGCAAAACAACACGGTCCGCAACAATAATTTTATCAACAGTGATGTGGGAGTAAGCTGCCGGCAGGATCTGGACAATATAGTCGAAGACAACAAGTATTACCAATCCACCCCTTTTGATTGCGAGAGCGGGAATGGACTGGATATTGATCGTTGGGGTGACCTGACCTTTACATTCAAAAGGATCAGTGGGCCCATTAAGGTTACTTTACCCAATGCTCAGCTTAACGCACGATAGATGCGGAATTCGGGATAACACCCTGCAAAAAAGACAGGCTCGACCACCACGTAAAGCCTGGTGGCGGCATTGTCCACGATGGCCGATCCAAGGCCGTCTTCGT
>JAWODW010000086.1:0-5494 GCA_046483065.1 Longimicrobiales bacterium | reverse complement strand
TCGTAGAAGTCGGTGAGCTTCAGCTCCCGGAGGTCGTGGAGGTAGCCGCACTCGGCGTGGAGCAGCTCCCCGAAGACGCCGTGCCGGACCATGTTCAGGATCATCATCTCGGTCCGGTCGTAGCAGCAGTTCTCCATCATGACGCAGTGCCGCTCCGTCCGCTCGGCCGTCTCCACCAGCTGCCACAGCTCGTCGAGCGTGGGCGCCATGGGCACCTCGGTGGCGGCGTGCTTCCCGTGCTCCATGGCCGCCACGCAGACGGGCGCGTGCCAGTTCCACGGCGTGGACGTGAAGACCAGATCCAGCTCCTCCTCGGCGCACATCCGCCGGAAGGCCTCCGGCCCGTCGGTATACGACGTCGGCGCCGGGCGCCCGTCGTCGACCACCCACTGCGCCACGCGCTCGACCTTCTCCGGGACGATGTCGCAGAGCGCCGTGATCTCCACGCCCGGGATCCGGAGGAAGTTGCGGACGTGGGCCGCGCCCTGGTGGCCGATGCCGACGAAGCCCATCCGGACCGTCTCCACCGGTGGCGCCGTGAAGAGGGCCGTGCCCTGCTGCGCGGGCCGTGGCGGGATCGGCGGCGAAGCCTCCAGCGAGCGGGAGCCGAGGGCGAACGCGGCGCCGGTGACGGCGCTGGTCTTCAGGAAGTCGCGGCGATCGACGGAGTCGGACATGAGCACCTCATCAGTCAGCTATACGAGTGTCCCGAAAAGCTATGGGACGAGGCCACCTGGCGCACCGTCCGTCGGGCGCGGGCCGGAGGTCGTCCCGCTCTGCATCCCCGGGGCATCGGATGATGTCCACAGGAACTGTTGGCTGTCGGGATGGGACGGCCACATGGCTGCCCGGGACTTCCGTTGGCTACCGGGTCCGGGCGGGCGTGGCGGCGGGACTGATGAAGAAGGCGGCCTCGCTCGTGCGCCCGGGGAACGCATCGAGGTAGCGGGCGCGCCAGTCGTCGACGAAAACCACGGCGTCCGAGGTGGAGACCAGCGCCCAGACAGAGCCGCCAAAGCCGGCGCCGAAGGCGGAGGCGGCGGCAGCGCCGAGATCCCGGGCGGACCGGGCCAGCTGCACGGTCTCGGGCACCTGGTTGCCGAGGAGCTCTTCGGCCAGTGCCTGGGAGCGGTCCACCAGCTCGCCGAAGCGGGCCAGATCACCGGCGGCCAGTGCGTCGGCGGCGGCGGGCACGATCTCCGTGCTCTCCGCGGCGAAGTGGCGGACCCGTCGTCGGAGCGCGTCCCGTTCCCCGCGACGGGCGCCGCACCAGACGACGTCGTGGAGCCGTCGCACGCCGGCGTCGTCGAGGATCGCACCGATGTGGGCGTGCGACTCGCCCGTCGCCTTCCGCCAGATCGCGGCGACCCGGGCGGCGTCATCACTCAGGCGGTTGTAGCGGTCCCGGGCCGAGCCCGTCTTCGGCGCGACCACCCCGCTGGCCGCCACCACGAAGACGTGGCCCGCAGGCACGGCCACCGCGCCCTCCGCGCGCACCGGCTCGAAGACGTACCGGACCAACGCCCCGGGCTCCGCGCAGAGGATGGCCACGTGGTCCTCCGACCCGCCCCGCGTACCCACGCCCTCGGCTCCACCGCCAGCGCCGGCCTCCGGGGTGGACCCCGGCTCCCGGGCCGACCCCAGCCCCGGGAACGGCGAGCCGCGCTCCACGGCGCCGAGGTAGCCGGCGAGCGCCTCCCGGGCCTCCGGGGCCACCCGGGCCGTCGGCTCGGCCGCCAAGGGTGGCCCCCCGATGGCCGCCCGGTACCGCTCCGACCTCGAGAACCCGGACACGGCGTCGAGGGCCAGGAAGATGGCGGTGATCAGGGCGCTCGAGCTGCTGAGCCCCGCGGCGGCCGGTAAGTCGCTGGAGAGCTCGATCCGGCAGCCCGTCAGGCGACCCGGAAAGTCCCGAGCCATCCGGCCCACCACGGTCCGCGGATAGACCGCCCACGCGGGTTCGGCGGACGCCGAGGCGGACCCCGGGGCCGACTCCGAGGCCGACTCCGAGCCGGACTCCGTCGTGGCACCCGGGGCACTCGAGGCACCCGAGGCGAGTACCGCCGCCCCGCTCTCGGCGTGCCCGGACAGCGGGATCCGGACCCGTTCGCCGCGGACCGTGTCGACCACCGTGATCGCGTCATCCTCCACCGCCGCGACCGCCACCGTGAACCCCCGATCCACAGCGGCCAGCAGACTCCGGCCGCCGGCGTAATCGGTGTGCTTGCCCAGGACCTCGATGCGCCCGGGGACGAAGAGACGGACGGCCGGGTCGTCGGAGTCGGGCACGCTCTTCATCGTCCGTCGCCACCGGTGGGAGGGGTGTCCGATCCATGAGATCGTTCGAACGTGAACGAACTAATCGAGCGCATCGAACGTTAAGTTGTTGTCATAGAAAAAGTTAGCCGACATACCGAATTCCGATTTCGTTCGAGCTCGAATGAAATTGCGGAATGGAGACGGGTGCGGTCCCGGAGCCGACGGTCCCGAAGCCGACGGTCCCGGAGCCGACGGTCCCGGAGCCGACGGTCCCGGAGCCGGCGGTCCCGGCGGCGGCGGTCCCGGCGCCCACCTTCCGCGCGGCCACCTTCCCATGGCCCACGGTGCCGGGGCCCGCCCACTCACGGTCGCGGCTCCACGCCCTGGAGCCATCGCTCCACGGCGGGGATGTCGGCCCGGCGGGAGATGTCGAGCACGCCGTCGGCCACCGGGACCACCTGGAATCGGGCTCCTCGTCGGATGGCGAGTTCCACGGTGTCGACCAGCTCCAGCTCGCCCCGGGGCGACGGCTCGGTGTCGCGGCAGGCCTGGAAGATCGAGGGCTGGAAGCGCCAGAGCGTCATGCTCACCGGCGCGCCTTGCATGGCCAGCGCAGTGGCGGCGTCGGGCTTCTCGACGATTCCGGCCATGGCCCCGTCCTCCTCTTCGATGAGGGCGAACGCCGCCACCCGCTCCGGCTTGATGTTGGACCGGGCGACGAGGGCGTCGGCGTCGTAGCCGGCGAGCCCCGACCCTTCGAGCGCGCCCACGGCCCGTAGCGCCCCGGCGGTGTAGACGTTGTCGGCGTTGATGACGAGGAACGGCTCGTCGTCCACGCACGACTCGGCGGCCAGCACGGCGTGGGCCGACCCCCGGGGCTGGGACTGGACGGCGAACGAGGCCCGGAGCCGCTCCAGCGGCATGGCCTCCACCGCGGCCCGGACCGGGTCATCGTCGCCGGGGCCGACCACGAGGCAGACCTCCTCGAGCCTGGCCTCCGCCAGCTCGTGGAGGACGTACGCCAGGAACGGTCGGCCGTGGATCGGCACGAGCATCTTGAGGCCTGCGTCGGCCATGGCGGCCTGCCCCGGCGTCAACACCACGCCGTCGTCGGGCTCCTGCATCCGGATACCGCGGCCGGCGGCGAGGACCACCGCGCGCCGCGTTCGGGTGTCGGGTGTCATGGCGAACAATATAGGGCGTGGTGGTCGGTCGGGACGGGGTCCGGGTGCCACGCGCCACCCCATGACCCGTGCCGACGGTACGTTCAGTTGACTCGTCCGCCCTGTCGCGACGTCGAGGCGTCGCCGTCGACCTGGGAGGCAGGCGCGTCCCGGAGGGTGTCGACCGCCGAAACCTGCGTGAGCTCCCCGTCCGCAATCGCCGCGATTCGTTCGGCTTCCTCCCACTCTGCTTCCAGCTCGCTCAGCGCCACCCGGAGGGCAACGCGCTCTGCCTCTTCGCTGAGGGCAATCTCGAGAGCAAGGACCGAGGTGCGGTCCAACGCCCGAAGCGTCGTTTGGCGGCTCGCCACGCGATCGACCCATGCGGGAGCCGAGCCCACAGCTTCGATGACCTCGACAGCCGCTCCGACTCGTGACTCGGAGGCCCCGGCGTGGTTGTGGTAAGCCAGAACGCGCCGGAGCAGGTGCTCCGCTCCGCGGTCGGGCAAGCGATACCCGGCGTTCCGGCTTTCCGCGCCGCAACCCTCGCAGGGCAGCCGCAGCGAGAGCCCTCTCTCTTCGGAGGGCCCAATAATGAGCCGTCGGCGCTCGGTGAAGTGCAGGCGCGAGCGCGTCCGACCGCACTGCCGGCATGGGGCCTCGCCTCGCCACGCCGTCATCCCGAAACGGCGTTCTCGCAGAACGTGCCGGAAGAACCCGGGGGCGACCCACGCGCCCAACCCCCCGAGGAGGGCCGCCTCCCCGGTCAGCGCCGCCGCGACAACAACTGCACCGAAGACGACGTTGTTCAGGCCCGAGAGCCGGGCGATCCGCGAGCGCTGGCGCGACAGTGCGCGGCCATAGCGCCACCACGCCTCCTCTCGCCGGCTGCAGCGGCCGATCTGCACGATCTCCACATCACCGGTACGGAGTAGAGCGATGGTATCGGTCTGGCCCAGCAGCCGAGCGCGGTCGGTGGCGAACCGCTTCAGCTCCTCGAGTGCCTCCCAGCGCTCCTCGAAGGGAGCAAGAGTCCAACGCCGACACAGGGCGCATATGGCCCAGAGCCGCCCGCGGTGAGGATCGAAGCCTACCCGACCGCCGACCGGGAAGTGCTCCAGCGTGGCGTTGGCGGGGAACTCATGTCCGCAGAAGATGCATCGGGACAGCACCGGCGCTCCCCTCGCGAGACATAGGGTAGGGGCCAAGACCATTTCAAGTTAGGAAAACGCCACAGACAGGAACAGTCTGCCGTGACCATGGCTCCGGTGATGGTGTTTGTTCTCCCCTGCGAGGCCGAAGGCCGAGCCCCTGCGCCGCGCCAGCGGCGCCTGTTGCGAGGCGAAGCCGAGCCTGTTGCCGCGCGCAGCGCGGCCTGTTGCGGCCGAAGGCCGCCTGTTGCGCCGCGCGAGCGGCGCCTGTTGCGAACGCAGTGAGCCCCCGCCGCGTCAGCGGCGCCCCGCCACCCGCCCCCAGATCCTCGCCAGCGCCACCGCGGCCGCCACCGCCACCACGCTCAGCGCTGCCGCCAGGGCGTAGCGCCCGTACAGCCAGTACCCGGTGGCGAAGAGCGCCGCGTAGACGGCCAGCACGCCGGCGGTCATGGCCAGGATCCCCTCGGGGACGGTCCAGTCTTCGGCGGGGTCGGTGGGGAGCGGCTCGCCGTCGGCGGCGGCGCGCTCGGCCACGGCGGTCCAGCCGGGGCCGCCGGGCCGGGCGGTGCGGTAGAAGCTCCGGAGCTTGCCGGTCTCCGTGGGCCGGACGAGGAGCGTGACGGACACCCACGCGACGGTGGTGATGGCCACGCCGATGACCAGCTTGAGCGACGCGTCCATGTCGAGACCGGGGTAGAGCCGGGGCTGGACCAGCTCGAGCCAGAACGCCACCAGGAAGCTGACCACCATGGCGGTGATCTCGCTGAACGCGTTGATCCGCCACCAGAACCAGCGGAGGATGAAGAGGAGCCCGGTCCCGGCGCCGATCTGGAGGAGGATCTGGAACGCCTGGAGCGCGTTCCGGAGCCAGAGTGCGAGGACGGCGGCGAGGACCATGAGGACCACCGTCGTCACGCG
>JAWODW010000040.1:0-21304 GCA_046483065.1 Longimicrobiales bacterium | reverse complement strand
GGGATCAATGGAAGGAGACTTTGGGTCGGTACGCGCCCCAAAGTCTCCGCTCATCATGCGGCGTCGAATCGTCGGAGGGTTCGGGACACCTCGGTGAACTGCGGCCCGGTCCGGGCGGTCGTCGAAGTCTCGCATTATGATTTGTGGGGGACCCATAGGCACAACCGATCATTAGGGGGCGCCGGATGTCGATGCTGAACTACCATCATCTCCGATACTTCCACGCCGTGGCCGTGGAAGGGGGCGTCACGGCGGCGGCCGAGGCCCTCGGCGTGAGCCAGCCCTCGGTGAGCGCCCAGATCCGTCAGCTCGAGGAGGCTCTCGGCCAGACGCTCTTCGACCGCAGCGGGCGCGGCATGAACCTCACGGCGGAAGGGAAGGTGGTGCTCGAGTACGCCGACGAGATCTTCCGGCTCGGCCGCGAGCTGGAGGAGACGGTGCGGGGCCACCTGCGGGGGCGGCCGATCCGCCTGGTGGTCGGGCTGGCCGCCACGCTCCCGAACCTGGTGGCGTTCCACTTCCTGACGCCCGCGTTCGGGCTTGAGGAGCCGGTCCGCATGGTCCTGAGGGAGAACCGCACCGACCGCCTCCTGGCCGATCTGGCCACCCACGACGTCGACCTCGTCCTGGCCGACATACCCATCCCGCCGAACACCAACGTCCAGGCGTTCAATCATCCGCTGGGATCCAGCCCCATCGACATCCTCGGACCGCCACTCCTGGCCCATCAGGTCCGGGACGGATTCCCCCACAGCCTCGACGGGCAGCCCTTCCTCCTCCCCGCAGAAGGATACGCGCTCCGCCGCTCCCTCGAAGACTGGTTCGCACGGAACGACATCCAGCCCCGTATCGTGGCCGAGGTCGAGGCCACCGACCTCATCAACGTCCTCGCCGAGGCCGGCGCCGGCATGTTCGCAGCACCGTCCATCATCGTCCACGACACCCGCGTCCGCTACGCCGTCGAGATCGTGGGCCGCGCACGGGGCCTCAAGGAGCAGTTCTTCGCCATCACCGCCGACCGCCGCATCAAGAACCCCGCCGTCGTAGCCATCACCGAAGCCGCCAGGACCGACCTCGCCCAGCCCTCGGTCGGCCCCCCGGCATAGCCGGCCCCCAACCCCCCAGCCCCCCGGAATCCCGGACTCCCGGGCTCCCGGACTCCCAGCACAAAGCATAGCTATAGACTATGCGATCGTGCGTTTATATGTATTTTACAGATGGGCAGAACCCGGCGATCTTTGAAGTGAGGGTGCCTCGGACCCGGGAGGTGGCATGGCGAGGTTCCGGCGGATTCTGTACCTGGAACGGCGGGCGCGAGGCTCGGCGCGGGCGTACTACTGCGCGGTCCATACGGCGCTGGTCCACGGTGCGTCGCTGACGCTGGCGGGAGTAGAGGGTCGTCGTCGGTTGGGGCGGATGGCGGAGCGAGCCGACACGCTGGGTCTGCCGGTGCGGCTCCGTGACGTGGATCTCCGGGCCGCAGGAGGGGGCGGTTCCGACGGCATTCCCGCCGATGTAGCCCGGGCCCACGATCTGGTGATCACGGTGGCGCGAGGGAAGGGATCGAGGTGGTGGTCGGGGGCGGATGGAGTCGCTCGGGCGCTGGTCCGGGAGTGTACGTGTCCCACGTGGCTCCTTCATCCGTTACAGAGCGCGGGTGTGCGGGTGGTGGTGGCGGCGATCGACGTGTCGGAGCCGGCGGCTGAGGTGGTAGCGCGGAAGGTGGTGCGGACGGCGGCGGACCTGGCTGCGGAGTCGGGAGCGGAGCTTGTGGTTCTGCACTGCTGGTCGGTGATGGGCGAGTCCATGATCGCGAGTCGGAGCCGGGGGGGCGGGCCCGCCCGTGCGGAACGGATCCTGGCGGCGGCGGAGCGGTCGCGGCATCGGCGCGTGGAGCGGCTCCTGGAGGATGTGGGGATCCCATCTTCTACCACGGTGGTTCTTCAGAAGGGCGATGTGGTGGGGTGTATCGAGGAGGTGGTCTGGCGAACGGAAGCCGATGTGGTGGTGGTGGGGAGCGCGGCTCGAGCGGGGCTGAGCGGGCTACTTGTGGGGAACACGGCGGAGCGGCTGGTCGGTCGGGTCCCGGCGTCGGTTCTGGTGGTGCCTGGGGACCGCCGGCCCGGGGGGGCCGCCGGTACGGGGGTCCCGGAGGGTGTCGAGGTCCCGGAGTCGGCGGGGTCCACCGTTCATCGTCCCGGCGATCGTGGTCGGGACGGCCCCGGAGGCCCGTTGTGAGGGCGGGGTGATGGTGGCGTGAGGGATATCGTGACGGGCAGCTCGTGATGGGGGATTCGTGATGGCGGGCGGGGATCCGGCCCGGGGCGTCCCGACCGGTGGACGGCTGTCGAAGGAGTTGAAGCTCTTCGATGTCTTCGCCATTTCGACGGGTGCCATGTTCAGCTCCGGGTTCTTCCTCCTCCCGGGTCTGGCGTCGGCGGAGGCGGGCCCGGCGGTGGTGCTGGCCTACCTGCTGGCGGGTCTGCTGGTGGTTCCGGCCATGCTGAGCAAGGCAGAGCTCTCTACGGCCATGCCCCGTGCGGGGGGACCTACTACTTCCTGGACCGAAGTCTCGGGCCGGTGGTGGGCGCGGTGGGCGGGTTGGGCACCTGGGCGGCGCTGATCCTGAAGAGCGCGTTCGCTATCATCGGGATGGGCGCGTACCTGACGCTGTTCGCCGAGGTGCCCATGCGGACGGTGGCCATCGTCCTCACGCTCTTCTTCACGCTGATCAACCTGGTGGGGGCGAAGGAGACAGGGCGCCTGCAGAGTGGGCTGGTGATCGTACTCCTGGCGGTCCTCAGCTTCTTCGTGGTCCAGGGGTTGGTGGAGGTGTTCTCCATCGGTGCCGGCGAGGTGGTGCGGGGGCAGTTCTCACCGTTCCTGCCGTTCGGGTCCGAGGGCCTGTTCGCCACGGTGGGTCTGGTGTTCGTGTCGTACGCGGGGCTCACGAAGGTGGCGAGCGTGGCGGAGGAGGTCGAGGACCCGGACCGGAACATCCCGCTGGGCATGGTGCTGTCCCTGGGCACGGCCACCGCGTTCTACGTGGTGGGCGTGTTCGTCATGGTGGCGGTCCTCGATCCCGGTGAGCTCCGTGCGGACCTGACGCCGGCGGCCACGGCGGCCGCGGCCTTCTTCGACTGGCTGCCAGGGTCGGTGGGCGTGATCCTGGTGGTGGTGGCGGCCATTGCGGCGTTCGCGTCCACGGGGAACGCGGGGATCATGTCGGCCTCGCGGTACCTGCTGGCCATGGGGCGCGACCACGTGGTCCCGCCGCGCTTCGCGGAGCTCGGCCGGTTCGGGACGCCCGCCCTGGCGCTCGGCACCACAGCGGCGGTCATGATCCTCTGCCTCCTGCTGCTGGACGTGATGGCCGTGGCCAAGCTGGCGAGCGCGTTCCAGCTCCTGATCTTCGCCTTCATCAACCTGTCGGTGGTGGTGCTCCGGGAGAGCCGGATCGAGGGGTACGAGCCCGGCTTCTCCTCGCCCCTGTATCCGGGCATGCAGATCGTGGGGTTCGTGGCGCCGCTGTGGCTTATCACGGAGATGGGTGCGCTGACGGTGCTGTTCACGCTGGGGCTGATCGTGGGGTCGTTGGTCTGGTACCGCTACTACGCCCGCGAGCACATGGCCCGGGAGGGCGCGGTCTTCCACGTCTTCGAGCGACTGGGTCGGCAGCGGGACCCGGGGCTGGACCGGGAGCTCCGGGCGATCCTGACCGAGCAGTCGCCGGGGGGCCGGGACCCGTTCGTCGAGCTGGTGACGGACGCGAAGGTGGTGGACCTGGAAGAGCCGGCGGACTACGAGGCCGTGGTGTGGCAGGCCTCGGCCCGGCTGGCCGAGGATGCCGGGGTCGTGGCGGAGCGTATCGCCCGGGGCTTCATGGCCGAGTCCACCATCGGGCTGACGCCCCAGGCCCGGGGGGTGGCGTTCCCCCACCTCCGGCTGGCCGGGGTCCGATCGTTCCATCTCCTCCTCGTCCGGTTGAAGCAGGGGGTCGAGATCCCCATCGAGGACGAGCAGCCGCACGAGGCCGCCGAGCCCGTCCGGGCGCTCTTCTTCCTCATGAGCCCCGAGAGCAGGGCGGCGCGGCACCTGACTTTCCTGGCCGCCATGGCTGAGCGGGTGGACCAGGACCACTTCATGGAGGAGTGGCTGTCGGCCGGGTCGGAGCAGGAGCTGAAGGAAACGCTGCTCCACGCCGAGCGGTTTCTCTCGGTGAACGTGAACGGGCGTGGACCCACGTCTCCCCTGGCCGGGCTCGAGATCCGGGAGATGTCGTTTCTGAGTGGCGCCCTGATCGCGCTGGTCCACCGCGGCGGCGAGGTGCTGGTGCCCACGGGGCGGACGCGCCTCGAGGAAGGCGATCGGTTGACTATCGTCGGGGACGCGGACGCCATCCGGAGGCTCCGCAGACGGTTCGGGCAGGGCCGGGCCCCGGAGCGGCCGGGCGCCGGCTAGAGCTCGACGCTGAACGCGCCCCCCGGCCCCGGTCCGTTGCGCCGACGGGGGCGGCCCCGCATGCTTCGGGAGCCCCCCGCACCGAAGCCCCCCGCACCGAAGCCCCCCGCACCGATCCGGACTCCGGCGTCCTTTCGTGGAGCGAAGCCATGGGCCATACGGTCGGCAAAGACGTCTATCGCGCGCTGGGCCGGAAGATCGACGGTCTCACGGTCCGTGCGCCGTGGAGCGATACGCTGCGGGCGATCCTCGAGGAGCTCTACAGCGAGGAGGACGCCCGGCTCGTCGCCGGCATGCCGTGGGGCTTCTCGAGTCTGGGACGCCTGGAGCGGGTCACGGGCTTCTCCCGCTCCGGGCTGGAGCGGCTTCTGGACAGCCTCTGCCGCCGGGGTCTGGTCATCGACGTGTGGGCGGGCGGGAAGTACCGCTACGCGCCGTCGCCCATGGTGATCGGGATCTTCGAGTTCACCATGATGCGCACCGGCGGGCAGCTGCCGTACGAGAAGTGGGCGGCGCTCTTCCGGGACTACCTGGAGGAGGGCCCGTTCGCCGAGGCCATGTTCGGCGACGGGAAGCGGGTCTCGATCATGCGCGCGATCCCCCATGACGGCTCGATCCGGCCCGAGGAGTACGTGGAGGTGCTGGACTACGAGAAGGCCGCGGCCATCGTCGACGCCACCGACCGGTTCGCCATCGGGCTCTGCTCGTGCCGCCACGAGCACCGGCACCTGGGTGCCAACGACTGCGACGCGCCGCTGGACACCTGCTCCACCCTCGGCGCCCGGTCCGTGGACTACATGGTCCGGAACGGGCTGGCCCGGGAGGTCTCGAAACAGGAGATGCTGGAGAACGTGGAACGGTCCCGGGAGCTGGGGCTGGTCATCAACGCCGACAACGTGCAGCGCAACGTCAGCTTCTTCTGCCACTGCTGCGGCTGCTGCTGCAACGTGCTGGGCGGGATCAACCGGCACGGCTACACCAACGCGGTGGTCACCTCCAACTGGATCGCCGAGCCGGACGCCGAGAAGTGCATCGGGTGCGGGATCTGCTCCCGGCAGTGCCCCATTGACGCCATCGACCGGGTGGAGGACCCCGACCCGAAGTACCGGAAGTTCGGCCGCCCGGTGGTCAATGAAGACCTCTGCCTCGGCTGCGGCGTCTGCACCGTCCGGTGCAAGCCCGGCGCCATGCGGCTCACGCAGCGCGAGCAGCGGGTCCTCCACCCGGAGACTACGTTCGAGCGGATCATCCTCCAGTGCCTGGAACGGGGAACGCTCCAGAACCAGCTCTTCGACGACCCGTCCAGCCTGACCCAGGGCTTTGCCCGGGCCGTGGTGGGCGGGTTCCTCCGCCTCGAGCCCGTGAAGCGGGCGCTCATGAGCGACGCGCTCCGGTCGCGGTTCCTGGGGGCATTGAAGGGAGCCGCGAGCCGCCAGGGGAAGGGCGACCTGGTGGAAGGGTAGGCCGCCGTGTCCATCGCCGCCATCGCGTCGATCCTCATCACGCTCGCGCTCGCCTTCTACTCCCTGGGCGTCTGGGCCGAGCGGTTCAGCCGCTACATGAAGGGCTGGCACGTGGCGGCGTTCTGGACGGGGTTCTTCTTCGACACCACCGGCACGCTGGCCATGGAGCTGATCCGTCCCGGCTTCGACTGGGCCAGCGCCCACATCATCACCGGCCAGATCGCCCTCTGGCTCGTGCCCTACATCGGTGGGATGTTCCTCGGGATGGCGGGCGGGTCATAGCGGAACGGCGGGCCGTGGGCCCGTGCCCCGCGGCCCGAGCGCGGCGGTCAGCCCAGGACGGACCGGACGGCGGCCACCAGGTCGTCGGCATCCGGTCGGTAGGCCGCCACCTGGGAGGGCGCGAACGGGACCGGTGCATCGGGCGCGGCCACCCGGCGCACCGGTGCCTGCAGCCCGTCGAACGCCTCCTCGGCCACCATGGCCGCGAGCTCGGCGCCGAATCCGGCGAAGCGCGTGGCGTCGTGGAGCGCAATGAACCGGCCGGTGCGGCGCACCGACTCCAGGATCGCGTCCCGGTCCAGCGGCACCAGCGTTCGCAGGTCGAGCACCTCCACGGAGACGCCCTCGCCGGCCAGGGTGTCGGCGGCCTGCAGCGCGGTCCCGACGGCGGCGCCGTAGGCGGCCACGGTGATATCGGCACCGGCGCGTGCCACTGCGGCCCGGCCCAGCGGCACCCGAGCGTCGCCTTCGGGCGTGGGGCCCTGCGCCCGGTAGAGCGCCATGTCCTCGACCACTACCACCGGGTCGGGGTCGAAGATGGCGGACAGGAGCAGCCCCTTCATGTCGGCGGGGTTCGAGCCCCACACCACCTTGATGCCCGGCGAGTGGGCGAGCCACGCCTCCAGGTTGTGCGAGTGCTGGCACCCGGCCGTGCCCAGCCCCGCCTTCAACCGCACCGTGAGCGGCACCGGCGTCCGGCCGGCACTCAGGTAGCGCAGCTTGGCCGCGTGATTCACGAGCATGTCCGACGCAAGCGTCAGGAACGGGAAGAACATGACCTCCACCACCGGGCGCAGCCCCAGGGTGGCGGCCCCCACGGCCAGCCCCGCGATGGCGGCCTCGCTTACCGGCGTGTCGCGGACGCGGCGCTCCCCGAACCGCTCCAGGAGCCCGTGGGTGGCACCCATGGGTCCCGGGTGGATCGACACCCCGACACCCTCGCCCGCCAGGAAGACCCGCTCGTCGGACGCCATGGCCACCGTCAGCGCCTCGTTCACCGCCTGCCCGCCGTACAGCGTCCGCGAGGCGTCGGCGCCGTCCGCCCCGGGCCGGGCGGAGCGATCGGTGGCCGGGGAAGCCGGGGCCCGGATGTGCGCTACCGCCTCGCCGGGGTCCGCCGGGGGACTGGCATCGGCGAAGGCGACGGCCACGTCCGCCACCTCGTCGGCCTCGGCCTGCAGGGCGTCGACGTCGGCCGCGGTCACCACGCCCTCCTCCCGCAGCCGCTCGGCGTAGCGAGCGATGGGGTCCCGGCGCCGCCACGCGTCCAGCTCGTCGGGGTCGACGTAGTGCTGGGGGTCCGACTCGCCGTGCCCGTGCATCCGGTAGGTGTGCAGCTCCAGGAGCGCGGGGCCGCCGCCCCGGACGCCGGCGGCCAGCCGGGCGGCCGCCGCGTGGACGGCATCGGCGTCGTTCCCGTCCACGCGCTCGCCGGGCATGCCGTAGCCGCGCGCCCGGGCCACCACGCTGCCGCCGGCGCAGTGCACGTCCAGCGCCTGGGCGCCGGCCCACTGGTTGTTCTCGCATACGAACAGCACCGGGAGCGACCATGCGCCGGCCAGGTTCATGGCCTCGTGCACGCTCCCCTCCGCCGCCGCGCCGTCGCCGAAGAACACCGCCGTGATGGCGTCGTCGCCCCGGTACCGCTGGGCGAACGCCGCCCCCGCGGCCATGGGCGGCCCCGCGCCCACTACGGTGGACGTCATGAGCGCATTCACGTCCGGGTCGATGAGGTGCAGCGTGCCAGACTTGCCACGGTTCACCCCGTTCGTCTTCCCCAGGATCTCCGCCATCAGCGCGCTCGGGTCGGAGTCGCGGGCCAGAAGGTGGGCGTGGCTGCGATGGTTGCTCACCACCACGTCGTCCGCACGGAGCACGCGCACCGCCGCGACCACCGCCTCCTGACCCGTGGCCAGGATCTGCATCCCCGGCACCGCGTCCGCCCGGGCCCGGGCCGTGAGCCGGTCCTCGAATGCTCGTACGCGCATCATCAGCCCGAGAATCGCCCGTCGCTCTCCCGCACCGGCCGAGACCACCGCTGTCGCCATACGCTCCGGTCCCCGTTCGGGTGTCCACCGCCTCCCGTGTATCGTACACGCCGTTGGGCTGACCAGAAAGTCAATACCGCACGCCCACCGGGGCAGCTCGCCCCCGGGCCGGGGCACATTGCCCCGCCACCCCATCGGGTGCATACTGGACGCGCTGAAGCCCTTTGAGTGGCCCAAAACGCCGCAGCCCCCGACCGGCGGAGCCACGAGCACGACTCTCCTCGACGACGGGGGCGCCTCCGGGCGCTCCGGGTCCTGCGACTCGTGGATCTGGAGGCAGACATGGTACGGACGGGAGGGATCCTCGGGCTTCTGGCGGCGGCGCTGATGGTGTTCGCGACGTGCGACTCGGGGGTGGGACCGGAGGGCGGGGAGGTGGTGGTCGACACCTTCCCGGTGCTGAGCGCCTCGGAGACGGCGCAGCTCCTGGCGGCCAGCGGGACGGCGGAGCGGGGCGTGAAGTCGCTGCTCCGGAACCTGGGGATCGGCGTGTACGACACGGCGGCGATCCAGCTGAGTCCCGGCTCGGCCACGGGCCCCGACGACTTCTGGGTCTACGACCTGGTGATCCCGACCCTGGCGGTCATGGCCACGGCACCGGAGCGCACCTTCGCGGACTTCCACGGCGACCTGGTGGAGGTGGGGCTGGCGCTGGATCCCGCCCGGCTGCTGGCGGTCTACCGGGACACCTATGCCGCGCACTCCGACGGTTTCCTCTCCCGGCTCTTCGCGGCCCTCGGCGTGGACTGGACGGCGGCGCCCGCGGCGCTGCAGCTGAGTCCACTGGAGGAGTGGCTGCTCTACCTGGACGGCTTCGTCCCGCCGAATCCGCAGCCGGGCACGGCGGCCACGGCGGCGGACGGTCCGGGCGCGGCCGATGTGGCGGCCGATGCGGGGGCGGCCGTACCCTGCCGTGGGTTCGACACCGGTCTCACGGCCGGCTGGGGGAGGGTACACGGCACCCGGCCTCGGAGGAGGACCCGCCGCGGGACACACTGACGCTCCGGGCGCGGCTGGCGTTCCCGCACCTGCCCCGTGCCGTGGAGCAGTGCGGGAGCGGGCTCTTCTCCGGCGCCGTGTACCCGAACGCCCAGGAGGGCGACTACGGGCTCCAGGACGCCATGGTGTGGTGGGATCTCCCCGTCCTGCTGACGGAGGAGCACGGGGAGGTCCGACTCAGCGACGGGCGGCCGTGGACGGGCCAGCCGGACCGGACGAACTACGAGGGCGAGGCGGAAGCGTTCTTCGAGGCGCGAGAGGAGTTCGCGAAAGGCGAGGGCAGCCTGATGTCCGACGACGCCGAGGTGTCGGCCCGGTTCGACTACCGGGTGGTCCTGGAGCGCATCTTCCCCCTGGCGAATCCACGGTTGATGAGCGCACTGCCGAAGGAGGTGTCGACCCGCGTCCCCGCCGTAGTGACGGTGGAGTGGCACGAGGTGGAAGCCGGGATCGACTTCACCACCACCGTCACGGTGGAGACCGCGGACGGCCTGACCATGGCCGTCACCTACACGGCGGCCGGCCCGCTGGCCCGGGTCGACACGGATCCCGATGACCCGCTCCTCCACTTCGCGGGCGAACTCCAGTACGAGTGGGGGCTGGTGGACTTCTGGGAGGAGTCGCTGGACGGCGAGACCCATCGCGCGCTGCACGAGGACAGCCGGTCGGACTCCGAGACCCGGGCGGACACCCGGATCGAGGTGCGCTGGTACTGAGCGAACGCCGCTAGAAGTAGACCCGTGCCCGGATCAGCGCGCCGCTGCCCCGGGTCCCGAACTCGGTGCCATCGGGCCCCAGTGTCACGATGGCCTGGACGAAGAGATCCACGTTCTCGGCGAAGGAGTAGCGTGCGTTGGGGAGCAGGACCGCGCTGCCGTCCTCGACGTTGGCGAGGCTAGCCAGCGCCACCGTGAGCAGGTCGCCCGTGGGTCGGCTCAAGGACGTGAAGAGCAGCCCCCGGCCGATGGTCCGGCGCTCGCCGGTGGCCACGGCGAGCCAGTCCTCGAGCGCGTAGGGCGCCTCACGGCGCCCGCGCCCGTCGTAGAACGCCTCCACGTTGACCAGGACGTCGCCGGGCAGCGTGGCATTGCCGCCCACGGTAAGCTCCACCCAGTCGTCGCCGGCCTGCTCCGACCAGGTCCCTTCCGCCCACACGCCGAGCCCCAGGACCTCGCCGGAGACGTCGCCGCCGAAGGTGCGGCGGTGCCGGAGGGTGGGTGTGCCGCCGAGGAGGGTGGCGACGGCGTCGTCTTCCCAGAGCTCGGCGGCCAGCGCCGACAGGTCGAACCCGGCCACGTGGGTCCGGAGCCGCGTGACCTTCGAGCTGGTGCGCCAGCCATCGCCGGGGACGTAGACAACGGACACGTCGCTCAGGACCCCGGTGGTCAGCGTGGCGTTCAGCGCGCCCACGCCCTCGCGCTCGTAGCCCGGGTCGTAGAGGACCTTGGGGCGGAAGAGCTCGGTGGGATTGAAGACCAGCCCGCGCCCCCACGCCAGGTGCTGCTTGCCGGCGGTGACCGTGACCGGCCCGGCGTAGAGGGACATGTAGGCGTGGTTCAGGAACTGGCGGTCGTCCACGGTGAACGTGATGGCGTCGATCCCCGGCGACGCGTGGGCCCGGGGCAGGAAGTCCCCGAGGACGACCTCGGTGGCGCCGCGGTAGAGCTGCCAGACCACGCCGGCGGAGGCGGTGACGCCGCGGCCGGCGGAGGCGTCCAGGTCCACCCGGAGCCGGTCGTAGTCGATATGCGTCCAGCCGTCGGGGGTCTCGGAGAGAGAGAACTGGTGCTCCAGGTAGCCGGACAGGCGTGCGCTCGTGGACTGGGCCGCGGCACCGGCGGGCGCCAGGGCCGCCGCGAGAAGGGCCGCCGGGAGGACCGCCGGGAGCGCGCGGGCGAAGCGTCGCCTGGACCGGCTCAGCCGCCCCGCTCGAGGTTGCGGAGCGTGAAGTAGCGCTCGGGCACGTCGATATTCAATCGCAGCTCCAGCGTCTCGAGGACGGTCCGGGTGTCGGTCTGGAGCGCGTTGTCCATCTCGATCCGGAACGGGTACCAGCGGCCGTCCACGCGGCGGACATCGCCGAGGGAGGTGGTGACCAGCAGCCGACCGCCCCGGGCGTAGCGTTCCTCGCGGAGCGGAACCCAGCGCTCGGTGTCCACCCAGACCCGGCGGCTGGCGTAGGAGACGTCGTCGGACTTCGCGGTGAGGTGCAGGACCCGGACGGGCCGGCCATCGAGGGTGCTGTCGGCCTCGATGACGGCGCGGTAGTCGTCCACGAGGCTCGGGTTCTCCGACGCGTCGCCGAGGGAGAAGTCGCTGCCCATCATCCCCTGGCGGAGCATGTGCCCCTGAATCCGGACGCTCTTCCCGACCCGGGGCAGGTAGTACCACATGACGTCGTCGAGGCGGAGGAACTTGCTCCCGGCGTCCCGGGCGGGTGCCACGAACTCGATGAACGACCGCTCCTCGCCCTCCGCCCATGCCTCGAACTCCAGCGTGCGGACATCGCCGCCCCGGTAGTGGATGGTCATCCGCGACCGGGTCCACGCCGTCTCGAACGTCAGGTTCGCGTCGACCCGGCGCAGGATCTCCGCGGGGTCGGGCGCCGACTGGGCGACGAGGCCCGCGGGCGACAGCGCGCCGAGGATCGCCCCGGCGAGCCCCACGAGCCCGGCGGCCAGCAGGGCCCGGGGCGTGCGGGGGACCCGACGGGTGGGGGCGAGACGGGATCGGGGGTCTTCCGTCGTCGTCATACTATCTCCTCAGGGCTTCGGCCGGCGCGAGCTTCACGGCGCGCCGGGCCGGGTAGATGGAGGCGAGGACGCCGGTGGCGATGCCGAGGACGGCAGCCACCGCCACCTGGGTCCAGTGCCAGTCCACGTAGATGATCGGGCTCATGGGGAACGACGTGCCTTCCATGGCGGCGGAGAAGTCGATCCCCACGGTGCCGACCCAGAGTGCGAGCCCGGTCCCGAGGGCGGCGCCGATGATGCTGCCGGCGAGGCCGATGACGAGCCCCTCCGTGACGATGAGCCGGGTCATGGAGCCGCGGCGCATCCCCATGGCGGCGAGCATGCCCAGCTCCCGGGTCCGCTCCAGCACGGACATGAGCATGGTGTTCACGATGATGAGCCCGGCCATGGCCATGAGGATGACCAGGAAGAAGCCCCACGCCACGCGGGCGAACTCCATGAGCCCGAGGAGCGAGCCTTCCTGCCGCCATGAGGTGACCTCCACGCCTTCGGGCAGGGCCAGGTCCTGTCGGATCAGGGCGGCCAGCGTGTCGCGCTGCGCCTTCTCCCGGGCCATGACCAGGATCTCCGTGGCGGCGTCGGGCAGGTCGCCCAGCATCTGGGCCTGGTCGAGCCGGAGGAGCACCAGCGACGCGTCGAGGTAGGCCATCCCGGAGCGGGCGGTGCCGGCGATCTCGACCCGGAGCCCGCCGAACGACCGCCACGCCGTCTGGCCGAGGAGGGTCAGCGAGTCGCCGGGGGCCAGGCCGAGCTTGTCGGCCAGCCCGGTGCCGATGAGCGCTTCGGCCCGGCCGGCCGCCGGGAGCCGGCCCCGGTCGAGCATGTCGGCGGGCGCCAGGTAGTCGGCTTCGGCGTCGAAGTCGAGCCCGATGGCCATGGCGCCGGTGTTCATGGAGTCGGTGTTGGCCAGCACCGCCGACCGGATCCGGGGTAGCGCCGCCACCACGGCCGGGTGCGCCCGGACGTCGGTGAGCACCGCGTCGAGGTTCGGGACGTTGAGGTAGAGGGGCAGGAACCGCTGGCGGTCGAGGTAGCCTTCCGCCGTGATCCGGGCGTGGCCCGACTCGTTGATGGCGTACGCGTCCTCGATGTTGGCGGTGATCCCCCTGATATAGGAGAGCATGAAGATCACCGCGGCGGCGGCCACCATCACCGCCGAGCCGGTGAGGAGCGTGCGCCGGGTGTTCCGGAGCGTGTTCCGCCAGGCCAGCCCCAGGAGCCGGGGCCGGGCGGTGACCAGCTCGTTCATCGACTCGCGCGCGGGCTCAGACATGGCGCAGCGCCTCCGCCGGCTCGAGCCGGCTGGCACGGGCCGCGGCGTAGAGACTGGCGCCGGCGGCCAGGAGGGAGGTGCCGAGCCACGAGATGACCATGGCCGCGGGCGTCACGGCCCAGTAGACCCGTCCGGCCACGGGGTAGCCGATGTCGGTGCCCTCGGAGAACATGGCGCCGAAGTCGATGCCGTGGGACGCGAAGTAGAAGATCGGGATCAGCGCCACCGCCGCGCCCAGCGCCCCGGCGCCGAGCCCGGTGAGGGCGCCCTCGAGGAGGAAGAGACGCCGGACCGACGACCGGCGCATCCCCATGGCCAGGAGCATCCCGACCTCCTGCGTCCGCTCGAACGCCGCCAGCAGCATGGTGTTGGCCACGCCCACCAGCGCCACCACCACGAAGATGGCCATGGCCACCATCCCGCCGCCCCGCTTCCCCTCCGTCAGCGCGATGAACTCCGACTCCTGCTCCCGCCAGCCGGCCACCAGCAGGTCGGGGTCGGAGGCGAACGCGGCCTCGACGCGGTCCAGCACCGCCCGCTCACGGGCCGTGCCCTGGAACCGGATCGCCAGCTCCGTGGCCCGGTCCTCCATGTCCAGCATGGCACGGGCCGGCGCCATCCCCATGAGGAAGCTGTTCTGGTCGATGCTCGGGTTGCCCGTGGTGACCACGCCCGTGACCTGGATGTCCCGGGCGTCCCATACGCCCGTCCGGGTCCGGACCAGCACCGTCATCCAGTCGCCGGGCTCGGCGTCGAACAGCCGCGCCAGCCCGCTCCCCAGCAGCAGACCCCGGCCGTCGGGCGGCAGGTAGCTCCCGGCCACCACCGCCTCCGGGACCCGGAAGACGTCGGAGTCGCTCCCGGCCGTCTCGATGGCCAGCCCCTGCACCGGGATCTGGTCGCGGCCATCGGAGAGGTGGGCCTGGAACACGATCCGCGGCACCGCCGCCGCCACGCCCGGGACCGTCCGGACCCGCTCCAGGAGCGACCCGGGGTGCTCCAGCGACCGGTCCAGCGGCAGCTCGTCCTTCAGCTCAAACCACGCCTCGTCGTACACCTTCGCGTGGGCCGTCTGGTACTGGATCAGGTTGTCGTAGCTCTGGGTCTCCAACCCCCGGAGCATGGAGTCCCACACGTTCAGGAACAGGACCGCGAACGCCACCGTGATCATGGTCAGCACCGTGCGGCGCCGGTTCCGGAGCAGGTTCCGAATCGCCAGCCGCAGCAGGAGGACGGGGCCAGGCTTCCCGGCGACGAGGCTGTCCAGGCCGCCGGCGCCACGCAACCCGCCGATCCCGCCCGTGCCGCCCGTACCGCCCGCCTTGCCGGTGGCGCCCCTCCCGCTGGCCGGGTCCGCGCCGCTACCCATCGTACGCCTCCATGACCCGGGGCTCGTCCGACTCGATCCGGCCGTCCCGCAGCCCCACCAGCCGGGTGGCGTGGCCGATGACCAGCGGGTCGTGGGTCGAGAAGACGAACGTGGTGCCCAGCGTCGCGTTCAGCTCCTGCATCAGCGACATGATCTCTTCCGCTGTGCCGCTGTCCAGGTTCGCCGTGGGCTCGTCCGCCAGGACCAGGTCCGGGTCCTTCACCAGCGCACGGGCGATAGCCACCCGCTGCTGCTGACCGCCACTCAGCTCACGGGGGCGCCGGTCAGCGAGGCCTGCCAGTCCCACCGCCTCGAGCATGGACTCCACACGATCGCGCCGCTCCCCGGCGTCGGTCACCCCCAGGAGCTGGAGTGGGAACGCCACGTTCTCCCCCGCCGTCAGTACCGGGATCAGGTTGAACGTTTGGAAGACGAACGCCACCCGCGAATTGCGGAAATCCGCCATGGTCTTCGCGCCCAGCGTCTGCGTGCTCACGCCCCCTATCTCCACCGTGCCCGACGTGGGTGTGTCCAGCGCACCCAGCAGATTCAGCAGCGTGGTCTTCCCCGAGCCCGATGGGCCCGCCAGGGAAAGGAACGCACCCCGCTCGATCTCCAGCGTGACGCCGCGCAGCGCGTGGACCTCCACCTCGCCGGCCTCGTACACCTTCTCCACCGATTCCAGCCGCGCGATTGGCTCCAGCGTCCCTCGCTCTTTCATCGGGTGCCTCCTCTCGGGTCCGTGCACCGATCACGAGAAGTTACGAGCATCCTCCGGCGCAGGCACGAGCGATAGTAGTGCGATTGCAATATTTACGATCATGCTATTAAACGGCCATGGCCTGGAACGGCGCCCGCCTGACGGCGCCCGGCGTGGGGGTCCGGGTCCCATGGACCACCGGTAGCGCGGGGCCCGGGGCCACCGTCTCAGTCCGCGTCGGTCCCGGACGGCGGCGTCGTCTCGTCGGATCGCGTCCGTGCGCCCCTCACCGCCCGCCCGAACGCCAGCGCCGGCCCCCAGTGGCCGCGGCCGCGGAGCCACGCCACGAACCGGTGGATGTCGAGGGCCCGGGCCGCCGAGAAGAGGAGGAACCCGATGGTGGCGGCCCGGACCACGATCCAGGCAGCCCGCTCCCAGGGCGAGCCCACCGCCAGGAGGATGGCCACCACCACCACGAGGGGAAGCCAGAAGACGGGTCGGGCGAGGTCGCGGAGTCCGGATCCGGCGGCGGTGCCCCATGACCGCGGGGAGCGGCCCACCCGGTCGGCGAAGCCGTGGGCGCCGCGATCCAGCGCGCGCTCGAGCCGGCGCGGGAGCTTGCGTCGTCGCCATACGGCCCAGGTGGCGGCGGCGGCGATGAGTCCATAGCCGGTGATCCATGCCCCGAGGACCGCGGCCACACCCACCTCGCCCAGCGGCCACCGGGCGGTGACCCAGTCGATAACGGACTGGTAGGCCAGGAGCAGGTCGCTCCCGATGAGGAGGAGCTGGAGGAGGACGCCCTGGGCGGCCGCCCACGCGCCCACCAGCCCGCCGCCCACGGCGATCCCGAGCCCGTTCCAGCCCAGGACGGTGGTGGCCCCCGCGAAGAGCATCCCCTGGACGCTGATGGCGAGCATGGGGCGGAGCCGGCTTCCCGCCGGCGAGATGGCCTTGAGGCCCGCGGCGATGAACGGGACCCAGACCGCCCGGGCGCGCCGGATGAGGCCGTCGCCGGCGAAGGCCATCATGATGGCCTGCACCGTGGAGAGGACCAGGCCGCGGAACGGTACGCGGGCGCCGTGGAGGGCCGACCCGAGGGTGACCTCGACCGTGCCGGACCCCGCGCCCCAGACCCCGATCCTCGACCAGTCCCGGTGCGCGTGACACGCGCTCCGCAGTGCGTCCCACGCCCCCGGGTCGGAGGCGTCGATCCGTACGTCGAAGCGACGCCCCAGGTGCCCCTCGACGGCCTCGCGCACGCCGGCCCGAACGGCCACGGCCACCACTTCCGGCGCCGATGCCTCCACCGCCGGCCAGATGGCCAGGTGCCCCCCACCTTCGGCCTCGACCCGCCCGAACTCGTCCAGCACGAGGAGGTCGGGAGGGGCGTCGGCGGAGAGGCCTTCCGCCCACCGCAGCAGCGCGTCGGCGGTATCGGGATCGAATCGGTAGGGCGGGGAGGCGTCCGGGTCGCGGGTGGCGAACGGGAGCGTGCGGCCGCTGCTCACCAGGCGGAGGTCGTAGCGGAGCGCACCCCGGCCTGGCTCGCCCCTGGACCCCGCGATGGCCAGGAACCCATCCACGGGGCGGCCCTCCGCCTGGTACCAGGCGGCGAGGGTGGAGAGGAGCGTGGTCTTCCCGCTGCCGACCGGACCTTCGAGCGCGATCAGGAGCATGGAGCGGACGCTATGCTACCGGGGCCCTCGGTGCCAGTCCCGGGGGTGTGCCCGCTTCGAGGCCGGTGGCGGGACCGGTGGACGGCTCCGGTGGACGGCTCCTGTGCCATGGCCGTAGGTTCGGGCCCGTGAACGAGGCGTGAGCTCCAACAAGCGGGCGGTAACGGTCCCATGACCATCTGGGTAGACGCAGACGCGGTGCCCCGCGCCGTGAAGGAGATCCTGTACCGGGCCGCAAAGCGGCTGGAGCTGCCGGTGGTGCTGGTGGCGAACCAGTCGTTGAGCACGCCGCGGCACAACCCCCACGTCACGTCCGTCCGGGTCCCGGGCGGCCCCGACGAGGCCGACGCCCACATCGCCGAGCACGCTGCGGAGGGCGACCTGGCCATCACCGCAGACATCCCGCTGGCGGCGATCCTGGTGGAGCAGGGCGTGCACGTGCTGGACCCCCGTGGCGAGGAGTACACGGAGGAGAACGTGGGGCACCGCCTCTCCATCCGGGACTTCATGGAGTCGCTGCGGGGCTCCGGCGTGGAGACGGGCGGCCCGAAGCCCTACGGCGACCGGGAGAAGCAGGCCTTCGCGGCGGCTCTCGACCGGCTCCTGACGGCGGTCCTGCGGGAGGACTGACGGGCGGGCCGGGCTACCGCTCGGCGCCCGGGATCAAGCGATCCGTCCGAGCTCATCCCGGGCCCTGTCGGTTGCCCCCACCCCCGGGTCGGCCCATCATGCCACCATGCTCGAATCCATCCGATCGTTCTTCGAACAGCGCATGGACCTGCCCGGGAAGGGGAACGGCGCCGGGAACGGCAACGGTGCCGGCAGCCCCGAGGCCGCGTCGTCGTCGCAGGACGAGGCGTCGCTGAAGCGGCTGCACGTGGCGGCGTGCGCGCTGCTCCTGGAGCTGGCCCACGCCGACGAGGAGTTCAGCGCGTCGGAGCGGCTGCACATCGAGGCGGTGATGCGGCGCCACTTCGATCTGGACGAGGCGACGGCGCAGGAGCTGATGGCGCTGGCGGAGAAGGAGCAGTCGGAGGCCATCGACCTGTTTCAGTTCACGTCGCTGATCCGGGAGAACTACGACCTGGGGCAGAAGACGCTGCTGGCGGAGATCATGTGGGGGCTGATCCTGGCGGACGGCGAGATCGCGAAGCGGGAGGCGTACATGCTCCGGAAGATCGCGAACCTGCTGGACCTGGAGCCGGGGTACCTGTCGGCGGCACGGAAGCGGGCGGGGCGGGAGGATGGCTGAGGGGGCGAAGATCGCGAAGGAGTTCATGGTGAGGAGAGTTCGTCGCACGATCGTGGTGGCCGGCTCGATTCTGGGCGCCGGCCTTTTGTTTTGGGCTTCGTTGGCGCAGCCGGTCTCGGCGCAGACCACCGTGGAAGCGCTGGAGTACCGGGAGGGGCACCGCGAGGCGGCTATCGAGCGGCGGGCGGAGCTGATGCGTCGCATGGAGGGCGGGCTGGCGGTCATCACGAGCGCGGACCGGTCGCAGCCGAACCTGTACGAGTTCTTCGTGCCGGACACCGAGCACCACGACTACGTTTTCCTGACGGGGCACTACGACCCGGCGCCCCCGGGCTCGATCCTGGTGCTGAACCCCGGGGGCGCCGAGTACCGGGAGGTCCTGTACACGGCGGATGACACGGCGGCGGTCCGTGCGCTGACCGGCATGGCCCACGTGTTCCCCCGGGAGCTGTTCCTGGAGCACCTGTCCAGCGCGCTGACGGACTACCGCAACCTCCGGATCACCCAGCTCCGGTTCAAGCCGGTGGCGTCGGACCTGTCGCGGGGGTGGGGCGAACGGGGCAAGGTCCTGTACGTGAACTACCCCCGGTTCACGAACCTGAACGAGCCGGCGAACCCGCGGCTCGGGTTCGTGGAGCGACTCCGTCAGGCCACCTCCGAGCTCGACGTCCGGGATGCCGGCGACGTGCTGGACCCGATGCGCATGGTGCTGGATGACTTCGCCATGAACAACCTGCGTCGGGCCATCGCGATCACGGGGCAGGGGCTCACGGAAGGGATGCGGGTGGCCCGGCCGGGGCTCACCACCCGCCAGGTGATGGAGACGGTGGACTACATCTACCGGCTCCACGGCGCTCGGCTCGGGTTCCCGACCAGCGTGGCCCGGGCCAGCGGGTTGGACGAAGAGCTCCGGTGGTCGAGTACCCGGGAGGAGGAGGCCGCCCGCCACGGCGACGCCCGGATCCGGGAGGGCGACCTGGTCCACTTCGACACGGGCGCACGGCTGAACCACTACTCGGCCGACGTCCAGCGGACGGTTCCCGCCGGCGAACGGTTCACCGCCGAACAGCGCCGGATCTACGAGAAGGTGCTGGCGGTCCAGAAGGCGGTCATAGCCGCGGTGCGGCCCGGCGTGACGTGGCAGGAGCTGCACGACCTGGCGGTCTCCATGCTCCGGGAGGCCGGCGGTTGGGACGAGAGCTACACCTACGGTATCGGCCACTACATCGGGATGGAGGTCCACGAGCACGGGAACTACGTGGAGCCGCTGGTGCCGGGGATGGTGCTGGCCATCGAGCAGGGCGCCATCGTGGACGGGACCCGAGTGGCGTTCGAAGACGACGTGCTGGTCACGGAGGACGGCCACGAGTGGCTCACGCGGTTCATCCCCATCGAGATCGACGCGGTGGAGGCGCTGCGGGGGGAGGCGCCGACGGTCGAGCCGAGGGCGCTCCTGGATTCCGGCGGCTGAGTACGCGGAGAACTGCGGGCACGCGGAGACGCGAAGACGCGAAGACGCGAAGATCGCGGAGAACCGCGGTAGCACGCGAAGGCGCGAAGGTCGCGAAGGGACTACTTGTTGATGCGGAGCTTGGACTGGGGGGTTGGGGTGTAGTTGTGGACGATGCGGTGGGTGCCCTCCTTCATTGTGGCAGCACCGAAGTTCAGGAGCAGGGCTACGTTCCGGCCGGAGAGCCTCAGATAGGTGAACGTCTACCGGATGCCTTCAAACTCGAAGGTAATCCGAACCTGCTTCTCGACCGTGTATCCTCGCCGCCGCAGCGCCGCCGCGGCCACGCGGGCATAGATCTTCTCCACCAACCCGGGCCCCAGGTCCCGGTGGATCCGGTAGGCCACATCAATAATGTCTGCCGTGATCACATCCGTGTTCCGTTCCATGTCCCCCCGCTCGCGACCTTCGCGTCTTCGCGTGCCCTTGCAGTTCTCCGCGCCTGCGCGTGACTATGTGATGCCGGAACGGGGCAGGTGAATAGCGCTATCGGCCAACCTCGAACCGGGGATTGCGCCGGCCCGCTGGCCTGTCCGTTGCAGCGAATCCAGGTGCGAACATCGAACGTGGAATCCACCGCGAGGCATAGATGGTCAAAGGATTTCGACCGGGGAAAGAGCCGCCGCAGCTGAAGAAACAGCGGGCGAAGGAGCAGTACGGCGATGTGACGGGAACGCAGGAGCGGCTCATCGAGCTGTTCGCGGAGCGGACGCCGGCGGAGTCGAAGACGCTGATCCGCCGGTGGCTTATCGGTCTGCTGGCGGCGGCCGTCGTGCTGGCGGTGGTGGCGGGGGTGCTGGCCATCTGGTCGATGGTGGCCACGATCGTGGTGGGCGTCCTCGCCCTCCTGATGCTCTTCGCTTGGTGGCGGCTGTACCGTCAGCGGGAGGCGTTCGAGGCCATGGCCGACACGGTGAGCGGCGGGGGGAAGGGCGGGCAGCGGAAGCGGAGATAATCGCATGAGCTCGATCGATCCCGTGCGACCCGGGGCCCTCTGGAGCGAGAGGCTCCGTGTCATCTTTCCAGATCGATTTAGGCGTGCATACGCTGTCCGAGAAGCCGCTGGACGGTCCGTGCCAGGGGCAGTCGCACGTACGGCGGGAGTGTGGTGTGCTCTTTCTTGAAGGTCAGGAACAGCCAGCGATGCTCCAGGAGGTTGAACGCCGCCGTGAAATCCCATAGCGGCGGGAGCACGAGGGTTACCCTGGCGCCTACCCGTTGCCGAAAATGACAATCGCAGCCCAACCATCCAAGTCAAAGCGCGCACCCTCAGAGAGGTATGCAAGGATAAAAATACTGATGCCAACCCCTGCGCCGATAAGCGTTCTTTTGATAGGACTCATTGCTTGAATCTCCTGACTGAATTGAGTGGCGACGAAAATATGCAGAGAAGGCTTACTTGAACTGAAATAACAGTGGCTCTCACTACTCACCCTGAAAGTCTGCCATAAAGCCTCCGTAAAGTGACATCCCGTGCTGAAAGAACCCAGCTTATCGGCATCGATCCGCTGCTTC
>JAWODW010000022.1:0-74199 GCA_046483065.1 Longimicrobiales bacterium | reverse complement strand
CCGGCGTATGGGTCTCCATCCTCAGCCGTTACTCGGCGCCCTGTTCCTCGATGTACTTGATGGCGTCACCCACCGTCTGGAGCTGCTCGGCATCCTCGTCGGGGATCTCCATGCCGAACTCCTCTTCGAAGGCCATGACCAGCTCTACCGTGTCGAGCGAGTCCGCCCCGAGGTCTTCGACGAACGACGCTTCAGGCGTCACCTTCTCCGCCTCCACGCCCAGCTCGTTCACAATAATCTCCTTGACCCTCGCCTCAGTGTTCTCCGCCATCCTGTCCTCTCTGGTTGGATTGTTGGGGTTACAACGTTGATGCGTACTGCCGTTCACATGACCATGCCGCCGTCCACCACCAGCACCTGGCCGGTCATGTACGCGGCGTCGGGACCCGCCAGGAACGCGACCACGCCGGCCACATCCTCCGGACTCCCCAGTCTGCCCAGGGCGATCTGGCCCTGGAGCGCGGAAATCGCCTCGTCGGTGAGGTCCGCGGTCATAGCGGTCTCGATGAAGCCCGGTGCCACGGCATTGCACAGGACGTTCCGCGAGGCCAGCTCCTTGGCCACCGACTTGGTCAGTCCCAGCAGCCCGGCCTTCGATGCTGCGTAGTTTACCTGTCCACGGTTGCCGGTCAAGCCAACGACGCTCGTGATGTTTATGATCCGGCCCGCCCGACGCTTCATCATGCCCCGGGAAACGGCCCGGATCACGTTGAAGCTGCCCTTGAGGTTCGTGTCCAGGACCGTGTCCCAGGCCTCATCGGACAGCCGCACCAGGATGTTGTCATCGGTCACGCCGGCGTTGTTGACCACCGCATCCAGCGGACCCACATCGTCGTCGATTCGCCCGATCAGCGCATCCACCGACGTCCGGTCCGCCACGTCGCAGGCGGCACCCAGGTGCCCATCACCGGGCAGCTCGGCCGCCACGGCCACCGCCCGCTCCTCCGCTCGCGATGTCACCACCACACGAGCACCATCGGCCGCCAGACGCCCGGCAATGGCCCGGCCGATCCCCCGACTCCCGCCCGTGACCAGCGCCACCGTTCCGGTCAGTACCCCGTCCGCCATCATCTAGCCTTCCAGGAAGCTGTCCAACTGTTCCGCCGTATCCAGGCTCACCACATCGGCGCTCCGTTCGATGCGACGCATGAGCCCCGCCAGCACCCGGCCGGGGCCCAGCTCCACGAACCGGTCCACCCCTCGCTCCAGCATGGTACGCATGGACGCCGTCCAACGCACGGGCGAGGTGAGCTGCTCGATGAGCAGACGCCGGGCCTCCTCCGCGTCGGAGACGGGCTCCGCCGCCACGTTCGACACCACCGGAAACGTCGAGGCGGAGAACCGCACCTCCGCCAGGTGCTCCCGGAGCCCCGACTCCGCCACCTCCATGAGCGGCGAGTGGAACGCCCCCGATACGTTCAACGGGAGGGCCCGTCTCGCACCGGCCTCCTTGGCCATCTCCATGGCCCGGACCACGGCAGGCTCGTCCCCGCTGATCACGATCTGACCGGGGGTGTTGTAGTTGGCCGGCACGCAGTCGCCGCCGGCTTCCGCCGCTTCCCTGCACACCCGCTCCACCACGTCGTCGTCCAGACCGATGATGGCGGCCATGGCCCCCGGCCGCCGCTCACCGCTCTCGAACATCAGCTCGCCCCGCCGCCGCACGGCCCGCACCGCGTCCTCGAACCCGAGGGTGCCGGCCGCCACGTGGGCGCTGAACTCGCCCAGGGAGTGCCCCGCCGCCAGCCCCACATCCCCCAGACGATCCGCCACGAGCGTGTGCACCGCCACCGAGTGGGTCAGGATCGCCGGCTGCGCGTTGTGGGTAGCCGTCAGCTCTGCTTCCGGCCCGCTCCACATGACTCCGGTCAGCGACGTCCCCAGCGCCTCGTCCGCCCGCTCGAACACCTTTCGGGCCGCCGGATACCCCTCCGCCAGGTCCCGTCCCATGCCGACGTACTGGGAACCCTGCCCCGGGAACAGGAGGCCTACCACTGGATCACCGCCGAGCCCCAGGTGAACCCGGCACCGAACGCCACCAGCAGGATGTAGTCGCCCTCCTTGATCCGGCCCACCTCCACCGCCTCGTCCAGCGCCACGGGGATGGTGGCCGAGCTCATGTTTCCGAACCGGTCCACGTTCACATAGACCTTCTCCGTGGGAACGTCGGCGTACCGGGCCGTATTCTCGATGATCCGGATATTCGCCTGATGCGGGATGAACAGGTCGATGTCGCTCCCGGTGAGCCCGGCCCGCAGCAGCGCCTGGTCGGCGGCCTCCGCCATCGAGCGCACCGCGGCCTTGAATACCTCGCGGCCGGCCATCTTCACCAGGTGGCTGCGGGCCTCGAGCACCTCCGTGCTCATCGGCTCCTTCGCACCACCGCTGGGCCGCCACAACAGCTCCGCCAGCGTCCCATCGGAGCGGTTGAAGCTCGAGATCAGCCCCCGGCCGTTCTCCGACCGCTTCACCACCGCCGCGCCCGCGCCATCCCCGAAGAGGACCGCCGTGGAGCGGTCCTCCCAGTCCACGATGGCGCTCATCTTCTCGGTGGAGATCACCACCACGATCTCCGCACGACCCGCCGCCAGGTGGCCCTCGGCGATAGTGAGGCCGTAGAGGAAGCCGGAGCACGCCGCCGAGATGTCGTACGCCGCGGCATTCTCGGCGCCGAGCTGCGCCTGGATATCCACCGCCGTGGAGGGCAGCAGCCGGTCCGGGGTGGCCGTCGACACCACGATGACGTCCACCTCGCCCGGATGGATGTCGGCCCGCTCCATGGCGATGCGCGCTGCGTTCGCCCCCATCTCCGCGGCCCCCACGTCGTCGGACGCAATCCGTCGCTCGGTGATCCCCGTACGCTCCCGGATCCACTCGTCGGACGTGTCCAACTCCTTCTCCAGGTCGAAATTGGTCACGACCCGTTCCGGGAGCCAGCGTCCGGTCGACACGACCTCCACGGCCGGTTTGGGGATTCTCATGCGCGTTCGGGGTTCACGCCGACCTCCTCGCGGATATGGCCGACCATGTGAGCGTTGGAGGCGGTCTCCGCCGCCTTGAGTGCGTTGGTGATGGCCCGCGGCGGTGAGTCGCCGTGGCATATGATGGAGATCCCGTTCACGCCGAGCAGCGGTGCCCCGCCGTATTCCGCGTAGTCCAGGATCCGTTCGACCCGGTCACGGGGTGAACTCTGCCCACCCTCCACCGGGTCCCTCCGAAGCAGGCCGAGGACGAACCCGGCCACGCTCTCGTAAAACTTGAGCAGCACGTTGCCCACGAAGCCGTCCGTGACGAGCACATCACAGGCGCCCTCGATGATCTCGCGGCCCTCCACGTTACCGACAAAATTGAGATCCGAGGCGGTTAGACGACGGTGTACTTCCACCGCCAGCTCGTTCCCCTTCTCCGGCTCCTCGCCGATATTGAGGAGTCCCACGCGGGGCGCTTCCCGCCCCAGGACATCCCGGGCATATACAGCCCCGAGCCCGGCAAACTGTACCAGGTTGTCCGGCTTGCTGTCCACATTCGCGCCGGAATCCACGATCACCATGGGCCCCCTCGACGTAGGGACCATGGCCGCGATCGCCGGACGATCGATCCCCGGCAGTGGCCGCAGCATAAGCAGCGACGCGGCCATGACGGCACCCGTCGAGCCTGCGCTTACGAACGCGTCGGCCTCCCCTTCTCTCTGGAGGTTGATCCCGACCACGATCGACGAGTCCGGCTTGCGCCGCACTGCGGCCGCCGGGGCCTCGGTGGAGTCGATGCGCTGTGACGCGTGTACGATGGAGAGCCGGCCGTCTTCGACCCGTCCGAGCTGCTTCAGCTCCGCGCGGATCCGTGACTCGTCGCCCACGAGGACCACCTGGAACGAGTCGGGGAGCTCCTCCAGCGCCGCCACCACACCTTCCACCTCCACGGCAGGATGGCGGTCCGTCCCCATGGCGTCTACAGCTATGCGCAACGGGGGGGTGTCCGCTCTAAAGCTCGTCGACGTCGATTACCTGCTCACCCTTGTAGGTGCCGCACGTCGGGCACACCCGATGCGGGAGCTTCGGGTCGCCACAGTTCGGGCAGGCGCTCAGGTTCGCCACAGGCATCTTGTGATGCGTGCGCCGCTTGCGCTTGCGCTGCTTCGATATCCTCTTCTTCGGTACTGCCATTCGTTCGCCTCCCTACCCGTCCGACTGTAACTGCCGGAGCGGCGCCCAACGTTCATCCATCTCGTCCGTCGTGCAGTCGCACTCGGACTCGTTCAAATTCGTGCCGCACTGGGGACAGAGTCCCTTGCACTCGGCCCGGCAGTACACGTACCGCGGGACCGCCACCAGCACCTGTTCCCGGACCGCCTCGCTCAAATCCAGCTCCCCTCGCTCGGGCAGCGCAAGGACATCCTCCGACTCCTCGTCCCCGAGCTCGGCCCCCACTCGATACAGCCGGCCCAACTCCTCATCGATCTCCACTTCCACGGGCGCCAGGCACCGGCGGCACGACTGCTCGAACGTGCCCCGCACCTCGCCACGCACCACCACGTCCGGACCCGCCTGCTGCGCCTCGAGACGCACCTCCAGCGGCGACCGCGGCGTGAGATCGACACCCTGCCAGAATGCCGCGTCCGCCGGGATATCGACATCGACGCGCGTGCGGCCTTCCCGCCTCAAGCGGTTCAGGTCGACAAGAAGCATAGCTTGGTAAGATTACGGAACCGCCCTGTCCTGTCAACGTCGGGGCGTGCCGCCCGGCGTTTAGCGGCTGCCGATCTCGTCGGCCTCGGAAAAGAAGAACCGGATCTCGCGGGCCGCCGTTTCCGGCGCATCGGAGGCGTGGATCGAGTTCCGCCCCTTGGACTCGGCGTAGAGCGCCCGGACGGTGCCGGCCTCGGCCTCGGCGGGGTCGGTGGCCCCGATGACCTCCCGCAGCCGGGAGACGGCGTCCTGGGCTTCGAGGAGGACGGGCACCACGGGTCCGGAGATCATGAACTCCACGAGCTCCTCGTAGAACGGCCGGTTCTTATGGACCGCGTAGAACTCCCGGGCCTGGGGCTCTGTGAGGCGCATGAGACGCATGGCGCGGATCGCGAAGCCGGCGTCCTCGAGGTGGGCCAGGATCTGGCCGGTGAGGCCCCGCTCCGTGGCGTCGGGCTTGATGATGGCGAGAGTCTGTTCCATGGGGCTTCCAGGCTTCCTCTTGTTGGACCTACGTATCGTTGAGTTCGTACGGCCGGCGTTCAGCCGCGTCCGAAGATCTTGCGAATGATATCAGTGCGGGAGACCATCCCGGTGATGGCCCCCTCATGGACCACGGGGATCTGCTCCACATCCTTGTTGATCATCATGCTGGCTACTTCATTGACGCCGAGGTCATCGGATACGCAAAGGACGGACCGGGCCATGATGTCGCGCACGCGCTGGTCGTCGGGCTCCTGCTCGGACTCCACGTCCTCGGCGCCGGCCCGTGGGATTCTGGGCAGGAGGGCCCGCATGATGTCGCTCTCGCTGACGAGCCCGAGCACCTCCCCCTTCTCCCCCACTACGGGGACCGCGTTCAGGCGCCGGCGGAGCATGATCTCGAGGGCACCACGCACGGTGGTGTCGGGGTCGACCGAGTGGACCCGGTGGTTCATGATGTCCCGGACGGTCAGACTCGGCTGGATCCGGAACTCTTTCAGCTCGGGTAGCGAGAGGAGCGCCTCGGCGTCAGGCTGGGCGGCCATGACGTCGACCACGCCGGGCTGCCTGAACAGCCGTGCCAACGTGAACGTGGCCTGGAGGTAGAGGGGGGCGGCGTCCTGTGGCGCCAGGATCACGGCCACCACCCGGGGGGCCATGTCGGTCCCGGCCTCGCGGCACGGGATCGGCTCGGGGGCCACACCCAGGGCCATGGTGAGGGCCGGAACGTATTCGGAGCGGTAGTGGGGCAGCACCGCCCCGTCGCTGATCGCCACCACATTGCGCAGCGGCTCGGTCCGGATCCGATCGTGCAGCTCTGCGGAGTGCTCGGCGGCCCCCGTCTGCTCCAGCCGGCTCACGAGCGCCTCGATGGCCGTGCGAAGGTCCGGTGCCTCCAACGGCACCATGACGTGCTCCGGGCGGAGCAGCTCCAGAAGGTCCATGGCCTTTACGTGGCGGGAGCGCCGTTACAGCACGTCCTGGATCAGCTCCACCACGTCCGCGGGCCGCTTCATGACGGCGATGCCGTTATCCTCGAACGCCTGCATCTTCTCCTCGGCGGTCCCGGCCGACCCACTGATAATGGCGCCGGCGTGGCCCATGCGGCGCCCCGGGGGCGCCGTCTGGCCGGCGATAAAGCCGACCACGGGCTTGGACATGGACGCCTCCACGTAGGCGGCCGCATCCTGCTCATCGGTACCGCCGATCTCGCCGATCATGACCACGGCCTCGGTCTCCGGATCGGCCTCGAAGGCCTCCAGTGTGTCGATGAAGTTGGTCCCGATGATCGGGTCGCCGCCGATCCCGATGCATGTGGACTGGCCGATCCCGGCCTGGGTCAGCTGGTAGACCACCTCGTACGTCAGGGTACCCGAGCGGGAAACCACCCCGACGTTGCCTTCCCGTACGATGGAGCCGGGCATGATCCCGACCTTCGCCTGACCGGGCGAGAGCGCGCCGGGGCAGTTCGGCCCCAGGAGCCGCGCCCCCTTCTGCTGTACGAACTCGTAGACCCGTGTCATGTCCAGCACCGGGATCCCCTCGGTGATGGCCACGATGAACGCGACGCCGGTCTCGGCCGCCTCCATGACGGCGTCTGCGGCGAACCGGGGCGGGACGTAGATGACGCTGGTGTTGGCGCCCGTCTCCTCCACCGCCGTGTCCATGCTGTCGAAGATCGGCACACTCTGGCCGGCGGCATCGAACGTCTGCCCACCGCGGCCCGGCGTCACCCCTGCCACCACGTTGGTGCCGTACTCCATCATCTGCTCTGTATGGAACGACCCGTCGCGGCCGGTGATGCCCTGAACCACGAGCCGGGTGTCCTTGTCAATGAAAATCGCCATGGTTTATCTAGCCTTCCGCTTGGATCTCAGCCCGAATACGAATACGACCCCGAGTACGAAGTAGCCGTCCGGCTATCCTGCCATCTCCACCGCCCGCTCCACCACGTCATCCATGGAGGTGGAGGCGCTGAAGCCCGCGTCCTCGAGGATCTTCACCCCTTCCTCCTCGTTGGTGCCGGTCAGCCGGATCACCAGCGGGAGGTCGAAGTCGATCTGTTCCATGGCCGCCACAATGCCGTTTGCCACGTCGTCGCAGCGGGTGATGCCGCCGAAGATGTTGAACAGAATCACCCCCACGTTCGAATCACTGGTGATGATCTCCAGCGCGCTGATGACCTTCTCCGGGCTCGACGACCCGCCGATGTCGAGGAAGTTGGCCGGCTCCCCGCCATAAAACTTGATCAGGTCCATGGTCGCCATGGCCAGCCCGGCGCCGTTCACCACGGCCCCGATGTTCCCGTCCAGCTTGATGTAGGTCAGGTTCGCGTCCCGGGCCTTGGTCTCCGACGGCGGTTCCGCCGACGTATCCCGAAGCTCGTCGATCGCCGGCTTCCGGAACAGCTCATTGTCATCGATGTTCATCTTGGCATCGATGGCCTTCACATCGCCCTCGGGTGTGGTGATGAGCGGGTTGATCTCCGCCAGCGAGGCCCCGGCGTCCACGAATGCGTCGTAGAGCTGGGTCATGGCCTTGGCCGCCGCCCGCTGCTGCTTCACATCGTCGTAGAGGCTGGCCCCGAGCCAGTACGCCTGGAACGGGAGCAGCCCGTAGCGGGGGTCCACGGTGAGGCGCCGGATGGCGTCGGGGCTCGTGGCCGCCACTTCCTCGATGTCCACGCCGCCTTCCCGGCTCACCATGAAGACCGGACGCTTCGAGCCCCGGTCCACGATGACCCCCACATAGGACTCGCTCTCGATGTCCTCGGCCGGGGTGACCAGCACCTTCTCCACCGTCAGTCCCTTGATCTCCATCCCGAGGATGTCCTCGGCGTGGGCCCGCGCCTCGTCGGCCGAGTCGGCCAGCTTGACCCCGCCAGCCTTGCCCCGGCCGCCGGCATGAACCTGCGCCTTCACGACCACGGTGCCACCGTACTTCTCCGCGATGGACCGCGCCTCGTCCGGCGTGTACGCCACCTCTCCCGGCGGCACGGGGAGCCCGTGATCGCGGAAGATCTCTTTCGCCTGGTACTCGTGGATATTCATGTCACTCCGCCCGGATCGTCGTTCCAGTTCGTCCCTCGACTACGTCCAGTCCTGCGTCCAGCTTCCCGATATGCGCGGCCGTGCCGCCCGATTCCACGAAGGCGACGGCCGCCTCCACCTTCGGGGCCATGCTCCCGGCCCCGAGCTCGCCCGAACCCAGCAGGGCACGAGCCTGGTCTACCGTCAGCTCCGGGACAAGCTCCTCGGCCTCCGTGCCGAAGTTCCGGTAGACACCGTCCACGTTCGTCAGGATCACGAGCTCCGTGGCGTCGATGTCTCCGGCCAGCACCTGGGCCGCCCGGTCTTTGTCGATCACGGCATCCATCCCTTCGATCCCCAGCTTCGGATCGATGTAGACCGGTATGCCACCACCGCCCGCGGCAATGACGATGCTCCCGCTCTCCACCAGCCTCCGGATCTGCCCGTGCTCCACGATCCGGATCGGCCGGGGCGAGGCGATGATCCGCCGCCATCCGCCCGGGGTCTCCCGGACCGGGATCCCGTCCGTCTCCAGTCTCCGGGCGGCGGCCTCGTCCATGGTCCGCCCGATGGGCTTCACGGGCTCCCGGCTGGCCGGATCGTCCACATCGACCACCACCTGGGTGACCACCGTGACCACCTCCCGCTTCACCCCGAACCGGTCGAGGGCGTTCTGCAGCGACTGCTGGATCATGTAGCCGATCCAGCCGCCCGTGCCCGCCACCAGCACTCCCACGGGCAGGGGCGGGATCTCCTCCCGCACCGCCTCGTTTCGTCGCAGATCGTCGCCGATCTGGGGCCCGTTGCCGTGGACCACGGCCACCCGCCACCCCTCGCGCGCCAGCGCGACCAGCGGCTCCAGACTGGCCCGGGTATGGGCAAACTGCTCGTATATGTCGCCGTGCCCTTCGGGCGGCTGCAGGGCGTTGCCGCCCAGCGCCACCACGATCGTTCGGTCCCGGTCCGGGGGCGCCATCATAACCCGCCCCCCCGGCACCGGCAACCGCCGTCGAGCCGGGATTTCGCGTCCTTATGCCAACAGTTCGTCATGGTTCGTTTCCACCTGTGGTATCCTGTTCCAATCGCTCCAGGAAGCTCCGGAGCGTCTCCAGGGTTCGGCCGTACCCCTCCCAGTCGCCGGCCCGCAGCCGTTCCTCCGCCGTTTCCAGCAGCTCCAGGGCGTGGCGCGGCCACACGGCCACGGGCCGGGGCTCACCGCTTCTCATCCGCCCCGCCCCTTCCTCCAGCGGCAATGCCAGCCCCTCCATGGCGTCCCGTAGGGTCTCGGCCATGGCCACGCTCCGCCCGTCGCTCGCCACGACCCGCCAGAGCTCGGGGATCGGGTTCTCTTCAGCGCTGAGGAAGAGCGGCTGGATATAGACCACCGCACTGTCGAGAGGGACGATGCGTACACGTCCCATGCTCACGCCACTCCCCCTCTGCCGCAGGAGGGAGAGCTCCGACGAGATCACCGGGTCCTGCTCGATGACCGCCTGGACCTGACCCGGGCCGGGGATCTGCTGGTCGCGGGGGAACTCGTAGAGCGTCAGGTCTCCGTACCGCGGTCCGTCGTTTCCCACCACCAGAAAGGCGGTCATGTTCTGCCGTCCCCGGGCGATGAAAGGCATGGCGCCGACGTACTCGACGTCTCTTTCCAGCGGCACGGGAAGCAGTCCGTACACGGGCCCCACGTCCCGCGTGCCTCCGCTCGGCGCCGACTCCTGGGGCCGTTCCCACACATCCTGCCCGGCGTAGAACGGCTCGGCTCGCTGTAGATGGTACTCCAGGAGGATCTCGGCCTGGACCTGGAGCGCCAGCTCCGGATAGACCATGTGGCGCCGGAGGCTGGGGGGCATCGAGTCCAGCGGCTCGAAGAGGTCGGGGAACACCCGCCGGTAGGTCCGCAGGAGCGGGTCGTCGTCCACGGCGTAGAAATGGACGGCGCCCGTGATGGCGTCGACGGAGGCTTTCGCGGCGGGGCGCAGGTAGCGCACGGCGCTCCGGCCCAGCGGCACCGGCTGAGACAGCGGGAAGGACCGGGACACGGCATAGCCGTCCATGAGCCAGACCACGCGCCCGTCTACGATCACGGGCATGGGGTCCTGGTCCCAGAGGAGGAACGGGGCGAGCGCCTCGACCCGCTCCCCGATGGCCCGCCGGTAGACGATCCGGCTGTCCCGGGTGACCTCCCCGCTGAAGAGCAGCGCCTCGTCCGCGAACCGCCAGGCGAAAGCCAGGACCCGGAGGAACGAGCTCAGCGGAACGCCTCGGGGGTAGGCTTCACCCGGTGTCCCGGTGAACGCGCTGTCACGCCCGGGGATGATGATGACATACTCGTCCATGGTCTCGCCGAAGAAGACACTGGGGCGGTCCAGATACAGGGTCGGCGGCGCACCCGGATCGTTGAGCACCGGGTTCACATTGCGGATCCACAGGTCCGGCGTCCCGTCACGTCGTCCTTCCGACCGCGTGGGCGCGGCCACCGCACCCATCCCCCGGATGTACGACGGGTTCAGCCGGAGGCTCTGCCACGTCTGGCTCCCTTCTCCGAGCCCGCTCGGCTGGAACTCCCGGATGGCCAGGGCCACCTGCTGCTCCATCCCCGGCGGACCGTACCGGTCGTAGTCCACGTCCGGGAACCGGTAATACGGGAACAGGCTCTGGGTCTCGTTGAACGCCCGCCGCAGCGGCTCCTCGTCCCAGAGGGGGAGATACGCCAGACGGTCGCCGAGCGCCCCCTCGTCCGGCCGTGCGTCCCGGCGATAAGGGAACGGCCGCCTCGTCATCCGATCCAGACCGTACGCCCGACGGGTGAATTCCAGGTTCCACCGGATGTAGGGCGTCTCCCGGCTGAGCTCGTTCGGCTCCACCTGGAACTTCTGCACCAGCGCAGGATAGACCTGGCCGAGCAGCAGCCCCGCCGCCAGCAGCCCACCGAGCCCGATCACCGGGGGCAGGAGCGCCCGCCGCCAGGCGCCGAAAAGGAGGGCCGCCGCCGCCAGCAGGGAAAGGAACGCCAGGACCCGGGCCATGGGCAGCCGCGCTTCCACATCGGTGAAGCCGAAGGCGCCGGCCACGCCGTTGCCTTCCACCACCAGCAGGTAGCGCCCGAGCCAGAAGCGGATCCCCAGGAGCACCACCATCGCCGCCACCAGCACGGCCAGATGCTTCCGCGCGGAGGCCGTCATGGCCACCCGGTTGTCCTCCCAGTCGATCCCGCCCACCAGGACGTGCCCCAGCGCAACGAGTGCCACCGTCCACACGGCCGTCAGGACCAGGAACTCCAGGGCGCGGGTGGCCACGGGCAGGGAGAAGACGTAGAAGGCCGCGTCCCGGCCGAAGAATGGGTCCTCGACCCCCCAGCTGAGCTTCTCGAGCCAACTCGCCACGGCCAGCGCGGCCTGGTCATCGAACTCCAGCCCTGCCAGCCACCACCCGCCCAGCACAGCCACCAGGACGATGATCCCCAGCACGTACTTCCGGGGAATCTGCTCGGCGATCTCGATGTTGCCATACCGCCGCCGCACCCGCACGGGCCCCACGTGCCGCATCACCCACCACAGGTTGACGGCTACCAGCCCGGCGGCGACCAGTGCTACGGCCGACCGAACGCCGAGCCCCAGGAGGAACCGCTTCCAGAACGTGGAGAGGTAGCCCGCGCCCTGATACCACAGAATGTCGGTATAGAACTCCACCGCCGTCCGGCCCACCACGAGCAGGACCAGGGCGGCGACGACGCCGATCAGCGCAATTCGTCCTACCCGACCCGCCATGTCAGGGCTGGATACCCTGCGACTTCAGCCACCCCTCCATGGTCTCCCGGATCGCCTCCAGCTGCGCCTCCGTCCGGGCCTCGTACCGCAGCACCAGGACCGGCTGGGTATTGGACGCCCGCAGGAGCCCCCAGCCGCCGTCAAAGAGCACCCGCGCCCCATCCACATCGATGACCTCGTGGTCTTCCGAGAACGCCGCCACGGCCCGGCTCACGATCTCGAACTTCTCCTGGTCCGGCACGTCCACCCGGATCTCCGGCGTCGAGACGTACTTCGGGAACGCCTCCACCTGCTCCGAGAGCGTCCGGTCCGAGCGGGCCAGGAGGTCCACGAGTCGGCAGGCGGCGTAGACGGCGTCATCGAAGCCGTAATAGTCGTCGGCGAAGCAGATGTGCCCCGACAGCTCGCCGGCCACCAGCGCGCCGGTCTCCTTCATCTTCTCCTTGATGAGCGAGTGTCCCGTCTTCCACATGACGGGGTTCCCGCCCCGCGCCTCGAGGACTTCGGGCACCACCTGGGAGCACTTCACGTCGAAGACCAGTGTCTGCCCGGGACCCTCCTGCTCCATGACATCCAGCGCGAAGAGGAGGAGCAGGAGGTCGCCCCGGACGATCTCGCCGTGCTCGTCCACGGCGCCGATCCGATCGGCGTCACCGTCGAACCCGATGCCCAGCTCGGCACCCTCCGACCGCACCCGGGCGATGAGGTCGACGATGTACTCGTCCACGGTCGGGTCGGGGTGATGGTTCGGAAACGTGCCGTCGGACTCACAATAGAGGGGGACCACGTCGGCGCCGATCCGCTCCAGCAGCTCCACGGCCACCAGGCTCGCCGCACCGTTCCCGCAGTCCACCACCACCTTCACGGGTCGGGGCAGCTCGAACCGCCCCGCCACATCGTCCATGTAGGCCTCGAGGATCGCGTGCTCCTCGCGCCCCCCTTCCCCGTCGGCGAAGCTCTGGCTGCGGATCCGCTCCTTCAGCCGCTGGATCGCCGCGCCGTAGAACGACTTCCCGTCCGCAAGCATCTTGAAGCCGTTGTATTCCGGCGGGTTGTGGGAGCCCGTGATCTGGATCCCGCCATCCGCCTCGAACCGTTCCACCGCCCAGTAGAGGACGGGCGTGGGCACGGTGCCCACGGAGACAACGTTGAGGCCGGCCGCACGCAGGCCGGCCACCACCTGGTTCGCCAGCTCCGGCGAGCTGGGCCGGTTGTCATGGCCCACCACCACCCGCAAGTCGGTCCGCTGGTCGTGCCCGGCACGAAGCTCGCTGCCGAAGGCGCGCCCGATCCACTGCGGGATATCGTCCTTCAGGTCTTCGGCCACCACGCCGCGGATGTCGTATTCCCGGAAGATATGCTCGTTCAGCTGCATGGAATCCATCGGTTCGAGTTCGTTGCCCTTCAGAGTAAAACGGCCCGGGCCCCGTTCGTCTGCGGGGCCCGGGTCGGTGATGCGCCTGTGTCACGACGTCAGGGTGCGGCCAATCGGCTCAACGGCAGCTCGAGGAGCGCCGTCGCGCTCTGCTGGGCCAGATCCAGGATCTGGGCCGGGAAGATCCCGAGGAGGAGAACGGCCACCGCTGCTGCCACCAGCGCCACCCGCAGTCCGGGCGATACGGTGATCTCCCGATCGGCCACCGCCTCGTCAGCCTCCCGGAACCACATGTACCACGCCACCCGCAGATAGTAGTAATACGACACGAGTGACGTCAGCACGAGGGTCACGGCCAGCCAGACGTAGCGCTGCTCCACGGCCGCCCGGAGGATGGCGAACTTCCCCCAGAACCCGCCGGTGGGCGGAACGCCCGCCAGCGACAGGAGGAAGATCGTCATGGTGATCCCCACCACCGGCATCTTCCACCCCAGTCCACCGTACTCGGAGATCCCGAGGCGCAGCTCGTGCTTCTGGGCCACCAGGAAGACCACGGCGAAGGCACCCATGGTCATGAGCGTGTAGACCACGAGATAGTACAGGAACGACGCCGCGCCCAGCGCGGTGGCCGTGGCCACCGCCACCAGCAGGTACCCCGCGTGCGCGATGCTGGAATAGGCCAGCATCCGCTTGACGCTGTCCTCCCAGAGGGCGATCAGGTTGGCCGCCACCATCGTCAGCACGGCCAGGATCGCGACCGTCCCGAACCAGAGGGCGTACACGCCCAGGAACCCGGTGAAAAGGACCCGCAGGAAGGCGGCGAACGCGGCCGCCTTCACCGCCGCCGCCATGAACGCAGTCACGGGTGCCGGAGCGCCCTCATAGGCGTCCGGCGTCCACATGTGGAACGGTACGGCCGCCACCTTGAAGGCGAAGCCCACCAGAAGCAGCGCTATGCCGCCCTTGATGAGGAGTCCGTCCGCACCCCCGTGGATCGCTTCCGCCACCAGCGTCAGGTTCACGCTCCCGGTGCCGCCGAAGATCATGGCGATCCCGAAAAGGAAGAACGCGCTGGAGAACGCGCCCAGGAGGAAGTACTTGAGCGCTGCTTCCGCCGACCGGCGGTCCCGCCGGTTCACGCCCGTGAGCACATAGACGGACACGGACATGAGCTCGAGGCCCAGGAAGATGAGCATCAGGTCCCGGGTCCCGGCGAAGAACATCATCCCCACCGTGGCCAGGAGCACCAAAACGAAGATCTCCCCGTGCCGCATCTTCTCCTCGCCCAGGTACCGCCACGACAGCGGAACGAAGAGGAGGGCGGCGCCCAGGAACAGGTAGTTCGTGTAGATCCGGAACGTATCCAGGGCGATGGGCCCGGTGGCCGTGGCCTCCTCGAGAGTCAGCAGCCAGCTATTGGCCGCCACAGTGAAGATCAGCCCGATGACGGTGAGCCAGGCGATGCTGCGCCGGGCGGGACCGCCCTCGGAACCCCGTTGGAAGACATCTACCATCAGGATGAGAAGTGCCCAGAACGTCAGGGTCACCTCGGGCGCCAGCGCCCAGAAATAGTCGATGGGCGAGGCGTAATCAATCAGCATGACGGGCCTCCGCCGCAGACGTCGCTGCCACCTTCATGTCGTCTTTCTCTTCCCGGTCCGGGGGTGGAACCCTTGGATCTTCTTCTCGCTTCGCAGAGAACCGATTCTCGATCTCGTCCCGCAATCGCATGTTGGGGGGCAGCACATCCGCCGGGCGATCCTTGAACGTCTCCACCGTCTCGATGACGGCGCTGACCGACGCTTCCGTACGGTCGAGGAACGGCTTCGGGTACACGCCCATCCAGATCATGACCACGACCAGCGGGACCAGCACCGTCAGCTCGCGACGGCTCAGGTCCGGCAGGTCCTGGTTCTCCGGCTTGTCCGGCGCATTGAACCAGATCTTCTGCACCATCGGCAGCATGTAGTACGCGGCGAAGATCACGCCCGTGGCGGCGATCACCGCGATCACCGGATGCGTCTGGAAGGTGGCCAGGAGTGTCAGGAACTCACCCACGAAGCCGCTGGTCCCCGGCAGCCCGATGCTCGCCAGCGCCGTGATCACGAAGATCGTACCGAACACCGGCATGGTGGCCGCCAGCCCCCCGAACTCGGCGATGGTCCGGGTATGCCGCCGCTCGTAGAGCATGCCCAGCAGGAGGAACATGGCGCCCGTGGAAGCGCCGTGGCTCAGGATCACGATCATGGCGCCCTGCAGGCCCTGCAGCGTCAGCGCGAAGATACCCAGCACCACAAAGCCCATGTGGGCCACCGAGGTGTACGCGATCAGCTTCTTGGCGTCGGGCTGCACCGCGGCCACCCACGCCGCGTAGGTGATCCCGGCCAGCCCGAGGACCATCATGATCATGACGATGGTGGGTTCGGTGGCGGCGGCCGGGAAGAAGGGGAGCAGGAACCGGAGGAACCCGTAGGCCCCCATCTTCAGCAGGACCGCAGCCAGGACCACCGATCCGGGCGTGGGCGCCTGCACGTGCGCATCGGGCAGCCATGTGTGGAACGGCACCATGGGCACCTTGATGGCGAAGGCCAGGGCGAAGGCCCCGAACAGCCACAGCTGCTCCTGCATGCTCAGGTTCAGGTTCAGGAGATCGGCGTAGGCGAAGCTGAGCTCCCCCGTCGCGATCTGGAACTGGAAGAACAGGTACAGGATCCCGACCAGCATGAGGAGGGACCCGACGGCCGTGTAGAGGAAGAACTTGATGGCCGCGTAGATCCGGCGTTCCCCACCCCAGACACCGATGATGAAGTACATCGGCACCAGCATGAGCTCCCAGAACACGAAGAACAGGAAGAGGTCGAGCGCCACGAAGACGCCGATGATCCCCACCTGCAGCAGGAGCATCATCCCGTAGAAGGTGCGCTCCCGCTCGGTGATGTACTTGAAGGAGCCCAGGATCGCCAGCGGCATGAGGAGCGTGGTCAGCAGCACCAGCAGGACGCTGATCCCATCGATCCCCACCCGGTAGTAGATGCCCCAGCTCTCGATCCAGGGTACGGCCGTCTGGAACTGAAAAGCCGAGGTAAGGGCGTCGAACGCGAACCAGAGCGGGATCGACACCACGAACTCCAACAGTGCTATACCGAACGCCACCTCCTTCGCGCGACTCGCAGGGCCCAGCATGACCAGCGCCATGCCCACCAGCGGGAGCCAGAGGAGGAAGTGGAGAATCCAGTCGCCGTACCCGATCGCCTCGAGGAATCCCATCACGCTACAGCCCCACGACGCTCAGGAGAATCAGGATCGCTCCCACCGCGATGGCGAAAGCGTACGTGTTCAAGCTGCCCGTCTGGAGTCGTGATCCGATCCAGCCGAGTCCACGGGCCAGGACCCCGGCGCCGTTGACCATCCCATCGATGAGCCCGTCATCAATGAAGCGCCACGCCGCCCGGGACAGCCGTATGACCGGCTGGACCACCGCAGCGTCATAGATCTCGTCTACGTACCACTTGTTGTACAGCACCTTGGCGAAGCCCTCGAATTCGGGACTCTCCTCGGCTGGCCTCCTCTCCTGACGCTTGAGCCACCGCGTGGACAGCAGGATCACCGCCACGGCCAACCCGAAGGAGAGGAACGCCCAGAACACCTCGCCACCGCCGATGGGCGACGCGTGTGCCAGCTCACCCACGTGGACCTCGAAGGCGTGATCCGCCTCCGTCACCAGCGGGTGCATCCACTCGTGGAGCCATTCGGAGTGGGGTACCCACCCGAGGAGCGGCGTGCGCCCGAGGGCCGCCGGCACGTTGATCCAGCCGCCCACGATGGACGCCAGAGCCAGCACGCCCAGCGGGATCCACATGACCGCAGGTGCGCTGTGGATGTGCCTGGCCCCTTCCCCGCTCCGGTTCTCCCCGTGGAACGTCATGATCATCAGGCGCGTCATGTAGAACGCGGTAAGCAGCGCGGCCACCAGCGCCAGGGCCCAGACCAGGGTGAACCACCCCTCGAACGGTCCGACCGCCCGCGCGGCCGCCTGCCAGATGATCTCGTCCTTGCTGAAGAAGCCGGCGAACGGCCAGACCCCGGCGATGGCCAGGGTGGCGATCCACATGAAGATCCACGTCTTCGGCATGAAGCGCCGCAGTCCGCCCATGTTGCGCATGTCCTGGGCGTCCACGTCATCCTGTCCGGAGTGGTGGAAGGCCTCGTGCAGGGCGTGGATCACCGCCCCGGCGCCGAGGAAGAGGAGCGCCTTGAAGAAGGCGTGGGTCATGAGGTGGAAGATCCCGGCGGCGTAGGCACCCACACCCACGCCCACGAACATGTAGCCGAGCTGGGAAACGGTGGAGTAGGCCAGGACTTTCTTGATATCGGTCTGTACCAGCCCGATCGTGGCCGCGAACAGCGCCGTGGCGGCGCCGACCACGGCCACGGTAATGGCCGCCGTGGGCGCCAGGGCGAACAGGATGCTCGCGCGAGCCACCAGGTAGACACCCGCCGTGACCATGGTCGCCGCATGGATCAGGGCGCTGACCGGGGTCGGACCCGCCATGGCGTCCGGGAGCCACACGTAGAGCGGGATCTGTGCGCTCTTCCCCGTGGCTCCGAGGAAGAGGAAGAGGGCGATGGCCGTGACCACGCCGCCGCCGTAGACAAAGGCGTCGGGCGCCGCCTCGAACACGCCCACGAAGTCCAGCGTGCCCAGGTGGCTGAACATCAGGAACATGGCGACCAGGAACCCGAAGTCCCCGATCCGGTTCACGATGAACGCCTTCTTCCCCGCGTCGGCCTTCTCCCGGTCCTTGAACCAGAACCCGATCAGCAGGTAGCTGCAGAGGCCCACGCCCTCCCAGCCCACGAACATGAGCGCGAAGCTCGACCCCAGGACCAGGGTGAGCATGAAGAAGACGAACAGGTTCAGGTACGCGAAGTAACGGGCGTACCCGGCGTCGTCCTTCATGTAGCCCACGCTGAAGATGTGGATCACGAAGCTCACGCCCGTGACGATCATCGTCATGAGCATGGACAGCTGATCCAGCTGGAGCGCCGCGTCCACCTGCAACTCCCCGATGGGCATCCAGGACCAGTACGTCCGGATGATCGGCTCGTGCAGCTCGGCACCGAGCATCCCGACGAAGTTGATCAGAGCCACCAGGAACGCCAACCCGATGGCGCCGGGCCCGATCCAGGTCGGGAGCGACTTCTTCTCCGGGGCCAGGAACGCCACCCCGCTGTTGATCAGGAACCCGATCAACGGCAGCAGGATGATCCACCCCAGGAGGGTCGGCTCGAATCCGTGCATGTCAGCGCCCCCGTTCCGTCAGCAGGCTCGAGACCGAGCGCTGCGATCTATGGGAACTCGCGAGCGGCGAAGTCCGGTTGGCGAGCTTCATCACCACCTGAGCAGGTTGAAGTCTTTGATGTCGACCGTCTCGTTGAGACGGAAGATCGAGATAATGATGGCCAGGCCCACGGCCGCCTCGGCGGCCGCCACGGTCATAACGAAGAAGACGAACACCTGCCCGTCGATCCCCGCCTGCTGCGAGAGGGCCACAAAGGCCAGGTTCACCGCGTTGAGCATGAGCTCCACGCACATGAACAGGATGATGACGTTCCGGCGGATCAGGAATCCGGCCACGCCGATGGCGAAGAGGATCGCCGACAGAACCAGCGATTCGGTCAGCAGCATCTCATATCCTCCGCTTGGCCAGGAGAATCGCCCCGATGATCGCCGCCAACAGGAGCAGCGACGTCACCTCGAATCCCACCACGTACTCGCGGAACAGCGGGAGCGCCACCGCCCCCACCGCCCCGTGCTCCGCCATCGCCTCCGACGGCAGCAGCCCGGACCCCTGCACCACATTGGTGGCGGGGCTGGTGAATGCCCGTGAGATCAGCCATGCGGTGAAGCCGAAGACCACACTCCCCACCACCAGGGTCGGGAGCCCCTTCAGGTCCGCCTTGTAATCGTGCCCCAGGTTCAGAAGCATGATCACGAACAGGAACAGGACCATGATGGCCCCGGCGTAGACGATGACCTGAATGGCCGCAATGAAGGGCGCCTCCATGAGCAGGAAGAGCACCGCCAGGCTGAACAGCGTCAGCACCAGCGAGAGCAGACTGGCCATCGGGCTCTCCCGGGTGACCATGAAAAGCCCGCCCAGGGTCGCCAGCGCCGCGAAGACCCACCAGAGTAGTTCAATCATTATTCAGACCGTGGATCACTGGGGTCCCACAGCGCCGTGACCGGGTGGTCCTGCGCCATGAGACGGTCCAGGTCGTAGACAAATCGTTCCCGCGTGAACTCGGCCGCCTCGTAGTCCTGCCCCACGTGGATCGCCTCCACGGGGCAGACCTCCTGGCACATGCCGCAGAAGATGCAGCGGAACTCGTCGATTTCGTACACGATCGGATAGCGGTTGCCCTGGTCGTCCTCACCAGGCACCAGCCGGATGCAGTTGGCCGGGCAGATCGTCGGGCAGAGCCCGCACGCCACACACTTCGGCCGACCATCGGCGTGGACCTCCATCCGATGGGTTCCCCGCCACCGGGGCGAGATGTTCGGCTTCACGTCCGGATACTCCTGCGTCACCTTCTTCGGGTTCAGCATGTGCCGGAACGTCAGCGCCATCCCTTTCAGCGACGCCCTCAGGTAGGACGTGCCCGATTCCGGGCTTCGCACCGTCTTGACTCCGATCCCCATTCAGCCTCCTCGCGTCCTCACGTCCACGTCCACCTCAAAGCCCTGCTGTCTCGGCCGCAGGCTCGGTGACCTTCTCTTCGAGCACCGCGCCCATCTCCCGTCGGTCCACGGGCCCCGGCCGCTTCGCTGAACCGCCCCGGATCACCCGGTCACTGTCGAGCAGCCACAGGAATGCGACCGTCGCCACCAGGTTTACGCCCGTCAGCACCAGACCGTACAGGAAGCCGTACTCCATGCCGACGGTGTCCAGCACCAGGATGGTGGCGCCCATGAGCATGATGTAGGCGAGGGATGTGGGCAGCAGCCCCTTCCAGCCCAGGTCCATGATCTGGTCGTAGCGGAACCGGGGCACGGTCCACCGGACCCAGATAAAGACGAAGACGAAGAAGAGCGTCTTGACCGCGAACGAGACGAACGTCGCCAGCGTCTTCCACACCGAGGGCTCCGCCCCCATGACCACGCCCTCCGAGACCACGCGCATGTCGTCCCAGTTCGTGAACGGGATATCCCAGCCGCCCAGGAAGAGGGTGGCCATGAGCGCCGAAACGGTCACCAGGTGTGCGTACTCGCCCATCATGAACATGCTGAACTTCATGGACGAATACTCGGCGTGATACCCGGCCACGAGCTCCGACTCCGCCTCCGGCATGTCGAACGGGAGCCGGTTGGTCTCGGCGAAGGACGAGATCACGAACAGGAAGAACGCCAGCCCGAGCGGGAAGGCGAACCACCAGCCGAGCCCCTCCTGCTGGTACCAGACCATATCCGTGATGGTCACGTTCCCGACGATCATGAAGATGGGGATCAGACTCATCCCCAGCGCCACCTCGTAGCTCACCATCTGGGCCGAGGCCCGGAGCCCGCCGAGGAAGCTGTACTTGTTGTTCGAAGACCAGCCGGCCAGGAACGATCCGTACACGCCGAGGCTCGAGAACGCCAGGATGAAGAGGATGCCCATGGACACGTCGGCCACGATCATATCCACCAGGCCCCACGGCGTGGGCAGCGGAGCCGCCCACGGGATCACGGCGAAGAGCACGAAGGCCGGGCCGAGACTGAAGATCGGGGCCAGAATGAAGTAGAAGCGTGACGCCTCCTCGGGGAGCGTCTCCTCCTTGATGAAGTTCTTGAGCCCGTCGGCGATCGGCTGGAGCAGACCGTACGGCCCCACCCGGTTCGGCCCGAGTCGGTCCTGGATGAACGCCGCGACCCGGCGCTCGGCCAGCGTGAGCATGGCCACGGTCACCAGCACCACCAGGAACGCCACCAGCATCCGGATCGTCGAGATCCAGAAGAAGGTCGTGTTGGACATGACTCCGAAGTCGTACAGCTGGTCCATCACGCCTCCTCTCCGGCCGCCAGCCGGACCGGTTCGTTGAGCAGCGCGCCCCGGGTCCCGATCTGCGCATAGCTGAGGCCGCGGAACGCCTCGTTCAGCTCCGCGATCCGCAGGAACGCGTGGCCGGCCGTAGCGGGGGCGGTGCCCTCATCCAGCCCGGCGAGGACCACACCCAGCACCTGCCACGCGGGTCGCGCCATGGGCGGTGGGTTCAGGGCCGGCCAGTACCGCTGGACCCGGCCCTCGAAGTTGGTGAACGTGCCTTCCTGCTCTGCGTAGCTCGTGATCGGCAGAACGAAGTCGGCGCCGGCCGTAGCCGGGCTCTCCACCATACCCAGGTAAACCAGCAGCTCCGCACTGTCGGCGAACCCTTCGGGCAGGTCTACGAGCGGGTCGCCGAGCACCACCAGGGCGCCCGTAGGCTCGCTCAATCCGCCGGTGCCGTCGTCGCCACCCACGCGCTGGAAGCCCAGTGCCTCCAGGCCGCGGCCATTGGCCGACAGGTCGCGCCGCCGGGTCAGCTTCTCGAAGGCCGGGAGCGTCACCTCGTCCTCAGCCCGGGGCGAGCGGTAGACGGCGTCGCCGCCTCCCATCACCTCCTGGAGGCGGCGGAGCAGCCCGTTCCCCTCGTTGGCGTGGTACGGCGAGCCGACCACGGTGAGATGATCCAGGTTCCTCAGTCGATCCACGAGCGCCGTGATGGCGTCCTTCCAGGTCACGCTGTCGAGCGCGCCATTTTGCCTCATCATCGGCGCCTCCAGCCGCGAGCCGGCGCTGCCCCCGCCGAGGGTGACCGCGCCCCGATTCATCCACTCGTAGCGGTAGCGACCGTAGTCGCACATCCAGTAGGAGTTGACGTCGGGGTTGTGCCGCGGCTTGAGCCGCTGGACCAGGTTGTCGCGCGTGTCCAGCGTGATGTTGCACCCCTGAGAGCAGTTGGGGCAGATGGACGGGGTCCGGTCCAGGTCCCAGGCCCGGGCCTTGTGGAGGAAGTCCTTCGAGAGGAGCGCCCCCACCGGGCAGATGTCAATGACGTTGGAAGCGAAGGGCGAGCCGTCGAGTCCTTCATCGAAGAAGGTGTCGATCACCGACCGGCTGCCTCGCTGGACCACGCACAGCCGCTCATCGTCGGCCACTTCGCGCATGAAGCGGACGCAGCGGGTGCACATGATGCAGCGGTCGCCGTCATAGATCACATCGCCGCCGAAGTCGTCCTGTCCCAGGACCGCCTTCGGCTCCACCGACCGGCCGTGGGCCCGCCCCTCCTGGAAGACGTAATCCTGGAGCTTGCACTCGCCGGACGCGTCGCAGATCGGGCAGTCCAGCGGGTGATTCACCAGGTAGAACTCGAGGACGCCCGTGCGAGCCTCCTCGGCTTCTTCGGTGTCCGTGCGGATCACCGCGCCGTCCTGGACCGGGGTCACGCACGCCGGCTGAAGCTTGGGCGCACCTTCGACCTCCACCAGACACATACGGCACATGGCCGGCGCCGATAGCGCCGGGTGGTAGCAGTAGTGGACGATGCCGATCCCCAGCTGCTCGCACGCCTCGATGATCCGGGCCCCCTTCGGGACCGTGACCTCGCGGCCGTCGATGGTGCAGGTGACCGTTTCGTTTCCGTTGTTTGCCATTCGTTATCCCCGCCCGTTCAGACCGTAGCGGCGTGCGCCGCTGCCGTCCCGGTCCGGCCCACCAGCCGCTCCACGTCCTCCGGGAACTTGTTGATCCAGCTCATGATCGGTGCACCGGCGGAATCGCTCAGCACACAGATGGTTGTGCCGGTGGCGTTCTTGGCCACGCTCGTGAGCGTGTCAATGTCTTCCGGCGTCCCATTCCCCGCCTCGATCCGGCGGAGGATCTTCACCATCCACGACGTGCCCTCGCGACACGGCGTGCACTGTCCGCAGCTCTCGTGGGCGTAGAACTCCACCATGCGCCGGACCTGAGTGACCAGGTTCGTCTGGTCATCCATGACGATGATCGACGCTGTGCCCAGCATGCTGCCGGCCTCCGCCACGCTCTCGTAGTCGCTGGCCAGCCCCTCGATCTCCTCGGCCGTCAGGATCGGCACCGAGCTGCCGCCCGGGATCACCGCCTTCAGCTTCCGGCCGTTCCGGATCCCGCCGCAGACGTCGTAGATGAACTCGTCCATGGGGAAGCCGAGGGGGAGCTCGTAGTTCCCACGACGCACCACGTGCCCGCTCACGTTGAACAGCTTGGTGCCCGGGCTCTTCTCGGTGCCGAACTCCCGGTACCACGCGCCCCCGTTGGTGATGATGTGCGGAACGCTGGTGATGGTCTCCACGTTGTTGATCGTGGTGGGCTGTGCGAACACGCCGCTCGCTGCCGGGAACGGCGGCTTGATCCGCGGCTGGCCCCGGCGCCCTTCCAGCGAGTTCATCAGCGCCGTCTCTTCGCCGCAGATGTAGGCGCCGGCCCCCAGGTGCATGGTCACGTCGATGTCCACGCCGCTGCCCAGGATGTTCTTCCCGGCCAGCCCGTTCGCGTAGGCCTCCTCGATGGCGCGGCCCATGATCTGGGCCACCTCGAAGAACTCGCCGCGGATATAGACGTAAACGTCCTGCGCCCGGATCGCGTGGGCGGCGATGAGCGCCCCCTCGATGACCTGGTGCGGCGTCCACCGCATGAGCTCCCGGTCCTTGAACGCCCCGGGCTCCGACTCATCGGCGTTGATGAGCATGTAGTGGGGGCCCTGCTTCTCCTTCGGCATGAAGCCCCACTTCACGCCCGTGGGGAACCCGGCGCCGCCGCGCCCCCGGAGGCCGCTGGACTTGACCTCCTCGGTCACGTCGTCGGGAGACATTCCCAACGCCTTCTCCAGCGCCTCGTAGCCGCCGAGCTTCTTCCAGCCATCCAGCGTCCGGGTGGCGGGATCGCCAAAGCCCCGGCTCATGACGCGGACCTCGCGTTCGTGGGTGTATGGGTAGGCCATGCCGCTACCCCTCCTCCCCGGAGCCGCCCCGCGGCTCCGGACTCGGGGTCGGACTCGTACTCGGGTTGCCCTTGGCGCCATTGCCGGTGGGATCTACGCCCGTCGCCTTCAGCCGCTCCAGAATGTCCGGCACGTGCTCCGCCTCCACGTTCTCGAAGTACCGGTTGTTGATCTGTACGACGGTGGGGAACCCGCAGGCGCCGAGGCATTCGGCCTCGATCACGGTGAACTCACCGTCGTCGCTGATGCCACCGGCCTCGGTGCCCGTGTGCTCCAGGAACGCCTGGAAGACGTCGTGGCCGCCGCACACGTTGCACGACACGTTGGTGCAGACCTGAATCAGGTGCCGACCCACGGGGCGCTTGTTGTACATCGTGTAGAACGTGGCCACGCCCCGTACGGTGGCGGGCGACTCTTCCACGATCTCTGCCACCCTCTCCAGCGCCTCCTGGGAGAGGTAGCCCTGGATCTCCTGAGCCAGGTTCAACAGCGGCAGCAGCGCGGCCCGTTTGGTCGGGTAGCGGGCGAGGATCTTGTCCTTCCGCTTCTCGTAGGGCCCTTCGAAGAGGGGCGCGTCGGGGTCCCGCTCCGCCCGTTGATACGGTACGGCCGTGACGCCTCCGTTGTCCCACCCTTCCTTCGGCTGCTCGCCCACGTAGTCGACGCCCCGGACCTGGGTCTCGGAGAGGTCGAACTCGCCGGTCTCCCCGGCCCATCCCGGGTTCTTCATCCCATCACTCACCGATCGATCTCCCCCAGCACGATGTCCAGGCTTGCGTTCGTGGCGAGAACATCCGCCAACAGATGACCTTCCACCAGGCGCGGAAGCGCGCTGATGTTGACGAAGCTCGGGCCGCGCACGTGCCAGCGCACCGGCTTCGAGCCACCGTCGCTCACGACGTACATCCCCAGCTCGCCCTTCGAGCTCTCTACGCCGAACCAGCTCTCACCCGGAGGCGCCTTCACCCCTTCCATGACTACCTTGAAGTGGTGGATCATGGACTCCATGTCGTTCATGGCGTCGGTCTTGCCCGGCAGGATCACCCGTGGGTCGTCCACGTTGACCGGCCCTTCGGGCAGCCGATCGAGCGCCTGGCGGATGATCCGGAGGCTCTGTCGCATCTCTTCCATGCGGCACAGGTAGCGATCGTAGTTGTCGCCGTGCTCGCCTACCACCACGTCCCAGTCGTACGTCTCGTAGTCGTAGTACGGGCGGTCCTTGCGGACGTCGTAGTCCACGCCCGACCCCCGCAGGTTCGGCCCGCTCAGCCCTGCGTCGATGGCGTCCTCGCCGCTGATCACCCCGATCCCCTGGTTCCGCCCGATCCAGAGATTGTTGCTGGTCAGCAACGTCTCCGTCTCGTCCAGTGTCTTGGGCATGACCTCGTCCGCCCAGTACCGGAGCTCCTCGGTGAATCCTGCCGGGAAATCGGCCATCATCCCGCCCACACGGGTGGCCGACGTGGTGATCCGGGCGCCCGTGAGCGCCTCGTGCATGTTGTAGATCTCTTCCCGACGCTGGAACGTGTAGAGGAAAACCGTGAACGCGCCGATATCCAGGGCGGTGGTCCCGATCCAGATCAGGTGGCTGAAGATCCGGTCGAGCTCCATGAGGATCACCCGCATCACCTTGCACCGCTCGGTGATCTCGATCCCCATCAGCTTCTCGACCGCTGCCACGTACGCGATGTTGTAGATCAGCGGCGCCAGATAGTCCATCCGGTCGGTGAGGGGCACGATCTGGTTCCACGTGCGATACTCACCGAGCTTCTCGAAGCTCGAGTGCAGGTACCCGACGTGGGGCTTGCACTTGATGACCGTCTCGCCGTCGAGCTCCAGCACCAGCCGCAGCACCCCGTGGGTAGCCGGGTGCTGGGGCCCGATGTTGATGAGCATGTGCTCACCTTCCATGTCCGGCTCGACACCATCCGGCAGCACCGGCGAGGCGACGGCGCTCCCGTCGAGCCCCATGACCGGCGTGCGACTCACTTCCATTTCCACCGTACGCTTGCTCATCCCTGCTCCTCCGCCACCTCAGCGTCCCGGGAGTCCCGCGACTCCTCCCGGTCCTCCGGGAAATCGCCCCGGGTGGTCTGCTGCACCCTCGACCGCCGCTGCGCCTGCTTCCAGTCGGCGTCGGTCAGCACCTCCAGCTCCTCGGGCGTGTAGTACACTTCCAGGTCGTACGACAGCGCCCGGCGCGTCTGCTCCGCCCGGCTGAACCGGCCCCGGAGCGGGAAGTCCTTCCGCAGCGGGTGCCCTTCGGCATAGTTCTCCGGCATCATGATCCGACGCAGGTCCGGGTGCCCCTTGAACTCCACGCCGAAGAGGTCGTAGACCTCGCGCTCCAGCCAGTTGGCCGTGGACCAGACCGCTACCACGCTGCCGATCTCCAGCGCGCTGGTCGGCAGCTCCGCCTTCACGCGCAGCGCCCGTTTGTGGGGGATCGACCAGAGCTGATAGACCACCTGGATCGGCCGACCGCCGCCGTAGTCCACAGCCGTCACATCCGCCAGGTAGTTGTAGCGGTGCTCCTCGTGTTCCTTGAGCCAGCGCAGGATCTCGACGTTCCGGTCCGGCGCGATGAAGACCACGTGCTCATCGCCCGCGTGAAGCTCATGGTGGAGGATGGCGTCACCGAACTCCCCCTCCAGTGCCGTGACCGACGGGTGCTCGACATCGGTGCCCTCCGACCAACCCGCCCCAACCTCGCCGGTGGTCTCGGGGCCCGTCTCCAGCCCGCCCAGTCCCTTCTCGAATTCGTCCGCCATGTCAGGGCCGCCGATCTCTGGGCCGGGACAGCGCCCGGGTGCTCACCAGACCACTCGACTTGTTCTGCTTCGTGGAGTTGCCGAACGGGCCCGCGATCTGCTCGATCACATCAGCCGGCAGGTTCGGCCGGCTCACACGGTCCGGGTCCTCCCGCCGGATCTCCTCGTGGATCTCCTTGCTCAGGCTCTCGCCCTTGATCTGCTCCTGCAGCATCAGGAACGCGTAGACCAGACCTTCCGGCCGCGGCGGGCAGCCCGGCACGTAAATGTCCACCGGGATGATCGTGTCGATCCCCTGTACCATGGAATAGGCATCGAACACGCCGCCACTCGAAGCGCACGCGCCCATGCTGATCGACCACTTCGGCTGCGGCATCTGGTCCCAGATCTTCCGCAGGACCGGCGCCATCTTGTAGCTCACCCGCCCCGCGCAGATGAGCAGGTCCGCCTGCCTCGGGCTGAAGCTCATCCGCTCCATCCCGAACCGCGCCACATCGAAGCGACTCGCGTAGCTCGCCATCATCTCGATCGCGCAGCACGCTGTGCCGAACGGCATCGGCCACAACGAGTTGCGCCGCGCCCAGTTCACCACGAAGTCCAGCTTCGTGGTCAGGAACCCCGGACTGCCATCTTTCCCGGACCCCACCACTGGAAGCTGAGAGCCAACCCCCTCTAATCCCACTGTAGCCCTCCCCTCTTCCATTCATAGATCAACCCGATGGTCAGAACCACGACGAAGATCGAGACCGCCGAGAATCCAGCCCACCCGAGCTCCCGTGCCTTCACGGCCCACGGGATCAAGAGGACCGTCTCCAGATCGAAGACGATGAAGAGAATTGCCACCATGTAGAACTTCACGCTGAACCGCTCGCGTGTGTTCCCCAGCGGCACGATGCCGCTCTCGTACGGCGAAGACTTGGCCGGCGTCGACCGCGTCGGGCTCGCCAGAGCCGAGAGCGCAACCATCCCGACAGCCTGAAGCAGGGAAACCCCCAGCAGGAGCAGGATCGGCAAATAATTTCGCAGCATAGGCGCGCGTTCCGGGCCTTGTGAAAACGTTCACTTTCTTGGCCGCCAGAAGTTACCCCTACGATGGGTCTCGGTCAAGCCGCGCTCCGGCTTGCAAGGCGGTGGCCTCCACGCATAGGTTGCCGCCGTCCGGTGAAGGATAAATTAGCCCCCATCCGACCCTACGCGAGGCTCACCCACGATGTCGATTCTGAGCGACCACTGGATCCGCGACCAAGCCGAGAACCACGGGATGATCGAGCCCTTCGAGTCGGGCCAGGTCCGCGACGGCGCCATCAGCTACGGGACGTCATCGTTCGGGTACGACATCCGGGTGGCCGACGAGTTCAAGGTCTTCACGGACGTTTACAGCGTGGTGGTGGACCCGAAGAACTTCGACGAGCGCAGCTTCGTCGACATTGCCGGCGAAGGCGAATGCATCATCCCACCCAACTCCTTCGCCCTGGCCCGGACGTTGGAGTACTTCCGGATCCCGTCGGACGTGCTGGTGGTGTGCGTCGGCAAGTCCACGTACGCCCGGTGCGGGATCATCGTGAACGTGACGCCGCTGGAGCCGGAGTGGGAAGGCCACCTGACGCTGGAGATCAGCAATACCACCCCGCTGCCGGCCAAGATCTACGCCAACGAGGGGATCGCCCAGCTCCTGTTCTTCCAGGGCGACCAGGTCCCATCGGCCACGTACGCCCAGCGCAGCGGGAAGTACCAGGGCCAGCGCGGGGTTACGCCGCCACGGCTCTAGGCGACGCCGGGGATGGCCGGGTTCGCGGAGCGCTCCAGCTTCCCGGCGAGACAGCCTTCGGATTCACGCGGAGACGCTAAGAACGGCCTGAAGCCGCGAAGGTCGACCCGCCGGCACTTCCCACCCACCAGCGTGCCCCGTCCGACCGGCGCGGAGCCGGGATGGACTTCGAGCCGGAAGTTTTCCGATGCCGGGAACGCTGGCCGCCCCGGAGAGGCTGGCGTGGCCCCTTCGCGTCTTCCTTCCCTTCGCGTCTTCGCGTGAATCCCCCCGCGAACGCTGCTCCACCCGGAACCCTCAGCGCCACCGGCACCGCCGCCCCGAGCATCGTCGCATGAAGAGGCCCCGGAGCAGGAACCCCCGCCCCGGAGCCTGATCACCCCGCGAACCACTCAGATTTCAGATCTCAGGTCTCAGGTCTCACCCCACCTTCGCCTCCGGCCGGGCCGAGCTGGCCCGCATCAGGTAGCGGTTCAGCTTCGCAATGTAATCCACGTTGATGCCCTTCGGGCACGCTTCCTGACACGCACCGTGGTTGGTGCAGTGGCCGAAGTTCTCGGCGTTCATCTGAGCAACCATGCTCAGCGTCCGCTCGGTGCGCTCCGGCTGGCCCTGGGGCAGCAGGTTCAGGTGACTGACCTTGGCCGCCGTGAACAGCATGGCGGAGGCGTTGGGACACGCCGCCACGCACGCGCCGCACCCGATGCACGTGGCCGCATCGAAGGCCAGGTCCGAATTGTCCTTGGGAACCGGGATCGCGTTGGCATCGGGCGCAGCGCCCGTCCGCACGGAGATGTAGCCGCCGGCCTGCATGATCCGGTCGAAGGCGCTCCGGTCCACGATGAGGTCCTTGATGACGGGGAACGCGTCGGCCCGCCAGGGCTCGATCCAGACGTCGTCCCCGTCCTCGAAGGCTCGCATGTGGAGCTGGCACGCCGTGGTCTCCTTCCAGGGCCCGTGGGCGATGCCGTTGATCATCATGCTGCAGGTGCCGCAGATCCCTTCGCGGCAGTCGTGATCGAAGGCCACCGGCTCCTTGCCCTCGGTGGTCAGCTTCTCGTTCAGGACGTCCAGCATCTCCAGGAAGGACATCGCCTCCGAGACGTCGTCCAGCTCGTACGTCTCAAAGCCTCCCTTCGCCGCATCGGACGCCTGTCTCCAGATATGTAGTCTCAATCTCATGGTGCGCCCCTTACTTGTACGACCGCTGCGACGGCGTGACGTAGTCGAACTCGAGCTGCTCCTTGTGCAGCGTCGGCTTCTCCCCGACACCTTCGAACTCCCAGACGGCCACGTAGCTGTACTCCTCGTCGTCTCGCTTGGCTTCCCCTTCCTCGGTGGTGTGCTCCACCCGGTAATGGGCGCCGCACGACTCGTCGCGATCGAGGGCGTCATACGCCATGATCTCGGCGAACTCGAGAAAATCGGCCACGCGACCCGCCATTTCCAGCGACTGGTTCAGCGTTTCCGCGCTACCGGGGACCTTGACCTCCTTCCAGAAGCGCTCGCGCAGCTCCGGGATCTTCTCCAGCGCCTTCTTCAGCCCTTCCTCGCTGCGGGCCATCCCGATGTGGTTCCAGACGATCTCACCCAGCTCACGGTGGAACTCGGTGACGGTCCTGTCGCCGTCCACGGAAAGGAGGCGGCTGATCTGGTCCTTCACGGCATCCACCGTCTCCTTCACCTCCGGGTGGTCCTCCCCACCCTCGCCGTGTCCTTCACGGCCCAGGAAGTCGCTCACCGTGGCCGGCAGCACGAAGTATCCGTCGGCCAGCCCCTGCATCAGGGCGCTGGCTCCCAGCCGGTTGGCGCCGTGGTCGCTGAAATTGGCCTCGCCGCCGACGAACAGCCCGGGAATCGTGCTCTCCAGGTTGTAGTCGACCCACAGCCCGCCCATGGTGTAGTGGGGTGCCGGGTAGATGCGCATCGGCACCTCGTACGGGTTCTCACCCGTGATCTTCTCATACATCTCGAAGAGGTTGCCGTAGCGCTCCTCGATGGTGTCCCTCCCGAGGCGCTCGATGGCGTCCTTGAAGTCGAGGTAGACCCCGTTCTCCATCGGCCCCACACCCCGTCCCTCGTCCACGGCCTCCTTGGCCCGACGCGACGCTATGTCGCGGGGCGTCAGGTTCCCGAAGCTCGGGTAGAGCCGCTCCAGATAGTAGTCCCGGTCCTCCTCGGGGATCTGGCTCGGCGGCCGTTTGTCCTCCGGGTCCTTCGGGGCCCAGATGCGACCGTCGTTCCGGAGCGACTCGCTCATCAGCGTGAGCTTCGACTGGTAGTGGCCGCTGGGTGGGATGCACGTGGGATGGATCTGAGTGTAACTCGGGTTGGCGAACCCGGCGCCCTTCCGGTGTGCCCGCCATGCGGCCGTGACGTTGCACCCCTTCGCGTTCGTCGACAGGTAGAAGACGTTGCTGTACCCACCGGTGGCGAGGACCACCGCGTCGGCCAGGTGTACGTCGATGGCGCCCGTCACCATGTCCCGCGTCACGATGCCCCGCGCTCGCCCGTCCGCCACGATCAGGTCCAGCATCTCGTGGCGGCTGTACTCGGTGACCGTACCCTCGGCCACCTGGCGCTCCAGTGCGTGATAGCAGCCCAACAGGAGCTGCTGGCCGGTCTGGCCCCGGGCGTAGAACGTCCGCTCAACCTGGGCACCGCCGAACGACCGGTTGTCCAGCAGCCCGCCGTACTCCCGGGCGAACGGCACACCCTGGGCCACGGCCTGATCGATGATGTTGTTGCTGAGCTGCGCCAGCCGGTACACGTTCGCCTCACGAGACCGGAAGTCGCCGCCCTTCACCGTGTCGTAGAAGAGCCGGAAGATGCTGTCGCCGTCCCCCCGGTAGTTCTTCGCGGCGTTGATGCCGCCCTGGGCCGCGATGCTGTGCGCGCGGCGGGCGCTGTCCTGGTAGAAGAAACATTTCACGTTGTAGCCCATCTCGCCCATGGTGGCGGCCGCCGCGCCGCCGGCCAGGCCGGCGCCTACAACGATGACTTCGTACTTCCGTCGATTCGCCGGGTTGACCAGCTTCATCTCGAACTTGTGGTTGTCCCACTTTTCGCTGATCGGTCCCGACGGGATATTGGCGTTGAGCTCCATCAGCTTATCACCCCCGTCAGCACGGCCAGCGGAATCGACAGGTACCCGACGGTGATCAGGACTGCGATAATCGCGGCTGCCGGCCTGCGGTAGCTGTTGTATTTGGGATTGTTGATCCCGAACGTCTGCAGTGCGCTCCAGAGCCCGTGATACAGGTGCATCCCGAGCGCGATCACGCCCACCATGTAGATCCCGGCCACCGGCACGGACTGAAAGCCCGCCACCACGTTGTGGTACGCGTCACCGACAATGAAGTCCGGGTGCGCGTCCCCCGTGGTCAGGTGCAGCAGGTGGAAGGCGACGAACGCGAAGATGGCGATCCCGCCCCACATCATGGCCCGGGACATCCAGCTGAAGACCTGGGGATCGTACTTCTTGTAGCGCGTGGTTCGGGCCCGTCGCTTCTGCAGCCACAGGAGAATGTACTCCCCCACGTGGATGAAGAGCGCGGCCAGCAGCACCACGCGAGCGATCCAGAGCACGCTCTGTTCGGGGAAGAGCGGCTCGCCGATCACCCGCAGCCATTCGGCGTAATGATTGAATGCGTCTGCACCGAGGAACAGCTTCAGGTTCCCCGCCAGGTGGGCCACAATGTAAAGGAACAGCAGGATCGAGGCGGACGCCATCAGCAGTTTCCTGCCGATGGACGTCTGCCTCACCCGCACATGTTGGGTGTCTGGCATGGTGCGCCCCTAGCCGAGCTTGTTCATCGTCTCGCGGACGGCGTCGGCGCTCGCCTCCAGCGATGCCTGCTCGTCGGCCGTCAGCTCGACCTCGATGACCTCCTCGAGCCCGTTCGCCCCGAGCTTGCACGGCACACCCAGGAACAGACCCTCGAGCCCGTACTCGCCTTCCAGCCACGCGGCGCACGGCAGGATCCGCTTCTTGTCCAGCACGATCGCCTCGGCCATCTGCGTCACGGCCGCGGCGGGCGCATAGTAGGCGCTGCCTTCCTTCAGGTGGCCCACGATCTCGCCGCCACCCTTCCGGGTGCGTGTGATGATCTCTTCGAGACGGTCCCGGTCGATGAAGTGAGTGATGGGGATCCCGGCCACCGTGGTCATGCTGACCACCGGCACCATGCTGTCGCCGTGGCCGCCCAGCACCAGCGCCTGAATGTCCTCGACGCTCACGTCCATCTCCATGGAGAGGAACGTCCGGTACCGGGCCGTGTCCAGCACACCCGCCATGCCGATGACCCGCTCCTTCGGGAAGCCCGTCGCGTCCTTGGCCACATACGACATGATGTCCAGCGGATTCGACACCATGATGATGATGGCGTCGGGCGACGTCTCCTTCACCTGCTTCGCCACATCACCCACGATCTCGGTGTTCTTCATGAGCAGGTCGTCCCGGCTCATCCCCGGCTTCCGGGCCAGGCCGGCCGTAATCACCACGATCTCCGAGCCGGCCGACTCCTCGTAGCCGTTCGTGCCGACAATGCGCGTGTCCCACCCTTCGATCGGGGCCGACTCGTACATGTCCAGACCCTTGCCCTGCGGGATACCGTCGACGATGTCGACCATGACGACTTCGCGGGCGAGGTGGCTGCGAGCAATACCCTGTGCGGCCGTGGCGCCTACATGGCCTGCACCGACAACCGTGATCTTACCAACCATGATTACCTCGGTGGTTTATTGGTGGAGTTGGACCCAGCGAGGGCAACGTAGGAATGTGATAAGGGGGTGTCAACGAAATGCGGCGTGGCTCCGTGAGGAGATTCACGGATGTGAGCGTGCGACGACCGTCGAAATCACGGCATAGCTCCCTTCCAGCTCGAAGATCGCGAAGCTGCGACACGCCGGGAGGGTCTGTCGCCGCCGCGAAGCTCGCCACCCACCGCGATAGTGCTCCGCCGGGCTGAGGTCTCAGATCTTAGATTTCAGATCTTAGCTCTGATTCAGCCGCCGATCTGGGAGAGGGCCAGCAGGCCGCCCGAGCCTTCGTCGCTTCCCTGTACCAGGTTGTGACGTTCGGGCTTGATCCGGAGGGTCCGCTCGATGAGGGGTTCCAGCGGTTCACCGGCCCGGAGCGGATCCCGGAGGTTCGTGTGGATATCACCGAAGAGGCACGGCCGAAGGTCGCCGTCGGCGGTCAGCCGCATCCGGTTACAGGTTTCGCAGTAGTTGTGGCTCATGGGTGTGATCACGCCCACGGTCCCGGGCGCTCCCGGGAACCGGTGATAGGTGGCGGGACCGTTCCCCTTCGGACCCTCCACCGGCTCCAGCTCCCCGATCCGCTGCACGCGCCGGAGCATCTCCGGGGCCGGGACGAACTCGTTGGCCGAAACGTCCAGGTTCTGGCCCACGGGCATGACCTCGATGAACCGGACGTGCCACGGCCGGTCGAGGGTGACGCGGGCGAAGTCCTCGATCTCGTCGTCGTTGCGACCCCGCATCACCACCACGTTGATCTTGATGGGGTGGAACTCCATGGCCTCGGCGGCGGCGAGCCCGTCCATGATCTTACGGAAGGCGTCATCCCGGCGGGCGATGGAATCGACCCGCTCCGGCCGGAGCGAATCCAGCGACACATTGACCCGCCGGACGCCCGCGTCCCGGAGCTCCTCGGCCATGTCAGCCAGCAGGACGGCGTTCGTGGAGAGGGCGATATCCTCGATGCCGGGCACGCCGTCGAGCATCTCGATCAGCGTCGGGAGGTCCTTGCGGACCAGCGGCTCGCCGCCAGTCACCCGCACCCGTTTGAGCCCCATGGGCGCCATGGTCGCCACGATGTCACGGATCTCCTCGTAGCTCAGCAGCTCGCTCCGCTTCAGCCACGGCAGCCCGTGCAGGGGCATGCAGTAGACGCACCGGAGATTGCACTTGTCTGTCACGGAGATGCGCAGGTATTCGACCCGACGACCGAACTGGTCGCGCATCAGCTCCCCGTCGCCCGCTCCGACCGACGGCCTAATCATCGGACGCCTCCACGGGTGGGACCGTACCCTCCAGCCACTTCGAATCCGACTCCACGTAATGCTCCTTCTTCCAGACCGGCAGTCGCTTCTTGATCTCCTCGATCACGTAGCGGGTGGCGTCGAACGCCTCCGCCCGGTGCGGGCTCGATGCGGCGATGGCCACGCTCACGTCGCCGACCTCCAGCTCGCCGATTCGGTGCGCTACGGCTACCCGGTCGGACCCCAGCCGCTCGGCGGCCTCCCCGGCGATCTCCGTCAGCACGCGCGCAGCCATCTCGTCGTACGCGTCGTAGCGGAGCCCGCTCACGGCGGCGTCATCGTTGTGATCACGGACCACTCCGAGGAACAGGAGGATGACGCCATCTTCCGGGGCTCCCACACGGTCGAGCACCCCCCGGGGCCGGATCGGCTCCCGGGTGACCCACGCGTCAACGCTCACCCGCCCGCCACCGGCGGGAGGAGGGCTACTTCATCGCCGTCTGAAAGGGGGGTGGAGAGTGACGAGTACACCTGGTTAACGGCCAGCGCCGGCTCGGCCGGCAGCCGTTCCAGCCCCTGCCGGGCCCGCAGATGGCTCACCAGGTCGCCGGCCGTGGCGCCGCCCGGGAGCTGGATCTCCAGCTCCTCGGCGCCGGCCATCTCCCGGTAGGTCGCGAACAGAAGGGTACGGATGTGCATGTCCGAACATACCCGGAGGGCCGGGTGAGGTTCAAGGCCAAGGCGAGTCTCAGACGAACGGCAGCCGTTCACCCCCCGGGCCACCCGGTCCCCCGGGGCCGCCCGGCATGCCGGGGCCCGGCCCGTCGCCTCGCATCCCACGCATCTGCCGGATCCGGTCGTTGAACTGCATGCGCATCATCAGGAACAGAGCCCGCTGCCGTGGATTCAGCACCTCCGCCAGCTCCGCCTCTTCTTCCTGCTCCAGCTGCCGCTCCCGGGCCCGGACCGCTTCGAGCCGCTCCAGGATACTCTCGAAGCGAGTCATGGGAGCCGCATCGTCCCGCACCGCCTGCATCAGCTCCATCCGCAGCGCGTGACTCTCCAACGCCAACTCCCGACGGGCCTGCGCCCCCTCCGCCAGCACCTCGCTCACCTTCTCCCGCTGCGAGTCCGTCAGCTCCAGGCGCTCCGCAACCGTGGCCAGGAAACGGTGACGAACCTGCCGTTCCAGCTCCACGCGCCGGTCCTGGTCCGGCCCTCTCCCCTGGGCCGCCAGGACCCCCGGCGCCATCAGCGCCAACAGCAATACCCCGATCGCTCTTATCGCTCTCATCGCTCCATCTCCTCCAGCAGGGCTTCCAGCTCCTGCACCGACAGCTCACTCAACACCAGGTCTCCCGCCACCACGCCGTCGGTGGCCGGCCACGCGCCGTACGGATCGTATTCGTCCACCACCACCTCCGCGGCGTCCTTCGCGGGGTCGCCCACAGGCGAGAGCAGGTCACTCGTACCGATCCAGAGGGCCAGTCCGGCCGCAGCCGCCACGGGCAGCATCCACGCCCGCCACCCGCTCCATGAGGGACGACGCTTCACGTCGATCGTGGACGGCTCGCCTTCCGCCGACGCAGCCTCCACGATCCTTTTCCGGACTGCCGCCTGGATCCGGGCTTCCAGTCCCTCGGGAACCGGCGCCCGCGCCGCCTGCACGGCCCGAATCGCGTCCAGCGCCCCACGACAGTCGTCGCACGTGGCCAGATGGGCCTCCACCCGCACCGCGCGGTCGGTGTCCAGCGCGCCTCGGGTCAGCTCGACCAGCGCATCCGTATAGAACTCGCAGCCCCTGTTCATGTCAGCAGCTCCCTCAATCGCTTGATCCCCAGGTGGTAGTTCACCCGTGCCGCACCCTCCGATGATCCGATGACCTCGCCGATCTCGCGGTGACTCAGGTCCTGGTGGATCCGCAGCGTCACCGCCAACCGCTGCTTTTCCGGCAGACCCTCCAGCGCTCGGCTCACCCGTTCGGCCTCGGTCCGGAGCACCGCCTGGCGTTCCGGGCTCCCCAGTTCGCCGGCCTGCTCCGGCGCCGTGTCCAGCGCCACCTCCCGACGGCGCGTGGTTTTCCGGCCCGCCGACGTGGCCACATTCGCGGCGATCTTCAACAGCCACGTCTTGAAGCTCGCGTCGCCCCGGAACGAGTCCAGTCCATTCATGGCCTTCACGAACGCGTCCTGAGCGGCGTCCGCCGCCGCATCCGGATCCCCGAGCACACGGTAGGCGACGTCATAGACCGCCCCATGGTGACGCGACACCAGCGCGTCCAGCGCCGACGCCTCACCGGTGCGAGCCCTCGCTACCAGACCCTTGTCGTCCACGTGTGTGGCCACCGCTGTCTCTGTCATCACCGCCCCTTTAGACGGCCCGGCCGCCCGATCCGTTAACCGCTTCCCCCATATACCGAGAGCCCTGCCCGGCAATCGACCGGACAGGGCTCCCGAACCTGGACGTGTCCTGGTGCTACGGCGTGGAGATCGCCGTGGTATCGCCTTCCTCTACCCGCTCCCGCAGGTCCTTCGACGGCTTGAACACCGGTACCGTCCGTGCCGGCACCTCCACTCGCTCCCCCGTCCGGGGGTTCCGTGCGACCCGCGCCTTCCGCTCCCGGACCTTGAAGGTACCGAACCCGCGAATCTCGATGTTGTCGTGCTCCGCCATCGCCAGCTTGATGGCGTTCAGCAGTCCGTCCACCACCAGCGCGCAGTCCTTCTTGGTGATACCGGGTCCGATGGCGTCGGCCACCTGCTCAACCAGATCCGCTTTCGTCATGATGCCTCCGTCCTTCAGGGTCACTTGGGAGCACGGACGCTCTCCCGTCGTATTCAATGAAGTCTGTACTGGACCGTGGGCCACGCGCCCAGTGATCCGTCCATGCGTGTCACGATCTTCTGAACCGCCCGGACCGTCGACTCCCCCAGGAGAGCGTCCATGAGCCAGCTGCGCCGCTCTTCCGGCGGCCGCACGAGCCGCGGGTCGGGACCCAGGCCCGCGAGCTCGCCCGCCATCGCGATGGCGTCCTCCAGGTTCCCCAGGCGGTCCACCAGCCCGGCTTCCAGCGCCTGCCGTCCCGACAGCACCCTACCGTCCGCAAGCGCCCGGACCGCCTCCATGGACAGCGCCCGTCCCGCGGCCACCGCCTCGATGAACTGCTCGTGAACATCGCCGATCATGGCGTTCACGATCTCCCGGTCCTCCGGGCCCATGGTCCGGAACGGCGAGCCCAGGTCCTTCTGCTCGCCGGCCTTCACCACCTCCATGCGGACGCCGACCTTGTCCATCAGCTCCTGGACGTTGGGGTACTCCATGATCACCCCGATGGAGCCCGTCACGCTGCCGGGGAGCGCCACGATGGAGTCGGCGCCCAGCGCCACGTAGTAGCCGCCCGATGCGCCCACCGAGCCGATGGAAGCCACCACCGGCAGCCCGTCCTCCGTCCGCAGCCGGTCCAGCGTCTGGTAGATGCTCTGGGACGGTGCCACGACGCCGCCCGGCGAGTTGATCGCCACCACCCAGCCGCGCACCGAGCCGTCGCGACGCAGGCGTCGCACGTCCCGGAGGAACGCACGGTCGTCGCTTATGACGCCGTCGACTTCCACCAGCGCGATCCGGTCGCCGAAGGCGAAGCCCGGGGCTGAGCCCGATACTCCGGACAGGGCCAGCCCGAGCCCGGCGAGCGTCATGACGGCAATGAGCGTCACGATCAGCGTCGTGACTAGAGAACGGCGAGACACGCCAAATCCCCGTGTAGTCTGTAGTTAGGTCCGGTGCAACGCGAAGGGTACCTTAATGCGCCAAAGTCGCGCAAGTCAAGTCTGTCCTCGGACTTGCACCATTTCCGACACGAATCGGTCGAAGAGGTAGCGGGAGTCGTGGGGGCCGGGGGCGGCCTCCGGATGGTACTGCACGCTGAAGATCGGCAGATCCCGGTGCTCCAGCCCTTCCACCGTCTGATCGTTCAGATTCACATGGGTGATCCGGAGCGACGGTGCGCCCTCCACCCCGCCCTCATCGTCTTCCCGCACCGCGAACCCGTGGTTCTGAGCGGTGATCTCCACCGCGCCATCGCGGAGCCGCCGCACGGGGTGGTTCCCGCCCCGGTGCCCGTAGAGGAGCTTGTACGTGGTGCCACCGAAGGCCCGGGCCACGAGCTGATGCCCGAGGCAGATGCCAAAGACCGGAATCCCGCGGTCGGCGGCGCCCCGGATCGTCTCCAGGGCGTGGGCCACGGCTTCCGGGTCGCCGGGACCGTTGGAGATGAACAGCCCGTCGAGGCCCGACTCCAGCACCTCTTCCGGCGACGTGCTCCGAGGTACGGTCCGGACCCTGCAGCCGCGCTCGGCCAGAAGCTTCGGCGAGTGGCCCTTGATGCCGAAGTCGTAGGCCACCACGAAGAACCGCTCGTCGCCCACCGCCCCCACCTCGTAGGCCTCGGCGGTGGAGACCTGCCCGGTCAGGTCGAGCCCCTCCATGGACGGGTGCCGCTCCAGTCGTTCTCGGAGCTCCGCCTCCGCCACGTCCCGGGACGCGATGGCCGCCCGCATGGCGCCCGCCGACCGGATATGGCGGGTAAGCGCCCGGGTATCCACTTCCGAGAGTGCCACGATGCCCGTCCGCCGCAGGTACGCAGACAGCGACTCGGTGGCCCGCCAGCCCGTGGCCACGGGCGCAAGCTCCCGCATGACGAACCCCGCCACCCGGGGATGATCCGACTCCTCGTCCTCCGGGTTCACCCCGTAGTTCCCGATCTGGGGGGCCGTCATCGTGACGATCTGCCCGGCGTACGACGGATCCGTCAGGATCTCCTGGTACCCGGTCATCGACGTGTTGAACACCACCTCGCCCAGGCCCACGCCACCAGCGCCGACCAGCACGCCGTCGAACGCGCGGCCGTCTTCCAGGAGCAGGTAGCCGGGGGGGGAATCAGGAAACATCATGCGAGGACGATGATAGTGGGTTCCGGGAAGTCGGACCAGCCTTGCCGGCCGTAACGCCGTACCGCCGTACCGGACCACGCCGTACCGGACCACGCCGTACCGGACCACGTTTCACGCCGTACCGGACCACGTTTCGCTTTTCACCTTTCACGTGGTATGTCCCGTGTCGCTATCCCTCTGGTGCAGGACGCCATGCTGTGGTCGACCATTCGTCCCCTGATGAGGACAATCACCTCCGTCGACGGGGAAAACCGAAAAAGCGAAACGTGGTCCGACGTTGTTGACGTTGTTGTGGTCCGACGTTGTTGCCACGTCCGTATCGTTGTGCGTAGTAGGTTGGTCCGGCGGACTCTTTCCCCCTAGGTTCCCGCCCCATGAGCAACGACAGGCCCCTGGTCCACATCTACGCCGACGAATCCTGCCTCGGGAACGCCCGCGCGAAACAGACGCCCGGCGGCGCCGCCGGTCTCGTGGAGTTCTGGAACGACGGCGCCTGGGTCCGGCGCGACTACTGGATCAGCGAGCCCTCGACCACCAACAACCGGATGGCCATCCGGAGCGCCATCGAAGGGCTCCGGGGGCTCAGGCAGCCCTGCCGCGTCATCTTCACTTCGGACTCCCAGTACCTGGTGAAGGGGATGCGTGAGTGGATCGCCGGCTGGGTCGACCGCCGGTGGAAGCGGAAGAGCGGCAAGGTCGAGAACGCCGACCTCTGGAAGGCCCTGCTCCCCATGGCCGCCCGCCACGAGGTCGACTGGCGCTGGGTCCGGGGCCACGCCGGGCACCCCCAGAACGAGTACGCCGACCACCTGGCCGTACGGGCCGCCAACGAGCAGGACAGCTCCCGCGGCTTCGTCGAGTCAGGGTTCGGCGAATGGCTGGAGGAGCAGCGCGAGACGTACGAGAAGTACTTCGACTTCTTCGAGTTCCAGCCGCCGGACGACCATGAGCCCTTCGATCCGGTACCGGTCCCCGGCGACTAGGCGGCCCCCGGGCGGGAAAGCAGACCCACTCGCAACCTTGGACTCCCACCATCCGCACCCCGAGCCGCAGGCTTTCGCCTATGCGACGCCGTGGCCGAACACGTCGGCCATGGATGCCACGACCCGGTCGCCCACCTCGCCGAGCTCCAGCTCCCGGCCCAGGAGCCGCTGCATGGACGTGACACCGTGCTGGCGGACCCCGCACGGTACGATGGAGCCGAAGAAGCTCAGGTCGGTGTTTACGTTCAGCGCGAACCCATGGGATGTGATCCAGCCGCTGGAGACCCGAACGCCGATGGCCGCCACCTTCTCGTCGCCGACCCACACGCCGGTCATGCCGGCCTTCCGTCCCGCCTCGAGGTCGTAACCGGCCAGGAGCCGGATCAGCGACTCCTCCAGGTCACGAACGTACCGGTGCAGGTCCTTCCGGTCGGGCTTCAGGTCCAGGATCGGATAGCCCACGAGCTGGCCGGGCCCATGGTACGTGACATCCCCGCCTCTCCCGGTCTCGAACAGCTCGATCCCCATGAGCCGCCGCTCGCCCTCGTCCAGGAGCACGTGGCTCCCATCGGAAGAGCTGCCCAGCGTGATGACGTGGGGGTGCTCCAGGAGGAGGAGGGTGTCTGGAACCTCGCCGGCCCGGCGCGCCGTCACCAGCTCGTCCTGGAGCGCCAGCCCGTCGGCGTACGGCACCCGGCCCAGACGCCGCACCTCCAGCGCCCGCGCCGTGCCGGAACCGCTTGTGGTCGAACGGGTCATGGAACCCCCCAGACGGTCCGAGGCCCCCGGGCCACCAGCAGGTCGGCTGCTAGGCCGCTTCTTCGGGGAACGTCTCCAGGATCTCCTTGAGCCGCGCCAGGAACCGTGCGGCATCCGCGCCGTCCACGATCCGGTGGTCGTAGCCCAGGCTGAACATGGACATCATCCGGATCGCGATGGTGTCCGAGCCGTCGACCTCCTTGACTACCGGGCGCTTTTCGATGCTACCCAGCCCCAGGATCGCCGCCGTACCCTCGGGGATGATCGGCATACCCACGTACGTCCCGAACACGCCGGGGTTCGTGATGGAGAACGTGGCGCCCTGGATCTCGTCGGGCTTCAGCTGCCGCTCCCGGGCCCGGCCGGCCAGGTCCAAAATCCGCTTCGAGATCCCGACCAGCGTGAGATCGTCGGCATCCCGGATCACCGGCACGATGAGCCCGGGGTTGAGGTCCACGGCGATCCCCAGGTTGATGTTGCCCCGGAAGATCAGCTGGTCGCCCGAGACCGTGCCGTTCACCATGGGGAACTCCTGCAGTGCCTTGGCCACCGCCCACCCCACGAAGGCCGTGTAGCTGACCTTGTTCCCCTGCTTCGCCCACTTCGGCTTGTTCTCCTGGCGGATCCGGGCGATCCGGGTGAAGTCGATCTCGATGAACGAGTGGACGTGGGGCGCCACCCGCTTCGCCAGGACCATGTGGTCCGCCGTCAGCTTCCGGATCCGGTCCATGGACTCGACCTCGTCGGCGTCCCGGACCGGCCACTCCGGATGCTGGACCTCGCCGTAGAACTTCTCCCAGAGCTCGTCGGTCTCCACGGCGCCGGTCTTCGCCGGCTGCCGGGCGGGCTTCTTCTCCGGCTTCCCCGCCTTCTCCGGCTTCTTCTCAGGCTCCGCCTTCGCCCGGTCCTCGAGGTAGGCCATGATGTCCTGCTTCGTCACCCGACCGGCCCGACCCGAGCCCTCGACGTCCGCCAGGTCCACGTCGTGCTCCGCCGCGATCCGTCGGACCACCGGCGTCGAGCGACGACGGAGCCGTTCATCCGCCGTCTCCTCCCGGCCGTCCACCGGCTCTTCCTCCTCGCCGGCTTCCTCGACCGCCGCCTCGGCTTTCGCCGCCACAGTTTCTTTCTCCGTCTCGGCCTCCCCAGCCTCTTCCTCGGCCTCGGCCGCTTCGGGCTCGGACTCCCCGGCCGTCTCTGCGCCGCCGCCATCGGTGTCGATGTAGGCGACGATGGTGCCGACCTCCACCGTCTCCCCTTCCTCGACCTGGATGTCCACCAGCGTGCCGGCCGCCGGCGCCGGGATCTCTGCGTCCACCTTGTCGGTGGATATCTCGAGGATCGGATCGTCCCGCTCCACCGTGTCGCCGGGCTGCTTGAGCCATTGTGACACGGTTCCCTCGGCGATGGACTCGCCCATCTGCGGCATCGGCACTTCGATCTTTGGCATCGGTTCCGTGGGTGCTGTCGTTGGTTGCGTTCTACTAGTAGTCGGCCAGGTACCGGCACGCCTTCACGATATCATCCGCGTGCGGCAGGAAATAGTCCTCGAGCGGCGGTGAGTACGGGACGGGTGTGTCCAGCGCCGTCACCCGGAGCATGGGTGCGTCCAGCCATTCGAACGCCTTTTCGCTCACCCGCATGGCAATCTCGCCGGCGATCCCCCCGGTCCGTGTATCTTCGTGGACCACCAGCAGCCGATTCGTCTTCTTCACGCTGTCGATCACCGCCGCCTCGTCCAGCGGCACCAGCGACCGGAGGTCCAGGATCTCCACCTCGACCCCGTCCTCCGCCAGCTCTTCCGCCGCCGTCTGACTTTCGTGGACCATGTTGCCGTACGTCACGATGGTCACATCCGAGCCCTCCCGATGGACCCGGGCGGCGCCCAGCTCGATCGTGTAATCCTCCTGCGGTAAGACCTCACGCAGGAATGGGGCCCGGTAGAGCTTCTTGTGCTCGAAGAAGAGGACGGGGTCGTCGTCCCGGATCGACGCCTTCAGCAGCCCCTTCGCGTCCCTCGCGGTGCTCGGGTAGACGATCTTGAGACCGGGTGTGTGGAAGAACGCCATTTCCGGGTTCTGGGAATGGAACGGTCCACCCCGCACCCCACCGCCCACCGGTCCACGGATGACCATCGGGAGCCCGCCGGCCTGCCGCCACCGCGACGTGGCGATGTAGTTGGTCAGCGGCTCGTAGGCGCAGCTCACGAAGTCCATGAACTGCATCTCCACCACCGGCCGCAGTCCCATATGGGCCGCGCCCGCGGCCGCCCCGGTGAACCCGGCCTCACTGATCGGCGTGTCCAGCACCCGGTCCTCGCCGAAATGGGCCAGGAACTCGTCGGTCACCTTGAACGCGCCGCCGTACTCGCCGATGTCTTCGCCCAGGATGAACGTATCCGGGTCTCGCTCCAGCTCCTCCCAGAGCGCTTCCCGGATGGCTTCCAGCATCGTTACGGCCTCCCCACGCTCCGTCTGCTGCACGTGAGCGGGTTTCCCTCGCTTCGCCATCCTATGCCTCGTGGGGGTCGTACGGTTCGCGCCGCATCCACGGCACCCGGCCGGGGTCACCGGCGTACACATCGCTCAGCGCGTCCGTCGGTGCCGGCAGCTCTGACGCCAGCGCTTCCTCCCGGACCGCCTCCACCTCCCGGTCCACCCGCTCACGGATCGCCGCCAACTCCGACTCCCCGGCCACGCCCTCCTCCTGCAGCCACGCCTCGTACAGGACCAGCGGGTCCCGGGCCTCCCAGGCCTCCAGCTCGCCGTCCGGCAAGTAGTTCTGGGCGTCGTGCTCCGCGTGGCCCTTGCGCCGGTAGGTGACCAGCTCCAGCAGCGTGGGGCCACCGCCGGAACGGGCGTGATCCACCGCTCGCAGGGTGGCGTCGTAGACTGCGACGACGTCGTTTCCGTCCACGCTCTCCCCTCGTACTCCGTAGCCGTCGGCCTTGTCCACGAACGACTCCACGGCCGTCTGCCGGCTCGTGGGCGTGGAATACGCGTACCCGTTGTTCTCCACCACCACCACCAGCGGCAGCCGCTGCACCGCCGCCAGGTTGAGCCCCTCGTGGAACGCGCCCGTCGAGGTCATCCCGTCGCCGGCGTACGCCACCGCCACACGGTCCTCACCCCGCAGCTTGAACGTCAGCGCCACACCGGCCATGACCTCCACCATCACGCCCAGGTGGGAGATGAGACCGATGAACCCGTGGTGGTAGTCGGAGAAATGGACATTGGTCTCCCGGCCGCCCGTGGGGCCGCCGGCCCGGGCCAGGTACTGCTTCAGCACGTCCGCCGCGTCCGCGCCCATCGTCAGCAGGGCGCCCAGGTCCCGGATCGCAGGAGCGATCACGTCACCCGTTCCATCCGAGTGTCGGCGCAATGCGTAAGCGGTCCCCACCGCCCCGGCTTCCTGGCCGAGGGAACGGTAGAGACCGCCGATTACCTGGTTCTGTCGGTAGAGATTCGTCAGCGTCTGCTCGACCTGACGGGTCAGCTGCATCCAGTAGTAGAGCTCGTGAAGGGCGTCCCGGTCGAGCCCGTTCTTCCCCCCCACAGCAGGTTGTGCGCCCTTCTCCATGTCCGGCTGGACGCCTTACTGGCCGCTGCCGTTCGAGCCGCCGCCCTCCTGGTCCCCGGACGGCTCCTCGCCGATCCCCGGGATCCCGCCGCCTTCCCCTTCTCCGGAAGCATCTTCACCCGCCCCCGGAAGGATCGGCTGCGGCGCCGTGGGCGTGCTCTGGAATTCGTCCTGGAGCAGCGGCGTGGTTTCCTGACGGCGCGTCGACAGGATCGACAGCACCACCGCCAGCGCCAGGAAGATGGCGCCCGTCACCCAGGTGCTTTTGGTCAATACCGTCGCGGCCTGCCTGCCGCCCATGAACGACTCCGTCCCGGCGCTGCCCCCTCCCATGGCCGCCAGTCCGCCGCCTTTCCCGGCCTGCAGCAGCACGATGACCATCAGGAGGATGCCATCCAGAATCAGAAGCGTCAGAAGTAATCCGAACACCGCGTAGCTCGTCTCCGAAGTAGGTTGAAGGTACAGCTTAGTAAGGTCGTCGGCCGTCGACGGGCTGTCAATGCCACCCGCCCGGAACACCCACCCCGAGCACTGCCCGCCCGGCGCCGTCGGCGGAGCTCCGGTCAGGCCGAGGCGATCTTGGCGAAGTCCCGGGGATCGAGGCTCGCCCCACCCACGAGCACGCCATCCACGTCCGCCGCCGACAGCAGCTCCGCGGCGTTGTGGGGCTTCACCGACCCGCCGTACAGGATGGGCACGGCGTCGGCGGCGTCGCCGATCCGTGCCCGGAGCCGTGCCCGGAGCCGGCCGTGTGCGTCGGCGGCGTCGGCGGGCGTGGCCGTCTCTCCCGTGCCGATGGCCCAGACGGGCTCGTAGGCCACCAGCATCCCGGCGATGGCGTCGTCGGCGATGGCCGCGATTCCGGCGTCGAGCTGGCCGACGATCACCTCCTCGAGCCGGCCGGCCTTCCGCTCGTCCAGCTTCTCTCCCACGCAGAGGACGGGCACGAGGCCGGCGTCCACGGCGGCCGCCACCTTCTTCCCCGTCTCTTCCTCGGTCTCGCCGAACACGTGCCGGCGCTCCGAGTGGCCTACCAGAGCGTACGCGGCCCCGGCCTCCACGGCCATGGCCGCGCTGATCTCTCCCGTGAAGGCGCCCTCCGCCTCCCAGTGAATGCTCTGCACGCCCACGCCCACCTCGTGCTCGCCCAGCGCCTCCCGTACCGCCGTCACCGCGATGGCCGGCGGAAAGAGGAGCACCGTGCGGTCCGACGCAGGTGGCGCCACCTGGACGAACTCCCTGCAGAAGCTGCGAGCCGACTCGGGCCCCTTGTGCATCTTCCAGTTCCCGGCGATGACCGGGGCCTGCACCGTGTCTCCCACTACGCCTCCTTGTCGTCCAGGACCGCGATCCCGGGCAGGGTGCGGCCTTCCAGGAATTCCAGGGAGGCGCCGCCCCCCGTGGATACGTGCGTCATGCGATCCTCGAGCCCCGCCTCCGTCACAGCCGCGGCCGTGTCCCCTCCGCCAATGATGGTGGTCGTGCCGCGATCCGTGGCGGCGGCCACGGCCTCGGCCAGCCCGTCAGTGCCGCCCCGGAACGGGGCCACCTCGAACATCCCCATGGGCCCGTTCCAGACCACCGTGCCCGCCCCCTGCACCACATCGCTGAAGGCGGCGACGGTGTCCGGCCCGATATCCAGGATCTTCCAGCCGGTGGGGACGGCGTCCCGCGGCACGGTCCGGGTCTCGGAGGCCTCGCTGGCTTCCTCCGCGATGCGGCAGTCCTCCGGGAGAAGCAGCTTCTCCCCGGCCCGGTCCAGGAGCCCGGCGGCCATCTCCACCCGGTCGTCCTCTACCAGCGAGTCCCCGGTCTCGAGGCCCATGGCCGCGAAGAACGTGTTCGCCATGGCGCCCCCGATGAGCAGACGGTCCACCCGGGGCAGCAGGTGCTCCATCACGTCGATCTTCCCGCTGATCTTGGCCCCGCCGATGATGGACACGAACGGCCGCTCCGGGGACCCCAACGCCCCACCCAGGAACTTCATCTCGGACTCCATCAGGAGCCCGGCCACCACCGGTCCCCCCTTCCGCCGCATGGCCTCCCCTGCACCGACCGTCGAGGCGTGGGACCGGTGCGCCGCGCCGAAGGCGTCGCTGGCGTAGGCCGTCCCCAACCGCGCCAGCGCCTCCGCCAGCTCCGGATCGTTCTCCTTCTCACCGGCCATGAACCGCGTGTTCTCCAGCAGCAGCACCTCGCCCGCATCCAGCGACTCCGCCGCCGTGCGGGCCTCCTCGCCCACCACCGCAGCCACGAACCGGACGGTAGCATCGATCAGCTCGTCCAGCCGCGCTGCCACCGGCCGCAGCGACAGCGACTCGTCCCACTCCCCCTTCGGACGACCCAGGTGGGACATCAGCACCACCGCCGCGCCCCGATCCAGCAGCGAACCCAGCGTCGGCAGCGTCGCCCGGATCCGACGGTCGTCGCCGACCCGCCCCTCCGACACCGGCACGTTGTAATCCACCCGCATCAGCACCCGGGTCCCGCGAAGGTCCGCCGGAAGGTCCCTGATCGTTCGCTTGTTCATCAGATCCTCACCAATAGAAAGGGAGCCACGATCCTCGCTGAACCATGGCTCCCGTTGTTCCTCATCCCACCCTCGCCTCCCGACCCCTCAGGGCGATGCTTCCTCCGCGACCTGCGCCTCGAATCGGATCGAGTCCGCACTCTTCGCCGTCACCTCCAGCAACGTGTCGCAGTAGCTGCACGGGATCAGCAGCGATTCCTTGTCCTCCGCCATGTCCGTGGAGTCGCTGTGACCGCACACCGGGCAACGGTACGTTCCGTTCCGCATTTCCTCGGCTTCCGACATCCGCTCCTCCAGGAACCAGGTGCGGGCTCTCGCCCGGGCGCGCGACGCTCCCGTCGCACCCCCTTCGAGCGTCCAGCCTAATGGAGCCACGGCCCGACGTCAACAGGTTCGGAACCTCATACTTTCCATGAGACCATAGCGTCTAACTGCTTGTCAATCAATTACATCCGGTCTGCTACATAACCCGCCAGATCCACACAGCGCGCCGAGTAGCCCATCTCATTGTCGTACCACGAGATCACCTTCACCATCCCGTTCTCGATCACCATGGTCGAGTTGGCGTCGACGATGGAGCTGGCGTGGTGGCCGGTGTAATCCACGCTGACCAGGTCTTCATCGGAGACCTCGAGAATCCCCTTGAGGTCGCCGTCCGCCGCGGCCCGCATCACCTCGTTGACCTGCTCCAGGGTGACGTCCTGCTCGGTCTCCACCACGAGATCGACGATGGAGACATCGGGCGTGGGAACGCGCATGGCCATCCCATCGAGCTTCCCCTGCACCTCCGGGATCACGAGGCCGGTGGCCTTGGCGGCTCCGGTGGTGGTGGGGATGATGGACATGGCGGCGGCCCGTGCCCGGCGCATGTCCTTGTGGGGCAGGTCGAGGATATTCTGGTCGTTGGTATACGAGTGAACGGTGGTCATGACGCCTCGCTTGAACCCGAACGAGTCCAGGAGGACCTTGACCACGGGCGCCAGGCAGTTGGTGGTACAGCTGGCGTTGGAGATGATGTGGTGGCTGTCGGGGTCGTAGTCGTCCTGATTGACGCCGAGGACCACCGTGACATCCTCGCCCTTGGCCGGGGCCGTGATGATGACCTTCCTGGCCCCGGCGTCGAGGTGGAGCTGCGCCTTCTCCCGGTTCCGGAACAGCCCGGTGGCCTCGAAGACGATGTCGACGCCGAGCTCGTCCCAGGGCAGGTTGGCGGGATCCCGCTCGGAGAGGACCTGGATCTCGTCGCCGTCCACGGCGATCCCGCTCCCGGTTACCTCCACGGTACCGTCGTAGCGGCCGTGAACGGAGTCGTAGCGCAGCAGGTGCGCCAGTGTCTCTGCGTCCGTCAGGTCGTTGACCGCGACGAAGTCGAGGTCGGCGCCCTTCTTCTTCGCAGCGCGCAGGATGTTACGTCCGATACGGCCGAAGCCATTGATGGCAACGCGAGTGGCCATGGGTCTCGTTTCTCCCCGTGTTCAGGTGCGATCCTAGAATTCATTCAGTCCAGCCGAAGCCGGCCGGTGGCCCGGGCGAACGTGATGACGCTCACACATCGGGCGCCCGCGTCCACCACGACCCGGGCACAGGCGGTGACCGTCGCCCCCGTCGTGAGGACGTCATCCACCAGGAGCACATGCTCCCCTGCGAGATCCGGCTCCGTTCCGGCCACCGGGCCGAAAGCACCCGCCACGTTAGCGAGGCGCGCAGCAGGCTGCAAGGCGATCTGGCTGCTCGCTCCCGCGCTTCTCTGCAGCCCGCAAATCACGGTCCGCCCCGATTCCCGGGCGAACGCACCGGCCAGCACTTCGGCCTGGTTGTACCCTCGCTCCCGGAGGCGGAGGCGGGTGGTGGGGACGGGAACGACCAGGCGTGCCTCCGTCACCACGTCGTCGGGCAGTCGGGTCTCCGCCATGCGCCGTCCCATGGTGACGGCGAGGCGGTGCCAGCCCCGGTACTTGAGCTGATAGACCAGGGCGTCGGCGGGCGCCCGGAGCAGGCACGCGGAGCGAGCGGCACGGAGCCCCACGGGCCACTCCCCGCACTCCTGGCAGGTGGGCGCCGGGTCCCGTCCCGTCTGCAGCCGGGGGAAGCCACAGCGAGGGCAGAGGGGCGGCGGTGGCGGCGCCAGGCGGGACCGGCAGCGGCCGCAGACCAGGTGCCCGCCCGGCCCGGCGGGCCCACCGCACCCGAGGCAGCGTGGGGCGAGCGCCAGATCGAGAAGGCCGTGGAGGAGTCCCATGCACCATGGATGGACTCCGGCCCGGGATATGGCCATAGCCCGATGGGCCGAAAGGGGATGGTGGGGCAGTCCGGCCTCGCGCCGCTTTCAGGCGCCGATGGCCTCCCGCATCACGTCCACATCCGGCTCCCGATCGAACCAGCGGCGGAAGCTGGCCGCCCCCTGCTGGATCAGCATCTCGAGCCCGTCGGCGGCGGGAATCTCCCTCCGTCGGGCCTCGGCCACCCACGCGGTCCCCCCTCCCCGGTACGTCAGGTCGAGGACGGCGCCGACCCGGACGGGCCGGTCCAGCGCCAGCGGCAGCGGGTCGTCTTCGGTGAGGCCGAGAGACGTGGCGTTCACGACCAGGTCGTAGCCCTCGCGCTCCACGCCACGGGCGCCCCCCTCCACCACCGTCACCCGCCGCCCGCGCGGATCCAGCGCGTCCGCCACCGCTCGCGCCCGACCGGGCGTGCGGTTCAGGAGGTGGATGGCGTCGGCGCGCTCGTCCATGAGCGCCAGCACCACCGCCCGCGCCGCCCCGCCGGCCCCCAGGACCAGCACCCGGGCCCCGGCCGGTGAGCCGATGAGGGTGCGCGCGGCCCGGGCGAATCCCTCCACGTCTGTGTTGTCGCCGTGGATCAGGCCCCCGGCCACCCAGAAGGTGTTGCACGACCCCGTACGCTCCACCGCCTCGGTGGCCTCATCCACCAGGGCCGCCGCCCGGGTCTTGTGGGGCAGCGTCACGTTGCCGGCGCCGCCGGCTCCTGCGAGCCCCCGGAAGAGGCCCGTGAAGACCTCGGCGTGGCAGCGGAGGGGCAGGTAGACGGCGTCCAGCCCCGCGGCGTGAATGGCGGCGTTCTGGAACCGGGGCGAGAGGGAGTGCTCCACCGGGTCGCCCAGGAGAGCGACGAGCCGCGTGCCCGCACCGGGTACCATGACGGGGCTCAGAGGTCCGAGGATTCCAGGTGGTCGACCAGTCCCTGCACCGCCCGCCGCAGCTGGTCCCGGGTACTCCGGTAGGTCTCCACGCCGGCGCCGATGGGGTCCATGACCGGCTGATTGGCGTCCTCGCCGTCCAGGTACTCGGTGACGAGCGCCACCTTGTCGCCGCCGCCCATCGCCTCCACGGCCATCCGGTGCCGCACGCTCATGACCAGGATCCGGTCGGCCCACGCCACCGCTTCCGGCGTCAGCGGGCTCGACGCGTGCTCTCCGAGCTCAACGTCGATCTCCGCCAGGACGAGCGGTACCTCGTCCGATGCGGGGGCACCCTCCCACGCCGACGTACCCGCCGATGCCACCTCCACGCCCTCCAGGCCACGCTCGGCCAGGGCGTACCGGGCCAGCGCCTCCGCCATCGGCGACCGGCAGGTGTTCCCCGTACACACGAACAGCAGGTTGTAGCTCATTCCAGGGCCACCACGTTCTCCACCTTCCACCTGGGTACCGCTCCCTCCCGGAGCAGCCGATTCGTCTCTGCACACCGAACGATTGTCGACGGCCGGCCCTCTGGCAACCGCCCGCCATCGAGGACCAGCACAGGGCCGTCCTCGTGCCCCACCGCCGCCGCCACCCCGGCGGCCTCCGCCCCGTCCCGGGCGGGCGGCCGACCCGGCTCATTCGCGCTCGTGGACGTTACCGGCGCGTCGACCGCGTCCAGGAGGTCCGCCACGGCCGGGTGCGGCGAGACCCGCACCGCCACGGCGCTATCGGGGCCCAGCACCTGCCGCGGATAATCATCGCGCTCCGCGCTGAGCGCCAGCGTCAGCGGCCCCGGCCAGAACGTCTCCGCCAGCCGCTCCGCGTCCCGGGTCCAGCGCAGCCCCGGCGCGTCCTCCGGGCCCCGGATCAGAAGCAGGAAAGGCCGCCGGCCCTTGAAGGCCGCCAGCGTCTCCAGCCCGCCCGACCGGAGCACGCACCCCAGCCCGTAAACGGTCTCCGTCGGGTAGGCGACGATGCCGCCGTCCGCCAGGTGCCCGGCCACCAGCGGCCGGGCGGCCGCCCGCTCCATGGCACTGCCGTACGTCACCACGCGGGTCACAGCTCACCCTCTCCAGAAAGGAGGAGCTCCGCCAGTCGCAGGTCCTCCGGCCGCGTGATCTTCAGGTTCCGGTCGTCTCCCTCGGCCACCACCACACGGCCTCCGTACCGCTCCACCAGCGCGGCATCATCGGTACCGGTCACCGCCTCGGCCGCCGCCCACTCGTACGCCTCCACGATCATGGCCCGGGGAAACCCCTGGGGCGTCTGCGCCCGCCAGAGCGGTGAGCGGTCCACGGTGCCGGTGATCCACCCCTCTCGGTCGACCCGCTTGAGCGTGTCGGACACGGGCACGGCGGCAATGGCCCCCACATCGGGGCCCACGGCCCGGAGCACCCGGTCCACCACCGCCGACGGCAGGAGCGGTCGGGCTGCGTCGTGGATCAGCACCACATCGGCCGCTTCGGGCACCGCGGCCAGTCCGCGGCGGACCGAGTCGCCTCGCTCCATCCCACCCGCCACCACCAGCACGCCATCCGGTAGCCGGAACGGCGGGTCCTCCACGTCGTCCGGAGGCAGCGCCACCACCACCCACTCCACCTCCGGGTGCTCCAGGAACGGGCGGAGCGATCGCAGCAGCACGGGCTCGCCGCACAGCTCGGTGTACTGCTTCCGCACGCCGCCTTCGCCCATGCGCAGCCCGGCCCCACCGGCGGGGAGCACGGCGGCCACCCTCACAGCGCCTCCAACAGCTCGGAGACGGTGCTCACCTTGACCAGCTCCAGGTCCACCACCGCCCGGGTGCGGGCCGGCACGTACGCGGTACGGAACCCCAGCCGCTCCGCCTCCGACAGCCGCCGCTCCATCTGCCCCACACTCCGCAGCTCGCCGCCCAACCCGACCTCTCCCACGAAGACCGCGTCGGTGGCGATGGTCCGGTCCAGGAGCCCGGTGGCCAGCGCGGCTACCACGCCGGCATCCGAGGCCGGCTCGGTGAGCCGCACCCCGCCCACCGCGTTGAGGAAGACGTCCTGGTCGCCGAAGCGCAGACCCGCCCGCTTCTCGAGCACTGCCAGGAGCAGCGCCAGGCGCTGCCGGTCGAACCCGGTGGTGACCCGCTGGGGCGAGCCGTAGGAGGAGTGGGAGACCAGTGCCTGTACCTCTACCAGGAGCGGGCGCGTACCCTCCAGCGTGGAGACCACCCCGGCCCCGCTCACCTCCCCCGTGCGCTCCCCCAGGAAGAGCTCCGACGGGCTGTCCACCGCCTCCAGCCCCATCCCCGTCATTCGGAAGACGCCGATCTCGTCCACACCGCCGAACCGGTTCTTGTTGGCCCGGAGCACACGATGGTCCAGCGACCGGCTGCCTTCGAAGTAGAGGACGGTGTCCACGATGTGCTCAAGCGTCCGGGGCCCCGCCACCGTGCCGCCTTTCGTGACGTGCCCCACGAGGAAGACGGCGGTCCCCGACTCCTTGGCGAACCGCTGGAGCCGGGCCGCACATTCCCGGACCTGACTCACGTTCCCGGGCGCACCGTCGAGCTCGTCGGTGTAGGTGGTCTGGATGGAGTCCACTACCAGGACGCTGGGCTCCGCGGCCCGGGCCCGGTCCAGGATCTGCCCCAGCTCCGTCTCGCCGAGGAACACCACCTCGCCGGCGCCATCGCCGAGCCGGTCGGCCCGCATACGGACCTGACCCGCCGACTCCTCACCGGAGATGTAGAGGGCCGCGTGTCCGCCGGACTCGAGCCGGGCGGCCACCTGCAGCAGGAGCGTGCTCTTTCCGATCCCCGGCTCCCCGCCCAGGAGGATGAGCGACCCCGGCACCACGCCGCCGCCGAGGACGAAGTCCAGCTCCCGGATCCCCGTGGACCATCGGTCGGTGGCGTTGGGCTGGACATCGCTCAGCCGCGTGGGCCGGGACTCGCGGGTCCGACCGGACCCGTCGTCGCCCCCCGGTGCCCGGGACCGGACCCCCGCCTTCTTCCTGGGCTTGAGCTCTTCGACCAGCGTGTTCCACTCGCCGCACGCGGGACACTGGCCCTGCCAGCGGGCCGTCTCGTTCCCGCATTCGGTGCAGAAGAACACTGCTTTCGTCTTCGCCATGGTCGGTCCACCGGGCCGGGAGAGGAGGATGGGGACAAGCCGGGTGCGCGGTCGCTCCTACGCCATGCGCTCGGCAGGGGTGAACGACTCGAACCGGGTGCTCTCCTTCCGGAAGAAGAGCTCCACGATCCCGGTGGGACCGTTCCGCTGCTTGCCGATGATGAGCTCGGCCTTCCCGGCCAGCCCCTGCTCCTGTGCCTCCACGTCACTCAGATAATACTCCGGGCGGTAGAGGAACATGACCAGGTCGGCATCCTGCTCGATGGAGCCCGACTCCCGGAGATCCGAGAGCTGAGGCCGGTGGTCGGTCCGCTGCTCCGGTGCACGGGAGAGCTGGGACAGCGCGATCACCGGGACCTTCAGCTCTTTCGACAGCGCCTTCAGGTTCCGGCTGATCTCGCTCACCTCCTGCTGCCGGTTCTCCGCGTTGCCGCCGCCGCCGTGCATGAGCTGGAGGTAGTCCACCACGATCAGGCCCAGGTCCGGCTGCTCTGCCTTGAGACGGCGCGCCTTCCCGCGCATCTCCAGCGCCGTCAGGACCCCCGAGTCGTCGATCCAGATGGGCGCCGTGTTCAGATGTCCCGCCGCCTGGGCCAGGCGGACGTAGTCGTCATCGGTGAGTCGCCCTCGCAGGAGCCGCCCCAGGTCCACCAGCGCCTCGCTGCACAGCATCCGCTGCACCAGCTGCTCCTTCGACATCTCCAGGCTGAAGAGCGCCACCGGCGTCTGCCCGGTGATGGCGGCGTGGAGCAGGAAGTTGATGACCAGCGCCGTCTTCCCCATGGAGGGCCGGGCGGCCAGGATGATGAGGTCGCCGTTCTGGAACCCGCCGGTCTTGTCGTCCAGGTCGGTGAACCCGGTCCCGACACCCGTGATCCCGCCCTGGGCGGCCTGGAGCTGCTCGATCCGCTCGAAGGTGGGGTAGAGGATCTTCTTCAGCCACACGAAACCTTCACGGTCATGCGACTGGGCCACCTGGAAGATCTTGTGCTCCGCCTGGTCCAGGAGCTCTTCCACCGTCCGCTCGCCGGGCTGATAGACGTCCTGGATGATCTCCGAGCTGGCGCTGATGAGCCGCCGCATGAGCGCCCGCTCGCGGACGATCTTCGCGTGGTACTCCACGTTCGCCGCCGTGGCCACCGCATCCAGGAGCTCCGCCAAGTACGGCAGCCCCCCGGCCTGCTCCAGCTCATCGGTCTTCTTGAGCTCCTCCGCCACCGTGGTGGGGTCCACCACCTCGCCCCGCTGGAAGAGCCGCGCCATGGAACGGTAGATCCGGCGGTGGCCCTCCCGGTAGAACATGGAGTCGTCCACCACCTCCACGGCCTTGGCCACGGCGTCCGGGTCGATGAGCATGGCCCCGAGAACGCTGACCTCCGCCTCCGCGGCGTACGGCGGCTGGCGGTCTCCGCTCCGGAAAGAAACGACCTCGGCCTCAGGCGTGCTCATCCAACACCCGTCTCATGAGTTGAAGGTCCTGCCATGTCTTACGCGTGGCGTGGGGGCTCCGCAGCAGGTACGCCGGGTGGTACGTCGCCACCACAGGCACCCCGCGGTACTCGTGCACCGTGCCCCGCAGCCGGCCGATGCTCCGCTCAGCCCCCGACAGCCATTGCGCCGCGAACTTGCCCACCGCCAGGAGGACCCGGGGCTGAATGATGTCCAGCTGGGTGTGGAGGTAGGGCGCGCACGTCTCGACTTCATCGGCCATGGGGTCCCGATTGTTCGGCGGCCGGCACTTCAGCACGTTGCAGATGTAAGCGCTGCCTCGCTCGATCCCCACGGAAAGCAGCAGCAGATCCAGTAGCTTGCCAGCGGGTCCCACGAAGGGCAAGCCCGTTTCGTCCTCTCTCCTCCCGGGCGCCTCTCCGACCACCACCAGCTCAGCGTCAGCGCTGCCCTGTCCGAACACCACCTGTGTCCGACCTTCGCTCAGCCGACACTTCACGCAGCCGGTGGCCTCGTTCGAAAGGACCTCGAGACGAGCCGCCGTTCCAGTCTGCCCGGTGACATCGGAGCGCGCTGACGGACTCCGGGCCGGGCCGGACCGGGCTTCCGTCGGGTCGGGCAGCGGGTGGTGCGCGGTGAGGAGGTCCACGACCTCTTCGGCCGTCAGTTCATCCAGGAAGAGCTCCGACAGCCCCAGCTCCCGAAGCTGCCGGAGGACACCGGCCAGCCGGTCCCGCTCGTCCACCCTAGTCGTCGAGACGCGGCAGGCGCCGCTCCACGCGGTCCAGAATCCGGTCCGCCACCTGCTCCTTCTCCAACAGCGGCACCGCTTCCGACTCCCCTGACCGCTCGATGAGCGTCACCCGGTTCGTGTCCACGTCGAACCCCGAGTCGGGACCGGTCTCGTTCAGAACAATGAGATCCATTCCTTTCGACGCCAGCTTGTCCCGGGCGTTCGCTTCGGCGTCATCCGTCTCCAGCGCGAACCCCACCACCACGCAGCCGCTCGGCCGCGCCGACGCCGTTTCGATCAGCACATCGGGCGCCGGCTCCAAGGGGATGGCGTCCAGCGTGCTCGACTTCTTGATCTTCCGGTCCGGCACGTCACGGGGCCGGAAGTCCGCGACGGCCGCGGCCATGATCAGCACGTCGGCATCCGCCGCCACCTCCGCTACGGCCACCCGCATCTCCTCCGCCGTATCCACCGGTGTCACCCGGGGGCCGATGGGCGGGTCCAGGAGCGTCGGGCCCGTCAACAGCTCCACGTCCGCCCCGCGCCGCCACGCCGCCGCGGCCAGGGCGAACCCCATGCGTCCGCTCGACCGGTTCGACAGGAACCGAACCGGGTCCACGGGTTCCCGCGTCGGCCCGGCCGTGACGACCACCCGCCGGCCCGTCAGCCGACCCTCCGGCTCCAGTGCCCGACCCACGTGCTGAATGATGGCCTCCGGCGTCTCCATCCGACCCGGGCCCGTCCCCTCGCCGTACGCCAGCGGGCCATCGGCGGGACCCACCAGACGGTGGCCGAGCTCCTTCAGCCGCTCGGCGTTGGCCAGCGTAGCGGGATGCGACCACATGGCGTCGTTCATGGCGGGGCAGATCAGCACCGGGGCCCGGGTGGCCAGGAGGATCGCGCCGAGCAGGTCGCTCGATCGGCCCTGCGTCGTCCGGGCCAGGAAGTCGGCCGTAGCCGGCGCCACACACACCACGTCCGCGGATCGAGCCAGACGGATATGCTCCAATGCGTCGCCCGGTTCAAGGATCTCCGACTTCACCGGACGACCGGTCACGCCCTCGAACGAGACCTCCCCCACAAAAGCACGGGCCGAGCGCGTCATCACGACGTCGACCTCGGCCCCCAGCTGTGTCAGGTCTCGAGCGACCTGGACCACTTTGTATGCGGCGATCCCCCCGGTGACGCCCAGCAGCACGCGCGAGCCGTCCCAGGGACGCCGCGACGTGAGTCCGCCCGGCTTCCGGCTAGCCATCGATCGGGCTAGATGCCCGAAAGCCGCCGTCGGGCGATCAGGCGGAACTCGATCCCTCCAGCCGCCAGCGTATCCAGCGCCTGGGTGGTCAACTTGATGCCCGTCCCGACCGGCACGGGCGCTCGCGGTAGTGCGTTCAGCTCACGGGCATATTTGGCGGCCACCAGCACGCCCAGGTACTTGCTGCCCGTGTTTTCCGCCACCTGTCCTGGAGTCACTACGCGCATTCGTATCCTCGTGGAGATATTCGTTCCGAGACGAGGAAATGTAAGAGGATGACCCGGGTCGGGTCAATCCGCCCCCTTCGTGGACCGTCTTCGGCGAAACGCCCTACGGCGACTGGCGGATGATCTCGTCCAGCTGCCTGATCATCCGGTCGGTGTGCTCGCCGAGGCCGCTGAGGCGCTCCGCCCGGGCCCATTCGGCGCGAACGATCGCCTCGATCTCACCGTACGCCTGCTCGAGGTCGTCGTTCACCACCACGTATTGGAACTCGGGCACCGCCTCGAGCTCCTTACGGGCGTTGCTCAGGCGACGCCGCCGCTCCGTATCCTCCTCGCTGGCCCGGCCCGTCAGGCGGCGAGCCAGCTCGTCGGCCGAGGGCGGCAGGACGAAGATCATGAGGGCGCCGGGGAACATCTTCTGCACCTGCCTCGCACCCTGCACGTCGATATCCAGGACCACGGTCCGACCCTGCTGGACGGCGTCGGTGATCTCCTGGCGCGGCGTACCGTAGCGTCGGCCGTGGACCACGGCCCACTCGGCGAGCTTGTTGTGCTCGATCATCCGGTCGAAGGTGTCATCATCGACGAAATGATAGTCCTGTCCGTCCGTCTCCCCGGGCCGGGGCGCGCGGGTGGTGGCCGACAGGGAAAAGACCATGTGGTCGTTGCGGTCCACGAGCATCCGGGCCAGCGTGGTCTTTCCCGCCCCGCTGGGCGCGGAGAGGACGACGGGCAGTGCGGGTCGATCCATGCTCATTCCACGTTCTCCACCTGTTCACGCAGTCGCTCGATCTCGTTCTTGATCGCCACGACCCGGTGCTCGATTTCTGCGTCGTTGGCCTTCGACCCGATGGTGTTCGCCTCCCGGTGCATCTCCTGCACGAGGAAGCTCAGCCGCTTGCCCACGGGCTCGCTCGCCGTCTGGTCCAGCATGCCGTTGAAGTGGTCGATATGGCTGTGGAGCCGGACGACCTCCTCACTGATGTCCCACCGGTCTGCGACCAGGGCGATCTCCCGGGCCAGCCGGTCCTCGTCCAGGCTCACATCGACGGCCAGCTCCGCCACCGAGCGCCGGAGTCGGTCTCGCTCCGCATCGAGGCGCGCCGGTGCCCGCTCCCCGATGACGGCCAGCGCCGCAGCGATACCCTCGAGGCGTGCTTCGAGGTCCGCGGCGAGGTTCTTCCCCTCCTCCTCGCGCATGGCGATGACGGCCAGGCTCGCCTGATCGGTGACCTCGCGCAGCGCGTCCTCCTCCACGTCAACGGCCTCCGTCTGCTCCCGGATCACCAGGTCCGCCTGACGGGCCAGGAGCTCGAGGGTGACCTCGCCCGGCAGTTCCAGCTCCGTCTTCAGCCGGTTGAAGATCTCCAGGTAGTTGCGCGCGCGATCCAGGTCCACCGCCAGCGTCGGGCCGGCCTCGCCGTTCTCGCCGTCCAGCCGGTAGGTGGCGTTCACGTGTCCCCGGGAGATGTGGCCCTTGAGCCACTCCTTGATCCGGGGCTCCCAGCGATCCAGCGCCGAGGGCGTTCGGACGTTGGCGCTGAAGAAGCGATGATTCACGGTACGGACCTCCGCCCGCAGAACGCCTGCGGGCGTCTCCAGCTCCGCCTCCCCGAACCCCGTCATGCTCCGGATCATGAGCCCCGAACCTACACGGAACGGGGCCGATAAGAAACCGCCCGGACGCCGGTGGCGGCGCGGGTCAGTTCCAGAACTCCCACTTCACGCCCCAGACGATACGCTGTCCGGGAAGCCGGAATCCCGGCAGATCGGCCTGGTCCCGGCGGTGGAAGAGGTTGTCCCAGCGGAGGAACGCCCGGACCGTCAGGACCCGGATAGTGAGCTCGAGGTTCGTGGCCCGATAGGCATCCGACTCCACATACGGCGTCGTCTCTCCTGCCGGAGCCGGCACGTTCATGCGGCCCCGGAACAGGTGTTCGAACCGGGCGAAGAACTCCAAGTTCCCGCTGGGCAGAGGCCGATGGTGATACACCAGCCCGGCACGCCAATGGTGCTCCGGGAGGTAGAGCCAGCCGGGTGCATCCATGCCCACATACCACCCCTGGACCGTCAGCGGGTCGAACCCGGTGGGGATCCGCGCACTGACCTCGAAGCCACGGGCCTCGCCGCCAGCGACACCCCCCCACCGGCCCTCCATGGGCAGGCCGAAGGGGTAGATGGTGTCCGCCGCGACCTCCACCACGGCCCCACCGAGCGTGAGGCCGGCGCCGCTGAACTGCAGGCCGGCGCGCAGCCCGTCGCGGGAAACGCGGAACGAGCCCGCCCCCCCCTGCGTCGTGTCTGCCGGCGCCGGCCACGCCAGCTCCGGGCCCGACCCGAGCACCGAGCCACCGCGGAACACCTCGCCGAACAGCTGCAGCCCGCGGATCGGACCCAGGCCCGCCCGGGCCGACCAGCGCCCCGTGGGGTCGGCGTCGGACCAGCGGCCGTGGAGCGCCTCCCCCTGCACCGTCAGCCACGGCAGCGGCGCCACCCGGCCGGCCACCTCCAGCTCCTGGACCGGCAGGCGCGGATGGCCCCGGAACCGGAGCGCCGTAGTCACCTCGGCGGGCACAGGCCCCGGCACGGCTGCCGCCAGCCGGAGCCCACCCTGAGCGACGCCCTCCCGGTAGGCGGTGCCCCCCTCCCCACCCACCTCGTCCTCCACTGCCGTTCCACCGGCGTAGGCCTCCCCGGTCACGGGCCCCACGGCCTGCCGGGCCCGCACCACCCAGTCGGAGCGGCTCCCGAGCAAGCCCTCACCCACCCCTTCCCGTTCCATGGTTCGCTGCCTGTACTCCACCTGGATGCCCGCGGAGTCCCGGGCCCACGTCCATTTCAGCCATGAGACGGTCTGGTTGGAGGCGCCCGGCGTGAACCCGTTCACGGACAGGCGTTCGAACCCCATGGCCAGCGGTCCACCCAGGACCCGCGGCGGAAGGAAGATCCCACGGAACGCGTTGACGCCGTAATCCCCGGTGCCGGCCTCGATGACGCTCTTCGTCCGGGCATCTTCGGGGGTGAGCGTTTCGAGATGGACCGTGGCGCCGGTGACGCCGCGCTCCACTCGCACGCGCTCGAGCGCCAGCAGGGAGAGTCGGGCCGGGTCGAAGGTCGGAGCCGTCAGCGGGTCCACCACGAACCCATCGAGGACCCAGCGGATCGCACCGGCGCCCGCCCCGAACAGTGCGGCCGCCTCGGGCTGCCCGGCGATGTCGGCCCGCACCGGGACCATGCCGGGGATCCGCTCCAGGAGGTGCAGGAGCGAGAGGTCCGGCCGCCGGAGCAGGTCCTCCCGGCTCCACTCCCAGACGCCCTGGCTCCACCCCGGTCCACCAACGGCTTCGAACGGCGGCAGCGTGGTCGGCGGGGGCAGGACCGTGTCCACGATCACCGTGTCCTGCAGCACCGTGTCCGGGAGGGTCCGCTCCCGCTCGGCCTGTCGCCCTTCCCGGACCCGGGTGGTGTCCTGTCCGGCCGCAGGCGCCACACCCCCGCCGGGAACCATCGTGAGCATGAGCAGCGCGATCAGGGTGATGAAAAACGCCCCCGACCGCAACGACCGGGGCCGGGGGCGCGAGTGCGAGCGCGCGTGTCTCACTGCTCTGCGCGGCCCCGGATCCACTCGATGAACAGTCGAGTCGGGATCCCCGTGGCCCCCTTACGCAGGTACGACGGGGGCTCGTCCTTCCACGCCGTGCCGGCCACGTCCAGGTGCGCCCACGGAACGTCTTCCACGAACTCCCGCAGGAACCAGCCGGCGGTGATGCACCCGGCGGGGCGCCCACCCGTATTCTGGATGTCTGCGACCTGACTGTCGATCTGCTCGCGGTACACGTCCCAGAGCGGCAGCTTCCAGCACCGCTCGCCCGTCCGGTCGCCGGCTGAAAGGACCTCCCGCACCACATCGTCATCCGTCCCCATGACACCGACGGCGTGATGGCCCAGGGCGATGACCACGGAGCCCGTCAACGTGGCCGCGTCCAGCACGGCCCGGGGCTGGTACCGCCGGGCGTACGCCAGGGCATCGGCCAGGATCAATCGGCCCTCGGCGTCGGTGTTGATCACCTCCACCGTCTTGCCCGAGTACATGTGCAGCACGTCGCCCGGCTTCGTGGCCCGCCCCGAGGGCAGGTTCTCCGTGGCCGGCACCAGTGCCACCACGTTGACCCGCGGCCGCAGCCGCGCCACCGCCTGCATGGCGCCCAGTACCGCCGCGGCGCCGGACATGTCGTACTTCATCTCCTCCATCTTCTGCGACGGCTTGATGGAGATCCCGCCGGAGTCGAACGTGACGCCCTTCCCCACGAGCGCCAGCGGCGCCTCGTCCGCCTCGCCTCCCCGGTACTCCATGACGATGAAGCGCGGCTCCTCGTCGGACCCCGCGGCCACACCCAGGATCCCGCCGAAGCCCTCTTCGACCATGGCTGCCCGATCGAAGACCGTGATCTCCATCCCGCCCTCTCCGGCGATCTCGCGAGCTACCTCCGCCAGATGCGACGGCGTGGCCACGTTCCCCGGCTTCGAGGCCAGCTCCCGGGCCAGGTTCTCCGCCTCGGCCACGATGCGACCCACGTCCACCCCGGGGCGCAGCGTATCGGCATCGGCGTCGTCCCGGGCCAGGATCGCCACCGAGCTCAGCCGGACCACGGGCTCGTCCTCGGCGCCGGGGTCCGACTTCAGGGTCCGGTAGTCCCACGCCGCCAGGACGGCTCCCTCCACGAGCGCCCGGGCCGCAGAGCGCCGGCTGCCGCCCTCCCCCAGGTCGGTGCCGGCCGGCAGGGCGACGGTGAGCTCTTCCACCTTCAACTCCTCCGCCCGCCGCACGGCGCTTCCCACGGCCCGGCGCAGCGACTCGTGGTCCGCTTCCGCCCGGGCACCCAGCCCGGCTACCAGCACTCGCTCGGCCGGGGACCCCGCGTCTTCCGGGTAGACCACCATGGTCTGGCCGTCTCGCCCCGAAAAATCGCCCCGGTTCAGGATTCTGGAGAGGAGTCCGTTGAGCGCGTCATCCACCTCCGCCGCCGGGCCCGCGGGCTCGTCGTGGTCCTGGAAGTGGAACAGGACGAGGAGCGGCGTACGCGCCGCCGCCGTCTCGTCCGTCCGGATGGTGATGTTCAGAGCCATGAAATCCCGTCAGCCTCGCTGCTCGATGGACTGTACGGAGCGCCGTTCCGGACCGACGTATTCCGCCTTCGGGCGGATCAGCCGGTTGTCATCGAGCTGCTCCAGGATGTGTGCCGTCCACCCGGCGATCCGGGCGCAGGCAAAGATGTTGGTGAAGAACCGGGTGGGGATCCCCAGCGTGTCGTACACGGAGGCGCTGTAGAAGTCCACGTTGGCGTAGATTTCCTTACCTCGCTCGTCCATGGCCGCGCGCATCGCGGCACGGACCCTGTCGGAGATCTCGAACCACTTCGAGCTGCCGAGCTCGTCGCCGAGATCCCGGAGAATCGGAGCCCTGGGGTCCAGGGCGCGGTAGACCCGATGGCCGAAGCCCATGATCTTGTCGCCCCGCTCCAGGGCACCCCGAATCCACTCCTCGGCCTGCTCCGGCTCGCCGATCTCCCGGAGCATGCCCATGACACGCTCGTTGGCGCCGCCGTGGAGCGGCCCCTTCAGCGTGCCGATGGCCGACGTCACCGCCGAGTACAGGTCGGCCAACGTAGCGATCGTGACCCGGCCGGAGAAGGTGGACGCGTTGAGCCCGTGCTCCGCGTGCAGGATGAGCGCCACGTCCATGGTCCGGACCTCCTGCGGTCCGGGCTCCTCACCGGTCATCATGTACAGCAGGTTCGCCGCGATCCCGAGCTCCGGCCGGGGCGCCACCGGCTGTTCCCGCCGCCGCAGCCGCACCGTGGCCGCCGTGATCGTCGGGAGCCGGGCTGTCAGCCGGATGGCCTTCCGGAGATTGGCCTCCGGGGACATGTCATCGGCTTCCGGATCGTGGACGCCCAGTGCAGAAACGGCCGTGCGGAGCACAGCCATGGGATGGGCATTGGCGGGGGCGGCCCGGATCATCGCCATTACGTCTTCAGGCAGCGCGTATACGGCCGCCATCTCCTGCCGGAGCGAATCGAGCTGTACCTCGTTCGGCAGCTCCCCGTTCCAGAGCAGGTAGCACACCTCTTCGAAGGTGGTGTGCTGCGCCAGCTCCTCTATGGGATACCCGGTGTACTCCAGCGTGCCCGCCGCGCCATCGATCTTCCCGAGGCGCGTCCGGGCCACCACGACCCCCTCAAGTCCTGATCCCGCCATAGACCTTCCCTTCCTCACGTCCGTACGTACCCCGTGTCATCGCGCCTGTCCCGCCCATATTATACAAGTTCGGGGCCGACGTCCTCCGATTCGCAAGAGGATGCCAGCCCCGAATCCGTCCGGGGTCGAGCCGCGGCGGCGTCGCAAGGTAGCGGCGGTCTTCGACGCGATGCAAGCCCGGCCCGGGTGGTGCAGTTTGTTACCTTCCGTGCCACCCGTTCGTCTGGGATAGTGAGGGGAATGGAAGCGAATGAGATGACCAGCGACCCGAGTGACGGGGAGGTCGTGGCCCGGGTTCTGGATGGGGACCGGGACGCGTTCCGGATCCTGGTCCGCAGACATCAGGACATGCTGCACGCCCACGCGGCACGCATGACCGGCCGCGGCGACGTGGCGGCCGACCTGGTGCAGGAATCGCTGGTCAAGGCGTACACGAGCCTGGACCGGTGCCGGAATCCGGACAAGTTCGGTGCCTGGGCGTTCCGGATCGTGGCGAACCGGTGCAAGGATTACCTGAAGAACGTTCGCCGGAAGGATGTAGCGCTGGACGACGCCGCGCCGGCGGCAGGCTCGATGGACCCGGAGGACGACCTGGAGCGAAGCGAGCTCCGTCGTCGCCTGGACCGAGCGCTGGCCGGGCTGCCGGAGGATCAGCGCGAGGCCTTCGTCCTGAAGCACGAGGAAGGCCGGTCGTACGAGGAGATGGCGGAGCTGCTGGGACTCTCCGTCGGAGCGCTGAAGATGCGGGTGCACAGAGCGCGCGAGGCGCTGAAAGAGCTGCTGGAGGGAGAGCAATGAGCCCGATGAACGAGGATCTGCACCGCTGGCTGGACGGCGAGCTCGAGGACCACGAGCTCTCGCCCGAGCTGCGTCGTGAAGCCGAGCAGTGGCGGGAGCTCCTGGCCGCCCGGCGCGAGCCGGGCCCACCGCCGCCCTGGCTGGAGCAGCGGGTCATGGCCGACCTCCCCCACCATCGCCCCGGCTGGGTCCGCCGGCTGCTCGACTGGGTCACCCGTCCGCGCACGCTCCGGATCCGTCCGGTGACGGTGGCCACGGTGGCCGCAGCCGTGCTGGCGGTGGTCGTCCTCTGGCCCGCTGCACCCGCGCCCCAGCCCCGGGCCAGCGTTCAGGCCGGCGCCCGTACGGCGGACGGCGATGTTTACGTTCAGTTCCTGTACGTGGCCCCGGACGCCGAGGCCGTATCGGTGGCCGGCGACTTCAACGAGTGGTCCGACGCCCGGACCCTTCTCGAGGATCCGGACGGCGACGGGATCTGGACCGGTGAGATCGCCGTGTCCCCGGGGCTCCACAAGTACATGTTCGTCGTGGACGGTGAGTGGGTGACAGACCCGCAGGCGGATCGTTACGTTGACGATGGCTTCGGCAACCGAAACGCGCTCATCGAGGTTCCCGCTCACGGAGGGGCAATCTGACACGACGGGCAGTCGCCTTTGCTCTCCTCTTCCTCTGGGCCACCGCAGACACGGCGGCCCAGGATCTCTCTGTCTGGCTGGACGTTTCCACCAGTCACGCTCGCCCCCCGGCCGGCGTGACCGCGGACCCCTCACAGTACGGCCTGCTCGGCGGCCGCTTCACTGCGGACATGGACTGGGGCAGCGCCACCCTTTCGGGACGCTACGGCGAGGCCGTTGCCGGCAGCGCGGGACAGTGGCTCCAGGCGAACGCCACGGTGGGCACCGGCGGGCGCCTGGGTTCGATCGGGGTCCGGGCCCTCGTCTCGGGGTTCGGGCTGAGCTACCTCGACCCGTTCAGCTACGACGCCGGCGGGATCGAGGTCCGTCCCGCCGTCTCCTACCTCGTCGGACGCTTCCACCTCGCGGCCAGACCTCGCATCTCGTGGGGACAATGGTCCGCCGACGCGCTGGAAGGTGAGCTGCGGGTCGCAGGCGGCGAGGCCGAGATCCAACGCCGACTCGGAGCGCTGAGCGCCGTTCTCTCCGCCGGAGGCTACAACGTGGAGAACGGGGTCTCTGTCGGTACGTTCCTCCGGGCCAGCGGCGACCTGCTACTGGACCGGGGCCGGTGGACGGCCGGGTTGCAACTCGAGGCGCAGCGGTCCCCGGAGGAGACGGAGCTGGGCGGAGGCCTCCGGGCGGCATGGACGGCCGCGCCCGGTGTGGAGATCAACGGCTACGCCGGGCGCCGGGTCCGGGACCTCCTCTTTGGTACTGCCGGCAGCTTCGCGGTCTCCGTGAGCGCCGCGATCCGGGCCGTCCACTGGCGGCCACCGCCGAGACCGGCGGTGGCCGCCATCGGTGAAGCCCGGGAGGGCGGGCGGGTAGTACGCTTTGCGCTCCGGGCGCCGGAGGCCGAGACGGTGGCGCTCACGGGCGACTTCACGGCCTGGGACCCGATCCCCATGGAGCGAGGGGAGGACGGCTGGTGGTTCGTGCAGGAGACACTGCCCCCGGGCCTCCATCACTTCGGGTTCATCGTGGACGGCGAATGGGCGATCCCACCGGATGCGCCGGGCGTTGTCGAGGACGGTTGGGGACGGCGAAACGCCAGCATTGTGGTGGAGCCGTGACCTTTCGGGTGCTTGGTGCGTCTGTTGAGTGAGAGACGGATGAAAGAATGAAGGGATCATGACAATGAAATCAGCGAGACACGGTCTGTGGGTGGGGGTGATAGTGGCCCTGGTCATGGCCGTGGTGCCCGTTTCGGCCCAGGAGGCTGATCCCCGACTCGAGCGCATCCGTGCCGAGCTGCCCCGGGAGGCCATGGAGCAGATCGAAGCGCGCATCGCCGCCGCGCGGGCGGAAGGCCTGCCCACGGAGCCGCTTCTCGACAAGGCCGTCGAGGGAATCGCCAAGCACGTCCCGGCCCCGCGCATCGCCGGTGCCATCGATCGCCTGGCCCAGGAGCTGGGACGCGCCCGGACGCTCCTGGAGGACGGGGTCCCGCCCGCCCCGACCGACGTGGCCGCCGTAGCCGACGCCATGCGCCGCGGCGTGCCGGATCCCGCGATCGAGCGGGTGGCAGAGCGCGCGGGCCCGGGTGAGCCCGTTGCCCTGGCCGTGCACACCCTGGGCGACCTCATGGATCGGGGCGTGCCGGTGGAGCAGGCCGTGGCCGTCATGGAGGCATGGCGAGGACGGGGCGCCCGGCGCGAGGAGCTCCAGGACCTGCCGGATGCCGTGGACCGATTGATGAGACAGGGTGTCCTTCCCGGCCAGGCGGCCGCGGCCGTGGCCAACGCCATGCGGGGCGGCCCTCCGGGCCCCGGTCAGGGTCCCGCCGGAGGCCAGCCGCCCGGCATGATCATGCAGGGCGCTCCCCCGATCCCGCCCGGCTCGGGTCCCCCGTCCGGGCGGGGCAAGGGTTCAGGGAACCCCGGTGGCGGTCACGATGAAGGTCCTCCCGGCGGCGGGATTTAGTACGTAGGGGCTTCTACGTAGGGGCTTCCCTACTTCCAGCGGGCGCCGCGCCAGAGGTCCGGGTGGAAGAGGAGCAGGATCGTGAAGAGCTCCAGGCGGCCAGCCACCATGAGGAACATCAGCACGATGTGGGAGCTCGGTCCCATCCATCCGTAGTTGTCCACCGCCCCCACTTCTCCCAGCCCTGGCCCGATATTCCCGATGGCGGCTGCGCTGGCCCCCACGGCCGTCGCCAGATCATGGCCCAGGAGCCCGAGCACGAGTACGCCGGCTGCGTACAGGATGAAGAAGAGGAGCAGGAACGCCAGGACGTTCAGCAGCACGCTCTCACCCACCACCTTGTCCCCGACCCGCGTCGCGACCACGGCCCGGGGATGCACGCTCTTCTTGAACTCGGCCACCACGTGACGCAGCAGAACGTGGATCCGGACGGTCTTGGCGCCGCCGCCCGTGGAGCCGCTCATCCCGCCCATGAACATGAGGCCCAGGAGCACGAGCTGGGCCCCCAGGGGCCAGAGCTCATAGTCCCGGGTCACATAGCCGGTGGTGGTCCCGATGGACACCACCTGGAAGAGGGCGTCCCGCACCACCCGCTCGGTGCCCACCTCCTCTGCCCCACCGGCCAGGAAGACCAGGGCGGCCACGAGAAGCACCGCGCCGAGGAGCACCGCGGCGAAGAACCGGAACTCCGCGTCCTGGACGTACACCCTGCCCCGGCTCGCCACAGCCCGGTAGTGGAGCGCGAAATTCACCCCTGCCAGGAACATGAACACGATGGTCACATACTGGACATAGGCCGAGTCGAAGGCGGCGATGGAGGCGGACTTGGGGGAGAATCCCCCGGTCGACATGGTGGTGAAGGCGTGGGCGACGGCATCGAAGACGGACAGCCCACCGAAGAGGTAGAGTATCACCTGGGCCCCGGTGATCCCGGCGTAGACGTACCAGAGGAGCTTGGCCGTCTGGGCGATCCGGGGCTGGAGCCGCTCCGGTGTGGGTCCGGGGACCTCCGCCCGGAAGAGCTGCATCCCACCCACGCCCAGGTACGGGAGCACCGCGATCCCCAGCACGATGATCCCCATGCCGCCCAGCCACTGGGTGAACGACCGCCAGAGGAGAACGCCGTGGGGCAGCGCCTCGATGTCGCCGAACACTGTGGCTCCCGTGGTGGTGAATCCCGAGATGGACTCGAATACGGCCGCCACAGGCGAATCGACCACGCCGGTCAGCACGAACGGCAGCGACCCGACGAGTCCCACGCTGAGCCATGCGAACGCGACGACGGCGTAGCCCTCCTTCACGCTCAGGTCCCGGGTCACGTCGGTGAACCGATAGCCCAGAGCACCGAGGACCAGCGGAATGGCGGTGGCGATCACGAAGGCCACGCCGTCCCCGTCGCCGTAGATGAACGCCACCACGGTCGTCACCGCCAGTGCGCCGGCTATGGCGAGGAGCATCAGGCTGACTACGTGGACCAGGTGCCGCAGCCTCATGAGAAGAGCCGCTCGATGTCACCGATGGCGTCCGGGAGCGCGAAGATCACCACCCTGTCCCCCACCTCGATCTCGTGGCGGCCACGGGGGGTGATGACCTGCTCGTCACGGAGAATGGCACCCACGATCGACCCCTCCGGGAAGGTCACGTCCATCAGCCTGCGCCCCGCGATGCGGGCGCCCTCCCGTACGTCGAACTCGATGGTCTCCGCATCACGATTTTGACCATGCTTGATGATTACTCCCGGAAAGGATGGTCATTAGCATTGAAGAACGGTGAAGATGACACCATTATTCAAGGAATGAAAACATTGATCACCACACATTTTGAGCATTTGTTAACAGATAACGGCAGTCAATTCAGCCGGAAGAATGCAGCGATGCGGAAATATTGTGAACGCTTTGTAAAAAAGAAGCATATCTGGACGAGTATCCATCATCCGCAGACCATGAGGAAACTCAGTGCTTATCAGAAAGGATTGAAACGGTTCTTGTTTCATAAACTTGAACGCAGTAGAGATCAGAAACTGATCAATCAATGGATACAGGTGTACGATCACTGGTATAACAACGGGAAATATCATTCCCGTATTGATACCTATCCAGAGGTACGTTTTAGTGGTAAGCGAGATGGTTCTTGGTATGAACGATTTGTGAAAGCACTTAAATTAGAGAACGTGTTAACCATTTCAAGAAAGGGGCGACATATCTCTTTAAGTTACACAAATTCTCAAAAACTTCTGCGTATGAATATTTATATAGCCTAACCGCAGATAAGTTAAAGAATACCCAGGAATTGATTTGTTTGGTTAAAAAAGAAAAACAGAAAATCGAAGAAATTACGCAATGTCCTAAATGCAAGAGTAAAAATCTTAGTAGGGATTATTCTAGAGCGGAATTAATTTGCAAGGATTGTGGGCTTGTTCTTGATGAGGAACTCATTGATCATGGCCCTGAGTGGCGTGCATTCGACAGTGACCAACGTGAAAAACGTGCACGAACAGGAGCGCCGATGACCTATACTATTCATGATAAAGGTCTTTCTACTATAATTGGTTGGAAAAACCGAGATTCTTATGGAAAATCAATACCAACTAGAAACAGAGCACAGGTATTTCGTTTAAGGAAATGGCAGAGGAGAGTTAGGATCAGTGATTCCACAGAGAAGAACCTAGCAATAGCTCTTTCTGCGCTTGATAGAATGGCATCAAGCATAGGCCTACCAAGAACAGTACGAGAAACAGCGGCGATGATTTATAGAAAAGCAGCATTGAAGAAATTAGTCCGTGGTAGAAGCATAGAAGGTGTTACTGCTGCAACATTGTATGCAGCATGCAGGCAGTGCAATGTGCCACGTACGCTTGATGAAATAAGTAACATAGCACACATATCTAGGAAAGAAATCGGAAGGACCTATCGATATGTCTCCCGTGAATTAGGATTAAAATTGTTGCCTACTTCGCCAGAAGATTATGTTTCAAGGTTCTGCAGTGAATTAAAACTTAGCAGCGATGTGCAAGCGAAGACATTAGAGATATTACAAAAAGCTGCGCACCAAGAACTTACTATTGGACGTGGCCCAACTGGTATAGCAGCAGCCTCGCTCTATATTGCATCTGTACTTTGTGGTGAACGAAGGACACAACGCGAAGTGGCAGAGGTAGCCAGGGTCACAGAAGTCACCATTCGAAATCGCTACAAAGAGATTGCAGAAAAACTAGATATAGACATCATCCTGTAGGGTTTGTCGTTCTACCTATTTACTCTTCTTTTTAATTGTTAAAGTTATTTCAATTTATGATCCACTCTATCCTCAGCAACTCAAAGAAATCCAAGACCCTCCTTTTTTGATTCATGTTAAAGAGAATTTAGAACTTTTACAAAAAAAGGCGGTTGCAATTGTAGGGACTAGGAAACCATGTGAATTTAGTGAAAAATCAACGGTTGATATCATTACAAAATTGGTTGAAGATGGTTTTTGTATAATAAGTGGACTTGCTGAAGGAATAGATACAGTCGCCCATGAAACTACATTAGAAAGAAATGGAGATACAATCCTGAATTTCGCACTTCATTTTAAATTCTGCTTCTTTTTTTGATTAGAACACATTTCGCACATCACACTTTTCACTATGTTTTCAGCCAGGATATTGGCTGAAAAACCTATCATCCTGGGTCTTTTCCACAAAAAATGAGGGTATTGATCCAATCGAAATTAGAAAACACCCTTCTTTTCACCCCATGTTTACCCATAATCACGGTAAGTGCGAAATTTTTCAAGCTCTGCTTGATAAATTTTGTAGAAACACAACATAATGCTTCGTGCTTAAAACGAAGCAAGCTGATCACCAATTGAGCAAGAAAAGCAATCAAGATAGAACCATAGATTTTGTTCGGAGGATTTAACAGGGCTTAAACAGAAAATCCTGCAAGGATTTTCTATGCCTTTCATTTTTAAAACCGCTTGTCCAAGTATGATAAAATTTATCAATAACTTTTCTGTCAAGCTCACTAGAAATTTCCAAACCAGGAAAACTATTAAGTTCCAAAAACATAGGTTTATAATCTTTTCCTTTAAATAAAACATCCCCTCCTGAAAGATTAAAACCTGCAGCCATAGATGCATCACCAATTAATTTAAGTGCTTGTTCTAAAGAAGACAGAGGAACAATTTTTTGTATATCTTCAAAAGACATATATTTTCCACCTTGAGACATATTTGTAATAGATGAATTATCAGTCATCCTCGCATGAGATAAATCAGGATGTGTAAATCCAAAAACTGAATTAACTCTGTAATCAAATTTTAATCCGTTAACAGTAGGATTAAGTATTGCTTTTTCTACAATGACATCGTGTTCTAATATTTTTTTTAGAAAGTCTATAGCTCCAGTTATATCTATTTCTTTCCAATTAGTATCAACATAATGATTGTTTATAGTTCCTTTTTTAGGATTGTAGTTAAAATTAGTCGTCCATTTTTTTTCGCTGAAATAAGATATTCCTTTACCCATGGAACCATATCTTGCTTTTACATAAACAGGCTCTTCTGAATAAATTGAATTTAAAACTGTATCGACATCTTTTGGAAGTTCTTCCGCCACTAATAACCCTTGTTCTTGGACTATTTTTTTGGCTAGTTTTTTATCTCTTTCAAGAATAATCGAAGAAGGTTGATTCACATATAGCGCACCAGGAAATCTTGTAAAAAGTTGATTTTCAAGTTTTGATACCAAGCCTCTTATTGCATCCCCATAATCTTCGCAACCATATAAAACGTCTTTCACTTCTACTACATTATCCCATAATTCATAGGGAAAACCAAAATAAACGTTTGCCCCTGTAGCTATTTTTTTATTGTTAGAAAATAAATTTGAATACGGAATGAATATTGCGTTTTCTTTTTCTTTTAATATATCCACGGTGCTTTCTCCAGCACCGGCTGTTCCTACAATGAATATTTTTTCTTTTTGCATCATAGGCCCCCCTCTAGTTCATCCTTCCCCTTTTCTCCACTCAATCTTTTTCATATCGTAATGGCTTCTTTATAACGAGAACCCATTCCCCTCATAGCACCTATTACACTTGTAGATGTAGTTCTTACATTATAGGCTATTTCAGAAGTATAACTACTACTAGGGTTATATCAAAAAGATATTCTGCAATCTTTTTTCTAATCCTGCTTCTTCTTAGAGCCCTAACAATAATATGTCTTCTTATATCGATAGTGGCACCTATATCTTCGCTTTTCTGCATCCCATCCAAGTGCATATACAGGTTATTACTTATATATCCACTCTTTCTTTTTCGCTGTCTTCAATTTATTTTTTACTTAATTTCCAAAGATTATTTATTTTATAAAATAATCTTTTTTTATTAGGATATCTTGAGAAATGAAGCGTATTTCTGACTATACTCTTCCAATTTTCAGAGCAGTTTTTTTTTAATAGAGACATTATGATAAATATCTTGTAAATCTAAACCTTCAGGGTTCTTCGCAAGTATATCTATTATTGTTTGCTTATAGGTTTAGTTTGGTGATGGCAATAGTTATGATGATATGAATACTACAATCCTATCCACTGAAGTAACAATCAACAGAATAGGGATTTGATATCAAATGATAAGGCGTTATTTTGCATCACCTTTCGTGGATAACGATTTACTAACATTACTTATAAAAGACGTTGATACGTGTTTGACCTTGCCGTATTTCGCTTTGTATGTTACGTGTTCTGATATGTAGCTGTATGATTTTCCTTGTTGTAAGAGTTTGATGACATCACGTTTAATTGATGAAGAGATTTATTATTGCAAGAGTCATGGTTTTGTTGATAAGCATGGAGAACCTATCAAACTAGAATAGATGTCTTTTGCATTAACTATCCGCGATTTCCTTGTTCACCAATTTGACAAGCTCTTTGCATTCTTCCACAGTTAGCTTGCTCATTGCATCGTCAAATACATCATAAACTGCTTTCATGTTGACCTTTTCATTTTCTCCCCTCAATTGAGTTATGCTCTTTAAACCAAAGATAAACGAGTAATCATAACCTTTTAATTAAGTTATAAGATAACATCAAATAACAGGAAGTAAAAAACCCATGGATAAAAAATTATGTCAACTAGCGGGAGAATATTATACCCTTGCAAAATTATATGAAAAAGGCTACATGGCAACAAAAGCTCCTGAAGGAATGGAATTATTTGATATATTGATTGGTGAAGAAACTGGAATGTTTGGAGGATTACCAATTCAAGTAAAATCAAGTGAAGATGCATATGTTGAAATGAAGAGAAAAACAGACCAGCATCCAGAAAATTATTATAAATTTTCTATTGGTGCTAAGATAAATAAAATCAAGGGTGAAAAGTTCATCTATGTACTTGTTAATCTTAACAAAGGGAATCCTCAATTCTTTGTAATACCCGTCAAAGAGATAAAAAAATACGTGGATGCTTATGAATGGTGTGATGATGGTAATTGGATAACATTCGAAATAAATGAAAGCGAAAAAGATAAATATCTAGAAAAATGGGATATTATAAAAGAATTTATTAGTTGAAAAATGCCATAATTTAAATTATTTTTCTAAATTTTCATCGCATTAAAAAACTTATAAAAACTTCAAAAAATCTTAACCTCATCTTGGCAGAAAAGCCAGAAGAAAGAGCGGGATGCACCCTTTCTGGCAGTTCCCCCGTATTGAGCGTCGTTCTAAAACCCTAAAGTACCTTTAGCTATTATAAGCTGAAGAAAGGGTCATTGAAAGTATTGATAAAGACTATAAGATCAATCTATCAACATCAATCTCATCAGTGAACTCCTCAGCACCTTGTTCGATTGCCTTTTCAACAGAGAACATATCCTTCATCATGAAAATCCTATCACTGCCGAG
>JAWODW010000021.1:0-16255 GCA_046483065.1 Longimicrobiales bacterium | reverse complement strand
GGACACCCAGCCGGCTTTTTTCATGAAACCAGATAAAAACCGGGCGGATATAGGCGTAATTGGTGCTGCGCGACTCAAGCCCGCCCCGGCCGTTGGATTCGTGCTGGAACCCGGTCTGGACAAACAGCCGGGAAATGCTGTTTGGCTTCGATGAGGGCGAGATCGGGTACAGCAAGTTCAACAAGTTCCTGGTCGAGGCGTCATCCCGGAACAAGCTGGCGCTGAAGAAGCTGGACAACGGCCAGTACGAGGTGCAGCCCATCGCCAACGGCGGCGCGCCCCGGGAGACCCGGCGCGAAGGCCGGACCCGACGCGACGATCAGGCGCGGCGCTCGTCGAAGCCGAAACCCCAGCCGAAAACACGGGAGCCGAAGCCGGAACCGCCGTCCCGTCCCGCGCCGCAGCCCAAGACCACGGAACGGCGCGTGGAGGACCTGGACCACGCCTACGACCTGCTCCGGAAGGCCGTGAGCAACCTCATCACCGAGAACGGTGAGCCGGCACGGGACTCGGACATCAAGCGCCAGATCCTGGAGCTCGAGCCGGGTTGGGACGAGTCGGAGCTGGGCTTCACCAAGTTCAGCCGGTTCCTCCGCCAGGCCCATGACGCCGAGGTGGTCGACCTGCAGCGGACTTCCGAGGGCTACTACACCGCCCGGTTCCCGGGTCAGCCGGTGGGGACGGAGCGGCCGGCCCGCGAGGAGCGTCAGAAGAGCCAGGAAGACGGCGGTCGCCAGCGCGATCGCAGGCCCGAGCGCACGGAAGCGAAACGGGAGGAGAAGCCCGTGGAGGAAGCCGGGCCGGAGGAGGAGGTCCGGGAGCCGAAGCCCGAGACGAAGCCGGCGGAGATGCCGTCGCAGCCCGAGCCGATCGAGACGAAGTCGGAGCCCGAGACGCCCACCGAGAAGGTGGTCGAGGTGGCCGAGGAGACCATCGAGAAGGCCGAGACGCCTCCCACACCTACGGCCGAGGGCCCGAAGGAAGAGAAGCGGCCTTCGTCGTACGGCCGTGGGATGCGTCGGGGGAAGACCGCCGACGGCCCGCCGCCGCTCCTGCCCGGCCAGGTGGTGGGGAAACGCTCGGGGGAAGAGACGGCGGGCGCCGAGGCCACGCAGACCGCTCCGACGGAGCGGACGGCGCCGAAGGAGCCCGAGGAAGCACCGGAAGCCCGACCGGCCACTCAGCCGGCGGTGGAGGCGGAGGAGCCGACGCCGCCCGCAGCGGAGGAGACGTCGAAGGAGGCGCCGGCTGCGCCGGAGTTCGATCCCGACGACCTGGGGCTGCCGACGGAGGAAGGTGCGGTGATCCGCTACCTCTCGAACAGCTACCAGGGCGTGGGCCAGAAGACGGCGGAGGCGCTCATCGAGGAGTTCGGCGCCGCAGGCGTGTTCAACGGGCTCAACGCTCACCCGGAGCGGGTGAAGGAGATCCTGGGCACCGGCCGACGCACCGAACTGCTCCTGGAGGCGTGGAACCGGGATTATCGCCGTCGGGCCGAGGGCGCGGTCGGCGAAAAGCAGCCCGTGGGCGACACGGCGTAACGCCGACCTGCACCCGGTGAGCGCAGGGATCGGGGCGCCACTCCCGCCGGCCTTTTATGCGAGGCCGGCCCGGGACGTGGCGCCCTCGCTCATCGGCCACTACCTGGTCTCGACGCTGGGTGGCGAGCGGACCGTCGGCCGGATCGTGGAGACCGAGGCCTATCTCGGCCCCGACGATCCCGCCAGCCACGCCGCGGCACGCGTCGGTCGCACGGCCCGGAACGCCGCCATGTTCGGCCCGCCCGGTACCGCCTACGTCTACCGATCGTACGGGATCCACTGGTGCCTCAACGCCGTTACGGACACGGAAGGGCACCCCGCCGCAGTACTCCTCCGGGCGCTCGAGCCAGTGGCGGGGATCGACGTCATGCGGGCGCGCAGGGGCACGAGCGATCGGGATCTGGCCCGCGGGCCGGGTCGCCTCGCCCAGGCGCTGGGGATCACCGGCGACCAGGACGGCCACCCCCTCGTCGATCCGCCCCTGCTCCTCGCCGAGGGGAGGCAGGCGGACCCGAGCGAGATCCACGCCGGCCCGAGGATCGGGGTCAGCCGCGCCCGGGACTGGCCGCTCCGGTTCACGCTGAAAGGAAGCCGCTATCTGTCCCGGTAGCCTGGCACGTGGTATGCGCCCTATCCCACTGGAACCCCGAGCCGATAACCCCTACCGAGGAGATCGTCATGGCCACCGTTCCCGGGCCCGACCCCGATAAGCCGCTGCCGATCCCGGACTCGCCCGCGAAGGAGCCCGAGCGGGAGCCCGAGCCGGAGGAGGAACCCGACTGGAAGCCGGAGAAATGGACGCCGGAGAAGGAAGAGGAGCCCGGTCGGGAGCCCACGCCGATCTAGTGTCGCTGTCCATGGGACGATCGATCTGGTGTACACCGATGTCATGGACGACGGCAGCTGGCCCGAGGCCGTCCGCCATTTCGGGACGGTGACCTGCAAGTAGCGGTTCAACCTCCCTGAACCGCCGGAGGGAGGAGGCGGCGCGGACTGTTCGCGCCGCCTTTTCTCGTGCCCTGCATCGGCCTACATTCCCCGGCGGACCGAACCCAAAACAGGGAGAGTGCTGTGAAAACGGCGATATGCATAAAGCGGGTCCCCGACACGGAGGCCCGGGTGAAGGCCGCGGGCGATAGCGTCGACACGGGCGGTGCGAAGGCCATCGTGAGCCCGTACGACGAGTTCGCGGCGGAGGCCGCGCTGCGGCTCAAGGACGCGTCCCCCGAGGACGAGCTGGTGGCGATCTCGCTGGGCGGCACCGAGGTGGGCGAGCAGCTCCGCAGCGTCCTGGCCATGGGCGCCGACCGCGCCGTGCGCCTCGACGGCGATGCGTCCATCGACGGGCTGGAGACGGCCCGGGCGCTGGCCGCCGGACTGGCCGAGGAGTCGCCGGACCTGATTCTTTTCGGCTCCAAGGCCGCCGATGACGACCAGGAGCAGGTGGGCCCCATGACCGCCGAGATCATGGGTCTGCCGTGCGTGGCGGTGGTGGCCGAGATGGAGGTGGACGACGGCAAGGTGGTCTGCCACCGCGAGGTCGAGGGTGGGACCGAGATCGTGGAGGTGGAGCTGCCCGCCGTCGTCACCATCACCAAGGGGCCGTACGAGCCCCGCTACCCGTCGTTGAAGGGGATCATGGCGGCGAAGAAGAAGCCCATGGACGAGAAGCCGGCCGAGGTCCGGGACAGCCGGATCGATGTCCGGAGCTACAGCGACCCCGAGCCGCGCCCCGAGGGCCGGATCGTGGGCGAGGGTGTGGACGCCGTTCCGGAGCTGGTGGCAGCGCTCCGCGACGAAGCCAAGGTGCTCTAGGAGGCGATGATGGCGAACGTACTGGCAGTAGCAGAGCAGCGGAACGGCGCCCTCCAGAGCGTCTCGAACGAAGTGGTAACGGCCGCCCGGAAGGTGGCCGACGGCATCGGCGGCGATGTGGTGGCGCTGGTGGTGGGCGGCCCCGGGATCGGCGACGACGCCGGATCCCTGGGGACCTACGGCGCCGACCGCGTAATCGCGGCCGAGCACGACCACCTGACCGCGTACAACCCCGAGGGGTACGCCGCGGCCATCGCCGAGCAGGCCGGGGCGGGCGACTACTTCGCCGTCCTCTTCCCGGCCACGGCGGCGGGACGGGACCTGGCGCCCCGCGTGGCGGCCAAGCTCGACGTGCCGCTGGCCACCGAGGTCACGGGGCTCGAGGTCGAGGGCGATGAGCTGGTCGTTACCCGGCCCATGTACGCCGGGAAGGTCTTCGCCACGCTCACACTGGATGCAACGCCCAAGGTGGCCAGCCTCCGGGGCAACACCTTCCTTCCGAAGGAGAGCCCGAAGGAGGGCGCCGTGGAGACGGTCACGCCGTCCGTGGACGCCGGGAGCTGGAAGGTGAAGATCCGTGAGGTGCAGGCAGCGGGCGGCGACCGTCCCGATGTGGCCGAGGCCGCGACGGTGGTGGCCGGAGGTCGCGGGCTGAAGGAGCCCGAGAACTGGAAGATCCTCGAGGATCTGGCCGACGCCCTGGGCGACGGTGTGGGCCTCGGCGCCTCCCGGGCCGTCGTGGACGCCGGCTGGCGCCCACACGCCGAGCAGGTGGGGCAGACCGGGAAGGTCGTCTCGCCCCAGCTCTACATAGCCGTGGGGATCAGCGGTGCCATCCAGCACCTGGCCGGGATGCGGACCGCCGGGACCATCGTGGCCATCAACAAGGACCCCGACGCCCCGATCTTCAAGGTCGCCGACTACGGAGTCGTGGGCGACGCCTTCGAGGTCGTGCCGGCGCTCACAGAGGCCATCAAGCAGGCGAAGGGTTGACGCTCTACCCTCGATAAGGCGGGCGCTTCAGGAGGGCCCGCGGTGTGCTCCACGTACGCCGCGGGCCTTCCCTTTCCCCCCAATTGATCCGAAATGCAACAAAATCGTCCCGTTGTACGTCTCACTATGGAGGGGCGTTGACTGTACGGTCAATATCAACGAGACAACGAGGCTTCATGCTATATTTTGGTCCGGAGACGATCATGCCGTTGGGCTCCGCCCTGGCGGCCGTCATGGGGGTCATTCTGCTCTTCTGGCAGCGCACGGTGGGCTACGTGCGTCGAGTCGTGACGCGCGCTCGTGAGCGCATCGCGGGCATGTTCCGATGAGCGCGGGGAACCGGGCGGAGAGAAGACGGAAGGGGCGGGCGGCCCGGAAGGCGGTGGAGGAGAAGCGGCCGGCGGGCCGGGGAGGGGAAGGGAGGTTTCGCCTGGGGGCGGCACAGTCGTGGTGGCGGCTCCTCTCCCTGGCGGTGGTGTTCGGCGTGGTAGGCGGGTTCCTGGAGATGGGGGTGGTGGGCTGGATCCTCACGCAGGGGCTGCCGCTGCACCTGAGCCAGGAGTACCTGTGGATGGCGCCGACTGCTTACGTGGTGGTGCTGGGGGTGTTGGCGGCGGCACTGATCGGCGCGGGGCGGTTCTGGCGGTCGGCGGCGACGCTGCCTGTGGCGGTGGGGCTACTCGCCGGTGTTGCGATGGGCAGCGCGGTGCTGGCCCTGGAGATGCTGCACCCGTTGGTGGCGGTGCCGGTGGGGCTCGGGGTGGGCGTGCAGCTGGGCCGAATGGCCCGGGGACGCTTCGGTGGGTTCGTCGCCCGGTACGCCCCGGTCGGGGCACTGGCCCTGGGATTCCTTGTCGCGGGCCTGGCAGCTTTCTCCCTCACGCGCCCGGATCGGGCGGAGGCCAGGGCGGACGCCATGCTGCCGGCTCCCGAAGGCGGCACGAACATCGTGTTGATCATCCTCGATACGGTGCGAGCGCGGAGCATGGGGCTCTATGATGCGGCGAAGGCGCACACGCCGAACCTGGAGCAGTTGGGCCGTGAGGGGGTGGTGTTCGAGCAGGCGTATTCCGCCTCCCCGTGGACGCTCCCGTCCCATGCCACGATGTTGACGGGCCGGTGGCCGCAGGAGCACGGGGCGGGCTGGATGCGTGCCCTCGACGGACGCTATCCCACGTTGGCGGAGGCGCTGGCGGGCAACGGGTACTCGACGGCGGCGTTCGTGGGCAACCTGACGTACGCGAACCACAACTGGGGCATCGATCGCGGATTCACGCGGTTCGAAGACTATCCGGTGAGCGTGTGGCAGGTCCTGTTCAGCTCGGGGATCGGCCGGCGGCTGGCCTCCCTGGACGGTCTGCGCTCGTGGCTGGGGCTGCATGACGCGCTCAATCGCGTGCGTGCGCCGGTCGTTACGGACCGGTTCCTTCGCTGGCAGCGGGAGCGGGAGTCGGACCGCCCGTTCTTCGCTTTCCTCAACTACTTCGACGCCCACGAGCCGCTGGCGGCGCTGGTGGAGCCGGAGCCCGTGGTGCCGTTGAGGTATCGGAACGGCCTGGTCACCGGGGAGTCGGTCCATTTCGATGTGCCACCCGGCGGGCAGGGGGGCTTCTTCGAAATCTACCGGGCGGCGTACGAGTCGGTCATCGGCGAGCTGGACCGGGAGGTAGGCCGCCTGGTGGGGGAGCTGGAGCGCCGGGGCGAGCTGTCCAACACGGTGGTCATCGTGGCGTCCGATCACGGAGAGCTGATCGGGGAGTACGACCTCTTCGGCCATGACAGCAGCCTCTACCTCCCGACCCTCCGGGTACCGCTACTGATCCGGCATCCGGGCACGGTGCCGACGGGGGTGCGTATGGCGAATCCGGCCTCGCTGCGAGACCTGGCCGCAACCATCCTCGACCTTGCCGGCGCGCGGAAGGGCGTTGAGCTTCCCGGCCGGTCGCTGGCTTCGCACTGGGACGAGGCGACGGGACGGTCGACGACGGACGTGGGGTACGCGTTTCTGAAGCGGGGGCCGAATTTGCGGGTCCCGCCGTGGGCGCCCGTGGTGCGTGGCCCGGTGATGGAATCTGTGATCGACAGCTCGTTCCAGTACATCCGGAACGGGGACGGGAGCGAGGAGCTCTATGCGGTTCAGGTCGCTCCGTTGGACGCGCGCAACCTGGCCGGCAGGGAGTCTGCGGCCGGGCGGTTGATGGAGCTGCGGAGACTGCTGGCCGGGCCCTGGCCCGCTGCCGTCCCCGGCCCCCGGCGTACCAACCCGTGGGTGGGGGCCACGCCACCTCCATTCCCAGCGCTGCCGTGAGCGCGAGTTGAGATCGGCCGGCGGCTAGAGGAGAAGGTCGCGCAGCTCGTCCTCGCCGTCCGCGGCCAACCACCGCTCCAGGAAGTCGGGGCGGGAGGCGGCGGTGGCGATGGCCGCGAGCGCCGGCAGGTGGAACCGTTCCCGGGCCGGCCGTCGAACCAGGACGAAAACGGCGTGGACCGGCTCGGCCTGGCCGGGGAAGTCGATTCCATCGCTGGATCGGGCGATGAGCAGGGGGTGGGAGCCGGCGATGGGGGTCTCGATGTGAGGGATGGCCAGCCCGGGCGCCACGACCGTGCTGCCTGCCGCCTCCCGGTCGCGTAGGGCTTCAACCAGCAGCTGTTTCGACTCCTCGTTGTCGGTGAGGGCAGCGGCCGCCCGCTCGAACAATTCGTCCGCATCCAGACGGTCGGACAGGTCCAGGATCGCGCACTGCCGTACGGCCTCCTGGAAGGACTGGGGCACCATTCCCCGCTGTACTTTCCGCAGCAGTACTACCACCCGGTCTCCTACCTGCAGCCGGCTCGTCGAATGGAACGGCATTGCGTCGTCGCCTCTGCGGACCACCACGGGGAGAGCGCCGCTGTTGCCGTCCAGATCTGCGGCGAAGGCCTCGCCGGTGGTGGACTCGGTGATCTCGATCTCTGACTCCCCATAGGCGTCGGCCGCGATCCGTTGGTCCCATTCCTCTCGCGCCACAGCACCGCCGAACAGGCTCGACGCCTTGAGGTGCCGGAGCGCGCCATCCCGCTGCCGGGCTTCCTGGCGTACCTGGATCACGTGGACCTCGGGCACTTCGAACACTTCGATCGCATTGCGGGCGGCCAGGACGTTGACCTCCTGGTTCGAGGTGAGGGCGACGAAGGAATCGGCCTTGGCGGCGCCAGCGTCGCTCAGCGTCTGCTCCTGCAGCGCGTTGCCACAGAATGCTTTCAGACCTTCGTCCTTGGCCAGCGAGCACCGGTCCGGGTTGCTGTCCACGAGCCACACGGGGCGCGACGGTGCCAGGAGGTGGGCCAGGAGCCGTCCCAGGGGCCCGGCGCCCACGATGACGGTGCCGTGCCGCTCGTCGCGGGTCCGGACCAGCTCGTTCCGCTCCCTCAGCCAGTTCGCCCCCCACTTCAACATCACGGGGACCATGGCGGTAGTGGAGATGGCCATGAAGACCAGGATCGAGAAGATCTCCTCGGATATGAGGCCCCGGTCGAGGGCGATCCCGGCCACGATGATCTCCACGGCGCCCCGGCCGTTCATCCCCATCCCGATGGTCATGCCCTCTCGCCACCCGTGACCCGTCGGGAGGTAGAAGAGCGCCGTGCCCAGGATCTTGCCCCCGATGGCCACCCCCATGATGGCCCCGAACAGGGCCAGGTCGGCGCCCTGGAAAACGCTGAACGAGACGGCGAACCCGGCCGTGACGAAGAAGATCGGGGCCAGGAATCCCAGGGAGGCCTCCCGGACCGCCGTCATCAGATCGTGTGCCAGCGTCCGTCCCAGGACGTTATCCCGGATGAACAGCCCGGCGATGAAGGCGCCGAGGATGGAATGGAGACCGGCCACCTCGGCCAGCTCCCCGAAGGAGATGGCGAGGATCAGGACGAGCGTGAAGTGGAACGTACGGCCTGTCAGGCCCACTTCCGTGAGCCGCCGGCCCAGCCACGGGAGAACTTTGTAGCCGACGGCTGTTGTGATGGCGAAGAAGAGGCCGGCCTTGAGCGTCACCATCCCGATCCTGGCCATGCTCAGCTCTCCCACCTCCACGACACCCATGATGCCCGCGAACACCACCAGCGCCAGGGTGTCGGAGATGAGCGCGCCAGCCATGAGGACGTGGGCGACACGCGTGTCCAGGAGCTGCAGGTCCACCAGTATCCGGGATTTCGTTGCCAGGGACGTGATGGCCGCGGCAATCGCCACGAACAGCCCGGCCATGGTGCTGCCACCGAACCAGACCACGGTGAAGTAGGCCAGGACGAACGGCGTGATGAAGCCACCGATGGCCGCCAGGAAGCCCTCCCAGGAAGCCTTCGCCAACTCCTTGGGATCGATCTCCATCCCGATGTACAGCATCATGAGCAGCGCCCCGAGCTCCGCCAGGATGTCGAGCGCTTCGGAGCCGTGCAGGAGGCCCAGCAGCGGAGGGCCGAGGAGTATGCCCGCCAGCAGCTCCCCCAGGACCGATGGGTAGCGGAACCGCTCGGCCAGGTTGCCGGCCAGCCACGCGGCCAGAAGTACCAGGAGCAGGTTTACGAGATGAAGTTCCATCGAGATCGGCTTCCTTTGCCAGGCGCGGCGCCGCGGTGGTGCCCATCGGCGCCGCTCGGAGTAGACGTATCTGTGCAGTGCCTGCGCTCGGCTGCAAATCATATTCCCAGCGCCGGGACCACGGCCGTGGTGAAGATCGCCATATAGACCAGGATCGACAAGATTTCCTGGGTGATGAGCTCCCGCTCCGGGGCGATCCCGGCCACGATGATCTCCACGGTGGATCCCGCCGCGGGTCGGCGGGCCCAGCCCCCGCCGTCGGGGGTCGAGCGCCGCCCGAGGCCGGCTCCGGCTCCCGTCTCCGGGCCCCGTAGCCTGGACCTTGTAGGGAACGGGGGCGGTAGCTAGAGTTGGAGCAGGCAGGACCGCCGCGCCGAAGACCCGACCGACCGGCGGATGGTCCCTCGATGGAGGCCGTCATGATCATGCACCGACTCGCCCCGATCCTCCTGATGGCTTCGGTTGCCGCGGCCGATCCGGCCGTGGGGCAGGGGATCCCCGAGAACATCCCCGACAAACCCGGGGAGTCGCTGGCCGACCGGCACAGGGAGCGCATGGTCGAGCGCTACCGAGGGCTCCTCGGAAGGTTTTTCACCGGCGGGAGCTTCGCCGTGGCGCCGGTGAGCGGGCCGGCCTACCAGATGAATGCCGGACTGGGGCTGACCTTCCAGAACGGCGACGCCGTCCTCTTCTCGGCCGGCGCGCGCGCCGCGCCGCCCGACCCGGATAGCCCTCTGGCCGCAAAGGGGTGGAACGAGGGGGCGTGGCTCGCGGGACTCGGTTACGAGCTCAGCGGCACCCGCGTGTTCGGCTCCACACCCCTGGGCTGGAGGACCGCCCTGGGCCTCGGGGTCGGCGTGATGCACGGCACCGACCTCTCGGCGGCCACCTTGGAGGTGGCGCCCACTTACGCCCTCATGGTGCGGCACGGCTGGAGCGTCCCGGTGGGGCTGCGCCTCAGCGTCTCCACCCTCGATAGTCGCGACGCCAACGCCACCGTCACCCGCGGGTTCCTCGGCCTCCAGATCGGGGTTCGCTGGCACCTGGTGCGGCGAGAGCGGACGGACTGACGCCGGAAGGTCGCGACTGGGGGCGGTCCGGGCGGCCTACGGTTCCCGGTAGAAGCGACGGTTTCGTGACATGTCCGGGAGTGGAGGACTGGGAGATGGCGATACCGGCCGTCCGGCAGCGTCGACAGCTTCGGCCCTCCCCCAGTCGAGCTGCCGTCGCCCCCCCCGGCAGCCCACTCCATCACCTCTACCGGCGCACCCTTTTCCGCCCGCCCCCCTGGCCCTCATCTTGCTTTATTGACACCCCGCAACAATCACAACACGTTAACCGACGTTGCGTTGTGTGAATGCTTTCACGATAGGGGTAGCCCGATGCTACAGCGCCGACCGGTTCGTCTCGTTCTCCTCCATGCGTTCCTGGCCGCCGGGGCATTGGCGGTCGGCACGGCCATACCGCTGTCGGCCCAGGGCGGGCAGGAGGCGGCGGGCCAGTGCCTGACGTGCCACAAGGAGCAGAGTCCCGGCCTGTACGGCCAGTGGCGGGACTCGGAGCACGCCCGTCACGGAGTGACGTGCCTCGACTGCCACGGTGCGGAGCGGGGAGAGGCGGACGCATTCATGCACGAGGGCGTGCGGATCGCCACGCTGGTGACGCCCCGGGACTGCGGCGAGTGCCACGAGGCGGAGGCCGAGCAGGTGGAGGCGTCGTACCACGCCCACGCCGGCGAGATCCTGGAGTCGGCGGACGCGTACCTGGCCCATGCCGCGGGTGGTGAGCCGGCGGCCATTGCCGGCTGCGAGAGCTGTCACGGCACGAACGTGCGGATCGATCCGGACTCACCGAACCGGCTGGCGGCGGAGAGCTGGCCGAACGTGGGGATCGGGCGGATCAACCCTGACGGGAGCAAGGGCGCGTGCACGGCCTGCCACAGCCGCCATTCGTTCGCGGTGGAGCAGGCCCGTCAGCCGGAGGCGTGCGGCAAGTGCCATCTGGGCCCGGACCATCCCCAGAAGGAGGTCTACGAGGAGTCGAAGCATGGGAACGCCTACTTCACGCAGCGGGACCGGATGAACCTGGCGTCGGATCGCTGGGTGGTGGGGGTGGACTATTCGGCGGCGCCCACGTGCGCCACCTGCCACATGTCGGCCACGGACAGCCAGGGCATCACCCATGACGTGGGCGACCGGATCTCCTGGACCCTCCGGCCGGCGATCTCGGTGATGAAGCCGAACTGGCAGGAGCGCCGGGCCAACATGCACGAGGTGTGCACCACCTGTCACGGCGACCGATGGGTGGACGGCCACTACTACCAGTTCGACGGCGTGGTCCAGCTCTACAACACGAAGTTCGCCGAGCCCGCGGGCCACATCATGGCTCTGGTCCGGGAGCAGGACCTCCTGGAGTACCCGGCGGACTTCTCCAACGAGATCGAGTGGATCTACTGGGAGCTGTGGCACCACGAGGGTCGCAGGGCCCGGCACGGCGCGGCCATGATGGGCCCCGACTACACCTGGTGGCACGGGATCTACGAGGTGGCCCAGCACTTCTATATCGACTTCGTGCCCACGGCCCGGTCGTTCGACGACCCGAGGGTGAACGCGGCGCTGGACAGCATCCTGGCGGACCCGTTCCACGCATGGGTCAACCGGCCCACGGCCGACATCAAGGCCGACATCCAGTCCGGCCGTCTCCAGGAGATGTTCCAGGGACTCTACCGACCCGGCGAACTCGGGGGGGAGGGCCGGTAGGTGCTGAAGCGGTACAGCCGCTACTTCCGGCACTTCATCCAGGGGCTGGCCACGGATTGGGTGGGTGCGGCGGGGATCATTCTCACCACCACGGCCTTCGTGCTCTTCATTTTCATGGAGCTGCTCTGGGTGGTCGGGGTGGTGACCAACGCCTACGTGGGGCTCATCAGCTACATGGCGCTCCCGGCCCTCTTCATCCTGGGGCTGATTCTGATCCCCATCGGCTGGGTCCGGTATCGGCGTCGCACCGGACGCTCCACGCGTGATCTCCTGGAGGAGCGGTTCGACCCGGAGCTGCTGGAGGGTGGACTCACGGGGTCGCGGCTCCTGGCCATCGTGGCCACCCTCACGCTAGCCAACGTGCTGTTCCTGAGCGTGGGGGGCGCCCGGACGCTCCACTTCATGGACACACCCACCTTCTGCGGCACGGCGTGTCACTCGGTCATGAATCCGGAATGGACGGTCTATCAGACATCGGCCCACGCCCGGGTCCCGTGTGTGGAGTGCCACGTGGGGGAGGGTGTGGGCGCGCTGGTGGACTCGAAGCTGAACGGTCTCTGGCAGGTGGTCTCCGCCACCTTCGATCTGTACGAGCGGCCGATCCCCACGCCCGTCCACCAACTGAGGCCGGCCCAGGAGACGTGCGAGCACTGCCACTGGCCGGAGAAGTTCTACGGCGAGCGCGTGGTGACCCGGACGGAGTTCAGCTACGACAGCGCCGCAACGCCCACCTACACCACCCTGAGCCTGAAGATCGGCTCGGGGGCCGGGGAGAGCACCGGCCAGATCCACTGGCACATCGCCGACCGCAGTCAGGTCCGCTACACGTCGGTAGGGGACGAGCGGGAGACCATGATCTGGGTCGAGTCCCTCCAGCCCGACGGCAGCTGGCGCCGGTGGACCAACCGGGCGGTGGCCGCCGGCCGTGTCCCGGGGCTGAGCCCCCTGGACCCCGACTCGGTCATCGTGCACGCCGCGGAGGAGGCCTCCGGGACGGCGTCCGAGGCCGCCTACGGGGGCGTCACCGAGGCCCGTACCATGGACTGCGTGGACTGCCACAACCGGGCGACCCACATCTACGCCGACCCGGAGCGGGCCATCGACGAGCGGCTGGCGTCGGGCGAGATCAGCACGGGGCTGCCCTTCGTCAAGAAGGTGGCCTACGAGGCGCTGACCACCCGGTACCGGGACATCCCCACTGCCATGGACGGGATCGATCGGGTGGTGCACCTCACCTACGCCAGGGAGGTGCCGGGCGGGAGCACGGCCGACCCGCGGGCAATCGATGCCCTCGTGGCCACGCTGCAGGACATCTACCGCCGGAATATCCATCCGGAGATGCGCGTGTACTGGAACCCCTACCCGGACCACAGCGGGCACGCGGGCGGGACCGGCTGCTTCCGCTGTCATACCCCGGACCTGGTGGACCGGGAGGGGCAGGCCATCGCCTACGACTGCGACCTCTGCCACTCCATCGTTGCGTGGGACAGCCCAACGCCCTACGACTTCCTCCAGCCGCCGGTCGAGGACGACCCGGAGCGGGAGCTCCACCGCTGGCTCCGGCAGGAATTCATGACCCGGGGCGCAACCGGGACCTACACCGAGGCGACGCGAGCCCCCTGACGCGCCCTCGGACTGGTGCATCCGGCGCCGATTCGTGGTAGCTTCTCCACCGGATCGCAGCCGGGCGGAGTGCGTTTTGCTCGGCCTCGATCGGCATGTTGACCGACCAAAGGAGCGAGACGTGGCGAACCACGAGCCGCATAAGATAAAGACTGTTGAACTTCTGTCCTTTCCGACCTTCCACGAGCGCAAGAACTACCTCGCCGGAGCCCGGTTCAATACACACCTGTTGACGCCGTCCCAGGTCACCTTCGACCTGTGCGCATACGGCACGGGCGCCATGAGCCAGGAGCAGCGCTCGGGGCAGCTCATGGGCGACGAGGCGTACGCCGGGTCCCGGAACTTCGAGACCCTCGAGGCGGCCGTGAAGGACGTGTTCGGCTTCGACCGGCTGTGCCCGACCCACAACATCCTGGGATCGGTCAAGCTGGTGGCTGCCACCATGGCGCCGGACGGGAACACGATCCCTACCAATGCCCGGGAGCTGGAGGAGCTGTTGGTAGCTCGGGGTCTGGGAGGGGCCTACGTCCGGGACACCGCCGAGACGACGTTCACGGGCAATGTGGATGAGGCGGCGGTGGCGACGGCGCTGGACGACGACGTGCCGTTCCTCCTCGTCCAGACGTTCGCGGACGGGCACCACCCCGTCTCGCTGGAGAATCTGGAGGCGCTCCGGCGCCTTGCCGATGATCGTGGCGTCCGGCTTATCGTGGACGGCTCCCGATTGGTGGAGAACGCGGCGTACGTGCGGCGCCACGAGCCGGGCCGGGAGGAGCGGTCCGTCGCCGAGCTCGTGAAGGCCATGGCGCAGACGGCCCACGTTCTCCTCTTCGACGGCGCCCATGGCGCCCGGTCCAACACCGGGGGCCTGATCACGACCGACGACGAGGAAGCCTTCGAGAAGGTCATGAACGAGGTCGTCGTGTACGAGGGGCTCCACACCTACGGCGGGATGGCGGGTCGGACCATGGAGGTGCTGGCCCGTGGGCTCCAGGAGATGGTGGACCCGGAGCTGGTCGAGTGGATCACCGGCCAGAACGAGGCGTTCGCCCAGCGCCTGCTCGAGGCCGATATCCCGCTGGAGCGGGGCTGCGACGGCGTGTACCTGCGGGCCGACGCGTTTCTCCCGGAGCTGGACGCCAACCAGGCCCACACGCTGGCGGCCGCCCTGTATCTCCTGGCAGGGATCCGGACGGTGGCGCCCGGCCGCACGGAGCGGGCGCCGCTGCTGCCGGTGCAGGTCCCCCGGCTGGCGCTGTCCAACGACCAGCTGGACGTGGTGGCCGACGCCATCATCCAGCTGCACGGCCAGGCGGACCGTATCGAGCCGCTCCAGGTCGTGGAGGACGGGGCGTGGCGTGACGAGCTGGCGTTCCACTGGCTGTTCCCGCCGCTGGACCCGTTTGCGTTCGACACGGCGCCGTACCGGATTCACACGATTGAACGGGTGGGCGTGTTGAGCCGGGCGGCCCGGGAAGAGGCGATGAAGGAGGCGGGCCACAACACCTTCCTGCTTCGCTCCGCGGACGTCTCCATTGACCTGCTGACCGACTCGGGGACCTCGGCCATGAGCTCCGACCAGTGGTCGGTCTACGAGGGGGTCCGCGCCAGCGCCACTACCTCCGATGAGTACTTCGACTTCGTGGAGGCCATCGGGGATGCCTTCGGCTACGAATACGTGATCCCCACGCACCAGGGCCGGGCGGCTGAGCACATCCTGAGCCAGACCCGGGTCCGGCCGGGACAGCTGGTGCCGGGGAATATGTACTTCACCACCACCAAGCTCCACCAGGAGATGGCGGGCGGCGTGTTCGCCGATGTGATCGTCGACGAGGCCCACGACCCCGAGAGCGACTTCGACTGGAAGGGCAACATCGACCTCGAGAAGCTCGATGTGCTGGTGCGGGAGCACGGCCCCGACCAGGTCGCCTACATCTCCTTCGAGCACGCCGTGAACATGGCCGGCGGCCAGCCGGTCTCCATGGACAACATGAAGGCGGTCTACGAGTACTGCTCGGCCCAAGACATCCCGGTCTTCTTCGACGCCACCCGGACCGTCGAGAACGCCTATATGATCCAGTGGAAGGACGCCCGGTACGCCGATACTCCCGTCAAGGACATTCTGCAGGAGATGATGCTCTACGGCGACGGCTGCACCGTGAGCGGGAAGAAGGACTTCCTGATCAACATCGGCGGCTGCCTCGCCTTCCGTGACAACGCCCGCTGGGCCCACGAGGCCGAGGAGATGCTGCGGGTCTGGGAGGGCGATGTCACCGACGGTGGGCTGGCCACCGCGGACCTGGCCGCCATCGCCCGGGGTGTGGCCGAGATGACCGACGACCGGCACGTCGCGGCCCGGGTCCAGCAGACCCAGTTCCTGGGGCAGCTGCTCCTGGACGCGGGGATCCCGATCGTCACGCCCCCGGGGAGCCACGCCATCTTCCTGGACGCCAGGCGGTTCCTGCCCCATCTGGACCAGGACGAGTACCCGGCCCAGCGACTGGCGGCGGAGATCTACGTCGAGTCCGGCGTCCGGACCATGGAGCGGGGCAACGTGTCCAAGGGCCGGAACCCGGAGACGGGGGAGAACTACCGGCCGGCGCTGGAGCTGGTCCGGCTCACGATCCCCCGACGCGTCTACACCCGGGACCACATGCGGGCCGTGGCCGACGCCGTGGTGGCCGTATGGGAGCGCCGGGACGACATCAAGGGACTGCGCTTCGTCTACGAGCCCGAGAAGCTGCGCTTTTTCCAGGGCCGCTTCGAGTCGCTGTAGCGGTCGCGGGAGCAGCGCGCCGGCGGCGGTGACGTCGCCGGCGCACTGCTGTCCTGATGGGGTGGTCCGCGTCCTGGACGGCGCCCGTCCGCGTCCTACATCTCGCGGTACTTGGTGCCGGCGCCGCCTTCTCTTGGTGTCCACCGCGGGCCCAGCACGTCCGTGGCCTTGCAGT
>JAWODW010000009.1:0-3562 GCA_046483065.1 Longimicrobiales bacterium | reverse complement strand
GTGATATCGGCGAGATCGACGGGGACGGGTTCCTGAAGATCACGGATCGGAAGAAGGACCTGATCGTCACCGCCGGCGGCAAGAACATTGCACCGCAGCCCATCGAGAACCGTGTGAAGGAGAGCCCGTTCATCGATGAGGCGGTGATGGTGGGTGACCGCCGCCCGTACACCGTACTGCTGCTGGTCCCGAACGACGAGAAGCTCAAGGAGTGGGCGTCGTCGCACGGGGTCGAGGCCAGCGGCGAGGCGCTGCTGAGCGACGGCCGGGCGATGGCGAAGATGGAGGAGGAGTCGTTGGGCAACCTGGAAGGGTTCGCCCGGTACGAGCGGCCGAAGAAGGTTGCGCTGCTGTCGGCCGAGTTCACGGTCGAAGGCGGTGAGCTGACGCCGACGCAGAAGGTGAAGCGTAGGGTGGTGGAGGACCGATACGCGGACGTCATCCAGTCGCTCTACGACGAGTAGGGAGGTGGCTGTGGGATGAAGGAGACGGTGGCCCGGGTCGTGCTGGTGACGGCACCGAACGCGGCGGTAGCGGAGTCGCTGCTCCGCCGGGTGGTGGAGGAGGGCGTGGTGGCGTGCGGGAACATTCTGCCGGGTGTCACGTCTATCTATCGGTGGAAGGGGGCCGTGGAGCACGAGACCGAGTCGTTGATCCTCTTCAAGACCACGGTCGAGGGCGCCCGGCGGCTGGTGGAGCGGGTGCCGGAGCTGCATCCGTACGATGTGCCGGAGGTCCTGGCGCTCGATGTCGACGCCGGGCACGGCCCGTATCTGGACTGGATCACTGAAAACGTGAGCGGCAGCGAGTGAAGGGTGTGACTCCCAACGAGGGCGGAACGCCGGACCTTCTCACGGAGGCCCGCCGGCGGGTAGCCGAGGCACCGGATGACCCGGAGGCCCGGCTCTCCCTGGCCCGGCTGTACCGGGAGCGCGGCGACGTGGGGTTCGCGCTGGAGCAGCTCGAGGCGGCGCTGGAGCGCGCCCCGGAGAACGTGGAGCTCCTGGTGGAGCACGGGACCGCGCTGGCGGCGGACGGCCGGCTGGCAGAGGCGGAGCGGGACCTGCGCAAGGCGCAGCGTCTGGAGCCGGAGGCCGGGCGGGTGCACAGTCAGCTCGGGATCCTGCTCTTCAAGCGGGGGCTGTACCGCCAGGCGGAAGTGGAGCTGAAGCGGGCCATCGACCTGGATGACCGGAACGGCGACGCCTACTTCTACCGCGGCGAGGCGCTGAACCAGCTCGGCCAGATCGACGAAGCGCTGGAGATGCTGGAGCGGGCCGTGCAGTACCAACCGAAGAACGCGAAGGCATACTACACCATGGGCATCCTGTACGACCGCAAGCACCTCCGGCAGGAGGCCGCCACCATGTACCGGAAGGCCCGGGAAGTGGGCGCGGCGTGATCGAAGTGCGGCTGGGCGAGCTGGCGGTGGTGAGCGGTGAGGTCGACGCGGACGCTATCGTGCGGCCGGTGACCACCGATTTCGCACCCGTCACGCCAGCCATGCGCCGGTTCGAGCAGGCGGCCGGTGGGGCCGTGGCGGAGCAGTCCGGGCTCCTGGGGGACATCCCCATGGGCGCGGCGGTGATCACCGCCGCCGGCGATCTGGATGCCGATCTCATCATCCACGTTGCGGTGCGGTCCTCCACGGAGAACGCCACCCGGCCGGTCATCCGCCAGGGCCTCGTGAATGCACTGCGGCGAGTGGCGGAGTGGGGTGCGGAGACGGTGGCCGTGGCCCCGCTGGGCACCGGGGCGGGCAACCTGGACGCGGAGACGGCGGCGGACGTCATGCTGGCGATCCTGGCCGAGCACACGGCGTCGGGCGACGGTCCGGCCCACATGGTGCTGGTGGTGGAGGATGAGTACCAGCAGGCGGCGTTCACCGGCGCGGTGCTGCGCCACGTGGGCGACCAGGCGGGCATCGGGACGTGAAGCTCCGACACTGGATCGGCGGCGCGCTGCTCCTCCTCTGGGTCGGCGCCCTGGGGTGGCACGTCCGGCGGGAGTATTTCCGGTCCGAGTCGCTGATCATGGCCGAGGGCGCCCGGGGACTGGCCCCCGGGACGTACTTCTACAGCGTGCGGATGAACGACCGGGCCATCGGGCTGGCCTCGTCGCGGCTCGACACGGTGCCGGAGGGGTTCCTCTTCGAGGACGTGCTCCGGCTGGAGCTGCCGTCCATGGGCACGCGGAGCCCGGTGGTGGTGCGGACCCGGGCCAGCCTGGGTCCGGCGCTCCAGCTCACGGACTTCGACTTCTCGCTGGAATCGGAGATCGGCGATTTCCGGGTGCGGGGGGAGGCCCGGAACGACTCGGTCCTGGAGCTCCGCCTGGCGGCGGGTGCGGAGGATCAGGTCACGCTGCTCCCCGTGGACCGCTCGCTGACGCTGCCGGTGGCGCTCCCGCTGCGCATGGCGGCGGGTGGCCGGCTGGATGTGGGGCGGGAGTATTCGGCCCGGGTGTTCGATCCGTCGTCCATGTCGGATCGGACGGTGACCGTGGAGGTCACGGGCCGGGACATGCTCGAGATCCCGGACAGCGTGGTGCAGAACGCCGGCACCGGTGCGTGGTCGGCGTGGCGCTACGACACGATCCCGGTCTGGGTGCTGGAGGAGCGGTTCGGCGGTGTGAGCATTACGAGCTGGCTGGACGATGACGGCCGGCTTGTGAAGGCGGAGAGCCCCATGGGGTTCACGCTGCTCCGGATGCCGTACGAGCTGGCGGACCAGGCCTGGCAGCGGAGCCGGGCGGACCCGTCGCTGGCGGCGGGGTACGGCAGCGTGATCGAGAACACGGCCATCGCCAGCAACGTGGACCTGACGGGCACCGAGGACCGGACCACGCGCCTGGTGGTCCGGCTGCGGAACGTGGAGCTGGAGGGCTTCGACCTGGAGGGCGGTCGGCAGACGCTCCGTGGCGACACGCTGGTCGTCCGCCGGGAATCGCCCCCCTTCCAGGCCTCGTACACGCTGCCATACCGGGTGGACGAGCGGGACACCGGCGATGACGCGCCGTTCTTCGGACCGCCGGGCCCCGCGGCGCTGGAGTCGACGCCGCTGATCCAGGTGGAGGACCCCCGGATCGTGGAGACCGCCCGGCAGATCGCCGATGGCGGCACGGACCCGGCGGTCGTAGCTCGTCGTCTTCGGCCATGCGCAACCATTGCGCCCCTACGTTCTATTCGTTCACGTCTAAAAAACAATGGGAAAACCAACTGGCTTCATGGAATATCTGCGTGAGGTGGCCGAAGATGTGGCCCCGAGCGATCGCATTCACAATTGGGATGAATTTCATCTGCCTATGGCGGAGGAAGCGCTCCGGGATCAGGGGGCGCGGTGTATGGATTGTGGTACCCCCTTTTGCCATACGGGGATTGAAATTAGCCGTATGGCCAGCGGTTGCCCGATTAATAATCTGATTCCAGAATGGAATGATTTGGTCTATCGGGGTCTCTGGTCGGAGGCTCTCGATCGCCTCCATAAAACCAATAATTTCCCCGAATTTACCGGCCGGGTTTGCCCTGCACCCTGTGAAGGAGCCTGTGTTTTGGGGATTACCA
>JAWODW010000026.1:0-32187 GCA_046483065.1 Longimicrobiales bacterium | reverse complement strand
AGGCCCCAGTACCGCCTGCCTCCCTTGAACGCCGCTTCCAGCATTCTGTCACCCTCACTGTCCCGCCGCGCGGGACCCGATCAGACGATGTAGTAGACCTTCGGTCCGGTCCCCAAACCGGGGCGCCGGACGAGAGTCGCCCGTTCCCGGAGGACGTGACTGACCTCCGAGTCGGGATCGGACAGATCTCCGAACACCAGTGCTCCCTCTCCGCCCTCGACCTGCGCCGCCGCCTCCACGCACGCCGGCTCGAGCCCGTCCCTGAGCCGGTCCGCGCAGAAGTTGCACTTCTCCACCACGCCCCGGGTCCGGGTCGGGTAGTCGGAAAGGAGCTCCCCGTCCGCGTCGGTGTCGATGAACGGCCGGGGGTCGCGCCAGTTGAAGCTCCGGGAGCCGTACGGGCACGCGGCCATGCAGTACCGGCAGCCGATGCACCGGTGCATGTCCATCATCACGATCCCGTCGGACTCCCTCTTCCACGTGGCCTGGGTCGGGCAGACCCGGACGCACGGTGGGCTCTCGCAGTGGTTGCACAGGACCAGCACCGGCGCCTCCTGCACCTCCGGCGGCATCCGGTCGTGGACCTGGTCCGGGAACACGTGCCTGTACTCGGCGTCCCAGATCCACTTGATCTCGTCGTCGGGATCGCTGATCCGGGGCACGTTGTGGGTACGGTGGCACGCCTCGACCACGGCGCGCCGCACCGGGTCCCGGCTGCACTTCTCCACGTCCACCACCATGGCGAGCTGGTGCTCCGCCTGGCTCGCCGCTGGTCCGGTGGCGTCGTGGGCCTGTACGGCCTCGGCCGTCTCGCAGCCGGACAGGACGGGCAGCGCCCACCCCACCCCGAGGGCCGCCGCACCGGCCTCCTTCAGGAACTGACGGCGGTTCCGCCCGCCGATGGTATCGTCAGGGCTCGACATGGCATTCCCAGCAGGTCGGGTCCACGTCCGCGTACTCATGGCAGCGGACGCAGAACGTTTCCCGGTTGTCGTGACACTCCATGCAGGTCCCGGTCAGGCTGATCGTGTAGCGCTCACCACTGGTGGCCGCGTATTCGACCTGCCCCTCCCGCACCAGGGCGTCCCGCCACTCGTCCAGGAGCACCGGGTGATGGGTCCGCATGTACTCCGTGCTCTCCACGCACCCGACTTCGTCCGCCGGGTACTCAAGCTCCGGCGCCGCCACATCGGCCTCCGTCGTGGCGCCGTACCACACGGGGAACAGGGCCAGCGCCAGGAAGACGCCCAGCCCTCCGTAAATCCATTTCCGATCGCTCATGAGGCACCTCCTCCCGCCGGGACCGGCTCCCCGCTTCCTTCATCGGGCACCCCGACCGCGGCGGGAGCATCTTCGGTCGCCTCCTCCACCGCCTCGGGGGACTCACGCCCGGGGATCGGCTCCAGGCGCAGGTTGTGGGTCCGGGCTCCCTCACCCTCCATGACCAGCGCGTTGGCCACCAGCTCGCTGATCCCCGTGACCTCCACACCCGGGGCCCAGTAGTCGCAGACCGTGACCAGGGTGGCCCGGTCGATGGCGCACATGGCCGCCAGCTGGTTCACGCCGTGCTCCTCCTGGACGTGCTTTACCGCGAGCCCGCGGGGCATCCCGCCCCGCAGCCGCATCTCCATGTTCTCGTCGGTGCCCAGCCCCGCCCCACCGCCACAGCAGAACGTCTGCTCCCGGATGGTGTTCTCCGGCATCTCGTAGAAGTGGTTGCAGACGGCGTCGAGCACGTAGCGGGGCTCCTCGAAGATCCCCATGGCCCGGGCCGGGTTGCAGGAGTCGTGGAAGGTGGCCCGGATATGGTCGTTCCGGGACGGGTCCAGCTTCAGCTTGTCGTGCCGGATCGCGTCGGCCAGGAACTCCATGAGGTGGACCATCTTCGTGGACTTCGCGTTCTCGAAGACGGTGCCCGTCAGCGGGGAGACCGGTGTCTCGAGGAAGTCGGCGGGCCCGTTCACGGTGTCCATGTACTGGTGGACCACCCGCCACATGTGGCCGCACTCACCGCCCAGGATCCACTTCACGCCCAGTCGGTCGGCCTCGGCGTACATCTTGGCGTTGAGGCGCTTGATCATGTCGTGGGAGGTGAACAGCCCGAAGTTGCCGCCCTCGCTGGCGTAGGTGCTCCACGTGTAGTCGATCCCCAGCTCGTGGAAGAGGATCATGTACGACATGCACGTGTAGATCCCCGGCGCCGCCACATAGTCGCCCGACGGGGTTACGAAGAGGATCTCGGCGCCCTTCTTGTTGATGGGCAGATCCACCCGCACGCCGGTGGCCTCCTCGATGTCGTCCACCATGAACTCCAGCGTGTCCACGAGCCCGTGGGGCTGGATCCCCAGGTGGTTCCCGGTCCGGAAGCAGTTGGCCACCGGCTCGATCACCCAGTTCACGTAGAGGCCGAGGAGCCCCAGGAGCTCGCGGCCCATCATGGTGATCTCGGCGGTGTCGATCCCGTACGGGCAGAAGACGCTGCACCGGCGGCACTCGGTGCACTGGTAGAAGTAGTAGAACCACTCCTTGATCACGTCCTCGGTGAGGGGCCGTGCACCGGCCAGCTCACCGAAAATCTTCCCCATGGCGGTGAAGTCCTTCCGGTAGATGGAGCGGAGCAGCTCCGCCCGGAGCACCGGCATGTTCTTCGGGTCACCGCTGCCGAGGAAGAAGTGGCACTTGTCGGCGCACGCGCCGCAGCGCACGCACGTGTCCATGAAGAGTTTGAAGCTCCGGTAGTTCTTCAGCCGCTCGGCCATCCCGTCGAGGATGGTCTTCTGCCAGTCGTGAGGGAGCTCCCAGTCGATATTATCCACCACCCATTCATGGGCGTTCGGCAGCCCCAGGTACTCCAGGTGCTTGGGCTTGCCCGGGTAGATGTAGCTGCCCTTCCGGAGGTCCACCGGCGTGTCCATCCACGGCGTCTTCGGCGGCTGCCAGTCGACGTCGAGCAGCTCTTCCTTCTCGTAGTAGTCGGGCTCGTCGAAATGTGCCATGACCTATTCCTTCTCCGCCGGATTCTTATCCACCGGGACCCCGGCGGCGATCATCTTGTCTCGGAACTCCTCTTCGTACTCCTCGTAGGTATGCACATCCACCGGGTGGTCCCACGGGTTCACGTGCCGGACCGCCCGGTTGTTGTTCGCCATGTTCCGGGTCGGACTGAGGAACACGCCGGCCATGTGCATCAGCTTGCTGAACGGGAAATAGGCCAGGAGCACGGAGACCAGGAACAGGTGCCCGAAGAAGACCGGGCTGATGGCTTCCGGCACCACCGGCGAGAACTCGACCAAGCCGGCCGCCAGCTCCTTGATCCCCACCACGTCGGTCCGTCCGATGTGGCGCATCCAGAGCCCGCTGAGGCCGATCCCCAGGAGCAGGAAGAGGGGGAAGTAGTCGTTGACCAGCGATATGTAGCGCACCTGGGCGTTGGCCAGCCGCCGGTACAGCAGGTAGCCGGCGCCCAGCAGGAAGAGCGCGGTGGTGATGTAGACCGTGGGCAGCGCCACCTGGAGGAAACCGTCCACCGAGGCCACCGCCGTCACGAAGCCCGGTACGGGCTCGGTGAAGAACCGGAGGTGCCGGACCAGGATGAACAGCAGCGACCAGTGCATGGCCATGGCCGCCACCCACAGGGTCAGCGACGTGCCGTACACCAGGCGGTCCCCGCGGGCCATGGCGGCCTTCGTGTTCTTCAGCAGCGAGCGGAAGAAGAGGACCTCCAGCGCCATCCGGCCGATCACGCCGAGCCGCGTGAAGGGGCTGTCCAGCCGGCTGTACCGGATCCAGGACAGCGACTTCTGCTGGCCGCTGGTGGTGGGGATCCGGAACGGCACGGGGACCCGTGCCCACTGCAGCACCCGGACCACCACACCGACCAGGAACATGGCCAGCGCGGCATAGGGAATGAGCACGCCCAGGACCCAGTCGAGCCCCACGGACGCGCCGACCAGCGCGATCCCGAACAGGGTCGCCACTACCACCAGCGGAAGCAGCACCTTCATCGAGACACCCCTCCTCGCACGCGTGTATCCTCAACAATGGGCAACGATACCGGACCCTGGTCGGTCCGTTCCGCGTCCCCCGTGACGTCGCCGTTCAGGCGGTCCACGATCCAGGAGACGTGACGCCGGGCCTCCTTGACCTTGAGGCGGGCCAGCTCCTCCCGGAACGCCACGTACAGGTCGAAGGCCTCGAGGGCGAGGTCATCGATCCGCACTTCCAGCGCCCGGAGCTCGGCGCCGTGTCGGCCCGACTCTCCCCGCGCCTCCAGCTCCGCACGGATCACTCGCTTCAGCTCGAGGACCCAGCCCACGGCCTCCGACGGTGCCATCTCCTGCACCGCCCGGATCCGCACCACGTTCTCAAGGTGGGCCGTGCGCTCCGCGGACTCCTCATCCCCGCGGACCACGCTCCGGTACAGCGCCTCCACGCTCGTCCGGGAGGTGTGCCCCACCGGGTTCGCGAACCGGTCGGTGCGCCGCTTGAACACGGCGCTCCCATCCGCCGGGTAGGCAGCCAGGACGTAGTCGAGCCACCGCTCGACCAGCGCGTCCTCCCGTCCCTCCAGTATTTCCTGGAGCATGGTTCCACCCTGCCCATCGCACGCCCGTTCCCGGACGCGCTCGTTTACACTATTGGCCGCCGGCCGTCTTCAGCGGACCGGTGCCACCCATCCTCCACCGCCGCACCCTCGCGGCGGTGTCCCTCGCCATTCTATTCCCGCATCCCGGCGCACTCCTGCCCCCCCGGCCCGACCGGCTCGCCTCACAGGGCGAGCCGGTCGATCCCGTGGACGTCAGGAGGTCAGACGCAGCCCGTGGGCTTCGGCAGGCCTGCCACCTTGCAGGCGCCCTTCGCCGGGCCGCTCGGGAACAGCTCGTAGATCTCCTTCAGCTTGAAGCCCGTCTCCTTGCAGAGCTTCCGGATCATCGGGGCCATGTCGTACTCCAGGTAGTAGTCCCGGAGGTAGTTCACGACCTTCCAGTGATCCTCGGTGAGCTCCTCGACGGCTTCCGTCTTGGCCAGGTCAGCGGCGACGTTCTCGTCCCACTCCCCCGGATCCTGTATGAAACCGTCCTCATCGATCTCCAACATCTTCCCGCCAAGTTCCACCTGTTCCATCGGGCTCCTCCGTTGCTGAGCCGCTGTGCGGCCCGTTGATCGCTTCGGGCTGCCGAGCTTACGCTGCGACCGCCGTCAGGTGAACTCCACCATCACATCGGGCGCCTCCCGGAGCGTCGCGGGCACGGGAAACTGCCGTACTACCTGCTTCAGCTTCTCCCGCTCCGACTCCGGGACGTCCTCCGGGAGCTCCACGTCCACCACGAAGCCGGTCACGCGCTTCGGATTGTCCGCGAGCTCCGCGGTGAGGCTCACGCCGACGTCGCCGTCGGTGTAGCCGCGCTCGGTGCAGTACCGCTGAACCATGATCGCCAGACACCCGCCGAGAGAGGCGGCCATCAGCTCCACGGGGTTGCACCCCGCATCCGCGCCACCCTCGTCCACCGACATGTCGGTGGTGATCTGGTGGTCGCGGAGGCCTATCGTGAACTTCAGCCCGCTCTCTCTCTCGACAGTGACCAGGTCCATGGTTCGGTCCGGTTGCTCAGTGCGTTACTTCGACGCTTCGCCTGTGGCGGCGCCGTGCAGCTTGATCTCCACCTTGTCCTCGAGGTTCTCGTAGAACTCCCGCAGGAGTGCGATGACCTCGGGCTTGCTGAACTCGGCCGGCACCGGCTCGCCCTCGGAGAGCATCTTCCGGAGCATGGTGCCGCTGAGGAGGAGTCGGTCGCCCGACACGTAGTTGCCCTCCTCGTCGATGACGGCCTTCTCCTCGTGCGGGCACGTCTTCATCGACGCCATCTCGCCGCACTGGTAGCAGTAGAAGGTCCAGTCCATCTTCAGCGGCTGCGTCAGGAGCGCGCCCTCGGGCAGCTCGTTGAAGATCTCGTGGGCGTCGAACGGCCCGTAGTAGTCGCCCACACCGGCGTGGTCACGACCGACGATCAGGTGCGAGCAGCCGTAGTTCTGCCGGAAGAGGGCGTGCAGCAGCGCCTCCCGGGGGCCCGCATACCGCATGTCCAGCGGGTAGCCGCCCTGCACCACACGCTCCGGCCGGAAATAATTCTGGACCAATGCGTCGATGCACTTCACCCGCGTCTCGGCGGGGATGTCACCGGGCTTCAGCGCGCCCAGGAGCTGATGGATGTAGACGCCGTCCGTCACCTCAATGGCCGTCTTCGCCAGGTAGGCGTGGGAGCTGTGCATGGGGTTCCGCAGCTGCAGCGCCGCCACGGTGTTCCAGCCCCGGTCCTGGAAGATCTCCCGGGCGTCGGTCGGTCGCTGATAGATCCCCGCGAACTCCGTCGGATAGACCCCTTCGCTCAGGACCTGGAGCGGGCCGGCCACGTTGACCTCCCGCTGGTTCATGACCTTCGTCACGCCCGGGTGCTCGAGATCGGTGGTCTTGAAGACCTCCTGGCACTCGAGCTCCTTGTCGATAGTGTACTTCTCACGCACCGTCAGGATGGCCATGATCTCGTCGGTGTCCTCGTCGAAGAGGGTCACCTCCTCGCCGTCCTTCAGCGAGTCGGCCACCTCCTCGGTGACCGAGAACGTCACCGGGATCGGCCAGAAGGTGCCGTCGGCCATCTGCATCTCGGTGACCGAGCCCTTCCAATCGTCGTGGCCCATGAATCCCTCGAGAGGCGTGAACCCGCCGATCCCCATCATGATCGTGTCCCCCACCTCCCGGGACGTCATGGGGATCTTCCGCAGCGACTCCGCCTTGTCCTGCGCCTCTGCCAGCGCCTCCCCTTCGAGGAGGAGGGGCTTGAGGACCCGTTCCTTTCCGTGTGGCTTGACCAGTTGCGACATAACTCCGTTCCTCTCTCGAGCCGTTGTGTTCGGCGTCAGTTGTCCGGTCGCCGCATCCTGCGACGCCGGGTCACTCGTTCTCTCCTCACCCTCCCGCTACAGCCAGATCCTCTTCTTCTGGCGCGTCCGAAACCTCATCCCCGGTCTCTTCGGGGTCCGGCGCCGTGATGGTGACGATCTCACCGCCCTCGCCCATCAGGCGTTTGACCTGGCTGTGGGGCACGCGCCCCGTCATGCCGGCGTAGGTCATGGCCAGCGTCCGGTACCACATGTGGGCGAACTTCGAGTAGGGCAGGTAGACCAGTAGTCCGAAGACCAGGACCAGGTGCGTGAAGTAGACGGCGTAGGCCACGTACTCGTAGGCCCCCATGGTCTCGGGCGTGACCGTGAACCGGAACGCCTGTGTGGCGAACCCCGTCACGCCCACCCAGAAGAGCAGCCAGACGAAGATCCAGTCGAAAGCAGTGCTCTGATGCTTGCCGTCCTCCGGGGCGCTGATCCGGTCCCAGATCGCCTTCCCGGTGCCCACCACCAGGATGACCCCGCCGATGTTGGCGAGGATCTTCATCGGGTGGCTCAGATCGAAGGGGTAGAGGGACTCCACCCCGAGACCCGGCATGACGTAGAGATCGACCACCGCCCATACGGTGACCACGAAGAGGGCCAGGAAGCCGTAGAAGGCCAGCAGGTGCGAGGTCCGCCGCTGCTTCTGGTCCCCGCAGTCGCCGAACCGGCGGTGCATGAAGATGTCGCCCAGCGCCTCGAGCAGGCTGGGCATGAAGGCCCGATCGGGTGCCGGCCTCCCCAGCGCTTCGTCGTGGGCCCTCATCCCTTTCCAGAACCGGACGAGCCCCACCGCGAGCCCGGCGAACGCCAGTAGCGTGAAGCCGGTGTAGAAGCCGATGAGCAGCCAGTGGGGGAAGAACTGGGCATAGAACGCCTCGTGGCCGCCGTGCAGCCCCAGCGCGTTCGCCAGCGGGTCGCGGACCAGCAGCGCGGCCGCCAGGAGCAGCGCGGGGAGCAGGATCAGCATCACGGGCGTGGCCCGCACCGAGCTCACCCACCGGGCCACCGCCTTCGGGAAGGCGAAGTGCTGGATGGTCTGCTTGCGGATCGCCGCCAGCACATCGCCGGGGCGGGCACCGCGCGGGCAGCGGAGGGAGCAGTCGTTGCACTGGTGGCAGAGCCAGATGTCCGGATCGTTCACCAGACGCTCTTTCAGCCCCCACTGGGCCCAGTGCATCTCCTTCCGGGGGAATGCGTGGTCCTCACAGGCCAGCTCGCACACCACCGCGCACGTGGCGCACTGATAGCACTTCTTCAGGTCTCCACCACCCGACGCCATGACTGCGTCGACGAACTCCCGGTCCGGGTTCAGCGACAGCGCCTCGGGCATTGTCTATCTCCTCACATTCCCTTGAACGGATTCAGACCGACCATGTCCACCTCTTCGGCGAACTCGTCGATGATCTCCGGCAGCCGGTGGTACTGGTCGATGGGAAGCTGCTCGAGGCGGACCCGCTCCTCCTCGAGGGCCAGCTGCTGCAGCTTCTCCCGCACGTTCTTGCTCCGGGTCTCCATGAGTTCGCTGCCCTGCATGTAGTGGCACTGGTAGTCCTCACCGGACCGGCAGCCGATGAGTAGCACACCGTCGTAGCCACGGGAGAAGGCGTCATTGAGCCAGATCACGTTCACCGAGCCCAGACAGCGGACGGGCACGAACCGGATGTACGCCGAGTGGCGGATCCGGTTGAGCCCCGCCGCGTCGAGGGCCGGGTAGGCGTCGTTCTCGCACAGGAACCCGAGCAGCCGCGGCTTCTCATCCCATTCTTCGGGGATGTTCACGGCCTTGATCATCGACGAGACGATCTCCGGCGAGTAGTCGTCGAAGGAGATGATCCGCTCGGGGCACGCGCCCATGCAGATCCCGCAGCGCCGGCAGCGGAGCGGGTTCGGCTGTGGCGTGCCCTTCTCGTCCTCGTTCAGCGTCCCGAAGGGACACTCCTCCGTGCACCGCTTGCACTGGGTGCAGCGCTGGAGCGCGAACTCCGGGTGCGACATGTCGCCCCAGCGCGGGTGGACCGTCTCGCCCTTCGCGGCCAGGTCCACCGTCTGGATGGCCTTGATCGCCGCGCCGGACCCGTCCTCCCGGGCCGTCATCGAGTCCTGCGGCGCCCGCACGCTGCCCGCCGCGTAGATCCCCGTGCGCCGGGTCTCGTACGGGAAGCAGATGAAGTGGGAGTCGGGGAAGTCGTACTTCAGGACAGGGAGGTCAGGACCCTGGCGATAGCCGAGATTCAGGATCCCCTCGCCCTCCAGGTGCCCGAGCTCCTCGATCGTTTGCTTGGCCGTCTCGAGCTGTGCGCCCGCCTCGTCCTTCTCCACGATCTTCTTCGCGTCGACCAGGCGACGGATCGCCTCGCCGTCTGCGGCCCGGGGCACCATCCCCGTGGCCAGCACCACCATGTCGGCTTCCACGTCGATGGCGTCGCCGAGGAGCGAGTTCTCACCGTGGACCACCAGCCCGCCGTCCGACGGCGAGACGCCGGTCACGTCCACCTTGGTGAAGAAGATCCCCGGGTCCTCCTGGGCCCGCCGGTAGAGCTCCTCGTACTGGCCCGGCGTGCGGATATCCTTGTAGAGGACGTAGACCTCGGCGTCCGGGTTCAGCTCCCGGGCCACCAGCGCCTGCTTGATGCTCACGCGGCAGCAGACGGCGGAGCAGTACGGGAGGTGGTCCTCGTCGCGGGACCCGGCGCACTGGATGAACGCGATGCGCTTCGGGGCCGCGTCGTCGCTCGGGCGCTTGATCTCGCCTTCGGCGACCATCTCCTCCATCTGGACGTTCGTCACCACGTCCGCCGACGTGCCGTAGCCCAGGTAGCCGAGCTTCGAAGCGTCGTAGGGCTTCCAACCCGTGGCCTGGACGATGGCGCCCACACGCAGGGTGCTGTTGCCGGCGCCGTTCCCGTTCAGCGTCACATCGAACTGGCCGGGCTGCCCGGTGATCTGCTCTATGGTCGTGGAGGTGTGGACCTTGATCCGCTCGTCGCCGGTGACCTGCGCCACCTGCTCGGCGATCCGGGACGGCTCGACCTCGCGGTACGGCGGCGAGTGCTGGATCTGGCGGGAGAACTTGCCCATCCACCCGCCCAGCTGTCCTTCCTTCTCCACCACCACAACACTGCGGCCGGCCCGGGCGGCGTCCAGCGCCGCGCTCATCCCGCTCACGCCACCGCCCACCACCAGGATCGTCCCATCCACCTCCTCCGAGACGGGCTCGGGCACCTTCGCCTTCTCGGCCCGGGCCAGCCCCATGCGGAGGTAGTCCTCCGCCATCATCTGGGTGTCCTCGTCGTTCGGCTCGTGGCTCCAGACCACCTGCTCCCGGAGGTTCACCCGCTCGGTCTCAACGCCATCGAAGGCGAAGGCGTCGGTCATGACCCTCGGCGAGCACGCGCCCACCACGATGGTGTTCACGCCCTCGTCGCGGATATCGGCGCTGATGAGCTCGCGCCCCGCATCGCCGCACAGGCAGTCGTGCTCCCGGCAGATCTCTATGTCGTGCTCGTCGGCGGCCACTTCGCCGAGGGCGGCGAGGTCCAGCGAGTCCCCGATGTCACACCCACGGCAGACGTATACAGCGGTTCTCTTATCCACGGCTCTGCTCCCCGGCTTGGGCCGCAACGGGCTCCAGTTCAGCTTGGTCGGCACCCCCGGCGAAGCCGAGGGCCTTCAGGGCGGCGGCGGTGGCGTCCCGGTTGCACATGGCCACGTCGGCCGGCCGCTTCGCACAGCCCACCGGGAGGATCCCGGCCTGGGACTGCTCCGGAACCAGGAATCCGAACGCGTCGGTCTCCAGTCCGCCGTCCACGGCGGTCTCCCCCACACCCGTGGGGATCATCCCCGTGGCGAGGACCACCAGGTCCACGGTCTGCCGGACGCGGTCGCCGGACAGCGTGTCCTCGGCCTCGACCTCCAGCCCGTCGCCGGAGGGTGTCACCCTGGCGACCTTCCCCTTGATCAGCGTGAGCTTCTCGTCCGCCTTCGAAGCCACAAAGAAGTCTTCGAGGCGGCCCGGCGCCCGGATGTCGATGTAGAAGACGTAGATCTCTGCATCCGGGTAGCGCTCTCGCACGTATCGGGTCTGCTTCAGTGAGGCCAGACAGCAGACGCCCGAGCACTGCGGGTAATGGTTCTCGTCCCGTGAGCCCGCGCACTGTACGAAGGCCACCGACTCGATGGGCTCGTCGTTGGAGGGCCTGCGAACCTCGCCCTCCGTGGGGCCCGACGGCGCCGCCAGCCGCTCCATCATGACGTTGGTGATGATGTCCGGGTGCGTGCCGAAGCCGAGCCCCTCGAACTGGCTCGCGTCCGGCGGATCCCAACCCGTGGCCCAGATCACCGACTGGACCTCCAGCTCCTCCGTCTCCGCCTCCATCCCCAGATCGATGGCGTCGAACGGACAGGCCGGCACGCACTTGCCGCACTCGGCCTCGCCCAGACACGCATCGCCGTCAATCACGTAGCGGAACGGATACGCCATGTCGAAGGGGAGGTAGACCGCCTTCGTGGTCCCCATCCCCAGGTTGAACCCGTCGGGCCGCTCCTCAGGGCAGACCTCCACGCAGTCGCCGCACGCCGTGCAGTTCTCCCGCACGTAGCGCGGATCCTTCCGGATCGTGGCCCGATACGCACCCGGGCGCCCGGCGATCTGCGTCACCTCCGCCTGGGTGAGGATCCGGATCCGGGGGCTGGTCTTCACCCGCCGGAGGTTGATCTCCAACCCACATGTGGGCGGGCAGAGCTTCGGGAAGTACTGATTGGAGCGGGCCACGCGTCCCCCGAGGAACGCCTCCTTCTCCACCAGCACCACCTCGGCTCCGGCCTCCGATGCCTCGACGGCCGCCGTCAATCCGCTGATGCCACCGCCGACTACCAGGATCTTTCCGCCAGCCCCATTTCCGTTCATCGCGCCTCTCCCTGCGCGGCCTCCGCAGACCGCCGGTTCTCGATAATTCGCTTCTCGAGCCGCTGCTGGGCGTCTTCGACCGCCTCCTCGCGCAGCTTCATCGTCGCCTCACGGAACAGGGCGAAGCGAAGCCAGAGGAAGCCGAAGCGCAGGAGCGCCTCGTCGCTGTACCGCATCTCCTCCACCAGGTCCTCGTCCACTACGAACTTCCGGAGCAGGGAGCTCTCGAAGACGAAGGTCCGGAATCGGTCCAGGTCGTACATGGCCGTGTAGAACATCTCCAACCGCTCCGGTGAGAGCTGACCACCGTTCTCGAAGAACTCGTGCAGCGTCAGCTCCTTGTACGCCTCACCCCAGCGGTCGTACTCCTCGACGCCCTGGTCCGCCATCCACTCGCGGATCGTCCATTCCCTGGCCTCGTCGAAGCCCAGGCAGCCCTCTTCCTTCATCAGGAAGTAGAACCGCTCGCCCCTCCAACCATCCGGCGTGTCACGGGAAGCCGCGAGCCCCACCGGGTACATCCGGCACGGCCACGGTCGGTCCTCGTAGATCCCGCAGCCCGCCTCCGTCAGGAACGGACAGCTCTTCTCCTCGTCCTTGTTCATGCGCAGCACTACCACGGGCGTGCGCATGTCCTTCTGGACCGGCAGCAGCACGTGCTCCTCGAGGAACTCCGTGGAGCTCATCCCCAGCCGCTTCCGCATCCGGAGCACGTCGTACGGCGAGAGGAAGATGTTCACGTCGCTGCAACAGTGGTTGAAACAACTCACCCCCGGATGGCAGCCGAAACGGAATGTGTCGTCCGGGCCCAGGCGGGGGCGGTCCTGGAGGATCGGTTCCTCCAGCGGCTGTGGTCCAGCGCGAGCCGGTGCTCTGCTCTTGTCACTCATGCCTCATCCTCCTCGTCATCCTCGATGATCATTTCTCGGGTGGCCGTGGCCGACCACACGGGGATCATGAGCGGAGCGTCCTGCCCGGGGTTGTAGGCGTATCGATACGAGGCCTTCTGCCGGTACTGCTCCTCCATCCACTTCCAGCCGTTGAGGTAGTACGAACAGTCGTCGTTGAAGCAGACCAGGAAATACTCGTCCGACCAGCTCGCCCCATCCGGCACCTGCCACTTCTTCAGCCTCGAGCCGCAGTGCGGACATGTGGTCTGTCGTTCATCCATGACGGCATCCATGCTTGGTGACCCCCTTCATTGGACGGGTGCGGGACGCGCGCCCCGGAGGACGCGCGCCCCTGTTCCCGCTTGCTTGCTTGCTATTGAGCCGCGGCCAGCTCGGGCGACTCGGTGGTGATGTACTTCACGGGCCGCTTGATCATCTCCCAGGTGTTGGACTCCTTGTCGAACCGGCAGTTGACAAACGCCAGCCAGTTCTCGTTGTCCATCTCGGGCTTGTCGGCACGGAAGTAGTAGCCCGGCCAGCGCGTTTCCTCCCGGAAGAGGATCGAGCGGACGTGGGCTTCACCCTGGTACATCCGGTGCACTGATTCCCACGCACGCATCAGCTCGTGGAGGTTCTCAGCGGCCAGGTTCTCCGCGTCTTCCTTCAGGAAGTCGAGGAGCTCCTGTCCCTTCTCCAGCAGCTTGTCGTTCGTGGTGAACTGCGAGGACACGCCGCCAGCGTACTCGTCCATGATCTTCTGCAGCCGATACATGAACTGCTCGGGCCGGATGTAGCTCGGGTTGATGTCCGGGTCCGTGGTCTCGTCCTTGTGCTCCTCGAACTTCGCGAGGGGCTTCAGCACCTTCTCACGGAGCTCCGCGACCTGCTCTTCGTCCACGTTCGGCTCCTCGTTGTGGTCGAGGATGTAGCTGAGCGCCGCTTTCCCGGCGATCCGACCTTCCGTGAACGAGCCGGACGAGAACTTGTGGCTGGAAGCACCCGACGCATCACCGGCGGCGAACAACCCGTCCACCGTGGTCATGCCCGTGTAGCCCCAGAAGTACTCGTCCTTCGTCTCGTCGGTCTGCAGGTCCTCGGGACCCGAGACCCACGCGCCGTTGGCGCCCGAGTGCGAACCGATGAAGTACGGATCGCACGCCATGATCTCCGACGGCTTCTTCTCCGGCTCCACGTTCGTGGCGGCCCAGAGGATCGCCTGGGAGATCGTCATGTCGAGGAAGTCCTCCCACGCCTCGGCCTCGAGCTCCTTCAGCTTCTTCTTCGCCGCCTTCTCGTCCTCCGCCTGGTCGGCGATCCGCTGGATGGCCTCGGCCGTCTGCATGTAGATCGGGCTCTTGCCATCCATCACATCCAGCATCATCAGCCAGTTGCGGATGTTCGCCGGGCGCGGCTTCACCTTGCCGTACGGCTCCCACTTGTCCAGCTCGTACTGGTTCGTCTGCATGTAGACATCGCCGTACGCGTTCGTAGCCTGGCTCTTGAAGAGCAGGAACCACGCGCCCACCGGGCCGTACGCGTCCTTGAACCGCACCGGAATGAACCGCACTTCCTGGCACGTCAGCTCGGCGCCGGCGTACAGCGTGAAGAACGTGCTCGCGCCGGAATTGAACGGCGGGTACCACGAGCGGCCGAAGCCCTCACCCGTCGAGCGAGGCTTGAAGACGTGCACCGCACCGCCCATGAGCCCCATCACCGCCTTGGCCTTGAACACGTACACCTTGTTCTCACGTACGCTGAAGCCGATGGCGCCCACGCACTTGTTGCCGTCCATGAGCGGGTGGGTGATGAATATGCGCTCGAAGTACTCACCGTCGGCCTCGGCCAACGCGTTCTTCGCCGCCTCCGCAACGATGACCTTGTAGCTCTCGCCGTTGATCATCAGCTGCCAGCGACCCTCGTGCACGTAGTTCCCTTCCTGGTCCTTCCAGATCGGAAGGCCCCACTTCTCGAACAGGTGCACCGAATTGTCCACGTGGCGCGCTATGCTCGCCACCAGGTCCTCGCGGGTGATCCCCATCAGGTCGTTGCGCACATAGTCGCAGTAATCCTTCAGGGTGTTCTTCCCGCTGTTCAGGTCCACGTACTGGTTGATGGCCGAAAGCCCCATGGCCACGGCGCCCGATCGATCCATGGCCGCCTTGTCCACCACCGTCACCTTCAGCCCGTGCTCCTTCGCCCAGTACGAGGCCTCGACAGCCGCACCGCATGCGGCCATCCCGCCTCCGCAGATCAGGAGGTCGGTATCGACGACTACAGTTTCGAAGTCCTTCATGTGTCCTTTCTCCTCGCTTTGCTTGCGCGTCGTTGGTTACCGGCCCCGATCACAGCGTGGGTACCTTGTCGAACTTCAACGGGCCACGCTCGGTGTTCAGACCCTCCGGCTCAGACATGAGTGTCTGGCTCTTGATGTCATTGTCCCCCGTCGAGTAGTGGCCGAACGGATCAGCCTGACCCTCGGACACGCCGCGGCGAATGGGGAACTTGAACCGCTTCGGACGGATCTGGTCATCGCGGAACTGGACCGTCCACATGATGTCCTCGGAGCTGCGCATCGCCGTGACTTTCGCACCCATGGGCACGAAGTCCTGGTAGCCGCGCACCTCGATCGCCTGGGTCGGGCAGATCTTCACGCAGCTATAGCACTCCCAACACATCTGGGGGTCCTGGTTGTACGCCTTCATGGTGTCCTTGTTGAGCACCATGAGATCGTTTGGGCAAATGTACTGGCAGGCCGTCTTGTCCAGGGCCTTGCAGCCGTCACACTTGTCCGGGATCACATAACTCGGCATCCGTTCTTCTTCCTTTCTGCGCAGAGTGCGCATCGCAGGGGGCCTGATTCGTGATTTTCGTCACGATTTTGCCGACGGAGAAAGATTCCCTTGTCCAGGTGCCTCCTCCCGCTTCCCAGGCGGCCGTAGCGTGATCGGTTTGTCAGTGCCGGCCGCCCATTTGAGACAGAATTCACGATTGCCAAGTAGGGCCCCCTGGACGGCAGTGTCAAGGGTTTTTATTAACCGGGGTTTAAATTCACAAAAAGGTGTTAATTAACAGGTGTTGTAAGTGGCCGCAGTAGAAGGATTTACGGCCGGGTGGGGGGCTCGGGCCGGGATGGGCCCGATTCAACCCGAATTGGCAGCGCCGGCCTCTTCCGAGTCGGCACAGCAGACGTCCAGCGAGGCGGCCGGCGGGAGCTCCTGGTCGTCGTATCCGTTGGACTGGAGGTGGAAGGCGATCTCGGCGAGCCCCATGGAAATGTGCTCATTGCGGACCAGGATGTCTTCGGAGAGACTGAGGCGGGTGGGACTGAAGTTCCAGATGGCGCGCACGCCGGCCATGGCGGCGAGCTCGGCCACGCCCTGGGAGACGTCCACGGGAGTGGTCAGGATGACCACGGGGATCTCGTGCTCCTCGATGAAGGAGCGCAGGTCGTGCACGGAGCGGATGGTGTGCCCGCCCTTCTCCGTGCCGATCTTCTCCGGATCGGAATCGAATGCCGCCACGATGCGCAGCCCGTAGCGGTCGAAGCCGCCATACGTCATGAGAGCGCCGCCCAGCTGCCCGGTTCCCACCAGCACCGCCCCGTACGTGTTGTTGAAGCCGAGCACCGTCCGGATCGTCCGGCAGACTTCGCACACGTCGTACCCCACGCGACTCACTCCGGCCAGCCCGACGGCGGCGAAATCCTTCCGCACCTGACTCGGATCCACGTCCAGAATGCGTCCCAGCTGGGCGCTCGTAATGGTGTCCACCGACCTCCGGGCCGTCAGCTCCGCAAGGTAGCGGTAGTATCGAATCAATCGCTCCAGAACCACCCGACGCAACCGTGTCACGTCCCGCTCCCGTGCCCGGGAAATCCACAGGCCGGCCTCCTCCCTTCAGCCAGCTCTCCAACCGCAATGCTGGTCGTCGCCGGGCTCACGGTCAAGTCCCTTGCCGACGCTGCAGAGGCGGAAACCGAACAAACCCTTGACGGGGGCGTACTATTAACCGCAAGCTACGATTCGTGACATTTGCCACGATTCAAAGAGGCGTGGCCAACGACCACACGCCGCACGGGGATGTCGGGGCGGGGGCGGGGCGGCGCCACGGGGAGGGTACGGTATGTCGGGTCCCGTTCTATTTGCCGTTGCGTACGGCCTGCTGGCCGTTTTCGTCATCGCGTTCATCGTCCGGACGGTGGGGCTCTCCCGGCTGCCGGTGCACCTGAGATGGGAGCTGGCGCCGGTGCCGAAGGAGAAAGGGCGGGGCCGCTACGGCGGCTCCTACCTGGAGGAGTACGAGTGGTGGAAGAAACCGCGAGAGGAGTCGCTGGCGAACGAGCTGGCGTACATGGGCCGTGAGATCCTGCTGTTGAAGGCGCTGTGGGAGCACAACCGTGCGCTGTGGTGGTTCTCGTTCCCGTTCCACTGGGGGCTTTACCTGTTGATCGGGGCGGCGGGTGTGGCGCTGCTGGCAGCGCTGCTGGGTCTGGCAGGGATCGGCGGGGCGGGGTTCTTGACCGGTCTGATCGCGATACTGGCGGTGGCAGGCTACGCCCTGGGCCTGGTGGGCGCGCTGGGTCTGCTTGCACGGCGGCTGACGGTGCAGACCATGCGGGCCATGACCACGCGGGTGGCGTACCTGAACCTGATCCTGCTGGGCGCCGTTTTCGGTACGGGTTTATGGGCCGCGTTGACGGTGGCGGGGTACGGCCAGGAGATCCTGCGCCTCGGGGGCGGACTGCTCACGGCGGATGCGACGATGGCGGTGGCCACGCCGCTAGCGGTGCACCTGGTGGTGACGGGGCTGTTCCTGGCGTACCTGCCGTTCAGTCAGATGATGCATTTCGTGGCCAAGTACTTCACGTATCACGAGGTGCGCTGGGACGACGAGCCGCTGGAGGTCGGCGGGGAGTTGGAGCGTGAGGTGCTGAAGCTCATGCAGCAGCCGGTGACGTGGGCGGGACCGCACGTGAACGCGGACGGGAAGAAGAACTGGGTCGACATCGCGACGGAGGAGGCCGGACGATGAGCACGCCGAAGCACGTGGACCTCCGGGCCATCAGCGAGGAGGAGCGCGAGGTCCTTTCGCCTGTCGAGATCGAGCATCTGGTGCCCCTGCCGCCGCCGTACGACAAGCTCGAGGAACAGCCGGCGTGGAAGGAGCTGAGCGAGGAGGCCCGGGAGCGGATGGTCTGCAACCTCGACGGCGTCATCGCCGCGAGCTTGAAGTGGCCGGAGACCGAGGAGGAGAAGCAGGAGGCGGTCGAAAAGTTCGAAGCGGGGCTCAAGAAGCTCTTCACCCGGGAGAACAACTGGACGTTCCTCCAGCCGCTCACGCTATCCACGGACTACTGCACCGCGTGCCAGAGCTGTATCGACGCGTGTCCCGTCTACGAGATGAGCGGGGGCAACGACATCTACAAGCCCACGTACCGGTCCGAGATCCTTCGCCGCCTGGTGCGGAAGTACGCGCGTCGTGGTGGGAAGGCCATGGCGAAGCTGAAGGGCGAGGACATCGAGCTGAACTGGGCCACGCTGACGCGGCTTTACGAGCTGGCGTACCGGTGCACGCTGTGCCGGCGGTGCGCCCAGGTCTGCCCCATCGGTGTGGACAACGGACTCATCACCCACGAGCTGCGGAAGCTCTTCAGCCAGGAGCTGGGCTGGGCGCCGACCGAGCTCCACGAGAAGGGGACGGTGCTGCAGTTGGAGGTGGGGAGCTCCACGGGGATGAACCCCATCGTCGTGAAAGACAACGTGGAGTTCATCGACGAGGACTTCGAGGAAGAGACGGGGATGGACGCCCACACCCCCTTCGACAAGGAGGAGGCCGACGCGCTCCTGATCCACAACGCCGGCGAGATCATGGCGTGGCCGGAGAACCCCGCGGCGTTCGCCATCATCCTCAACGCCGCCGGCTACGACTGGACGCTCTCGGCGGACGAGGTGGCCTACGACGGCGTGAATTACGGACTCTTCTACGACGACGTGCAGCTGGCGCGGATCGCGCTCCGCCACGCGGCCACGGCCAACAAGCTGAAGGTCAACAAGATCGTGATGGGTGAGTGCGGCCATCAGCACAAGTCGCTCATGACCATCGCCGACCGGGTGCTCACCGGCGACATGTCGGTGCGCCGGGAGAGCTGCTTCACGCTCCTTGAGGACATCGTCTTCAGCGGGAAGATCGAGTTCGACCCGTCGAAGAACGACTTCCCGGTGACGCTCCACGACCCGTGCAACATCGTGCGCAACCTGGGGATCGTGGAGCCGCAGCGGCGGATCCTGCGCTACCTCTGCCCCCAGTTCCGGGAGATGGCCCCTCACGGGGTGGACAACTACTGCTGCGGTGGCGGGAGCGGCTTCGCCATCATGAGCCCGAACAACTTCACCGACTGGCGGGTCAGTGTGGCCAGCCGCAAGAAGTTCAAGCAGGTTCTGGACGCCTTTTCCGACCAGCCGGGGCCCGAGGTCAAGAAGTACATCTGCGCCCCGTGCTCGAACTGCAAGGGCCAGTTCCGGGACATGCTTGAGTACTACGACGCCCTGGAGAAGAGCGGGATCACCTACGGCGGGCTCGTGGAGCTCATCGTAAACGCCATGGTGGACGTGAAGGAGCCGTTCATCGAGTGGGAGATGCATTGACGTCGGGGTCGTAGTCGGACTCGGGGTCGGGGTCGGGGGAACGACATGGAAGACGGTGAGGCGGTAGACAGCGGCCGGTTTTTCGAGGCGGTTTTGCGGTGCGTGGCGGACGGGGTGTTCACCGTGGACCGGGACTGGCGGATCACGTCGTTCAACCGGGCGGCGGAGCGGATCACGGGGCTGGAGGCGGACGCCGTCGTGGGCCGTCGGTGCGCGGAGGTCCTGCACTCGGACCTGTGCGAGCGAAACTGCCCGATCCGGGAGAGCCTCGCCACCGGCAACGAGGTCGTGGACCGGCCGGCGCGTATCACCACCACCCGTCGCTCCCGCTCCATCCCCATCAGCGTCAGCAGCGCTGTGCTGCGGGCCGAGGACGGAACGCTCCTGGGCGCCGTGGAGACGTTCCGGGACCTGTCGGCCATCGAGCAGCTCCGGCGGGAGCTCAAGGGGCAGTACACTTTCGAGGACATCATCGGGAAGAGCGAGGCGTTCCAGAAGATCTTCGCCATCCTCCCGGACGTGGCCCAGAGCGAGAGCACCGTGCTCATCGAGGGGCCGAGCGGGTCCGGGAAGGAACTCCTGGCCCGGGCCACCCACAACCTGAGCCCCCGGAAGAAGCGGCCGTACGTGGTGGTCAACTGCGGCGCGCTGCCCCACAACCTCTTCGAGTCCGAGCTCTTCGGCTACAAGCGAGGCGCCTTCACCGACGCCCGCCAGGACAAGCCCGGACGGATCACCGTAGCCGAAGGCGGCACACTCTTCCTCGACGAGATCGGCGACCTCCCTCAGGAGACCCAGGTCAAGCTCCTCCGACTCCTCCAGGAACGGGAGTATACGCCCCTCGGCGGGATCGAGACCCGGAAGGCCGACGTCCGCATCATCGCCGCCACCAACCGCGACCTCTCACGCCTCGTCAGCCAGGGTCGGTTCCGCGATGACCTCTACTTCCGGCTCGCCGTGGTCCGCATCTCCATCCCACCGCTCCGGGAACGTCGCGAGGACATCCCCTACCTGGTCGACCACTTCATCGACCGCTTCAACGCCAAGAAGGGGAAGCGGATCCAGGGCGTGGCCGATGACGTCATGGAAGTCCTCATGCGCCACGAGCTCCCGGGCAACGCCCGCCAGATCGAGAACATCATCGAGCACGCCTTCGTCCTCTGTCACAACGGACTCATCCAGCGACGGCACCTGCCCGAGGACTTCGTCGACACGGCCGGCCCCCCCTCCTCCGCCGATACGGCCCAACCCGCCAGCCCCCTCGACAACAGCGAGGCCGACGCCATTCGCAGAGCACTCCGCCGCAACCACGGCCACCGCGCACGGACCGCCGAGGAGCTCGGCATCAGCCGCACCACCCTCTGGCGCAAGCTCGACCGCCACGGCATCGACGCCACCGAGTACGAGGACTGACCGCGCTCTCGTCACACCCGCATTGAAAGACGGTCCCTCGGCAGCACCGTGAGCCCCCGTACAAGGGGCCTGTCCGTCCGCCTATCCTCCCAAAGTGTGACATCGCGTCGGGACCGGAAGCTTCATGCACTTTTCGGTCGCCCCACGACCCGATTGCTGCACCGGCCGCGTCGGGGAGACGCGGAGAGTCCCACCCGGGAGGCTGCCCTCTTCCTCTTCGTCGCCGTCTCCGTCGGCCTGTACCTCGCCCTCCGCTTCGTACTTCGCCCTTTCCCTGGTGGACGGCGGGTTCGAGAGAGCGAGAAGTACGAAGTCGAGGTACAGGTACAGGCCGAGGTCGAAGGAGAAAATGAAGGAGAAGGGGTCCAGGTACCTCCCCTTGCTTGCATCAACACATCTGGAGAAGAGCCCAAAAACAACATCCGGGCCAGAGCGACCGTGCCGACCCGGTTCCAATCTCGCCGGGAAGTCGGGATCCACCGGATCGAATTCCCCGGACCGCAGGTCAAACCGACCTCCGAAGGCCTGCTCTCACCCCGGAGCCTGCTGCGCCCGGTCCGCCGTGCATCGCCGTGGTCGCCGTGGCGCCGTGAGAAATCGGATGCGCCACGACGGTTGTGGCCCGCGCCCTATGGCTCGCCCGCCCGTGGTAGCCCGCGCCCGCGTTCGCCGTTCCCAGCCTGAAACACCGTAACGTTTCACCGTTTCAAACCCGAAACATCTTCGGGTACCTGCGCCGCCCGGCGCAAAGCTCGTAAAGCCCTGTCTGATAACCACTTAACGCAGGTCATGGCCGAACGCATTATTGCGGCCCCCTCCTTGCACCCTGTAGGGGGTGAAACACGGAGGTGGATGCGTGAGAGTAGCGGTTCCACGAATGGGAGAGATGATCGCCCCCTGCTTCGAACACTGTTCGACGATGGCGGTCTTCTGGCTGAACGCGGACGGGGAGTTCGACCAGATCGACTACCCGCTGCATAGCCGGGAGCCGTTCGACCGGGTTCGACTGCTGCGGGACCGGAAGGTGGACTGCGTGATCTGCGGTGCGATCCAGGGCGTGTATGAGGACGTGCTGCGGACGAGCGGGTTCGAGGTCATCAGCTGGGTTTCCGGGTTCGTGGAGGATCTACTGGCGCTGTATCTCCGGGGCCGCCTGGAGCCGGGTACGGAGCTCCCGACGGCGGGCGGTCCACATCAGCTGGCGATGGAGCGAACGGAGGAGGTCTGATCCGTGGCGACGGCACAGCGGTACGCATACAACGTGGAGCAGGAGGGTCTGGAAGGCCGGGACCGGCCGCGCCGGTTCCTGCGGGCGCTCGCGGCGATCCTGGAGCACGGCAACTACGCGGTGGCACTGGACACGTACGCCCGGATGACCGGGAAGTGCGGCCGGTGTGCGGCGGCGTGTCAGCTCTACGAGGCGACGGGGGCGAAGGAGGACATCCCGTGCGAGCGGTCGGAGCTCCTGCTCCGGGTCTACCGGCGGTACTTCACGCCGGCGGGCGCCTTCCGTGCGCGGCTCCCGGGCGCGTTCGAGCTGACGGACGAATACATCGACGAGATGGCGGAGTCGTACTGGCGGTGCACGGCGTGCCGTCGGTGCAAGGCCACGTGTCCGGTGGGGATCGACCACGGGTTGATCACCCACCTGGCCCGGTGGGCTCTGGCCGAGGTGGACCTGATCCCCCGCGCATTGCTGGTCTCCGTGCGTGAGCAGTTGGAGGGGAAGACGGGGAACACCTCGGCCATCCCGGTGCCGGCGCTGAAGGACACGTGCGAGTTCCTGACGGAGGAGCTCCAGGACATCTACAACGTGGACATTCCGTTCCCGTTCGACGTGGAGGAGAGCGAGTACGTCTTCTTCCCGGCGGTCTCCGACTACCTGATGGAGGCCGACACGCTCATGGGCAACGCGGCGGTCATGCACGTGACCAACGGCTCGTGGACCATCGGGACGGGAAACTACGACGGGATCAACTACGGCCTTTTCTACTCCGACCGGATGATGGAGCGGATCGTCAACAACGTCATCAACGAGACGCACCGGCTGAAGGGGCGGAAGATTCTGGTCGGGGAGTGCGGCCACGCCACGCGTTCGGCGTGGTACGTACCGACGTTCGGTGGGCCCGACGCGCCGCCGGTGGTGAACTGCATGGAGTACGCGTACGAGATGCTGCAGGCGGGTCGGATCCCGCTGAAGCCCGAGCGGATCCCCGAGCGGGTCACGTATCACGACCCGTGCAACATCGCCCGGGTGGGACGGATCACCGAGGAGCCGCGGGAGATCCTGAAGGCCATCTGCTCGGACTACGTGGAGATGACGCCGAACCGGATGGACAACTACTGCTGCGGTGGGGGCGGCGGCACGGTCTCCATCGACGAGATCCGGGAGTTCCGCACGGGTCCACTGGGGAAGCGGAAGGCGGACCAGATCCGTGACACGGGCGCGGAGCTGGTGGTCAGCCCGTGCGCGAACTGCAAGAAGCAGCTCCGGGAGCTGTGCCAGGACAATGACCTGGGCGAGGTGGAGGTCGTGGGGCTTCACGACCTGCTGCTGCGGGTCATCGACTTCGGCGTACCGGCCCCGGCGGATGCGGAGGCCGACGAGGATGCCGAGCGGCAGGCAGTGGAAGCCGTCGCCGAGTAACGACACCGGGAGAGGCAGGAGGCGCGCATGGAAGTCTGGCTGGAGCTGGCCAAGGGCCCCCTTTTCTGGGTGGCGTTCACGATCATGGTCCTGGGCCTCGGGCGCCACGTGGTGCTCACCCTCTACGAGGCGGTCCGGGCGTACCGGCGGGCCGGGGACAAGGACATCCCCGGCCGGCGAGTGGTCCGGGAGACGCTGGCGTGGCTGGTGCCCCGGAGCCGGCTCCGGGACCGGTGGCTCTACAGCATCACCACGTTTCTCTTCCACGTGGGTGTGATCCTGGTCCCCCTCTTCCTGGCAGGCCACATCGCGCTGTGGAACCAGGCGCTGGGGATCGCCTGGCCGGCGCTCCCCAATGGGGTGGCCACCACCCTGACGCTCATCACGATTGCCGCGGCGCTGGCGGTGCTGGTGCAGCGGCTGGCGTCGCGGGAGTCTCGAGCCCTGGGCCGATTCCAGGACTACGCGCTGCCGGCGCTGGTGGCGGTGGTCTTCGCCACGGGCTTCATGGTCATGCACCCGGCGTGGAACCCCTTCGGCCGGGACCCGATGTTCCTGGTCCACGTTCTCAGCGGCGACCTGGTCCTTTTCCTGGTCCCGTTCACTAAGCTCAGCCACATGGTTCTCCTCCCCCTGACCCAGCTCGTGGGCGAGATGGCCTGGCACTTCCCGCAGGATGCCGGGCGCCAGGTCGGGGTGACGTTGGAGAAGGAGAGTGAGCCCGTATAGTCATGAGTGCTGCAATCCTGATCGACACGACCCTCTGTACCGGCTGCGAGACGTGCGTGGCCGCGTGCAAGGAGGAGCATGGACTGGGGCCTGACCGGCTGCGTACCGGGCAGGCGTCGGTGGACGCCCTCTCCTCGACGCGCTACACCACGGTGCTCCGTCGGCCCGGCCACCAGTACGTCAAGCAGCAGTGCCGGCACTGCCTGGAGCCGGCGTGCGTGAGCGCGTGCCTGGTGGGCGCCATGCAGAAGACGCCGGAAGGCCCCGTGGTCTACGACTCGGAGCTCTGCATGGGGTGCCGCTACTGCATGGTGGCGTGCCCCTACTCGATCCCCCGCTACGAGTGGGACGAGCCGGTGCCGTACGTGCGCAAATGCGACCTGTGCGCCGACCGGCTCGCCGAGGGGCAGCGCCCGGCGTGCGTGGATGCGTGCCCCGAGGGCGCCCTGGAGTTCGGCGACCGCGACGCGCTGCTGGCCGTCGCGCACCAGCGGATCGCCCGGCGTCCCGACCTCTACGTGGATCGCGTGTACGGGGAGAAGGAGTTCGGCGGTACGTCCGTCCTCTACCTGGCGAGCGCTTCGCTGGGTTTCCTGAGCTGGGCCGACGAGCTCCGGACCGAGGAGCTGCCGAAGCTCACCTGGGCGGCCCTCAGCAAGGTCCCGTGGGAGGTGGCGGGAATGGGCGGCCTCATGGGCGGCCTCTACTGGGTCATCAACCGCCGCATGACGCTGGCCGCGAAGGCGGCCGAAGCCGACGGCGGCGGCCGCCCTCATCCCGAGATCTCCTCATCGCCAGATCAGGTGGAGGGAGAGACGAACGAAGACCCCGCCGGCAAGGTGCCGGGCGCCGAAGAGCAGGAGGCCCACGATGAGTAACCGCCTGACGTACCTGAAGACGGTCCTCTGGGCGCTGGTCGGCGTCCTGGCGTCGGTGACCGTAATCCGGTTCGCCTACGGGCTCGGCGCCGTGACCGACCTCTCGGACGCCGCGCCCTGGGGTCTGTGGATCGGGTTCGACGTGATGAGCGGCGTGGCGCTGGCGGCGGGCGGGTTCGTCCTGGCTGCTGCCGTCTACATCTTCGGCCTCGAGCGCTACCGCCCGTTCGTCCGGGCGGCGATCCTGACCGCGCTCCTGGGCTACGCGGCGGTGGCCGTGGGCCTCCTCTACGACCTGGGGCTGCCGTGGCGGATCTGGCACCCGCTGGTCCACTGGCAGTACCACTCGGTGCTGTTCGAGGTGGCCATGTGCGTGATCCTCTACCTCACGGTCCTGGCGCTGGAGTTCGCCCCGGTGATCCTGGAGCACCCCCTCTTCGACCGGCCGTTCTTCCGGTCGATCCTGCGGGCGCTGAAGCGGATCTCCATCTTCCTGGTCATCGCCGGGATCGTGCTGTCCACCCTGCACCAGTCGTCGCTGGGCAGCCTCTTCCTGATCACGCCGGACCGGCTGCACCCCCTCTGGTACTCCCACTGGATCTACGTCCAGTTCTTCATCTCCGCCGTGGCGCTGGGGCTGGCGACGGTGGTGCTGGAAGCCCTCTTCTCCCGGTACTTCCTCGGCCACGAGGTCCACGCACGGGAGCTGGGCGGGCTGGGGCTCGCCGCGGCCGTGGTACTCTGGCTGTACCTGGCGCTGCGCCTCGGCGACCTGGCGGCCCAGGGGACCCTCGGCATGGCCTTCGACGGCTCCTGGCAGGCCAACCTCTTCCTCTTCGAGATCGCCCTCAGCGCGCTGGTGCCGGCCACACTCCTCCTCTTCCCGGCCGTCCGGAAGCGGATCGCGTGGGTGGGGGTTGCCTCGGCCATGGTGGTCTTCGGGATGATCGGCCACCGGCTGGACGTCTCCATCGTGGCCTTCGCCCGGCCCGAGGGCTTCAGCTACTTCCCCACCTGGGAAGAGGTGGCCGTAAGCGTCGGGATCGTGGCGGGCGCCATGCTCATCTTCCTCTTCTTCGTGGAGCACCTGCGCGTCTTCGACGACGTGGAAGGACACCCCGAGGCGCCGACGCCCCGGTGGGAGCCGGCCACAGTGCGCGATCTCATGGCGCCAAGCCGCGCTCTCCCCCGCCGCTACACCCTCGCCGCCCTCGCCGGCGCCGCCCTCGCGCTCCCGTTCCTCCCGCTCGGCGGGCCGGCCGAGCGGGAGGTACCGGCCGGGCCGCCCCGGTGGGTCGAGGGCGCCATCCAGCCCCGGACGGACGGGGCGCCGGTCCTGGGGCTGGCCGAATTCGTGCCGACCCCGGAGACGAAGCTGCTCCTCCTCATCGACGGCAACCGGAGCAACGAGATGGCCCTCTTCGACCATGAGGCCCACGAGGCCCGGGTGGACGATGAGGCGTGCGGCACGTGCCATCACCTGAACCTGCCGCTGGACGAGGGCAGCTCGTGCTCCGAGTGCCACCGGGACATGTACGCCCCGACCCCCCTCTTCGACCACGACCTCCACGAGACGGCGCTCGGGGGCAGTGAGAGCTGCGGCGAGTGCCACGAAGACGCCGCGGTGAAGAGCTATGAGACGGCCACGGAGTGCGGCGAGTGCCACGAGGCGCCAGCGGCCGCCCGGGCGGCGGACGCGGTGATCGAGCCACCGGACGGCCACTGGCAGGACGCCGTGGGCTATATGGACGCCATGCACGGCCTGTGCGTGACGTGCCACGAACGCGCGCTGGCGGACTCACCGGACCAGTACCCGGCCGACCTCGACCGATGCGGCACCTGCCACGACCCGGATCGGCGGGAGCAGCTCCGGCAGCTGGCGCCCCGGAAGCGGCAGCCCGGCGGTAACGTGACCACCGGGGGAATGACCCCATGACCCCGCAGACCGAGGAGCTCCAGGACTGGATCCGGTCGAACCTGTTCGACGCGGTACCCATGGCCATCAGCGTGATCAGCCGGAACTACCGGATCATTGAGGCGAACCGTGCGTTCGAGGAGTCCTTCGGTCCGTGGAAGGGCCGTCCGTGCTACGAGGTGTACAAGGGACGGGACGATCCGTGCCTGCGGTGCGGCGCGCTGGAAACCTTCGTCGACGGCCAGTGGCGGAACCGGCAGGAAAAAGGGGTGGTGGAGGACGGGACCGAGATCGACTACCTGGTCCACATCGTCCCGTTGATCCGGAAGAACGGTGACATCCCGGCCGTGGTGGAGATGAGCACCGACATCACCGCCGTGAAGCGGCTGGAGCAGGAGAAGCGGGAGGCGGAGCGGCTGGCGGCCGTCGGCGAGACCGTCGCCGGCATCGCCCACGGCATCAAGAACGTGCTCATGGGGCTCGAGGGCGGGATGTACGCCGTGAACACGGGGATCGAGTCCGGGGACGACGAGCGGATCGCCCGGGGGTGGACCACGTTGGAGGAGAACGTCCGTCGGATCTCCGAGTTCGTGAAGGAGTTCCTCGACTTCGCCAAGGGCCGGGAGACGGAGAAGGTGATCACCGACCCGAACAAGCCGGCCCGTGAAGTGGCGGATCTCTTCCGGGAGAAGGCTGCTCAGGCGGGAATCCGCCTGGAAGCCGAGCTGGAAGCGGAGCACCCCGCCCCGCTCGACGAGGAGGGGATTCACACCTGCCTCGCCAACCTGGTCTCCAACGCCATCGACGCCTGCCTCGTGGCCGACCAGGACGATCGGGAGTTCGTGGTCACGCTCACCTCCCATGACGAGGACGGCAGCACGATCTATGAGGTGGCCGACAACGGCCGCGGCATGGATTACGAGATCAGCCGCAAGGTGTTCAGTAAATTCTTCACCACGAAGGGCTCGGACCGGGGGACCGGCCTGGGGCTCCTGACCACGAAACGGATCGTCCACCAGCACGGTGGACAGATCGATTTCACAACGGAGGAAGGCGAGGGATCGGTCTTCCGCATCTCCCTGCCCCACGACCCCGCGGCGGCCGCCGCAGCCGGTCAGGCGGCCCAGCCCGGTGCCGCGGCCGACTCGGCGCCGGAGCTCGCTGCGCCCACGAAGGAGGAGTAACTCATGGCACGACCCGAAGACAAGACGGTCCTGGTGGTGGACGACGAGCCGAACGTCCGCATCTATCTTGCCCAGATCCTGCAGGATGCCGGGTTCAACGTGAAGACGGCGGCCGACGGGGAGGAGGCGCTGGCCATGATCCGGGAGGACCCGCCGGACTTCATCTCCCTGGACCTGGTCATGCCCCGGAAGAGCGGCCACAAGCTCCTCTACGAGCTGCGGAAGGACCACGAGCTGAGCCAGATCCCGGTCCTCATCGTCACCGCCCACGCCCGGGACGAGCTCGGCGAGGGTCCGCTCAAGGACATCGTGGAGAGCCGCGTGATCTCGGGGCCGGGCGTCTACCTGGAGAAGCCCGTCCGGCCGCTGGACTACGTACGGGCCGTCCAGCGGTCGCTGGGGATCGAGGAGGCATCCGATGACGAGGATCGGATCAACCTGCAGGAAGAACTCAAGAGTGCGCTGCCCGACGCCGAGCCTCACGCCCTGCGCCGGGCACTGGAAGCCTTGAAGAAGGAGGGGGAGCAATGACGAGCAACGTGGCAGTCAAGAAGATCCTCATCGTGGATGACGAGCCCGACGTGGTCAGCTACCTGGAGATGCTGCTCCAGGATCACGGCTACACCACGGTGAGCGCGGAAGACGGGAACGAAGCGCTCGAGCTGGTCCGCAGTGAGAAGCCGGACCTGGTGACGCTGGACATCTCCATGCCGGAGGCCAGTGGCACCCACTTCTATCGGGAGCTCAAGGGCGACCCGGAGATCGGCGACACACCCGTCCTCATCGTCACCGCCGTGACCGGCTACGGGGGCGATCCCTACGGGTACGAGAAGTTCCTCGACCGGAGCAAGCTGGTGCCGCCGCCCGAGGGGTTCTTCCCGAAGCCCATCGACCGGGAGAAGTTCCTGGCCGAGGTGGATCAGCTGCTGAGCTGAGGGCCGCCGGCGCTCGCCCACCGGGTGGCCGCCGGCACTCGACCGCGCACCCGGTGGCCACCGCCGGCAGCGGGATGGCCGGCTGCCGGCGCGGCGGCCTCGGGCGTGGCGGCCTCGGGCATGGCGATCACTGCGCGTGTGCGGCTCCCTCCGCAACGTGCCGCGCCGCCCGGTAGGCGTCCGGCACCCGCGGCCCCGTCATCCCCTGAAACGTCACCGACCGGGAATGCTCCCTCACGATCTCCCTGATCTCAGCCGGTGAGAGCGTTGGGTCGAGGCTCCGCAGCAGCGCAGCCATCCCGGCCGTGACCGGTGACGTGGAGGAGAGGGAGAGGAACGGATGATCGCCGATCCGGTCCGTCTCCCCGCTCTGCCACCGCTCGACCCGCGGGATGAAGACCCGGGTGTAGTCGAAGTGGAAGATGTTCACGTCCGCGTCCCTCCCTTCATCGGCGCCGGACGGCCCGATCCACGTCGGCAGCAGGTTGCCCGGATGCGGGTAGTGGATGAAGGTGGTGACGATCCCCTCGGCGTGGGCCCGCGAGACCGCCGAGTCCAGCCCGGGCCGCAGCTCCGGTGGGAAGCGCCGAGCCGAGTAGGTGAGCACGTCGAGCTCGTGCTCGATGGCCCAGTCGATGGCTTCGATCATGGCACGGACCTTCTCCGCCTCGTCGTCGAAGTGATAGGTGCCCAGGGCGTAGATCTCCGCATCCGGCGCCACCTCCCGCAGCGCCAGCGCCATCCAGTAGCCGTGGGAGCTGCCGGTGGCGTACTGCGCCCCGGACCGCCCGTCCTGGAAGTTGCGGCCGCCGGCGTAGAGATCGGCGTGGACCTCGGTGCCGAAGCCGTGATCGAGAATCCCCACGCGAACGCCTGCCCCCGTCGAGAGGGCGTGCGCCGCACGCACGTTGTGCATGGTCATGAACGTCGCCCGGGAGTTGGCGCCCGGGAAGATCAGCGTGGTGGTCTCGCCCCCGCACAGCGGTGCGAGGAGGAGCAGCCCGGTGGCCAGGGCGGCGCCGAGGAGGAAACCGGCCAGGAGTCGTATGAAGCTGGACATATCATATCGTCGGGTGGAAGAGGCGCGTTGTCACGGCGGCGGTCGTGGCCGCGGCGCCGTGTGCGCGGGTGGGGGCTTCAGAGGGGTTGGACGGGTGACGGGCACCAATGGTTGGCCGCGAGGCGACCCGCCCGCTACCCGCCCGCTACCCGCCCGCTACCCGCCCGCTACCCGCCCAGCGCCCGCTCGAGCGCCGCCGCCCCACCCACCACCGGGAGCTCCAGGCGGGTGCCGTCGAGGTCCACGGTGAGCTCGGTGCCCGGCGGCGGGTGGAGGGTGAAGTCCCGGTCGCTCGAGAAAATCATGAGCCCGATCCGCGCGCCGGCGGGGATGAGCTGATCGTCGGGCTGGAGCGGGAAGTGGAGCGTGTAGAACGTGCCGGGCTCCAGCGGCTCGCTCCGGGTCATCGCCTCGTGGTCCCCTGCCCGGCCGGGGGTCAGCGACGGGTGGTTCTGCGGGTCCGCCCAGCCGCGAGTGATAACATTGTCGGTGACCTGATCGGCGTCGTCGTCCCACGGCAGCGCCACGAGCCACACCGACAGGTTGGCCGCGGCGCGGTCGGCGGCCAGGCGGAGGGTGATCCGGGGCGTGCCGGAGAGGTGGACCGGCTCCGCGAGCTCGGGGGTGGCGTAGAGGAGCCGGTGGTCGGTCCACTCGGCGGCGGCCAGCGTGGCGCCGCTGAAGGAGTAGTTGTCGACCAGCGTCTCGGTCTCCTGGGCGCCGGCCGGCCCGGAGACCAGCCCGCCGGTCCGGACGCCGCCGGCGGTCGGGTGGAGCGCTGCGGGCGCCGCGTCGGGGTTCGGGTAGTCGGGGTACGGCGTGGGCTCGTCGCGCTCGGCCGCCTCCCGGACGATCCACGCCCGGGGGCCGTCCTCGACGCCGTTTTCCACCCCGTAGAGGTAGCGCGTGAACCAGCGGTTCATGAGACGCAGCGGCGGCGGGCCGCCGTGGCCGTCCTGATGGAAGTACGCCATGGCCGGGACGCCGCTCGCCTTCGCCGCCTGGTAGACCTCCACGCTGTGCTCCGGCATCACGTTCCAGTCGTTGAACGCGTGGGACATGAGCAGCGCCGCCCGGATCCCGTCCGCCCGCGCCATGAAGTCGCGTCCGGCCCAGAACGCGTTGTAGTCGCCGGTCACCCGGTCCTGCCCTGCGGCCATCTCGCCGTCCCGGTACGTGGCGTCGCAGTACGCGCGCCGGGCGGGATCGCCGCTGTTGATGAAGTCGTACAGCACGTCGATGTCCTCGCCCAGGTAGCCGCCGGGGCTCCGGACCAGGCCGTGGGAGCGGTAGTATCGGTAGTACGACGTGTTCGGCGCCACCGGGATGATGGCCTCGAGCCCGTCCACGCCCGTGGTGGCCGCCGCCACCGGGATCGTGCCGTTGTACGACGTCCCCGTCATCCCGACCTTCCCGGTGGTCCAGTCGGCCGCGACCTCCTCCCCGCCGTCCGGCGCGGTGAACCCCCGGGCCCGGCCGTTCAGCCAGTCGATGACGGCCTTCGGCGCCAGCGCCTCCGGTGGGCCGCCCACGGTCGGGCAGCCCTCCGAGAGCCCCGTCCCCGGCGCGGAGCTGTGGACCACCGCGAAGCCCCGGGGGACCCAGGTCGCCTCGAACGCCCGGGAGATCGTGGGGCGACGGCCCCGATGCTCGATGGCCGGCATGTCGGCCCGCGCCGGCGGCGTCTCGCCCAAGCCGTGCTCCACGTCCCAGAAATAGCGCAGATCCGCCGACCCGACGCCTGCGTAGTACGGGCTCGAGCCGTAGATCACCGGCACCCGGAGTCCCTCCGTCTCCGTCTGCCGGGGACGTACCACCGAGACGTGGACCCGGTCGGGCTCGCCGTCGCGGTCCGTGTCGAGCTCCGTCTCCACCCAGAGGTCGTGGCGGATCCAGTCGGCCGAGTCCGCAAACGCCAGGACCACCTGGGCCTCGCCGTTCAGAAACACCGGGGCCGCAGGCACGGCGGACTCCCGGGCGGTCTCCGGCGCCGCGGGCTCCTGGGCGCCCGCCGGGGCGATGCCCAGGAGGACGGACGTGA
>JAWODW010000011.1:0-52692 GCA_046483065.1 Longimicrobiales bacterium | reverse complement strand
TTAACTCGAATTCGACTCCTGATCCCACGGTGAAATAGGCTGAAGCAGTGGCTACCTTTGTCATTTCGGAACGCCCGCCACATCTCCTCGTCGATGAGCGACGAGCGGGGCCGCGCCTTCGATGCCGACAGTGCCAGCTCCCGCAGCTCGGCGAACGACTTGCGCCGGGTCAGGTAGTCGAACCGGATCGGCGGCTTGTCGCCGCCCGTCATCAGCTCCCGCGGTCCCGTGGTCATGCGCCGAACGCGTACATCGGCTCGAATCGGGCGGTGAAGTGGCGCAGCACCGGCGCTTGGTGCGTGAACCGGAACCCGCCCATCTGCTTCCGACGCCCGAACACCTCCAGGATCACCTCCACCACGTAGTCGATGTGGCTCTGGGTGTAGACCCGCCTCGGGATCGTCAGCCGCACCAGCTCCATGGGGCCCGCCGTCTCCTCGCCCGTCTCCGGGTCCCGCTTCCCGAACATGACCGTGCCGATCTCCACGCCGCGGATCCCGCCCTCCACGTACAGCTCCGCAACCAGCGACTGACCCGGCAGCTCCAGCGGGTCCACGTGCGGCAGGAACGCCGCCGCGTCCAGGTACACGGCGTGCCCACCCGGCGGCTGCACGATGGGTACGCCCTCCCGGGAGATGTGCTCGCCCAGGTACCGCACGCTCGCCAGCCGATACTCCAGGTAGTCCTCGTGGACCACCTCGTCGAGACCGATGGCGATGGCCTCCAGGTCACGGCCCGCCAGCCCGCCGTACGTGGGGAACCCCTCCGTCAGGATCAGCAGCTCCTTCTCCTGCTCCGCCAGGCGGTCGTCGTTCGTGGCCACGAACCCGCCGATGTTCGCCAGACCGTCCTTCTTCGCGCTGAACGTGCACCCATCGGCGAACGAGAACATCTCACGGGCGATCTCCTCCACGCTCCGATCGCCCTGACCCACCTCGTTCTGCTTGATCAGATACGCGTTCTCCGCGAACCGGCACGCGTCCATGTAGAACGGGATCGAGTGCTCCCGGCACACCGCGCTCACCTCGCGGATGTTCGCCAGGCTCACCGGCTGACCGCCCCCGCTGTTGTTCGTCACCGTGATCATGCACAGCGGGATCCGCTCCGCGCCCACATCGGCGATCAGGCGACGCAGCCCCTCCACGTCCATGTCTCCCTTGAACGGCAGCGGCTCCTGACGGTTCTTCGCCCGCGGCGTCGGCAGGTCCACCGCCTCCGCACCCTGCGCCTCCACGTTCGCACGCGTCGTGTCGAAGTGCGTGTTGTTCGGCACCACGTCACCCTCGGAACACGTGGTGGCGAACAGGATCCGCTCCGCCGCACGGCCCTGGTGCGTCGGGATCAGGTGCTTGAACCCGAACAGCTCCTTCACCCGCCGCTCCAGACGGTAGAACGACCGCGAGCCCGCGTACGCCTCGTCGCCCCGCATGATCCCCGCCCACTGCTCCGCGCTCATGGCGCTCGTCCCGCTGTCCGTCAACAGGTCGATCAGCACGTCCTCCGCCCTCAGCAGGAAGACGTTGTACCCCGCCTCCTTCAGCCGCTCCAGGCGCTCCCCACGCGTGGTCATCCGGATCGGCTCCACCGCCTTGATCTTGAACGGCTCGATGATCGTCTTCACTGCCTCGGCTCCCGTTGTGTGGATCCCCCCCGGCGATGCTCGTGGCTCGCGACCCACGCCGCAACCCCCGGGCCTCCCGGCACGGCGTGGAACGGGGGCGGCCGGCTGGGTGGACGCTCAGTGGACGGCCAGAGGGTGGCCGGAGGGTGGCCTGGGCTGGACACGGCGCCGCCGTCAGCCGAACTTGCGCTTGGCCCCCGCACGCACTCGGCCCTTGTCGACAGGATGGTGTACGATGACTCGTGTCCTAATCCTTTCACCGGGAGCTATCGCGGCCTGCGGGCTCCTGATCCTCGCCTCCGCGGCTTCGGCACAGGGCCACCGGACCGTTCCACCGCCGGCCCGCGGTGCGGCCGACGGCCAGGGCGATGCCCGGGAGATCCTCCAACGCTACCTCGACGCATGGCGCGGGCCCGACGAGATGACACTGGAGGACACGCTCGTGGTGGGGTTCCGGTTCTCGGGGCCCGGCGGTGGCGACTACCACGGCGTGTTCCCGCCGGACGGCGGTGCCGAGCTGGCGCCGGACGTGCCGGAGATGGCGTTCGTATTCCATGGCGATATGGAGATCCTGCGCCGCCTGGACCGGGGCGAGCTGTCGGCCATGACCGCCATGGGACGGGCCAGCATGAGCGACCCCGCGCCCCTGGACGTGGCGCTGCCGCCCGGGACCGCCTGGACCACGGAGCTCCAGGCCACGCTGCTCCCCTTCACCTTCCACTTCTGGAACCGCAGCTGGCCCGAAATCACCCGGTTCGGCGACGGGACCACCCGCGTGGTACACGGCGGTGCCGCCGCCATCATGTACTACCACCGGGGGCTCCGGACCGCCTTCTATCAGCTCGAGCCCGGGATGCACGTGAACCAGGAGGCGTCGCAGCAGACCAACCCGTTCCCGTCGCTGTTCGTGGTCATCCGCGGTGAGATCGAGGCCCGCCTCGATGGGCTCCCCCGGACCCTCGGTGAGGGAGAGGCCGTTCTCGTGCCGCCGGGGATGACCCACGAATTCTGGGTCCGCTCGGGCCAGTACGGTGAGATCATCATGATCGCGTTCGGGGAGGGAGCATGAACGGCCGCCAGCGAACAGCGCCGCCGGCCCGGGCGCTGGCGGCTGCGACGCTGATCCCGCTCCTCCTCGTCGCCTGCACGGCCAATGCTTCAAGTCAGGAGGACACCATGATCCAGCTGCCCGACCCCGTCACCCACGGAGAGACCCCGGTGGAAACGGCGCTGAGCGAGCGCCGCTCGGTCCGCGAGTACGGAGCCGGGTCGCTCCAGCTCCGGGAAGTGGGCCAGCTCCTCTGGTCCGCGCAGGGAGTGACGGAACCGACGGAAGGGCCGGGCCTCCGGGCCGCGCCGTCGGCCGGGGCACTCTACCCCCTCGAGCTGTACCTCCTGGCCGGCGACGTCGAGGGGCTCGAGCCCGGACTCTACCACTACAGCCCACCCCGCCACGGCCTGACCCGCGTCGGGGATGCGGATCGCAAGGAGGTGGCAGCGGCCGCCCTCGGCCAACGGGCCATCGCCGATGCGCCCGCCGTGGTGATCATGGCCGCTGCCTACCATCGGACCGCCGCGAAATACGGCGACCGGGCTCCACGCTATGTGCACATCGAAGTGGGTGCCGCCGCGGAGAACCTCTACCTCCAGGCGGCGGCGCTCGGGCTGGGTACCGTCTTCATCGGCGCGTTCCGGGATGACGCCGTCCGCGAGACCCTGGCGCTGCCCGAGGACCTCGCCCCGCTCGGGATCATGCCCGTGGGGCGGCCGCAATGACCGGGTCGCGTTGAGCGAAGTCGCCTGCCCCGTGCCGATCCCGCCCGGCCACCGCCGCCGCCCGGGGTTGACGGCTCGTGGCAACTACATAACGATACAGTAAGAAAACAACCGGGGAGATCAGAACGTGCCATTGTACGAATACGTGTGTCCCGCGTGTGGAGAGCGGGCGGAGAAGATGAGGAGCATGTCGGACCGGGCGAACGGGCCCGAGTGCCCGGCGTGCGGGGAGGTGATGGTGTTGGGCGTGAGCGCACCGGGCCGTGTGGGAGAGGGCGGCGGCGTCTCGTCCGGGTCGGTGTCTCAGGGCGCCAGCTGCGGTCCCGGCTTCACGTGAGCGGCCTGACCCCATCCGGGCCGTGAGCCCGGACCGACTCCGAGGTACAACCCGGGGCCGGCACGCCGCATCCATCGCGGCGGCGCCGGCCCCGATTGTTGCTTACCAGGCGATGCCGTAGTCGTCGCCGTAATCGCTGGCGCCGCCCCACAGGGTGCCGTGCTGGCGGTCGAACCAGACGGCGGTGATGGGGCCGGAGGTCCGTTCCCGGGCCAGCAGGTTGTAGCCCATGGCCCGAAGCTGCTCGCGGACCCATGACGGGGTGGCGTCGTTGATCAGCAGGCGTCCGGGCACCGAGCCGTGGTCGCCGAAGGAGTCCCGGAGCTGGTAGCTGTTGAAGTTGGCGGCCTCGACGGCCTCCTGCACGTTCATTCCGAACTCCACCACATTGAGGAAGAACTGGAGCAGGTTCTGGTCCTGGGTGTCGCCGCCCTGCACGGCGAAGGAGAGGGCGGGCTCCCCGTCCTTGAGGGCCATCCCCGGCGTGAGCGTGGCGCGGGGCCGTTTCCCGGGCTCGATGACGTTGTAGGGGTTCTCGGCGGGGTCGAGGACGAAGCTCTGGGCCCGCTGGCTCATGCCGACGCCGGTGCGGCCCGCGATCACCGCGGGGACCCAGCCGCCGCTGGGGGTGATACTGACCACCCAGCCGTCGGCGTCGGCGGCCTGGATGCTGGTGGTACCGGACCAGTACGACTGCTCGAAAGGCTCGAGCGGGTCGAATTCGGCGTTGCGCACGTCGGACGAGACCGCGACGTGCCCCGCCGCGGAGGCTGCCATCCCCTGACGGTCGTGCTCGGGGACCACGTCGCCCTCGCCTTCCACGCCGGTGGTGTGCCAGCGCCGCAGGTAGTCGAGGAAGGGGTTTTCCCCATCCTGGTAGTGGTACGGGTCGCCGGGCTTCACGTCCGGGTCGTTCCGCTCCGGGTCGATCCCGGCGGCGCGGTCTCGTGCGTACTCCTTGGACAGCAGCCCCTCCATCGGCTCGTCGGGCGGGAAGTAGGGGTCGCCGTAGTAGAAGTCGCGATCGGCGAATGCGTGGTTCATGACCTGGTAGAGGGTGTGGACGTAGCGGGCGCTGTTGTAGCCCATGGCCTGGAGGTCGAACGGCTCCAGCATATTGAGCATCTGGAGCATGACGGGCCCCTGGACCCAGCTGGTGAGCTTGAAGACCTCGTAGTCGCGGTACCGGGTGCTCACGGGCTCCTCCAGGTAGACCTGCCAGTCGGCCAGGTCCGACGCCTCGAAGAGCCCACCCTCTTCGTTGGCGCCGCGCACGAACTCCGCGGCGATATCGCCGGTGTAGAAGCGGTGGTAGGCGGCCATGATGGCCTCCTTGCGGGAGGCCCCATCGGCGAGCGCGTTCGCCTCGGCCTCCACCAGCTTGTTCAGCGTGGCGGCCAGGTCCGGCTGTCGGAAGATCTCGCCGGGTCGGGGCGCCTCCCAGTCGTCGCCCTCGTTGGGGAGGAAGACCTCGCGTGAGTAGCGCCACTGCTTGATCCGCTCCTTGCCGCGCTCGATGCTCGCGGCGGTGCCGGCTTCCATCGGGTAGCCCTCGTCGGCCATCTGGATCGCGGGCGCCAGCACGTCTGCCAGTGACAGCGTGCCGTACTCGGCGAGCATGACCATGAGCCCGCCGGGCGTACCGGGCGTCACGGCGGCCAGCGGTCCGTAGGACGGCGGGTAGTCGTACCCCTCGCCGCGGTAGTACTCGGCGGTCGCGCCGGATGGCGCCACCCCCAGCGCGTTGACCCCGATGACCTCCCCGGTCTCCGGATTGTAGATCAGCGCCTGGGTCTCGCCACCCCACGACAGCACGTCCCACATGGTGGCCGTGGCGGCGAGCATGGCGCACGCCGCGTCCACGGCGTTGCCGCCCTGGGTGAAGACCTGCGCGCCTGCGCTGGCGCCCAGCGGCTTCCCGGTGATGGCCACCCAGTGCGACCCGTGGAGCACGGGCCGGTTCGGTCGGCCCTGGGCCTCCACGGCGATCGGCTCCATGGCCAGGAGCAGCAGGGCGGTGAGGGCGGCGATTCCAGCGGCGTTCCGGATGACGGACATGATGCCTTCTCCTGAGGTGTCATTCGACGGCTTGATCTCGATGCTATGCCACCGCCCGGGATCCCGCCAGCGCGTGCCGGGGCCGTGCCCGGCCCTTGATCGGCGGACCGGAGGTCGGTAGCCTGCGGCCATGACCGAACCCGACCGTTACGCCGACCGCTCGATCCCGCCGCTCCACCGCCGCCATCCGGTGGCGTTGGCCGTCACGCTCCTTGTGGTGGTAGGCGCGCTGGCCGGCCCATCGGCGCTGGCCACGCCCACGGGCGCCACGCCCGACGCCGCCCTCGAGGTGGGCTGGGGCTACGTCCTCATGGCACCCGTGGCCAACGTGCTGGACACCCTCTCCGTCCTCACCCTGGGCCAGCACTACGCCGTCCTGGCCACGCTGATCCTGGTCTACGCGGCGTGGCGGGTGTTCCGGCGCCGGCGCCGGCTGGCGTGGCTGCGCCGGGCGGGCGTCGAGGTCGGCGTCGCAATCCTCTCGCTGGCGGGCCTCGCCGCCTTCTACGGCTACGGGATGGTGGGGCCGCGGCCGATGGCGGCCATCGCGCCGGCGAGCGAGGACGTGATCGTCGTCGATGTGCACAGCCACACCGACCATTCCCACGACGCCCGGTCCGGCTTCACGGCGGAGGACAACCGGGCGTGGCACGCCGACGCCGGGTTCGACGCGGTGTACGTGTCGGACCACCGGAACTGGCGGGGCTGGCAGGACGCGATGCCCGGGAACCCGGAGCGAGCGGGCGACGGCACCACGCTGCTCCCGGCGCTGGAGATCAAGTGGCAGACGAAGTACGCCAGCGCGCTGGGCGAGCCGGAGCGGTACCGACCGGCGGTGGAGGGGAATACGCTGATCCCCGACTCCATGTACGCGCTCCTCGCGCGAGGGATGCCACGGCCCACGCTGGTGCTGACCATCCCGGAGCAGCTCGACGCCGTGCCGCCGTCCACCGGGGACTCCATCGGCTTCGTGGCCATCGAGGTCAGCGACGCCTCGCCCCGGGGGCTGGAGCAGAGCCGGCGCGACCGGGCGCTGATCCTCCGCATGGTCGACTCCCTCGACCTGGCGCCGGTGGCCGCTACCAACAACCACGGCTGGGGTCGGACCGCCGCCGCGTGGACGCTCATGCCGCTGCCCGGATGGCGCGACCTCTCGCCCCGGGGCCTCGGCGCAGCCATCGAAGATCGGTTCCACCGGGAGCGGCGGAACGCGTCGTGGGTGGTGGAGCGGCAGTCCCCCTACCTCGGCCACTCCCCGGCCGCCCTGGCCGTCACCGCGCCCGCCATCGCGTGGCAGATGTTCGGCGGGATGGGAGTGGCGGAGCGGCTCTCGTGGCTCGTCTGGGTCTGGCTGGTGGCGCTGACCGCACCGCTCCTCCGGGCACGGGCCGCCGGGCGGCGGCGGGCGTAATCCGCCTTGCGCCGAGGCCTGTTACACACGATTCTCCCTACGATCTGATCCGTGTCGGGTGGGCTCTCTCCCACCGCCCGCCGAGCCAAGGGTATGCATGGCCGTCTGGTACTTCGGAAAGCCAGAGATCCCGCTGCGATCGCTGGTCATCTCGTTCGGCGCGCTGGCCGTGCCGGTGGTGGCGACGTTCTGGTTCCCCGAATCGTCGGCCGACTATGAGCTCCTCCTCTGGCTCCTGGCCCTCGTGCCGGCCTTCCTCCTGGCGTATTACCGCGGGTGGGTCGGCGTGGCGGTGGCCATGCTCGTGGGGATGGTGGTCCTCTCCGCCGTACAGGTGGCCGTCATCGCCTTCGACATCCAGACCGACTGGGTCCTCCTCCTGGCCGTGCTCGTGGCCTACATCTCCATCGGACTCGGCGTGGGACTCGTCAGCGAGCTCCTCCACCAGGAGCGGGCCCGGGCCGAGCGCCTCGCGCTCCTCGACGACCTCACCGAGGTCCCGAACCGGCGCCTGGCCGAGATCTTCCTCGAGAAGGAGTTCGCGGCCGCGCAGCGCGGCCGGCCCCTTACCGTGGTCCTCTTCGACCTCGACCGCTTCAAGGACTACAACGACCGCTTCGGCCACGCCGCCGGCGATGAAGCGCTCAGAGCCTTCGTCCGTATCCTCCAGGCCCGTACCCGGACCATGGATCTGTCCGCCCGCTACGGCGGCGAGGAGTTCATTGCCGTCCTTTCCGGCGGTGGGCTCGAGTCCGGCGTACGATTCGCCGAAGCCGTCCGCTCCGCCCTCGCTACCTCCGACGGGGCCCGCCCCTTCACCGTCAGCGCCGGCGTGGCCGAGTACGCCCGGAGCATGGAATCCTACTCCGATCTGGTGGCAGCGGCCGACGCGGCCCTCTACGAAGCCAAGGCAGGCGGCCGCGATCGCGTCGAGAGCTTCCTCACCGGGGGCCGGCCCTCCGAATCCTCGCCCTGAGGCTCCGGCCTTCGCCCGAGGCCCCCTGTCTGTTCGACCGCCGTGAACACCAGACGGTTGACGGTGTGGGCGCTCGTAGCGAGAATCATTCTCAGGATCCCGATCGCCAAGACACTCCGCTCGCGCACTGCCGCCCCGATGATGGTGGTGGTCATGGGCGGCCACATCGACTCCTGGGACGTGGGGCAGGGGGCCATGGATGACGCCGGCGGCGTGGTCGTCGCCTGGGAGGCCATCCGCCTCATGAAAGAGCTCGGGCTCCGGCCCCGCCGCACCATCCGCGTGGTGGGGTGGGCCAACGAGGAGAACGGGCTCCGGGGCGGCAACGAGTACCGCAACGCGCACGTGGACGAGATCGCCGGCCACGTCCTGGCCATCGAGTCCGACGCCGGCACCTTCGACCCCCTCGGCTTCGGCTTCACCGGCAGCGACGAGGCGTTCGCCATCGTCCAGGCCGTCGGCACGCTCCTCGAGGCCGTCGAGGCCGGCCGGATCACACGGGGGCGGCGGCGGCGCCGACATCGGGCCCATCATGGAGCTGGGCGTGCCCGGGATGGGGCTGCGCGTGGACGGCGAGAAGTACTTCTGGTACCACCACAGCGAGGCCGACACCCTCGACAAGCTGAACCCGTCGGACCTGGCCGAGTGCGTGGCGGCGATGGCCGTCATGGCCTACGTGGTGGCCGACCTGCCCCAGAAGCTGCCGCGGTGACCCGCCGGCCCGCGTAGCCCGTCAGCCCGCGTGGCCCGTCAGCCCGCCCCCGCCCACGCGACCCGGTCCCCCACCTCCACGCCGTGCTCGGCGAACCACCCGGCGTTCGCCTCCAGCCCGCCCCGGAACGAAACGCCGGGGCTGTAGATCCGGCAGGTGCGCGGGTTCGGGCTCGTGCACGGCTGCATGGTCCGGATCGCCACGATCCGGCCGTCGCCATCCAGGAACGCGATGTCCAGCGGGATCAGCGTCCGGTACATCCAGAACCCCCGGCTCGAGTCCTGGGGCTCCGGGTAGAGGAAGAGCATCCCGCGGTCCGCAGGGAGCGAGTCCCGCTCCATGAGTCCGTACGATCGCTGGGCCTCCGTCTCCGCCATCTCCACGGTCATGGCGATGGTGTCGGCGTCCGTCTCGATCCGGACCTGCGTGGTGTCGAAGGCGACGAGGGGCTCGGCCGGGACCTCGCCGCCGCCACCGTCGTCGCCGCAGCCGGCCACGAGGAGCGCCGCGGCCAGGGCGCCGAGCAGGGCGCTGGGGAGCAGGGCGCCCGGGAGCAGGCCTCCCGGAAGCAGGCCCCCCGGAAGCCGGGCGCGTGAGCAGCGGACCCGGCCCCCCCGGCCGGGGGGGCGCGAGGTCGGCGGGTGCCGCCGTCGTCTGATCAGCTTCGTCATTCCGCAAACCTACCGTCGTCTCGTGCACCGTGCAGCCCGCGCGCGCCATCCGGCAGCGGGCCGGGTGGCACGTCGGGCCTCTTCTACTCCAGTACCGACGCCATGGCCGCCAGGGTCCCCTGCGTGAGCGCGAAGCCGACGACGACCCCGGCGTCCGACCCGGTGGCCGCCCCCATACCGGCCCCCACCAGCGCGCCGGTGAGCGCGCCGAATGCCGCGGCCATCACCGTCGCCCTGGTGTTCACCGCCGAGCCATGGTACCCGCCCACCAGCCGGACGCCCAGCACCGTCCCGGCCACGCTGCCGGCGGTCCCGCCGAGAACACTGGACACGAGGAAACAGCCCAACGCGTCGCTGTGACATCCCCACACGTCGTGGGCCCCGAGGGTCACGCCCAGGCCGAGCCCCACGGCGGAGCCGATCACGCCCGCCACGGCCCGGTTGACGACCTCCGTCTCGTCGACGGCCTGGGGCCGGAGCGCCGCGGCCCCCACGCCACGGGACAGCGTGCCCGGCGCGGCTGGGGCGAGGGCATGGGGCACGTCGACCCGTGCGGCGTGGAAGCGGTGGGCGCGTTCCTGCGCGCCGAGACCGACCGGCAGGGCCAGGACGAGGAACACGGGACCCCAGCCGGCCACGCTCCACGCGGTCATGGGGATCGGTCGAAGTCGGTTCATGGGGATGCTCCGGCTGCATATGAAACAACAGCCACCGCCGGCTCGCGAGATGGGGTTCGGGGAGTCCGATGCGGGCCGAGGCGGTACGGGTGCCCGGCGATCGCGCCGCCGGTACCCTTCAAAGATGCGCGGCCGTGCAGCGCGCGACAACCTCGCCGCGGGCCTCGTGGTCCGCAGCCCCGGGGCGAGGGTGGGGCGGCGGTCCGTCCCGTGGTAGATTCGACCCGGGGCCGGCGACGCCGTAGTCTGCCGCAACCACCTTCTTCCAGGACGGGTGCCATGCCCGAGAAGACGATCCGTAAGGTCCGCACGAAGAAAGGCGTCCGGGAGTACTACTGGGTCGGCTGCCCGCTGACGAAGAACCGGGCCGCCTGGTGCTTCCGGCTCTGCGACCCCGACGCCGACGGCAAGGGGCAGTGCGGCCGGCTCGCGCCCCACGGGCTCAAGAGCCGGACCCAGCGGGCCATCGCCGAGCACAACAGGCAGCGCCGGGCGGCCCACCTCGTCGCCCTCGAGAACGACTACCTGGCCGGGGCCGAGATTGAGGGGCACGAGCCCGGAGTCCGGCTCTCCGAGGGGGAGGCCGAGGTGGTGCTGGAGCTGGAGCGCGGCCGCCTCGGAGGCGCCCTCTCGCCGCCCGTGGCCATGCGCACCCTCTACGACGCCGCATGGCTCGCCGTCGCGTCAGTGGTGGAGACGGAGGTCGCGCCCAAGACGTTCGAGGTGAAGCTCACCGGCACCGGCGGCCGCGGCGTCCTCATCGCCCGGGGCCTCTTCGTGGGGATGGCCGGCGACGACTACCTGGTCGAGGTCATCCTTACCGACGCCGACGCCCGGGACCTGGGCCGCGCCGAGGGGGTGTTCGCGGTGACGTAACCCGGCAGCCGCCCGGCGTCAGGCCGCGATCCCGGAGAGCCGGTCGTTCATGACCCGGAAACTCTGACGCATGTCGTGGCCGAGAGTGTCCACGCGGCCGTTGAGCTTCACCAGCTCGTCCTCGAACCGGGCAGCCGTTTCCGCGTCCATGCCCTACCATAGCCTCGCCGATGGCGGCGAGTCCATAGCGGGTTGGGTCGTCCGCAGGACGGTCTGGGACGTCGTGCTGTCGCTACCCGGTCGACCCCGCGGCGTACGCGCACGCGGCGTCGCCCGCCGGGATGTAGCTCACCCGCGTCAGCTCCTGGCCCAGCAGGTCACGGATGAACCCGACCTCCGCACGGCACGGGACCTTCGAGACCTCCACCAGCTCCCGCAGCGGACAGTGGCAGAGCCGGAGCCGGGGCGCCCCGCCGTCCTCCTCCACCACCGCCATGAACCCCTCCTCCGACAGGATCCGCGCCGCCTCCCGCAGCCGCGCCGCGCCCTCCAGACCCTCCACCCGCGCCAGCGACGCCTCCCGGCGCCCTGCCAGGTAGCGGTCGAAGAACTCGGCCAGCACGTCGCCGCGGTCGGTCTCCCTCAGGAACGTCGCCAGCTCCCGCAGCACCTCCGCCTCCCGACGCGGGAAGAGCGATTCCGACTCCGCCGTCAGGCCGTAGACGACGGTGGGACGGCCCGGCCCGTCGGCCCGCGTGCCCCGTCGCTCCACCAGCCCCTGCTCCCGCAGGATCCCCAGGTGCTCACGGACCGTCTCCACGTTCAGAGCCACCACGTCCGACAGCGTCGGGACCGTGGCGCCGCCCGTCTCCTTCAGCACCGACAGGATCGCACGACGGCTCTCGCCCAGCCCCGGCGCGTTCACCGCCCGCGCCCGGCCCGACTCGCTCACGCCGCCGTCCTCACGCCGCGGCCCTCACGCCGCTGCCTCGACCGCGCGAGGGAAGAGCACCGTCTCCTCTTCCTCCATGTGGCGCTCGAGATCCGCGCCCAGCTCCTCCACCAGGTCACGGATCTCCACCAGCTCACCGTGCCGCCGACCGTGCACCTTCGCCACCTTCGCCGCGAACTGCCGCAGCACCGGCAGCGTCTCCCGCACGTACCCGTGGTGACGCTCCGCGATGTGGTCCGCCAGCACGTCCAGCGCCCACCCGTCCGCGTCGACCGCAGGCCCGCTCGAGCCCACCTCGTCCAGCGACGAAGCCACCGCCGCGTAGCCGGCGTCCACCTCCTCGCCCACCATCCGCTCGCCCCACCCCTGCGCGCTGTCGCTCATGCACCCGCTCCGTGTTCGGTTTCTCCGCACCTTCCCCCGGGTGGTGGCGGAGGAGGCGGTGATTGTCAAGGAATAGCCCTTGACAATGCGGCGTGCCTTTTACGTTTCCATGATGCGGAAACCGCTGCTGATGATCTCTGTCTCAGCGCCCTGGAAGGCCCATGGCCATTCAATCCACGTGCGGAAACGGTAGGTGCCTGGATCCATGAACGGGTATGCGACGATTTCAGCGAACACCGACTGTCCCGGCTCGAGCGGGTCCAGCTCCATGATGCAGGCGACGTCGTAGGGGTACCTCTCGACCCCCGTCCAGCCACTGTTGGTCCAACGCTCCAGTACGCCCATGCAGAAGTTGTAACCAAGCGTCTCCGTGGACTCATTGGCGAGGAGGATGGTGATCGTATCTCCCTTGGTCCAGACGGTATCGGTAGTGCTGAAGACGATTCCTTCAGGAAGTACGGCATCCGGCAGCCCGGTCAGTTCATCTCCGCCACATGCAGCGACAACAAGACCGACCGTCACCAGCCCCGCGGTGATATAGAGTGTCCTGAACATGTTGAGCTCCAGTCTGGGGTCCTGGTCGAATACCCCTCATCAACACGTCTTCCGACGCCGAACTCTCTCGGACATGGCGCATAGCGTTTCCAGGTTGGCGACCCGCCGCACCGCTGCCCGCAGCGCTCGAACACCTTCGAAACCGAACGGGGCCTCATACGTGTTATACGGCGTGCTCCGACGGCTTTTCTGACTCACACCGCACCCGCACCCCTCGAAACGCGCTGCTTCGGGGCGGCTCACCTGCTTCATCACTGGTGTACGTAACCTCGCCCGCCAGCCCTTGCGACGTCTCCTGCGCAGACCAGGAGATTCCCCACAACGGGAGGACGAACCCCACTCGGATTGAATCTGGCGCCGGCCGCATCCAGTACCACGAGAAAGGGTGCAGCGGCTCCTGCTCCCTCCACTTCTCAAGACCCAGATAAGCGCGTGCTCCTACGGCGATCCCAGGAGAACCCTCCAACGACTCGTCAGTGAGCACCAGCACTTCACCCTGAACATCTCCACGGAGCATGTAGAGGACGTCCGGGTTGTCAATCTCGAGGGCGAAGCACTCCACACCCCCTGTATCCTGAGCCTCCACGGCCACCACTCCGCTCAGGAGCAATCCCACCAGAACCAATAAACGACCCAGATGTGTCACATGCATGCCATGTAACGGACAAAGGCTGCTGATCCGGCGTTCAACCGCCTCAACAGCTCGAATCTCTTCGAAACAACAAACACCTCACCAGCGGCCACCCTTTGCCGCCGGATACTCCGTAGCGAGCGTAGCGAGCGAAGGCAGCAGCCGAATGTTAAGCGGCGGAGCGTTGCTACCCGTCTCCCTCGCCGCTCAGTGGCCGCGCTTCACGCTGCTCGGCCGTAATGAAACGCCACTCCCTTGAGTCATCCCAATCGAATGCGCCAAGGAACTCCTTCGCGCTCACCTCTTCGGCGTCCGGCAATTCCATGATTGTCATGGAATCAACATTGACCATGAAGTCGATTTCATCAGCACGAGCCACATAACGGCTGCTATCGATTTTAAAGAGATTGATCCGGCCAGCATCACGATCACGAACCCCTAAGGAGGCCGCCATCTTCTTACCCCCGAGCACCCACAGCTGCAACGCCCGGTGATACCGTGGCCATAACGGGTGCGCCCTGGTGGACGTGGCACCGATCTCCACACGCTCATCGACCGAATAGCGCGCAGAAACAGGCAACCGGTCACAGGCACCCATCACGAGCACAGCGGCCACGATCACGAAATACCTGGAAGCCATATGGAACCTCATTGTCGAGTAGCGCTTAGCTCAGAATCTCGCAATGCCCGTTCGAAACGTGCCGCTGTTTCCCGCGACGACGGATCGATCACACCTGACCACCATGCCACAACCCGACCCTCACGATCGATCAATAGGCTTTTAGGGATCCCCCCCGCCCAACCGAAGGTATTGGCAACGCGCGCTTGCCTGTCTCGCAGGGTGGGCCATGTCATTCCATGGCGGGCAGTGAATTCCTCGAGCAATTCCCGCGGTTTCGTTTCGTCCACCGAAACTCCCAGGATCGTCAGACCTTTCGGACCCAAACTGTCTTGCAGGGCCTTCAGCTCGGGGAACTCCGCGATACAGGGTTGGCACCAGGTTGCCCAGACGTTCAATAGAACGGCTCGGCCTCGGTAATCGCCCAACGAGACGGTACCTCCATCCAACGTGACTGCGGAATAGTCGGGGGCAGGTTCTCCCTTTTCTGGGCCGCGTACTGGTGCGTCGGCGCCAGCACAACCAACGGCGACCAGGCAAAGAACCATCACTCCATGATCTGGTCTCAGCAAACCACTCCTTCAGCTCTGCCGCTTAACCTTAAAACTTCCGAACCCGATCCCCCTCGCCCCACCCCTCGGTCGAATCCCGGGTTCGGAAATTTTCCTGACACGGCGGGATTGGCGACCGGGTGTCGGTAGAGATACCTATCTCCTTACCGCCGGCTCGCGGGTGGGGGTTCGGGAAGTCCGGAGAGCCGGGGCGGTGGTCGGGCCGGGTCGATCCCCCCGGCCTGCACCCATGATGCGCCGGCGCCCCACGCCCCACAAGACAACCGCCCTGCCCGCCCCCTCGCCCTCGCCCTCGGCCTGCACCTGTACCTCCGCCTCGTACCTTGCCGTCTCCAGCGCCGTGAGGCAGCCGACGAAGGCAGCGGTCCCGCCGGGTGCCCGGCCGCCGCCCGTCGCCGCCTGGCACCGGTGACTCGAGCCGCGGACCTCGCCCCGCGGCAGGATCGTTTCTCCATTCCCGGCCCTTTCCGATCTTGCCAGCGCGCCCGGAACCTCCCAACCTGCGAGTCCGAAGCCCACCACCCGGGAAGACAGAGAGCCGCGATGACCACCAGGCCGCACCTCCACCGATTCGTTCTCGCCCTGACCCTCGCCGTGGTCCCCGTGGCGTGCGCCGCGCAGGGCGGGGGCATGCACGCCCCACCCGCGCCCGACTACAACCACGAGCCCGAGGTGTCGCGAGACACAACGTGGTACACGGTGGGCGGCGTGCGTCACGGGGTGAGCTATTTCCCGCGCGTGCGTCACGAGGGAGTGGAGTACGAGGCCGGCGACGAATTGACGTTCGACCGGTACCACACGGTGGACGTGATGTACGCGTGGCTGAACCGGTGGAGCCACGAGTACCCGGATCTGGTGGAGCTGTCCGTGGTGGGCGAGAGCTTCGAGGGTCGTCCGATCCTGCAGGCTACGCTTACGAACGAGAACACGGGCAGCCACCTGGACAAGCCGGCGGCGTACTTCGAGGGTGGTCGTCACAGCGGCGAGGTGACGAGCAGCGAGAGCGTGCTGTGGCTGATGCAGCACCTGCTGGAGGAGTACGGCAGCGACCCGGAGATCACGGCGCTGCTGGACCACAACGCCATCTACCTGCGTCCGCAGAACAACCCGGACGGGAGCAACCTGTACCTGCACACGGCGCAGGCGAACCGGAGCACGGTGCGGCCGGTGGACAACGACGGCGACGGTCTGCTGGACGAGGACCCGCCGGAGGACGTGGACGGCGACGGCGTGATCTACGACCTGCGGTTCCGTCCCGCCGACATGGCGCCCGGGAGCCCGGGTGCGGAGATGGAGCCGACGCACGTGCTGGACGATCGGGACGAGAGCGGTCGCCTGATGCGTCGTGCCCGGGACGGCGAGGAGGCGGAGTGGGTGGTGCTGAGCGAGGGCTTCGACAGCGACGGCGACGGCCGGTACAACGAGGACGGGATCGGCGGCCTGGACCTGCACCGGAACTACCCGGAGAACTGGCGCCCGGAGCACGGGCTGGACCGCACGGACCGGGGGTACACGCAGGGCGGCGCCGGTGACTTCCCGTTGAGCGAGCCCGAGACCCGGGCCACGGTGATCTGGCTGCTGCACCACCCCCATGTGAGCGTGGTCAACTCCATGGACACCCGGGTGCCCATGCACCTGCGGCCGCCGTCCACGTCGCGCTCCGAGGAGCGGATGTACCCGGAGGACCTGGCCTTCTACGAGTATTTCGACAGCGTGGGGCTCAGCATCACCGACTACCCGTGGGCCGGCGACGTGTACGAGACGTACATGACCCGCTACCCGGTGAGCCCGTGGAGCGGCGAGCCCACCAGCCCGAGCCCGTTGTTCGGCCACGGCCCCGACTTCGGCTACTTCTACTACGGGTCCATCTGGTACGGTGACGAGCTGTGGAACGGCGGCGCCATGGAGGACTACAACGGCGACGGCATCCTCGACTCCTATGACGCCCTGGTCTGGGACGACGCCGAGAACGGCGGCCGGGGCTTTCGCGAGTGGGAGCCGCTCCACCACCCGACCCTGGGCGACGTCGAGCTCGGCGGGTTCCACCCCAAGTTCTTCAGCCAGAACGGCCCACCCGACCGCCTCGAGGAGTGGATCCGCAGGCAGGCGCTCTTCAACCTGGAGATGGCCAAGCACCTGCCCCGCCTCGAGTTCGTCGACGTGGGCGTCTCGGCAGGCGACGAGGGGGCCGAAACCGCAGGCGACAGCGTCACCTACAACGTGGACGTCACGTTCCGGAACGTCGGCGAGCTGCCCACCGCGCTCCGCCAGGCCCAGCTCATCAAGATCGTGCGGCCCGACCGCGTCCGGCTGCTTATCCCCGACTCTCTCACCGCCGAGCCCACGGCCGAGGACGGCACGCCCATCGGCGCCCCGGCGCCCGTGGAGATCGTGCTGCCCGAGGTCCGGGACAAGACCCGGGAGGCCGGCTACACCGGCCCCGGCGAGACGCGCACCGTCCGCCTCAAGGTCCGGGTCCGGGGCGATGTGGAGCCCTTCGAGATCACCGCGGAGCTCCTGTCCACCCGGGGCGGCCGCAGCACCCGGACCGTGGAGCTGGGCGGGTAGGTTGACCCTACGCGACATGCTCGCCCGAGGGGGCGTCCCATGACGAAATCGAAACCAACAGGACCCGGGTACAGAATCAGATGACCTCGAGCGCCAAGGAACCCACAGTTCCTGCGAACAGAACCAGAGGGTCCGAGCCCCTGGGTGGGGCCGCCGACCCCGTCCGCGTGGCCGTGGTCCAGCCCGAGCCGGCCATGTTCGATCCCGATGCGGCCGTCGACACGGTGGTCCGGAAGACCGCCGAGGCGGCGGGGAAGGGGGCCCGCCTGGTCCTCTTTCCCGAGGCCTTCGTCGGCGGCTACCCGTGGGGGCTGGCGTTCGGCACCGCCGTGGGCGGCCGGCGCCCCGAAGGCCGCCGGGGCTGGGAGCGCTACTGGCGCGGGGCGGTGGACGTCCCCGGGTCGCATACCCAACGGATGGGGCAGGCCGCCGCCGAGCACGGCGTCTACCTGGCCGTGGGCGTCATCGAGCGCGACGGCGCCCATTCCGGCGGCACGCTCTACTGCACGCTCCTCTACTTCGGGCCCGACGGTGCGCTGCTCGGCAAGCACCGGAAGCTGAAGCCCACGGCGGCGGAGCGGGTGATCTGGGGCGAGGGCGACGGCAGCACGCTGACGGTGCTGAACACCGACATCGGCCGCCTGGGCGGGCTGATCTGCTGGGAGAACTACATGCCGCTGGCCCGGCAGGCGCTGTACGGCAAGGGCGTGGAGCTCTACCTGGCCCCCACCGCCGACGCCCGGGACGGCTGGCAGGCCACGCTGCGCCACATCGCTCTGGAGGGCCGCTGCTACGTCCTCGGCTGCAACCAGTACGTCCGCCGCGACCACTACCCCGAAGATCTGGAGCTGGCCGATGAGCTGGGGCAGTGGCCCGAGACGCTGAGCCGCGGCGGGAGCGCCATCTACGGCCCACTGGGCGAGTGCCTGGCCGGGCCGCTCTGGGACGAGTCCGGGATGCTGATCGCCGATCTCGACGCCGGCGCCATCATCCGGGGCAAGATGGACTTCGACGTCACCGGCCACTACGCCCGCCCCGACGTATTCCGGCTCACCGTCAACGAATCGCCGCTCCCGAGCGTCGAATATGTGGAAGGGGAACTCACGGATCCGATGGAGGAACCTCGATGAAGCTGAAGAGAGCCCGCGTCGTGTTCGCCGCGTTCGTCGCGGTGATATTGCTGGCCGCCGCGTCCGTCCCGGCTGCTGCTCAGGACCAGGCAGGGGCCGCCGACACGGCCGCGCAGGACACGGCCCCGACCGAGCCGCGCCCCATCACGCCCGCTGACTACGGCCGGTGGGAGCGCCTCGGCGCGGCCGACCTCTCGCCCGACGGTGAGTGGATGGCGGTGCCCATCCGTCGGGTCAACGAAGAGGACGAGCTCCGGCTCCGTCGCGTGGGCTCCGACTCCGTGGTGGTGATCGGGTACGGCAGCCAGACGGCGTTCTCGGAGGACGGCCGTTGGGCGGCCTACATCATCGGCATGTCCGACGAGGCGCGGGAGCGGCTGGAGAAGCGCAAAGAGCGCCCGGAGAACAGCCTCGGGCTCATGGACCTGCGCTCGGGAGACACCACGGTGGTGGAGGGCGTATCGTCGTTCGTGTTCAGCGATGACGGCCGGTTCCTGGCCATGCGGCGCTACCCCGCCGGGGAAGCCAAGGGCGACGACGAGCACGGCGCGGACCTCGTGGTCCGGGACCTCGAGACCGGGATCGACGTCAACTTCGGCAACGTGGGCGAGTACGCGTGGCAGGATGACGGACCGTACCTGGCCATGACCGTCGACGCGCCCGACAACGCCGGGAACGGCGTCCGCCTCTGGGACGCCCGCACCGGTGCCATCCGGATGCTCGATGCCCACCCGTCGGAGTACGTGGAGCTGACCTGGCGCGACGATGAGGACGACCTGACCGTGCTCCGCGCCCACGAGGACGACGACCGGGAGGAGCCCACCCACGTGGTGCTGGCGTGGCGCGACGTGGAGGGTCGGACCCGGTCGTTCGTCCTCGACCCCACCGAGCACGACGGCTTCCCGGACGACACCCGGATCGCCGAGTACCGCACCCCCGAGTTCGCCGATCACGGCCGCGCCGTCTTCTTCGGCGTACAGGACTGGGAGTACACGGACGAGGCGCTCGCGCGCATGGAAGCCGAGGCCGACAGCGCCGCCGCCGACCCCGAGCCCGACCCCGAGCCCGACCCCGAGCCCGACCCCGAGTCCGAAGACGAAGACGCCGGGGTCGAAGTCTGGCACTCCCGGGACGTGGACATCATCCCCGCGCAGAAGCGGACGGCCGCCCGCGACCGGCAGGAGAACCGGCTGAGCGTCTGGCACCTCGATGACGACCGGTTCGTGCAGCTCGGCGATGCGCTCCTGGATGACGTCCGGCGCGTCGACGGAGACGCCATCGCCATCGGCACCACCGACGACCCGTACGAGAAGCTCCGGATGTTCGGGCCCCGGTACGTGGACGTCTACGTCATCGACACGGAGACCGGCGAGCGCCGGAGGGTCATCGAGCGCGTCCAGTACTTCTACGGCGCGTCGCCCGAAGGCCGCTACCTCCTCTACCTCGAGGACGACCACTACCGCGTCTACGACATCCGGCGCGACCGCCACGTCAACATCACCGCCGACCTGCCCACCGTGTTCGTCGACACCATGGACGACCACACCGTAGAGCAGGACCCGCCGTTCCGCTTCGCCGCGTGGACGGAGGGCGACGAGAGCGTGCTCCTCTACGACGAGTACGACGTCTGGCAGGTCCAGCCCGACGGCTCGGGCCGGCCCATCACCAGCGGCCGGGCCGACAGCGTGATCCACCGCTACGTGCGCCTGGACTGGGAGGAGGGGCAGGAGGCCATCGACCCCCGGGCGCCGGCGTACTACACGCTCACCGGGCAGTGGTCGAAGCGGAACGGCTACGCCGTGGCCTCGCGCCTCGGCCGCACCGCCGACCGGGTCATCTGGCTCGACGCCAACGTGGGGTGGCTCAGCAAGGCCGATGACGCCGACGTCTTCAGCTACCGGGTCGAGGACTTCGACGACTCCCCCGACTACTTCATCGCTCGGGGCTCCCTGGGAGAGGGCGAGCAGCTCACGAACACGAACCCGTTCCAGAGCGACTACGCCTGGGGCCGCTCCGAGCTCATCGAGTTCGAGAACGAGTGGGGCCGGCGCCTCCAGGGCGCCCTCTTCTACCCGGCCGACTACGAGCCCGGGAAGCAGTACCCCATGATCACGTACATCTACGAGATCCGCTCGCCGGCGGTACACAGCTACTCCGTCCCCAGCGAGACCAGCGCGTACAACCCGGCCGTGTGGACCAGCCAGGGCTACTTCGTCTTCCAGCCCGACATCGTCTACCGCGACCGGAACCCGGGGCTCAGCGCCGTGGAGGCGCTCGTGCCGGCGGTGGAGCGGGTCATCGAGACCGGGATGGTCGACCCCGACCGGATCGGGCTCGTGGGCCACTCCTGGGGCGGCTACCAGACGGCGTTCGTGCCCACCCAGACCGACCTCTTCGCCGCCGCCGTGGCCGGTGCGCCCCTCACCGAGCTCTCCAGCATGTACCTGTCGATCTACTGGAACACCGGTGGCACCGACGCCCGGATCTTCGAGATCAGTCAGGGGCGCATGGAGGTACCGCCGTGGCAGGACTGGGAGAGCTACGACGCCAACTCGCCCGTCCACCACATCGAGAGCCTGAACACGCCCATGCTCGTGGCCTTCGGCGACGAGGACGGCGCCGTGGACTGGGACCAGGGCACCCTCTTCTACAACGCCGCCCGCCGGGCCGGCAAGGAGATGGTCCTGCTGGTCTACGAGGGCGAGAACCACGGGCTGGCCAAGGAGCCGAACCAGATCGACTACCACCGCCGCATAAACGAGTGGTTCGGCCACTACCTCAAGGGGGAGCCGGCCTCCGAGTGGATGACCACCGGCGTGCCGTACCTCGAACAGGAGGAGGGGAGGGCGAAGCCGGGAAGCTAGGCGCAGGGCGGGTCGCGGCGCTGTGTTGGAACGGGATATGCACCCCCGAGCCGTCGAGGGCACGAGATGCCCGGGAAGACCCACACCCATCGCGACTCGAAACAGGGGCAGGGAACCATGCGCTTCACGGTACTGGCAGCACTCGCCGCAATCCTCACGCTGGGCACGGTGCAGGCCGACGCCCAGGAGCTCCGGGACCAGGAGGTCCGGGACGAGCTGCGCACTCTCGTGACCGGCGATGACCCGGCCACCGCCGACCGCGCTATCATCCGCGAGTTCCTCGGGGACGAGGACGTGCAGCGCGTGGCCGACCGGCACGGACTCGACATCGAGGGCGCGGAGGCCGGCATCCGGACGCTGAGCGCCGACGAGGCCGCGAATATCGCGCAGCGGGTGCTGGACTCGGAAGCCTACCTGGCCGGCGGCGACACCGTCGTCATCACGTCGACGACGATCCTCATCATCCTGCTCATCATCCTGCTGATCAGCATTTGAGTCCGACGCTTCCCGCGCTGGCCCTCGCGGGGCTCCTCGCCCCGGGAGGGCCGGCGTACGGAGGCACCCAGGCGGCCACACCGTCCGACACCCTGGTGGGGCCCGGCAGCGCCGTGCCGTACGTAGCCCAGGGCCCGCTCCTGTGCGGCGGCGCGTCGGCCGCCATGGTCGAGCGGTTCTGGGGCGCGCTGGGCGTCTACGCCGACGATTACGCCCCCCTGGTGGACCGGTCCGCCGGCGGCATCCACACCGACGACCTCGCCGACGCCCTCGCCGAGCGGGGGCACCGGGTGGAAGTGCTCCGGGGTGAGCCGACGACGGCGCTGGCCCGGGTGCAGGACGGGGTCCCCGTCGTCGCACTCCTCCAGAGCGGCAGGAGCCGGTTCCACTACGTGGTGGTGGTGGCCGCCGGGCCGGACGCGATCCGGTTCCACGACCCGCTCGTCGCCCCCGGACGCCGCCTGTCCCGGCAGGATTTCCTCGATCGGTGGGCCCCGTCGGACCACTGGGCCCTGGTGGCCGTCCCCGCTCGCGCCCCCGATGACGCGGCCGCACGGCCCGAGCCGGACGCTGGCCCGGAGCGGGACGCTGGTGCCGACCCGGCCGCAGATCCGGACCCGGCGAGGTCGCTGCCCCCACCCCTCGAGGCCGGCCTGGCTGCGCTCCGGGCCGGTCGTCCCGATACCGCCGTGGCCGCAGCGGAGCGCTACCTCCGCACCGCCTCCGACGACGATCCCCACCTGGCCATCGCCCGGGAGATGCTGGCGACGGCCCGGTACCTGGCCGGCGATGAGGTCGGAGCGCTCCGGGCGTGGAACCTGGAGGGCGGGCCACCGGTGGACCTGGTCCGGGTTCGTGGCCTCGAGACGCTCCGCTACCGGACGGTGGCGGACCCCATGGGGATCCGTGCCCGGGACCGGCTCACGCCCGAGCGGCTGCGACTGGCTCGACGACGCGTGGGGCAGCTTCCCTCCGTGGCCCGGGCACGGGTGGACTACCGCCCGCTCCGTGACGGCTCGGTGGAGGTGCGGGCGGAGATCCTCGAGCGGCGACAGCTGCCTCGTCCGGTCGACCTGGCCGTGTCAGGGCTCGCCGCCCTCGTCAACGCCCGGGCGGAGGTGGCGTTCGGGCCCGTGCTGACGGTGGGCGAACGGTGGCGGCTGCGCGGGGCGTGGGAGGGGGCCCGGCCGCTGGCGGAGGCGGTGGTGGCAGTCCCCTGGCCACCGCTGGCGGCGGTGGTGACGGTGCGAGCCGGCTGGACCGAGGAGCGGTACGCACCGGCCGATGGCGCCATCGGTGCGGACACCACCCGGCGGTGGGGGGTGGCTACGCTCCGCCGGTGGATGAGTCCCGGCACCCGGCTGGGGCTCTCCCTGGGGGTGGAGCGGTGGGAGGGCCGGGGCCGCCTCGGGCGGGTCGGCGTTTCGGCGCTGCACGCGTTCCCCGGCGACCGCGTCCGGGTGGGCGCCGCCGTGGACGCCTGGCCCGACGGGCCCGGAGAGGCGCCGGAGGCATTCGGCCGCGCCCGCCTGGCCGGACGGGCCCGGTACGAGACCGCCCCGGGCCGTGCCTGGTCGGTTACGGGCGGCGGTACGCTGGTCTCCCGCGGCGCCCCTCCGACGGTCTGGGACGGCGCCGGTACCGGGCGAGCGCGCGCCCCGCTCCTGCGGGGGCACCCGCTGATCCGGAACGACCGCATGGGCCGGGACGCCTTCGGGCGCGGCCTGCTCCACGGCTCGCTGGGCCACGCCTGGTTCGTGGACGCGGGTCCCGCCCGCGCCGCCCTGGAGCTGTTCGTGGACGGCGCCCGTGTGTGGGACCCGCTGGTGGGCGACGCCCCCAGGAGCTACGTCGATCCCGGCGTGGAGCTGCGCTTCTCGGACGGTGAGAGCGCTGCCGCCGTGAGCCTGGCCCGGGGCGGTAGCCGCTGGGTCCTGTCCGCCCGGATCGGAAGCCCGTCGGGGGCGCTCGCCCCCTTGCCGTGACCGTCTGCTCCCATGACCTTCAGCGCTTATTGAACCCCGGCAGAGCGGGAGCAGGGTGGACGTAAGCAAGAGAGAGCGGAACCGGATCCTCGCGGTCCTGTTCACCGGTGTGCTCATGGGCGCGCTGGACATCGCCATCATCGGCCCGGCGCTCCCCGCGCTCCGGGAGACGTTCGGGATCGACGACCGGGCGGCCGCGTGGATGCTCGGCATCTACGTGCTGTTCAACCTCATCGGCACGCCCCTCATGGCCAAGCTCAGCGACCGGTACGGCCGCCGGTCGGTCTATGCCGCCGACGTGGCCATCTTCGGCGTCGGCTCGCTGGTGGTGGCCGCGGCGCCCACCTACGCCCTGGTCCTCACCGGCCGCGCCATCCAGGGGCTCGGCGCCGGCGGCATTTTCCCCGTGGCCAGCGCCGTCATCGGCGACGTCTTCCCGCCCGAGCGACGGGGCGCCGCCCTGGGGCTCATCGGCGCCGTGTTCGGCGTCGCGTTCCTGCTGGGCCCGATCCTCGGCGGCGTGCTGCTGCTCCTGAGCTGGCACTGGCTCTTCCTCATCAACCTGCCCATCGCCGTGGCCGTGGTATGGGCCGCGCTCCGGGTCCTGCCCTCGGTCCGCGCCGAGGAGCCCCGTCCCTTCGACTGGCTCGGGATGGCCGTCCTGGCCGTCATGCTCACCGCCCTCGCACTGGCGCTCAACCGCATCGATACCACGGCGCCGCTGGCGAGCCTCGCCGGCCCCGACGTGCTCCCGTTCCTCCTGGTGGCCGCCGTTCTGCTCGTGGCGTTCCCGTGGGTCGAGGATCGGGCCGCCGACCCCGTCATACGGCCCGGTCTGTTCCGCTCCCGGCAGATCGTCATCGCCAGCGGGCTCTCCCTGGGCGCAGGCGTGAGCGAGGCCGCCGTAGTCTTCGTACCCGCGCTCCTGGTGGCCGCCTTCGACGTCAGCACCTCCACCGCGGCGTTCATGCTCCTGCCCATCGTGGTGGCCATGGCCCTCGGCTCGCCCGTCCTCGGCCGCGTCCTCGACCGGGCCGGCTCCCGGGTGGTGGTGGTCGTCTCCACCGCGCTCATCGCCGCCGGCATGGCGATGGTGGCCGCCTTCACCGCCACGCTGACCCTCTTCTACGTGGCCGGCATCCTCATCGGCCTCGGCATGGCCGGCCTCCTGGGGTCGTCGCTCCGCTACGTCATGCTCAACGAGGCGCCGAAGGAGGACCGGGGCGCCGCTCAGGGCATCCTCACCGTCTTCATCTCCATCGGGCAGCTCGCCGGCTCCGCCATCCTCGGCGCCATCATCGCGTCCACCGGTGGCCGGATCTCCTCCTACGCCGACGCGTTCGCCGTGGTGGCCGTCCTCGCCGGCGTCCTCATGCTCGCCTCGTTCGGGCTGCGGAGCCGGGCGGCGGAGCGGGCTCGGATGCAGGGTTAGGCGGTCGCCAGGACCGTCCTGACCTCGGCCAGCAGCTGCGCGGACGTGAACGGCTTCTCGAGGAACCGGGAGCCGGGGAAATGGTCGACCAGATCACGGGCGTCCTCCGGGCTGTACCCGGACGTGAACAGGACCGGCGCGTCGTACCCCGCCTCCCGGAGCGCTCGCATCATGGCGGGGCCCGGCAGGTCGGGCATTACCACGTCCGAGATGACCAGGACGGGCTCCGCGTCTGCCGGTCGGTCATTCAGCACCTCCAGGGCGTGCTTGCCCGATGACGCCCCGAGCACGCGGTACCCCGCCCGGGTCAGCATGCGCTCCATGACGTGCCGGAGCGCTTCGTCGTCTTCCACGAGCAGGATCGGGCCCAGTGGCGGCTCGGACCCTGCGCCGGCCGGGACCGCCGGAGTCGGCTCGGCGGCGGGCTCGAAGGCCGCGGCCGATGGCTCGAGGCGGGGGAGCCGGACCACGAACCGGGCGCCGGCCTCATAGCTGCGGTCGAGCTCGATGCCGCCCCCGGCTTCCTCCAGGATGCCGAACACGGTCGAGAGCCCGAGCCCCGTGCCCTTGCCCACGTCCTTCGTGGTGAAGAATGGCTCGAAGATGCTGTCCGTCGCCTCCGCCGGGATGCCGGGGCCGTTGTCTTCCACCTCCATCCGCACGCGATCGGGGCCCTCCCCGGCGGTTTCCACCCGGGTCCGGACCCGGATCCGGCCCTGCCCCACGATGGCGTCCCGGGCGTTGACCACCAGGTTCAGCAGGACCTGCTCCAGCTGACCGGCGTCCACGTAGACCGGCGTCGGGTCGGGCGTGAGGTCGAACGTCAGCCGGATGTGCTCGCCCACGAGCCGCCGCAGCCCGTCGGCCATGTCCTCCAGCGCCTCGTTCAGCTCCAGGACCTCCGGCCGGGTCACCTGCTTGCGCCCGAACGCCAGCAGCTGCCGCGTCAGGCGGGCGCCCCGGTCGCTGGCCCGGATGATCTCGTCCAGGTCGTCACGCACCGGCGTGTTCGGAGGCAGTGAATCCGCCGCCAGCGCCGCGGCACCGCCGATCACGGCCAGGATGTTGTTGAAGTCGTGGGCCACGCCCCCGGCCAGCCGGCCCAGCACCTCCATGCGCTGGGCGTGCTCCAGCTGATGCCGGGCCGCCGCCAGGTCCGAAACGTCGTGGACGATGGAGAACAGGACCCGCTGGTCTCCGAGATCCACCGGGCCGGAGTAGACCTCCACATCCCGGACGCTGCCGTCCGCCAGGCGATGCTGGAACTGGAAGAAGTGAACCTGTTTCTGCCGGACCTCTGCCATGCGCGCGGCCAGCAGTCTCGGGTCCGCCGTGTTGATGTCCGAGACCTTCATGGTGCGGAACCGGTCCGCGCTGTACCCGTAGAACTGTTCCGCCGCCGGATTCGCGTCCACGATGCTCCCGTCATCCGGGTCGATGACCAGCATGATGGCGTGGCTGTTCCGGAACAGCTGCTCGTACGTCTGCTGCCCTCTCCGCAGCGCGTCGTGGACCTCCTCCCGCGTGGTCACGTCCACGGCCATGACGAACTCGGCCGCCCGGTCACGGAACGCGATGGGATACGACGTGATCTCCACCTGGATCGGCGTCCCCTCCCGCGTCAGGTGGGTCCATACTCCCGCGCGGTGGAGCCCGGGCTCGGCGCCAACGCTCTCCTGCAGCTTCTCCACCTCGGACTCCGGCCGGATGTCCGCGATGGTCATCCCGAGGAACTCCTTCCGGGTGTACCCGTAGTGCTCCACCGCCGCCCGGTTCACTTCCAGGAACTCCAGCGTTTCCAGGTCGTAGATCCACATCGGCACCGGCGCGCGGTCGAACAGGTTCCGGTACCGGGCCTCACTTTCCTCCAGTTCCCGTCGCTCCTCCGCCACCGCCCGCAGCTCCCGCCGCGCCAGGTACACCACCAGCACCGTGGCGAGCGCCACGTACAGCCACCCTTTGACCGTCTGGGCGACGCGGATGGAACCCGGATCCTCGAACGCCACGACCACGGCCAGATCCGAAAGGAAGATCCAGAGGACCGACGCGATGAAGAAGACGAGGCCCAGGCGGTACGGGCGCTTCACGGAATCTCCTGGTATGGTGGCGTAGCGGCTTTCGAGCGGGGAGGGGAAGACTGGACTGATCCACCCCGGTGAAACCAGTTGAAACCACGCCATCAGAATAGATCCCGCCGACCTGACGAGCAACGAATGCCCGGCGCGACCACCGGCCGGTCAGCCCCGGGTCAGCCTTCGGTACCGGATCCGGTGCGGCTGCTCCGCCTCGTCTCCCACGCGCCGCTTCCGATCGTCCTCATACTCGCTCCACGGGCCCGGGTAGAAGAACAGCTGGCTGTCTCCCTCGAACGCCAGCGTGTGGGTGCAGATGCGGTCGAGGAACCACCGGTCGTGGGAGATCACCAGAACGCACCCGGCGAAGTCGAGCAGCGCGTCCTCCAGCGCCCGCAGCGTGTCCACGTCCAGGTCGTTGGTCGGCTCGTCCAGCAGGATCACGTTGCCGCCGCTCTTCAGCAGCTTCGCCAGGTGGACCCGGTTCCGCTCGCCGCCGCTCAGCACGCCCACCTTCTTCTGCTGCTCGGCGCCCTTGAAGTTGAACCACGAGCAGTACGCCCGGCTGTTCACCGACGCCTTCCCCAGCTCCACCTCGTCCTTCCCGCCGCTGATCTCCTCGTAGACCGTCTTCTCGGCGTTCAGCGCGTCCCGGCTCTGGTCCACGTACGCCAGCTCCACCGTCTCGCCCACCTCCAGCGTGCCGCCGTCCGGCTGCTCCTCGCCCACGATCATCCGGAAGAGCGTGGTCTTCCCGGCGCCGTTCGGGCCCACGATCCCGACGATGGCCCCCGCCGGGATGTCGAAGTCCGCGCCGTCCATGAGCAGCCGGTCGTCGTAGCCCTTGGTCAGCCCCTCGGCGCGGATCACCTTGTCGCCGAGCCGCGGGCCCTTCGGGATGATGATCTCGGCCGTCCGGATCCTCTCCTGCACGTCCCGCTGGAGGAGCGACTCGTAGTCGTTCACCCGAGCCTTCCCCTTGGCGTGCCGGGCCTTCGGCGCCATCCGGATCCACTCCAGCTCGTGCTCCAGCGTCTTCTGCCGCTTGCTCTCCTGCTTCTCTTCCAGCCGCAGCCGCTCCCGCTTCTGCTCGAGCCACGACGAGTAGTTCCCCTCGTACGGGTACCCCTCGCCGCGGTCCAGCTCCAGGATCCACTTCGCCACGTTGTCCAGGAAGTACCGGTCGTGCGTCACCGCCACGATGGTCCCCTCGAACGCGTCCAGGTGGTGCTCCAGCCACGCCACCGACTCCGCGTCCAGGTGGTTCGTCGGCTCGTCCAGAAGCAGCATGTCCGGCTCCTCCAGCAGTACCCGGCAGAGCGCGACCCGGCGCTTCTCACCGCCGCTGAGCTTCGTAACCTCCGCGTCCGCCGGCGGCAGCCGCAGCGCGTCCATGGCGATCTCGATCTTCCGGTCCAGCTCCCACAGACCCTGGTGCTCGATCGCCTCCTGCACCTCCGCCTGCTCGTCGATCAGCGCCTGCATCGCCTCCGCGTCCATCGGCTCACTGAACGCCGCGTTGATCTCGTCGTAGCGACGCAGCAGATCACGCTGCGCCTTCACCGCCTCCTCCACGTTCCCCTGCACGTTCAGCGACGGGTCCAGCTCCGGCTCCTGCGGCAGATAGCCGATCTTGATCCCCTTCATCGGCCACGCCTCGCCCTGGAAGTCCTGGTCGAGACCCGCCATGATCCGCAGAACCGTGCTCTTGCCCGCGCCGTTCGGACCCACCACCCCGATCTTCGCGCCCGGGTAGAAGCTCAGCCAGATCCCCTTCAGCACCTCCCGCTTCGGGGGGACCACCTTCCGGAGATCCTTCATCACGAAAATGAACTTGGATTTGTCGAGTGCCATGTCGCTTCGGGTACGGGTGCGTGCGCGCGGACGCCGAGGCTTCGACCGTCCGACGGTCCGACGGTCCGACGATCCTACGGTCCGACGATCCTACGGTCCGACGATCCTACGGTCCGACGACGGTCGGGAATCTAACCGGGAACCCGGCGTTCGCGAAGTGCCCGGCTCCAGCCCGGAGTCCAGCCCGGAGCCGCATCCCTCCAGACAGGATTTTCATTCGAACGTGAACGAACTACTTTGTCCACAAATGTGCTATCGTGTTGCCAGTCAACAACGTAGCATGTTTATCTCGGGGGTAGTTCATTCAAGCTCGAACGATTTCACTTTTCCACATACCGACCACCGCCCCCCCTCAAGAGCCCGAGGGGTGGTGCTCCCGAGCTATCCTCCGAGCTCCTCGAGCAGCCTGGTGTGGACCCCGCCGAATCCACCGTTGGACATGAAGATCACGATGTCCCCCGCCTGCAGCTCCCCGGCGAGCTTCTCGACGATGGGGTCGGTGTCGGGAAGGTAGTCGGCGGGTGTGCCGTCGGCCGTGATCTCTGCGATGAGCTCGTGGGGATCCATGCCGGTGTCCTCGCTGTAGCGTTCGGGGTGGAAGAGCCCGGCGAGGATGACGCGGTCGGCGGCGCCCAGCGCGCGCCGGTACGGCTGCTGATGCTCTCGTCGCTGCGCGGTGTAGCTCCGTGGCTCGAAGACGGCGACGAGACGGCCGCCGGAGCGACCTTCGCCGGCCGAGGACAGCCTCTCCCCATAGCGCTGCCGGACGGCGTCGAGGGTAGCCCGGACCGCGGTGGGGTGGTGCGCGAAGTCGTCGATCACCAGTACGCCCCGGGCCTCGCCCTTCACCTCCATGCGACGCGCCACGCTCTCGAAGGTCCGGAGCCCCTCCACGATCCCGTCCCATTGCGCGCCCACGGCGTGGGCGGCGGCGATGGCCGCGAGGCAGTTCCGGACGTTGAACGCGCCGGTAAGGGGAGTGACCACGTCGCCGAGGCACTCGCCGTCGTGGAAGACGTTGAAGAGCGTGCCATCGGGCCCGTAGTCGATCCCGTCGGCCGTCCAGCGGGGGTGCTGCAGCGACGCATCGAAGCCCTCCGGCTCCGCGGATCCGGCGGCCCGGACCTCGCCCGTGGCCGGGGGCGCACCCCTGGCCACGCCCCCCGGCCGCGCCCCGGTTCCCGTCTTGGATCCCGCCTCGGATCCCGTCTCGGATCCCGTCTCGGCCTGCGCCCTGGCCCGGGCGTCCGCCAGCCCGAAGGACTCCACGGGCGCGAACGATCTTCGGGCCAGCTCCCTGACGGGCGGCGACTCCCACCCGGCTACGAGGGTCCCGGAGCCCGGCACCAGGTTGATGAAGCGGGAGAAGGCGAAGCGGTAGGCCTCGTGGTCGCGGTAGATGTCGGCGTGGTCGAACTCGAGGTTGGTTACCACCGCCACGTGGGGCAGGTAGTGCCACATCTTCGGGCCCTTGTCGAAGTAGGCGGTGTCGTACTCGTCGGCCTCGATGACGAAGAGGTCGGACTCGGCCGTGTCCACCAGCCGGAAGCTGGTCCCGAAGTTCTCGGCCACGCCGCCCACCAGGAACGAAGGAGTGAGCCCGGCGCTCTCCAGGAGCCAGGCCAGCAGCGCCGTCGTCGTCGTCTTGCCGTGGGTCCCGGCCACCGCCAGCACGCGCCGGCCGCGCAGGAGCTCCTCCTTGATGACCTGGGCCGCCGACGTGTAGCGGAGCCGACGGTCGAGGACGGCCTCGAGCTCGGGGTTCCCCCGTGAGATGGCGTTGCCCACCACCACCACATCGGGCACGTTCGCGGTCCCCGCACCGGCATCCGCCGGTCCCAGGTTCGCCGGGTCGAAGGAGCGGGCGTACGCGATGCCCAGATCGTCCAGCAGCGTCGACATGGGCGGGTAGACGCCCTCGTCACTTCCGGTGACCCGGTGTCCGGCCTCCCGGAGGAGCCCGGCCAGGGAGCCCATGGCGGTGCCGGCGATCCCGATCAGGTGGTAGTGCATGGCGGGCTACCTCTCGCCCATCCGCGTCTCCACGTGCACGCCGGCGTCCAGCGTCCTGTGCACGGGGCACTTGTCGGCGATTTCCAGCAGCCGTTTCCGCTGCTTATCGGAGAGATCGCCCTCGATCTCCACGACGCGCTCGATCCGGTCCAGTTTCTCGTCACCGTCGTCGCTGTCGCTCTCCGTGTCGCCGGCGTGGACCTTCGAGTGCTTGAGCCGGACGGTGACTTCCTCGAGGGCCCATCCCTTCCGATCGGCGTACATTCGGAGCGTCATCCCGGTACAGGCGCCGAGGCTGGCGGCCAGGAGGTCGTAAGGGGTCGGTCCGGTATCCGTCCCGCCCACGCTGGCCGGCTCGTCGGCCACCAGCGGGTGGCGCTTGGCCATGACCTCCGTGCGGAACCCCTCCTCGCCCGTGCGTGTCACCACGCGGTCACCCTGCGGCAGCTGCTCCACCGGCTCCGGTGGCGGGATGTCGATGTACTTCCGCGCCCACGGCACCAGCACGTCGGCCACGTAGCTGTAGTCCGCTTCGTCGGTCAGGAGGTGATCAGCGTCATCGAGGCTGACAAAACTCTTGGGGTGCTTGGCTCCCTCGTAGATGCACGCGGCGTTGTCGATCCCTACGGTGTTGTCGACGGGCGAGTGGAAGATCAGGAGCGCCTTGTCGAGCTCCGAGATCCGGCCCTGCATGGCCTCGTGCTCCAGGTCGTCGAGGAACTTCTTCTTGATGGTGAACTTCCGGCCGGCGAGCACCACCTCCGCCTCGCCCTTCGCTTCGATCTCCTCCACCGAGTCCTGGATCAGGTGCGTCACGTGCCGCGGGTCGCACGGCGCCGCGATGGTGGCCACCGCCCGGGCCGACGGGATGGAGTGAGCCGCCTGGAGGACCGCCGCCCCGCCCAGGGAGTGCCCGATGAGGATGTCCGGGCCCTCGTACTCTGACGCCATGAACTCCGCCGCCGCCACCAGGTCTTCCACGTTCGTGGCGAAGCTCGTCTCGCTGAACTCCCCTTCGCTCTGCCCCAGCCCCGTGAAGTCGAAGCGGAGCACGGCGATCCCCTGGCGGGCCAGCGCCCGGGCGATGTGGACCACCGCCTTCAGGTCCTTCGAGCAGGTGAAGCAGTGGGCGAAGACGGCGCACGCCACCGGGTCGCCGGAGACCGGCAGCTCCAACCGTCCTTCGAGCTCGGCGCCCTCAGCGCCCTGGAACCGTACTACCTTTGTCGGCATCTCGACCTCCTACTCGTAGAGCTGAGAGCTAAGAGCTAAGAACTAAGATCTGAGATCTAAGTAGAGCCGGGCGGCCGAGGGGTCGAGGGTCGAGCCGTCTCTTTCGCTCGGCCCCGTCCGAACCGCCCGCGCTTCGAATACGCCCCGAGCCCGGGGCAGGCCCGAAGCCCGCGACCGCCGGAGCCCTGACCTCGCCGCGAAGCCTGATTCCGCCGCGAAGGAGATCCACCTTGAACGTGGCCCCGCCGCGAACCACTTGGATCTCAGATCTCAGATCTCAGATCTCAGATCACTCCCCTTCGATCCGGATCCGCGCGTCCAGCGCCACTCCGCCGTTCTCCTGCACCAGGAACGGGTTGATGTCCAGCTCGCTGATCGCCGGGTTCTCGCCCATGAGCTGCGACACCCGCTGGATCACGTCCTGGATCGCTTCCTCGTCTGACGGCGGCTCGCCCCGCACGCCCTGGAGCACCTGGTAGCCACGGATCGACTTCACCATCTGCTCCGCGTCGAGGTCGGTCAGCGGGTGGACCCGGAAGACCACGTCCTTCAGCGCCTCCACGTACACGCCGCCGAGCCCGAACATGAGGAGTGGGCCGAACGTCGGGTCGGTGGTCCCGCCGATGATGGTCTCCCGGCCGCCCCGGACGAACGGCTGGATCAGCACGCCCCGGATATCGGCCTCGGGCTTCGCTTTCCGGACGCGCTCCACCATGGCGTCGTACTCCACCCGGACCTCCTCGGCCGTGCGCAGGTCCACCACCACGCCGCCCACGTCGGTCTTGTGGACCACGTCCGGCGACTCGATCTTCATGACCACCGGCAGCCCCAGCTCTTCAGCGGCCTCCCCGGCCGCGTCGGCGGAGGTGACGATGCGCGACTCCAGCACGGGGATCCCATAGGCCTTGAACACCGCCAGTGCGTCGGGCCCCGCCAGGTGTTCGGTGCCGCTCGCCTGCGAGTCCCGGACGACCTGCCGCACCGCCTCCCGGTCCACGTCGAACTCCTGGAATGTGCCCTCGGGCCGCTCCAGCCACTGGCGGTAGCGGTACATGGCGGCCAGCGCCTTGGCCGCCGACTCGGGGAAGATGTAGCCGGGCACGCCGGCCTCGTGGAGCTGGGCTCGGCCCTGGGGCAGTCCCTGGCGGCCCATGAGCACCGCCAGCACCGGCTTGTCGTGCCCCTCCTTCGCGTCGACGATGGCCTGCGCCACATCCTCCTGCCGAACGCCCAGCGGCGGGACGAACGCCGCGATGGCCGCGTCGATCCCGTCGTCTTCCAGCACCCGGTCCAGCACTAGCCGGTAGCTCTCGGGCGTGGCCGAGGCGATCATGTCCACCGGGTTCCGGACGCTCGCCTCCTCCGCCAGCACTTCCCGCAGCGACGCCTGTGTCTCCTCCGACAGCGGCACCACCTCGAGACCCCGGCTCTCGCACGCGTCGGCAATGATGATCCCCGGGCCGCCCGCGTTGGTGATGATGGCCACCCGGTTCCCTTCCGGCACCGGCAGCTCGTCGAAGGCCATGGCCATGTCGAAGAGGTCCTCGACGGTGTCCACGCGGATCACCCCGGCCTGGCCGAGGAGCGCGTCCACCGCCACGTCCGCGCCGGCCAGCGCGCCGGTATGGGAGCTGGCCGCCCGGGCGCCCACACCGGTCCGGCCCGCCTTCACCACCACGATGGGCTTCCGCTTCGTGATCTGGCGGGCCAGCCGGTAGAACTTCTGGGGGTTCCCGAAGTTCTCCAGGTACATCAGGATCACCCGCGTCTGGTCGTCCTCGCCCCAGTACTGGACCAGGTCGTTGCCGCTCACGTCCGGCTTGTTGCCCACGCTCACGAAGTCGTGGATCCCGATGCCATACTCGGCGGCGTAGTCCAGGATCGTCACGCCCATGGCACCCGACTGGCTCATGAGGCTCACGGGGCCCCGGGGCGGCATGCTCGGCGCGAATGTGGCGTTCATGCTCAGCTCCGGCAGCGTGGTCAGGACGCCCATGCAGTTCGGGCCCACCAGCCGCATCCCGTACGACTTCACCTTCTCCACCAGCTTCTCTTCCAGCTCGGCGCCGCTGCCGCCCACCTCGCGGAACCCGGCGCTGATCACCACCACGCCCTCGATCCCCTTCTCGCCGCACTCGTCCACCACGTCCAGCACGTAGTCCTTCGGGACCACGATCATCGCCTGGTCGACCTCGCCGGGGATGTCCCGGACCGATGCGTACGCCGGGATGGAGTGGATGGCCCGGGCCTTCGGGTTCACCGGATAGATGACCCCTTCGTACCCGTGCTGGATCAGGTTGTCCACGATCTGGTACCCGATGGTCCCCGGCCGCCGGCTCGCACCGATCACGGCAATGCTCCGGGGTCTCAGAATCGGGTCCAGCGTTCGGATGTCGTCCTCGTACTTCATGGTTGATCTATCCCTTCAAACGTTGATCCACATATCTATGTCGAAACCCGCCCCATGACAGTGGCGGATTGCCGGGCGTTTGGCTACACCCGGGGGCTCGCTGCGCTCGCAACAGGCGGGCTGCGCCCGCAACAGGCTCGGCCTTCGGCCTCGCAACAGGCCGGCTTCGCCGGCAACAGGCGCCCTTCGGGCGCAAAGGCTCGGCCTTCGGCCTCGCAAGGGAACCGCCTGCCTGGCTGCCAGGTCGCGGAGCGGGGAGGGCGGGTGGAGGGGGACACTCCCGCAGATTGCCCGGCCCTCAGGCCGGGCGTGTTGCGAGCCGCAGGCCGCCGGTTGCGGCGCCGGAGGCGCCGCCGCTCCACCCTACCAGCCCGGCGAGAACTGCACGCCCCAGTGCCAGCCCTTGTTCGGACGCTGGAAGGGGTACGCGTAGTACGTCTCCACCACGGCGAAGCCCAGGACGTTCACCCGGGCCGAAAGGCCGGCGCTGACCACCGGCGTCCGCTCGTTGGGTGCGTCCCACTTGAAGGTCGGCGAGCAGTGCGTCGCGTCCCAGGCCGCCGTACCGTCCGTGGGTGCGCCCTCGCACGGCGCGTCACTCGTCCATGCCACGCCGGCGTCCACGAACGCGGACAGCTCGGTGGGCAGGAACGGGAAGTGGAGGAGTCCGTACTGCTCAACGCCGAAGAGCGGCACACGGACCTCGGCGTTGGCCACGGCCAGCCGCGAGCCCCACAGCCGCTCGAATGCCGGACAGCTCTGCCCGACGCCACACTCCTGCTGGGAGAAGGACCGGTAGGAGTAGCCCCGGACCAGTGTCTGGTAGCCGAGGAACGTCTGTCGGGTGAAGATGGAGCCCTCGGCGTCAGGGCCGTAGCGCCCGAAGTGCAGCCCGCGCAGGGCCAGCGTGAACGGGTACGTGTGCAGGTACCGCCGATAGTCGGCCGTGGCCGTCAGCACGTTCAGGTCCCCGACCGTGGGGGCCACTTCCAGGCGGAACCGCCCCCCCCGCACGGGTGACGTGAAGCCGAAGTATGACCAGTCGCCCACGTAGGCCAGCGACGCGGTCCCCATGTGGTAGTCCTGACCGAAGCTCGGGCTCAGCGCGGCGGGGTCCAGGTCCACACGCTCCACAGCGATCTCCTGGTACGTGCCCGGATTCAGGTAGCTGCGCAGCGCCTCCAGCCCGAAGCCGTAGCGCTGGTATCCGGCGTTCATTTCCCACCGGCGGGTCTTGGAGATGGGGAACTCCATCAGCCCGCTGATCTGGCTCTGGTAGATCCGCAGGATCTGGATCTCCTGGACCAGCACCTGCTGGCCATCGATCTCGGCCTCGTAAAGATTCCAGAACGGGAGCCGGAACGGGATGTGCCCACCGAGGACGCCCCAGTTCAGCTGGCTGCCCTGGTTCACGTACTGGACCTGGCCGCCCACGTCCTTGATCCCGCCGTTGGCCTGCACCGCCGCCATCATCTGGCGATTGCCCAGCATGTCACTCCAGTACGTGGCCACCGCGCCCGAGACGGCGGTGCCGAACCGGTCCGCCGCCACACCCAGCCGGGGCACGCCGATGTAGTCGAGCGCCAGCCCCGGCTGGTACTCGGCCACGGGGAACTCCTCCTCCGGAAGCCCCCGGTACGGGTCCGAGAGATAGCTCGCCACCACCCCGCGGTTCGCCGACTCCAGCGGCGGGAGCATGCCGGCCCGCTGGCTCCCTGCGAACCGCGAGAAGACCGGCTCGGCCCGGGCCTCCACCTGGTCGGCGTCCATCCGGTACCCCGCGTAGTTCCCCTCGCTGAATACGCTGAACATGATGTCGCCCGTCTCGGCGGCCACCGTCAGTGCAGGGGAGGTACCGGTGATCCCGCTCACGCCCGTGCCCAGGCGCGTGATTCGCTCGATGGTGTTCGTCGCCATCTCCAGGCGGTACACGTCGCTGAAGCCGTCAGCGTCGCCGATGAAGTACAGCCACCGGCCGTCCGGGCCGAAGTGCGGGTCGATGTGCTTCCCGCCCGCGAAGACGTCCAGGACCTCGATCTGCCGGGTCCGCACATCCACGACCGCCAGCTTCATGGCGCCGAACGTCAGGTTCTCGAAATTCGTGCCGTCCCGGTCCGTCACGAACGCCAGCTGCGTCCCGTCCGGCGACCACGCCGGCTGGAGGTCCGCGTACCGGTCGTCGGTGAGCTGCGTCACCTCACCCGACTCCACGTCCACCAGGTACAGGTCGCTCACCCCGCCCCGGTTCCCCGACAGCGCGATGGTCCGACCGTCCGGCGACCACGCCGGCGTCGTCACCGACCCCACGCCCTCGATCCGGATCCGCTGCTCCACGTCCGCGTCGTCCACCGTCACCACCGCCAGCTCCTCGTCACCCTCGGCGAACGCCGTGAACGCCATCCGCTGACCGTCCGGCGACCACGCACCCGCCGAGCTCAGGAAGCTCAGAGCGTCGAAGTGCAGGTCCGACTGGCTGTCTACCACCTTCTTGATCGCTTCGCCCGTGCGCGCGTCCGCGATGTACAGACTCACCTCGAACAGGTCGCGCTCCGTGAAGTAGGCGACCCGGCTCCCGTCGGGACTCAGCGAGGGACCTACGTTCATTTGGCCGGCATCGATGTCTTCCGCCAGCACCCGCGTGCCGATGTCGTCCGGACGCTCCTTCCCCTGGAGCACCGGCAGATACGCCGACCGGATCGACGTCATCCAGTCGTTGTTCAGCTCCTCCGCGTCCACCCGCAGCACCCGCTGGATGCTCAGAACCCAGCCGTGACGCAGCGACGACTTGTACAGGTCCGTCACCGCACGGTCCCCCCACCGGCCCCCGATGTAGGCCCACAGCGCCTGGCCGTACCGGTACGGGAAATAGCGCGGGTCCATCGTCAGCTGGCGGAACGTCGGCAGGTCGCCCCGCAGCGCCGCGTCCCGCAGCCACATGGCCGTGTGCGTGTCCTCACGGCCCACCGACAGGTACTCCGCCATCCCCTCGATCAGCCACCCGGGCAGCCTGCCCAGGCCCTGCTGGTTCAGCGCCGCCATGTCCTCCGCAATGTCGTACTGGAAGGCGTGAACCAGCTCGTGACCCAACACGTGGTCCGTGCCCTGATACACACCCGTCAACGGCATGACGACCCGGTTCTTCAACGCCTCCGTGAACCCGCCCGTCCCCTCGCCCAGCTCACTCGCCGTGGTGTTCGTCTGCTGGAAGTCCGGGTGGTTCGCGTACAGGACGATCGGCTTGACCTCGGCGAACTCGTGGTTGAACACCCGCGAAAGCCGGGCGTACCAGCGCTCCCCCATCCGCGCCGCGTCCCGCACCGCCTCCTCCGCCTCCGGGTAGTAATGGATGTCGAAGTGGTCCGTGTGGAGGACCTGGAAGTCGAACTCCTCGTACTGGACCTTGTTCCGGCCGAAATACTGGGCCGACACCGGCGCCGCCGCACCCAGCACCAGCCCCGCCGCCAACACGGCGACCGCGCCCTGTCTCCACCACTTCGCTTCCCTCATCCCGTCTCCTCCTGGCTTCGCCTCGTGCCGGGACCCACAGCCACTCCTGGATCGACCTGCTCGGCCCACCCGGCCGCGGGTCCGTTCATGGAGAGACCTCCCGGGTCCGCCCTTTGTTCCATCCCTACAACGTATGAATGCCCGGCTTTGTTACGAGGTTCCGGACGGTAGCGCTGGTGAATTGCAAGCTCCGGGCCTTGCAAGCTGCAACGGCCGCGGCTAGCCTTCCCCCATGTATTCCGCCGAGGGGTTCCTGCGCTGGATCTACGTGGCCCGTCTTACGCTCGCTGCGGGGATCTTCGCGGCCGCGCTGCTGGTCTGGACGCAGCCCCAGGTGCGGCCCGAAGCCACGCTCGTGGCGACGTTGATGCTGATCATGACGCTGGGCATCACCGCTGGAAGTTACTGGAACACCCACGTGGCGGGACAGGCCCCCACCGCCAATTTCCTCTACGCGCAGGCGCTGTTCGATGTCCTGTTGGTGACGGCGGTGGTCCATATGACGGGGCGCGCGGAGAGCGATTTCGTGCCCCTCTACGTGCTGGTGATCACCGAGGGCGCGCTCCTGCTGCCGCTGCGGGGCGGGCTGCTTGTCGGAGCGCTCGCCACGCTCCTGTACTTCGCGGACGCGGTGTGGGGCGCCACGCTGACGGAGGCGCTGGGCGGGCCGGCGGGGGAGCCGCACCTGGACGCCAGCGTGCTGATCCGCATGGCGCTCTTCCTGGCGATCGCCGCTGCCACGGGGTGGCTGGGCGACCGGCTGAAGCGGACGGGGTCGCAGCTCGGGGAGGTGGAGTCGGAGCTCCGTCAGCTCCGGCTGGACACGAGCGATATCCTGGCCACGCTGGATACCGGGGTGGTCACGGTGGACCCGGAGGGCCGGGTGGTCTATATGAACTCGGCGGCGGAGACGCTGCTGGGGATGCGGGCCGCCGACTGGCTGGGCCGACCGGCGCTGGAGGTCATGGACGGCGCGGCGCCGGGGCTGGAGCTGGTGGTCCGGCGCACGCTCTCGGCCCGGGGCCCGGTGCGGTGGTACGAGACGCACACGAAGGCCACCGATGACCTCCGCATCCTGGGGGTCCGGAGCACGGCGCTGGAGCGCGACGAGCGGCCCTGGGTGACGGTGGTGCTCCAGGACATCACCGACGGAAAGCGAGCCGAGGAGCTGCACCGCCGGGCGGAGCGGCTGGAGGCGGTCACTGAGCTGTCGGCGTCGCTGGCCCACGAGATCAAGAACCCGCTGGCATCGATCCGGAGCGCCGTGGAGCAGCTGACCCACTCGGACTCGAAGCTTCTGGGCGATGACCGGGGCGTGCTCGGGCGGTTGGTCCTGGCCGAGTCCGACCGGCTGAGCCGGCTGCTCTCCGGCTTCATCGAGTTCTCCCGGGTCAAGCTGCGCGAGCGTTCCACCGTGGAGCTGGCGGAGGTGGCCGCCGAGGCGGTGGAAGTGGTGCGCCGGCACCCCGAGGCCAAGGGGCTGGCCACCGTGCAGCTCGAGGTCGAGCCCGCCACCGTGGAAGGCGACCCGGACCTCCTGCACCGCGTGGTCTTCAACCTGGTCCTGAACGCGGTCCAGCACTCGCCGGAGGACGGCGCCGTGCAGGTGGCCGTGGGCCCGGTGTCCGACCGGGAGCTGCCGCCGGGCGTCGAGTTCAGCGACGCGGTACGGATCCGGGTGGCCGACTCCGGTCCCGGGATCGAGCCCGAGTCGCTCAGCCGGGTGTTCGATCCGTTCTTCACCACCCGGGAGCACGGCAGCGGCCTCGGCCTGGCGCTGGTCCACCGGGGTGTGGAGGCCCACGAGGGGAGCGTAGTCATCGATAGCGTAGTGGGGGAGGGAACCACGTTCTCCGTCTACCTGCCCCGGCACCTGGAGGAGGCATGAGCCAGAAGATCCTGGTGATCGACGACGAGCAGTCCATCCTGAACACGCTGGAGATCCTGCTCCGGGGCGAGGGCTTCCACGTGGAGGTCCGCACCCGGGGGCAGGACGCCATCGAGGAGTGGGAGGACGTCGACCCGGACGTGGTCCTGACCGACATCCGGATGCCCGGCGTGAGCGGGATGGACGTGCTGTCGGCCATCCGGCAGAAGGACCCCGAGGTCCCGGTCATCCTCATGACCGCTCAGGCCTCGCTCCAGTCCGCCATCGAGGCCGTGAACCGGGGCGCCTTCTACTACCTCCAGAAGCCGTTCAGCAACGACGACCTGGTGGCCCTCTGCCGACGGGCCGTCGAGACCCGAACCCTCAAGCGGGAGAACGTCCAGCTCAAGAAGGAGATCCACCGCAGGGACGTCTCCGACGCCGATCGGCCCATCGGGAAGGAGCGCGCCTTCGTCGACATCCTCGAGCTGGCCGAGACCGTGGCCCCCACCGACTCCACCGTCCTCATCACGGGGGAGAGCGGGACGGGGAAGGAGGTCCTGGCCCGCTACATCCACGCCCTCTCCGATCGACAGGACGGCTCCTTCATCTCCATCAACTGCGGCGCGCTCCCGGAGAACCTCCTGGAGTCCGAGCTCTTCGGCCACGTGAAGGGCTCCTTCACCGGGGCGCACCGCGACAAGGACGGGCTCCTCGTGGCCGCCAGGGGCGGCACCTTCTTCATGGACGAGATCGGCGAGATGTCGCCCGCGCTCCAGGTCAAGCTGCTCCGGACGCTCCAGGAGCGTGAGGTGGTCCCCGTCGGCTCCACCCAGACGGTGCCCATCGACGTCCGCATCATCGCCGCCACCAACCGGGACCTGGAAGAGGAGATGCGCAGGGGCACCTTCCGCAGCGACCTCTACTACCGGCTCAACGTCATCTCCCTGCATATGCCCGCGCTCCGGGACCGCCGCGACGACGTGCCGCTCCTCACCGAGTATTTCCTCGACGCCTTCGCACCCGACGGGCAGACGTTCGAGATCTCCGATGACGCGCTGGAGCGGCTCCGGGGCTACGACTGGCCAGGGAACGTGCGCGAGCTCGAGAACGCTCTCGAGCGCGCCGCAGTCCTCGCCGGCGGCCAGACCATCGACGTCGACCACCTCCCCGACCGCGTGGTGGATCCGCCCGCCGAGCGCCTCGTCGCCGACGCATCACCCCCGAACCCCACCCTCGACACCATCGAGAAGGCCTACATCCTCTGGGTCCTCGACGCCGAGGGCGGGAACAAGGCCAGGGCCGCAGAGGTCCTCGGCATCGACCCGTCCACCCTCTACCGCAAGCTCAACCGCTACGGAGTCACCGACTGATGGACGGCCACACCCACCACCAGGGGCCCGATGCCCCGGCGCCCGATGCCCCGGCGCCCGACCACTACACCCTCTCCGTCATCATGCCCGTCTACAACGAGGCCGCCACCGTGGAGGACGCCGTACGGCGGGTCCGTGACGTGGACCTCGACCTCGAGATCATCGCCATCGACGACGGCTCCTCCGACGGGACGCTAGGCGTCCTCCAACGGCTCCGCGACCAGGGCGTCATCGATCAGCTGATCGTCCACCAGGAGAACCGGGGGAAGGGCACCGCCGTCCGCGGCGGGATCCAGGCGGCCACCGGCCACGCACTCGTGGTCCAGGACGCCGACCTGGAGTACGACCCACACGAGCTGCCCATCCTCCTCGGACCCATCCAGGAAGGACGCGCCGACGCCGTCTACGGGTCCCGCTTCCTCGGCGCACGGCGCCGCGTCCTCTACTTCTGGCACCGCGTCGGCAACGGCTTCCTCACCCTCGTCTCCAACGTCTTCACCGACCTCAACATGTCCGACATGGAGACCTGCTACAAAATGATGCGCACCGACCTGGCCAGAAGCCTGCCGCTCCGGGCCAGGCGATTCGGCATCGAGCCCGAGATCACCGCCAAGCTCGCACAGGCCGGCGCACGCATCTACGAGGTGCCCATCACCTACCACGGCCGCACCTACGCCGAGGGGAAGAAGATCACATGGAAGGACGGCGTGGCCGCCTTCTGGCACATCCTCCGGGCCAACATCCTCTCCGAACGGCCCGAACGCTTCTCGCCGTGAACGGGGCCCCATGAGCCGGACGCGCTGGACGGCTCTCGCCGTGGCTCTCCTCGCCGCCGCAGTGTACGCCAACTCCATCCCCAACGGGTTCGCCCTCGACGACGAGTTCATCATCGTCAACAACGAGCGCGTCCACGGTGTCGACCGGCTGCCCGAAGCCATCTCCGAACCCTACTGGCCCAACGCACCCGGCCGGATCGGGCTGTTCCGGCCCCTCACCACCGCCACCTTCGCCATCGAATGGGAGCTCTGGGGGCAGGACCCGCGACCGTTCCACGTCACCAACGTTACCCTCCACGTCTTCGCCTCCGTCCTCGTCTTCGCACTCCTCCTGGCCGTCCTGAGTAGGGCCCGACACCCTGAAAGCGACAGCGACCGGACACCCGCCACGCTCGCCGCGGCGGCCGGCGCCGCGGTCTTTGCTGTGCACCCCGTGCACACAGAGGCCGTCGCGAATGTGGTGGGGCGCGCGGAGGTCCTCGCCGCCGTTTTCGTGCTGGCCGCCGCGATCCTCTACGTGGCCGGCGACCTGACCCGGACGCGGCGACGTCTGTGGGCCGGCGCGGTGGCCATGGCCGGGGCCTATTTCCTGGGCCTGGTGTCCAAGGAGATCGCCGTGACGCTGCCGGCGCTTCTGCTGGTCCTGGAGGCCGGGCGTGGGGCCCCGGGATTCCGGGTCTATGCGAGTCGGGTGCTCGAGCACTGGCCGGTCTACGTGGCCTCCGGGGCGGCGCTGGTCGGGTACCTGGTGGCGCGGTCGGCGGCGCTGGGGACGCTGGTGGGGAACGACACGGCGTCGTTCCTCCAACCGCTGACGGGTATGGAGCGGCTCATGACTGCCATATCGGTCTGGCCGGAGTACCTGCGGCTCATGGTGTTCCCCGTGGATCTGGTGGCGGACTACTCGCCGGGCGTGCTGATGCCCGTTCATGAAGCGGGCCCGGAGCTGCTGGCGGGCCTCCTGGTGGGTCTGCTGGCGGGGCTGGTGGTGGCCGCGTCCTGGAGGCGGTGCCGGGTGGTGGCGCTGGGCGTGGTCTTCTTCGGTGTAGCCGTGCTGCCCGTGTCGAATCTGGTGGTTCCCATCGGTGTGCTCCTGGCGGAGCGGACCCTTTACCTCCCGTCCGTGGGGCTGGCGTTCGCAGTCGCCGGCGGGTGGGTGTGGGTGTCTTCGGAGCGTCCCCGTCTCCGTCCGGTGGCTGCCGCCGTCCTGGCACTGGTCGTGATCCTCGCCGGCGCCCGCACCTGGATCCGGGTGCCCACCTGGCGGAGCACCGAGACGGTCATGGCCACGCTCGCCGCGGATCACCCCGAGTCGTTTCGGGTCCAGTGGCTGCTGGCCGGGCAGCTCCAGGCCCGGGGGCGTGCGGCCGAGGCGCTGGAGCGCTACGAGCAGGCCGTGGGGCTCCTGCCCGGTCACTACCAGCTCGAGGTGCAGTACGCCACGGCACTTCTCGGCGCCGGCCGCCTCGATGAGGCCATCGGCCGGCTTCGCACCGCCGTGGACGCGGTGCCGGAGCTGCCCGAAGCCCACGTCCTCCTCATGGTGGCCCTCCTTCGCGCCGATCGGGCCGCCGAGGCGGTGGACGCGGGGCAGCGGGCGCTGAAATGGCACGCCGACCACCGGGGAGTTTACCATCAGCTCGCCATCGCGCTCACGCGCACCGGGGAATTCCGGGCGGCCCTCCGCGCTCGCCGGGAAAGCGTCCGCCTGGCCGGTGACCGGGCCGCACACCTCCAGTTCGTCCACGAAGCCGAGCTGCTCCTGCGCCTGGGCCGCCGCGAAGAGGCCGCGACAGCGCTGGCCGAGGCCCGCGAACGGGCCCCGGACCCCGTCGCCGTACCCACTCTGGAGGCGCTGGCCGAGGCGGTGGAGACTGCCGATCCGGCAGTGCTCCCGTACCGGTAATCTGCGAGATGTTTGCAGCATGCAATGCACCCCGGCCCTCGATCGCCGGGTCGGGCCGCCGCCCGTGGTAGTATCTAAGTCATTCTGTGCCAGTGATTTATAGCTATTGTCCGTGCCGGCCGGCACGGTGGGGAACGGCAGTTGCCCCGGTAAAGGGGTGGTCGACGTCTCCTCGGAGACTGTTTTGAATCGCGAAGTGTCACATCAACGCAAGGAGCGGGACATGCAGAACCGCAAGGGTTTCACCCTGATCGAGCTGCTGATCGTAGTCGTGATCATCGGCATCCTGGCCGCCATCGCGCTGCCGAAGTTCGGCCAGACGCGCGAGCGGGCCTACTACACCACCATGACGGCGGACCTGTCGAACCTGCGCAGCTCGCAGGAGATGTACTACCAGACGACGGGCAACTTCAATTATGCCGACAACCTGACGGACCTGGACGCTACGGCGAGCAGTGGCGTGAATGTCGACATCACGGAAGGCACAAACCTGGGCTGGGCCGCTACGGCCACGCACGACGCTCTCGGGGCCGACCACGGCTGCGCCATCATGTACGGCGAGGTCGCGACGCCACCGCAGGTGCCGGGTGGCGAAGCATTGACCACGGATCAGGAAGGGCGCCCCGTCTGCGACGAGTAAACGCAGCGGCGACACCCTGAAGCAGTACGAGAAGGGCGCGGGGCGAGAGCTCCGCGCCCTTCTCGCTTTCAGGGGGCCGGCTTGCGGTGGTTCCCACTCCGCGTCACCTTCAGGCGATCCGTCCCGGGATCCTCTCTGCCTGAGACCGATGAACCGAATCCGACACGACAGACGGGGCTTCACGCTCGTCGAGCTCCTCGTCACCATGCTGCTGGTGGGCCTTCTGGCCGCCATCGCGTGGCTGCGTGTGGAGGGGATCAACGAGGAGGCGTATCGGGCGTCGGTCAAGGCCGACCTGCGGTCGGTGTCGGTTGCCCAGGAGCTGTACTACCAGACGCATATGGTGTACGGCCAGACGGACCAGCTGGAGGCCTACGTGCCGACGGAGGGGGTCACGGTGGTCATGACCCACGCTGACGCCCGGGGCTACGCCGCCACGGCCACGCACGCGGGGCTGAGCGGCGAGACCTGCGGCTACTTCACGGGCACGGTCCCGGCGGGCGCCGCGGACCCGGCGGAGGAACCGGGCGTAACGGCCTGCGACTGAGCCATGGCCCGGACCACTCTCAGGAGGGAGCTGATCGGGGCCTTCGCCCTGGTGTTCGCCGGCGCGCTGCTGGTGGCGGTGACGGGCGTCATCCTCCTCCTGCCCTCCTTCGAGACACCGCTCCGGGCATTTGTCTACATCGCGCTCCTCCTGGCGGCCGACATCGTGGTGTTCGCCCTGTTCGGCCGGTGGTTGATCCGCTCCCGGGTGCTGGGCCCGCTGGACCGGATCGTGGACGGTGCGGAGGCCATCGCCGAGGGCGACTACGGCCGGCGGCTGCCACCGGGTGACACCCGCGAGGTGGACCGACTGAGCGAGTCGCTGAACCGGATGGCGAGCCGGCTCATCGAACACCAGTGGGAGCTGCAGCGGAACATCGAGAGCCTGGAGGAGACGAACCGTGAGCTGACGGAGGCCCGGGACGAGCTGATCCGGGCGGAGAAGATGTCGTCGCTGGGCCAGATGGCGGCGGGGGTGGCCCACGAGATCGGCAACCCGCTGGCGGCCATCATGGGCAACATCGACCTGCTGGAGCGGCGAACGGAGGGGCGGGCGTCGGAGCTGGTGGAGGCCACGGCGGAGCAGACGAAGCGGATCGACCGAATCGTCCGGGGGCTCCTGGACTACGCGCGGGCCCGTGACGCGAAAGTCCGACCCATCGACGTGAACGAGGTGGTGGAGAAGGCCGTGGAGCTGGTCGGCACGCAGCAGCGGTTCGGCGGCGTGGATCTCTCGGTCTCCCTCGAACCCGGGATCCCGGCCGTCGAGGCCGACCCGTACCAGCTCGAGCAGGTGCTGGTCAACCTCCTTCTGAACGGGGCCGACGCCGTGGAGTCCAGCGAGCGACGGGAGCTCCGGATCACCACGTCGCAGTCCGAGGAGGCGGAGCTGCCGCACGTACCGGCGAGGCGGAAGGACGACCCGCCGGGGATCGACTACTCCCACCGCCGCCGATTCAGCCGACCGGAGCGGATCCCGCGGCTGCACCCCTTCGACCCGGGCCAGCGGCTGGTGGAGATCCGGGTGTCCGACACGGGCGCAGGGATTCCCGACCACCTGGTGGACCGGATCTTCGAGCCGTTCATGACCACGAAGGAGCCGGGGAAGGGGACGGGGCTCGGGCTCGCCGTGTCGGCCCGGTTGATCGACGGCATGGACGGAACCATCCGGGCGGGCAATACTGATAGGGGGGCGGCGTTCACCATCCAGCTCCCCGCATCCGATGAACCAGCGGAGGCCGTGGCGCCATGAGAGTCCTGATCATCGACGACGAGCCCAGCCTGCGGCAGACCGTGTCCATGATCCTCGACGAGGAGGGGTACGAGGTGACCGTGGCCGGCGATGGCAAGGAAGGCCTCCAGAAGGCCCTCGACATCGAGCCGGACATGATCCTGACGGATGTCCGCATGCCGGGGATGCCCGGGCTCGAGTTCCTCGACGCGTACCGGCAGGAGGGCGGCGAGGCGCTGGTCATCGTGATGACGGCGTACGGGAGCACCGAGCTGGCCATCGAGGCGATGAAGCGGGGCGCCTACGACTACGTGCCGAAGCCGTTCAGCGCCGATCAGCTCGTCCTGGTCATCAAGAAGGCCCAGGAGCGGGAGTCGCTGCGCAGGGAGGTCAGCCGGCTGCGCGAAGAGGTGAACGTCGAGCGGCGGTTCAGCGGGATCATCGCCAAGAGCCCGGCCATGAAGAACGCCATCGAGACGGCCACGAAGGTGGCGAAGTACCCGTCGCCGGTCCTGATCACCGGCGAGAGCGGGACGGGGAAGGAGCTCATCGCCCGGTTGATTCACAGCGAGAGCGACCGGGCCGACGGGCCGTTCGTGGCGGTGAACTGCGGCGCCATCCCCGAGAACCTGCTGGAGTCGGAGCTGTTCGGCTACGTACAGGGCGCTTTCACCGGCGCCGATCGGGACAAGGAGGGGCTGTTCGAGGCGGCCGAGAACGGCACGCTCTTCCTCGACGAGATCGGCGAGATGCCGGGGTCCCTCCAGGTCAAGCTGCTGCGGACGCTCCAGGAGGAGGAGGTCCGGCGGCTGGGCGAGAGCAGGAGCCGGCCGGTCAACGCACGGATCGTCTCGGCCACGAGTCGGACGCTGGAGGACGAGATCAAGGAGGGGAACTTCCGGAAGGACCTCTACTTCCGCATCGCCGTGGTCCCGATCCACCTCCCGCCGCTCCGGCAGCGTACCGAGGAGATCCCGCTCCTGGCCAGGCATTTCCTCGACGAGTACAACCGGTCGCTGGGTCTCGAGGTAGAGGGGATCGAGCCCGAGGCCATGGAGGTGCTCCTCGAGTACCCGTTCACCGGGAACGTGCGGGAGCTGGAGAACGTCATCGAGCGGGCCATGGTCCTGGCCGAGGCCGACAAGCTGAACGTGGACGACCTCCCCCACCACGTCCAGAGCCCTGTCCGGCCGCTGGAGGACGTGGAGCTCGGTGACGACGAGCTCAGCGTGAAGAAGCACAGCGCCGTCCTGGAGCGGCGTCTCATCAAGAAGGCGCTGGAGCGCACGGGCGGAAACCGTACCAGGGCCGCCGAGCTCCTGGAGCTCAGCTCCCGGGCGCTGCTCTACAAGATCCGGGACTACGAGCTGGAATGAGTAGGGGTTTGAGATCTAGGATCTAGTTTTCGTCCCATCCCGCTATTCCGCTGCCCCGATGACGCAGGCATGCTCGGGGCATGAGACAGCCCGGCTACACCCTCATCGAGCTGATCGTGGCCACGGCGGTCCTGGGCGTGATTCTGGCCATCGCCCTGCCGCCGGCCCTCCGCTGGCGTGACGCGGCGGCCGTGTGCGCCGCCCGCGACGAGCTGGCCGCCGGGCTGGCGTGGACCCGCATGGCCGCGGCGTCCCACGGCGGCGCCACCCTGTTGCTGGATCCCGCCGCCGGTCGCTTCTGGACCCGCACCGACGGGCACGACTCCGAGCCGGTTGCTCTCGCGGTGCGCTACGGCGTGCGCGTCGAGGCCGGCTCCGACGAGGTCATTGCCTTCTACTACGACGCCCTGGGCATCGGCCGCCTGACCAACCGCACGGTGGGGATGGTCCGGGGGCAGGCGGAGGCGGGGGTGACGGTGAGCGCGTACGGGCGGTACCGCCGGTGGTGACACCCACGGAGGCCCGGCCCGGGCATTCGCTGCCGGAGCTCATCGTGGCGGTGACGTTCCTGGCCACCACGCTGGTGGCGGTGGGGGGAATGGCCGTACTCGGCGGGCGCTGGACCGTCCGGGCCGTGGCGGTCCAGGAGGCGGTGCGGGTCGGGGGCGCCGTGCTCGACTCGCTGGTGGTCGCCGGCGCAGCGGGCAGCGGTGCCGTGGTGTCGGACGGGTTCCAGGTGCGCTGGGACGCCGGGGAGGGTGCCCGGATCCGGGTCGAGGTGGCGACGACCGTCGATGCCGAACCCCTCGTGGTGCTCGAGGGGGAGCCGCTGCCGCGGGTGCCGGTCCTCCCGGACGTCGGGGCCGGAGCCGCGCCGTGAGACGCCTGGTCGTGTGCTCCCGTCCCGGCGTGACGCTGCCGGAGCTGGCGCTGGTGGCATGGCTCTTTGCCCTGGTGCTGCTGGGGCTCGCCCGGTTCGCCACCGCGCAGGGACGTCTGGCCGCCGCCGCCCACGACCGCGTCCGGGCCGCGGACCTGGTGCGGACCACGGCGCTGGTGCTCGACGGCGAGCTGCGCCACTCGGCGGCGGCCGACCGGTCCGTGGGCCCGGACTCGGTCCGATTGCGGGCCTTCCGTGGCGTCGGGATCATCTGCGAGAGGGTCGGGGCCGATGTCCGGATCCGCTATCGGGGCGTGCGGAGCCCGAACCCGGAAAAGGACTCGGCGCTCGTGGTCACGGACTCGGCCACGGCGGGCGTCGCGTTCCCCGTGAACGGGGTGGTACACGACGACGGCTGCGGTCAGGGGTACCGGCTCACGCTGGGCGAAGCGGTGCCGACCCGGGGGATGGTCCTGGTCTTCGAGACGGGGTCGTATCACTTGACCGGTGGTGCGCTCCGCTATCGCAGGGGGCGGAGCGGTCGGCAGCCGGTGACGGAGGCGGTTCTGGCCGGTGCCGGGTTCCGCGACGCGCCAGGCACGCTGGTGGCGCGGCTCCCGCTCCAGCCGGACTCGCTCCCTCGGGCGCCCGCCCGGAACCCGCGGGCGGTCGTGCGCCTGCTCAACCCGGGGCAGTGATGGCGAACCGCGGCGGCTTCGCCCTCGTTCTGTCCATGCTCATGACGCTGGCGCTCATGGTCCTGGCGCTGGGGACCCTGGCCGTCGGGACCCGGGAAGCGACCCTGGCGGCGGCGGGCGTCCGGAAGGCCCGGGCCGACCGGGCGGCCGAGGCCGCGGCCATGGCCGCACTGGGCGCATGGTCGACCCGGGCGGTGGCCGACCTCCCGGTGGGCGGGGAGCGCCGCTCGGCACGCGACCCGTCGGGCCGGGCCGTGACCATCGCCCGGGTGGACAGCACCCTGTTCCTCGTCCGCGGGGAGGGCCGAGTGGTGGGCCCCGACGGTCACGTGGTCGGCACCGCCGCGCTCCTGGTCCGGACGCTTCCGTCCCTCCAGGCCGCCGTGCCCGGCGCCGTGAACGCCACCGGCGCGGTTGCGATCGATGGCGGTCGCGTCGAGGGAGATGGAGGCTGTGACGGCGAGGGTGTCGGAGTGAGGGCCCCGGTCGTGACCGTGGCGGCCGCCGCCTCCGTGTCGGGCCGGCCGCCGGTGGAGCGCGTCCCACCGCCCCCGCCGCCGGCCCCGGACCCGCTGGCTCCCCCGCTGGCCGGACAGATCGCGGACATCCGACCGATGGGCCTCACCGCGAGCCCCCGGCCCGCGTCGGTGTCCGGCGCCTGCACCCCCGACCGTCGGAACTGGGGCAGCCCCGACCCCGGACACCCGTGTCATGACCTCCTCCCCGTGGTCTACGCCGACGCCGACCTGACCATCGCCGGCGGGGCGGGACGCGCCGTTGTTGTGGTGGACGGGGATCTCCGGATCACCGGCGGCGCGATGCTGGAGGGCCTGGTCGTGGTCCATGGGCGTCTGGAGCTCGATGCCGGAAGCGTGGTGCGCGGAGCCATCCGGGCCCGCTCCGTGGTCATGGCCGACGGCGTCGTTGACCGGGATGCGTGCATCATTTCGGCCGTGGGCGCGGCCCCGGCGCTGGATCGGGCGTTCCGCCCACCGACCCGCTGGTGGGTGCCCGCCCACTGAAGTGGGCTGGGATGACGGGTGAAAAAAGTAGTCCCTTCCGCACAAACTAGCCGCTTCCCACCCGGGCCATCCCCCCCTGCGATTCCCCCACGCGCCCCCCGGAGCGCCGCCTTGGTTCTACGGCACGGAATTCGTATCTTGATAAGGGCCGTGGCGGGTATATCCCGGCGGTCCTCGGCGGTTTCGAGACCAGCCCACTCCCGCCCCATTCGCAACGTCCGGAGGCGAAGTGCACGCCCGACAGAGCGTCGACAGACGACGAGCACGAAGAACAGGGCGACCCGGGTTCACCCTGGTCGAGCTGCTCTTCGTGGTGCTCATCGGGGGCATCCTGATGAGCTTCGCCCTGCCGGCGTTTCGCGAGTATACCAGCCGCCGGGAAGTGATCAACGCCCGGCACGCCTTCATGATGTCGGCGGCCCGGGCCCGGGCCGCGGCCGTGGAACGGGGCGAGGTGGTGGTGCTGATGGTCCGGATCTACAGGGACTCCGTCTTCGTCATGAACGCCGACTGGACGGATACGCTGGAGATGATCGATTACCGCGGGGGCGAGATCCGCGCGGACATCATCCTCGAAGACACTCCGGCCCCGTTCCGCATCTGCTACGTGCCCCGGGGGTTCGTGCACCCGAGCTGCCAGGACGGTGACTATCTGCCGACGAGCATCGGGTTCACGAACTGGACCGGCGCGGACACCGTGTGGGCCGTGATCAATGCGGTAGGCCAGGTGGAGCCACAATGACGAGCAACGTGCAGCGATCCGGGTTCTCCCTCGTGGAAGTGATTATCGCGCTGATGATTCTCAGCGTGGGTATCCTCGCCATGGGCGCGTCCACCGGCCACGTCATGGCCCAGATCCAGGCCGCCGACCTGCGGACGGAGCGCATGGGCGCGATCCGGGAGTCGGCGGAGATCCTGCGCGGCACCGCCTGGGGCTCGCTGGAGACGGCGTGTGCCAACGCCGGGACCAACTTCGGGACCGAGCACTACACGGTCCGCTGCAGCGTCCTGAGACCGTCGAGCAACCTGAAGCGGGTCCAGCTGATCACGGAGGGGCCCGGCTTCCGGAGCGGGAAGTTCACCACTACGGTGGCGGACACCTTCGCCATCAGTATCGCGAACCCGGTACCATGATGAGAACACACCAGTCGGGCTTCACCCTCGTCGAGCTCATGATCGTGTCACTCCTCACCGCGGTGACGCTGGCAGGCGTCTACCAGACGCTCATGGTCCAGGAAGAGAGCTACGCGGCGGCGAGCACCATGATCGGGGACCAGGAGAGCGTTCGCACCGCGCTCGGGATCCTGGAGTCGGAGCTCAGGGAGATCGGCTCCATCGGCGGTGCCGACATCGGCGGCACCGATATATCGGCCGCCAGCGCAGGCAGCGTCACGTTCCGGGCACAGCGGAAGACCGCGTTCCTGTGCAAGGTCTCCCGCGCCGAGAAGTGGGCCGTGGTCTGGACCCTCGGCGACCCGTTCGAAGCGGGGGACCCGATCCTCCTCTTCATCGACGGCGACAGCATCCGGTACGCCGACGACAAGTGGGACACCACCGTGGTGAGCAACGCCAGCGCCGAGACGGACACCGAATGCTCCGCCTACTGGCCGGGCGTGCCGCTCCAGCTCCTGAAGCTCGACAACCAGGACCTGACCGGGGTGGCCGTCGGCGCGCCGATCCGGTCCTATGAGCGGGTGACCTACTCGGTCTACGATTTCGGCCCCCTCGGGTGGGGGCTCGGACGGCAGCGGGCCGGCGACGAGCGACCTTCCTACCTCGTGGGTGGCCTGGCGCCGCCGGGGGAAGGGCTCGAGCTCACCTACTTCACCCCGACGGGCGCGGAGACTACCGACCCGACCCAGATCGCTCGCATGCGGATCACCGTCCGCACCGAGCCGCAGGGGAATACCGACGTGCAGCCCACCGAAATGACGACGAGCCTGTACTTGAGGAACAACTAGGGCCGGGACTCCCGGCCCAGGAGGCGTATATGTGGATCAACGACCCAGCCAGCACGCGCGACGGCTTCGCCCTCCCGGTGGCGCT
>JAWODW010000090.1:0-31539 GCA_046483065.1 Longimicrobiales bacterium | reverse complement strand
AGCGCCACGGGCATGGAGATGCCGAGGGGGAGCGAGATGGCCATGGCGGCGCCGATGGCGACGCCCTCGTGGGCGGCGTGGAGCGTGTCCGCCAGGAGCGCCTTGTAGCCGAACTCGGGACCGGTCTGGTCGATCTGCTCCAGGTCGAGCTCCCCGGTGTCCGTGATGGCGTGGGTGCCGCGCACGAAGGCGATGCCCAGGAGCGCGCCGATCCCGCCCTGGAGGAGGCGGTCGCCGAGCCCCGCGGTCAGGAGCGTGTACGCAACGCCCATCATGAGCCCCGCGGCCAGGGCGTTGGCCCAGCCGATCTCCGGCAGCCTCGGCGGTCCCCGCACGGCCTGCGGCAGCACCCCCGCCACGGCTGTCATCGCGGCGAGCGACGAATACATTAGGACCGTCAACGTCGGATCGAGGTTCATCGCGATTATCATGGGACGACGGGCCGTCCCGGGCCAGGGAGCGTACGGAGGATGGGTGACGTGACGGATCATGGAGCAGCACGTTTGAGGGAAGGGCAAGGACGCACGTGAGCGGGCTGCTGCCACGGGAGCACGGGGCGTACGCCCAGCTCGGGTTCCCGCTCCTCACCGGTCTGATCTACGCCCGGGGCCATCCGGGCGCCCTCGGGTTCGCCATCGCGGCCATCGGCCTCTTCCTGGTCCACGAGCCCGTGGCCGTGCTGGCCGGGGTCCGGGGGAAGCGGCTCCAGGAGCAGCTCCACGCCACCGCCCGCAACCGGGTGCTGGCCCTCGGCGCCGCCGCGGCCCTCGGCCTCGCCGCCGCCATCGCCCTCGCCCCCGCCCGGGCGTGGATCGCCGCCATACTGCCCGGCGGCCTGGCGCTCCTGCTCCTACCGCTCCTCGGAACCCGGAAGCTGAAGTCGCTTCCCGCCGAGGTGCTGGTGGCCGCCGTCTTCTCCACCAGCCTGGTCCCCCTGGCGCTGTGCGGGCCGGCCACGTGGACCCGGGCCGGCGTCGCGGCGACGGTCTGGTTCGCGGCCGTGCTGCCGGCCATCTTCTCCGTCCACAGCATCAAGGTGGCGTTCAAGGGGAAGGCCGAGGGACGGTGGACGTTGACCGCGGCGCCGCTATCGGCGGCCTTCGTCGCGGTCGCCGCGGTGGCCGCCACGCTGCTCCTCCCGCCCTGGAGCCGGGACTTCCTGGCGGTCCTCCCGCCGGCGCTGGCCGTGATGGCGCTGGCCGCGATCCGGCCCCACCCCAGACACCTCAAGCGCGTGGGGTGGACCATGGTGGCGGCGGACACCCTGACGCTGGCGCTGCTGATGGCGCTGTAGCCCGCCCGGGGGCGACTCCGGACTCCGACCGTCCACACCGGCGGGTTGCGTCGGAGAACGATTCTCAATAAGTATAGGCCGCCGATTGAACGAGCGATCGGTCTTCGCAGTCTTCTCCCTGCCGTCTTCGCATTACTTCCATAGCAATTTGATCCGAACAGCAGCGGCCCTGACCCTGGCCGCCGGGCTGGTTGCGTCCGTCTCAACCGGTGTGGCGGCCCAGAGCGCGGAGTGGAGCGCCACGCTGGTGGTGCCCGCCTTCCCGTCCCCGTACGTGTCCCAGTGGGAGCAGAACCCCCGGAACGCGTTCCTCACGCTGGTCTACACGGGCACGGCGCCGCGGGAGTACCGGTTGGAGGCGGAGCTGAGGGGCTCGGATCTGGGGCTGCTGGGCCGGGCCACGAGCCCGACGCGGGAGCTCGCCGCCGGCCCGACCACGGAGGTCATCACCGGGGCCGCGGTATGGGACTGGGACGTCCGTGCGGCTTCATCGGAGGTGGTGGAGCGCGCTCTCCGGGCAGGCGTCATCCCGGAAGGGGACTACGAGCTGTGCGTCCGAGCGCTGAGCCCGCAGGATCTACAGTTCACGGAAGCGTGTGCGGCCTTTACGACGGTCCTCCCGGACGCGCCGGAGCTCCTCTACCCGGCCGGCGCCGCCACCGTGAGCGCGATCCAACCCACCTTCCAGTGGACACCGGTGTCGGTGCCGCCGTCGCTGGGGACGCTCTACCGGTTCACGCTGGTGGAGCGGTACGAGCATCAGACGCCGGCCACGGCGCTCCGGTCGAACGTTCCCATCCACGAGGCGGAGCTCCAGGCCCCGGTGCTGGTCTACCCGGCGGACGCCATCCCACTGGAAGACGGCACGGAGTACGTCTGGCAGGTGGCGGCGCTGGACGGCAGCGGTGAGCCGCTGGGCCCCACGGGGCTGGAGAGTCAGATCCGGACCTTCCGGGTGGCGCGGGACGAGGTGACCGTGCTGGAGGACTCCATCGTCACGCCGGATACGATCCCGCTGATCCCCGACCTGGCCCGGATCACCGGCGCGGCGTCCACGGAGGTGGAGCGGACGCGTACGGGGCACCGGTTCGAGGGGACGGCGTGGCTGGAGCTGGCGTCGCCGTATCGAGCCCGGGTCCGGGTCCGGCTCCAGGGGCTGGAGACGCGGGGCACCGGCTCGTCGTTGGTGGTCACCGGTGGCCGGGCGGTGGCCGACGTGGATGGTGCCACACTGGGGCTCGACCCGCTCCCGGCGGGCGTCTCCCTGACCGAGCTGACGTACACCCCCGGCGATGGGCTCGGGGGCCGAGCCCGCCTCGAGCTGGAGGGCACGCGGATCCGGGCGGACGGCCGTCTCGATGTCACCGCGGGCGGTGTGTACGGCACTCTCACGGCCGCCGGGCGGGGTACGCTCTTCGCCCTCGGTGAGGACCCCGTGGCCCTCGACGTGACCCGTGCGGAGGTTCGGCTCCCGGACGGCGGTATCAGCCTGGGCGGGGCGCTGACGCTGTTCGGCGAGCCGGCGGGCTGTGGCGCGGCTACGGCCGCGGTGGTGGACGGCGAATGGAGAACCCGCGTGGCGTGCACCCCGGGAGTGGAGATCTCGGTGGACGGCACGGACGGCGCCCTGAGCGCCGAGCTGCGGGCGGTGAGCGGTCGGGTCTCGTACGATCTGGAGCAGGGGACCGCGGACTACGACCTGTCCGTGGACGCCGGTGTCCGGCTCTCGGGCCCCTCCGGCCCCGTCTGCACCACGGTGGGAACCATGGCGGTACGGCCGTCGGGTGTGACCGTGACGGAGGCCCGCTCGAGCTGCCCGACGCTCACCGGCCCGATCCGCCTGGGGTGGCTGGAGGTCGAGCTCCAGGACCTGCGGGTGGAGGAGCTCGGCGTGACGCCCGCCGGCGGGCTGGACGTGACGCTGCTCATGGACCTGACGCCGTCGCTTCCCGCGCTCCCCGATGTGCCGCTGCCCCGCCTCGAGGATGTGGCCGTGAGCGGCGACGGGATCGAGGTCGGCTCGGTGGAGGAGCCGGTGATCCCGGTGGACGCCGGCGCCGCGGGCTACGGCCTGCGGGTGGCGCGTGCGGTGACGAACGGCTTCACCCTGGACTGGAGCGACTGGTCGGCGGGGCGGGCTGGCGAGGCGGCGTTCAACCTGGGCGCGTCGCTTCTGATGCCGCAGCTGTCCAACGCGCCGGGGTGCTTCGGCGCCGTGGGCGGGTCGCTGGAGTCGGTCACGCTGCGTGGCGGCCGTCTGGACGCGACGCTGACGGGCGAAGCGCTGCCGCAGCCGTGCCTCATCGATCTGGCCGGTGGGGTGGCGGACGTGGAGCTGAGCCTGGAGCGGATCGGCGGGTCGCTGATCCTGGAGCTGGGGTCGTCGCCGGAGCTGGTGCAGGTGCCGGGGGTGGAGGGCGAGGTGGTCCTGGGTGATCCGTTCGTCTGCGATGGACGGCCGGCGCGTGTTCCGCTCCCGGAGGGGCTGGGGCTCCGTCCCGACGGCCGGGTGGAGGGCAGCATCACCGGGTTCTCACCGAGCTGCCCGATCCGGGTGGCGGGCGTGGACCTGTGGATGGAGCAGGCCGAGCTGACGGTGGCCGGCGGGAGCGATCCGCAGGTCACGCTGAGCGGTGGAGCTCGGGCACGCTTCGCCGCAGCCGGGCGGGAGATCGACGCCCAGGGGTCGGTGACGCTGGAGCTGCCCGACGTCCGGATCACCGAGGGTCGGCTGGCGTTCCAGGGGCCGGACTTCTCGTACGCGTTCCCGGCCGACGAGCCGCTGGCCACGTTCACCATCGGCGACGCCACGCTGAGCCCGCAGGGGCTGACCGTGGACGGCCGGTACGAGTTGGGCACGGGCCAGTGCGCGGTGCCGGTCACGTTCGACGGGTTCCGGGTCGGGTTCGACGGCCGGATCGCCGCGGGGCGGGTACTGTTCGACGCCGGCGCGTCGGCGGAGGCGACCATCGGGACCGGCGGGACCGTGGCGTGGCGGGTCACGTGCCCGCCGCTGACGGACCCGCTGGGCACCGGCGCCCGGATCGAGCTGCCGGCGCAGGTGGCGCTCACGTCCGACGGCCTCGAGGCGCGGGGCACGGCGTCGGCGCGGCTGGCGTACGAGGGCCGGGACCTGGCGTCCATTGAGGCCGATTTCTCCGGCTCGTTCGCGCTGGGCACGGACCCGATCGCGGTGGCGTCCGGCCGGGTCGACATCCGGGAGAGCACCACGCCGCTGGGCTACTTCGACCGCCAGGGCTTCCACCCGAACCTGACGGCGCTGGCGAAGAACCTGGTCCCGGACCGGCTCCCTCTGCCCACGGAGCAGGTGGCGTACCTCCAGCTCCGGGCCCAGGATGGGTCGCTGAACGTGGACGTGCAGCGGAGCGGCGACACCGTCCGGATCACCACGCCGGGGCAGGGTACGGCGCCGCTGGTGCTCCCGGCGCTCCGGCTGGGGCGGGTGGACACGCCCACCATGAACGTGGCCCTCGACCTCTGGATCGACGCCAGCGGCGGCGGGATTCTGGACGGCGAGCTGCGGGCGGGCGTGCCGGCGAGCCGTGCCGGCGACTTCGATCTCTCCGGCGCCGGGATCCCGCTGGCCATCGACTCGCTGATCTACGCCGATGACGAAAACGGCTACGCCTTCCGCCTGGCCGGCCGCCCGGTTCTCCCGGCGCAGCTGGGCACCACGAGCGGCCAGGTGCGGCTGACCATCGAACGCACCGGCCGGATGGTGGGTCGTGTGCTGGTGGAGGAGACCGGCGACATGGACCTGATCCCGTCGGGCGCCGTGCGGCTGAGCTACGACACGGTGGCGCTGGACATCGACGCCGATCTGTCGAGCAACAATGTCACGTGGGCGGTGGACGTGGCCGGCGACCTGGCGGTGGCGCCGGGGACGGGCCAGCCGTACGAGGTGGGCGCGTCGCTGCGGGCGAGTCCGTCGGGGCTGTCGTTCTCCCGGATCAGCGTGCCCCAGACCGGCGGGTTCACGTACTTCGATGTGGGCCCCGTGCGGCTGGGGCTCGGCGGCCTGAAGGTTCCGAGCATCACCCACGACCCGAACACCGGGTGGGACTTCGAGCTCTGGGTGGACCTGTCGCTGGAGATCCCCGAGCTGGACGGCTACCAGCTCCCGGCTGTGGAGGACGTGGCGATCTCGCCCGACAGCTTCACCATCCCGGCGTTCGAGCTGCCGAACCTCGGCCAGGCCGTATCGCCCGTGACGCTGGCGGGCTTCCAGCTGAAACCGTTGGCGTTCCGGATGGACTCGCTGACGTTCGACCTCCTCGGCGGGTCGCCGCCCTCGGACTGGGGGATGGGCTTCGACTTCGAGCTGTCGCTGGGGCAGCTGCCGAGCGGCGCGCCGCCGGAGCTGCGGAACCTGACGCTGAGCGTGCTCGACGCGTCGCTCGGGACGGGCGGGTTCACCGGTACCATCGAGACGCGGCTGCCGCGGCCCGGTATCCGGTTCCCCATCGGCGAGAGCGGGATGGAGATCGAGCTCCGGGAGCTGAGCGGCGACCTGTCGCTGGCCAACGGCGTCCAGGACATCACGGTGGACGCCGAGATCGCCTGGACGCCGCCGGACCTCATGGTCTGCGGCACATCGGACCCCACGTTCGACCTGACGGGGAACACCCTCACGCTGAGCGGCGACGGCCGGATCGCGGGTCGGATCAACGACCTGGCGCAGCCATGCCCCGTGGAGCTGGGCCCCCTGACGCTGGAGCTGACGGGAGCGGACCTGATCTTCGCCGCGGGCAGCTCGGACCAGCAGGTCACCATCGACGCCACCGGTGAGGCGCGGCTCCCGGGCGCGGCGCAGGGAGACACCATCACCGCCACGGGCGCCATCGAGATGGACCTGCTGGCGGGTCGGATCACCAACGGCTCCATCGCCATCGCCGAGCCGTTCCGGCTGGCGGTGCCCAACGACGCGCCGCTCTTCACCTTCCTGGTGCGCCAGGCCCGGCTGGACACGTCCGGCCTCACGCTCAGCGGTGGCGGCGACCTGCGGGTGGGGCCGAATCCCGAGCAGTCGAGCCCGTCGGACGTGAGCGTGAGCTTCAACAGCCTGACGCTGGGGCTGCCCACGTTCGCGGTGGAGGGCGGGACGGTCACGTTCAACTCGGCGTTCGCGCTGGACGCCGGCATCGGGTCGGGCGGGCTCCAGTGGGCCGTGAGTGACACGGCGTCGCAGCCGCCGGCGCAGCCCGGCCTCCGGCTCACGCTCCCGCTGAACGCCACGCTCGGCGCCGCCGGGCTGGAGATCGGCGGGTCGAGCAGCGCGGCGCTGGCCGTGGCCGACAGCCTGTACCCGCTGCTCACGGCCGACTTCCAGAACCAGTTCCGGCTGGGCTTCGACCCGGCCCGGGTGGACCGGGGCCGGGTGGACCTGATGCTGTCGGACACCCGGCTGGCGTGGGTCGACTCCACGGGCTTCAACCCGGACAATGTGGCGGGCGTGCTCCCGATCCCGGCCCGGCTGGCCCTCCCATCCGAGGACGTGGCGTACCTCCAGCTACGGGACACGGTCTCCAACGACCTGCTGGTGGCCACGTCCAACGAGCCGAACGGCGTACGACTCCAGACCCCGGCGAACGAGACCGTGGACCTGGTGGTCCCGTCGCTCCAGGGGCAGCAGGCGTCGGCGCCGAGTTTCCAGATCTCGCTGGACATCCTCATCGACCCGAGCACCAACACGGTGATGGCGGGGACGGTGCAGGTGGCCGTCCCCGACACGCAGGCCCAGCCGCTCCTGGACCTGGCCCGGTTCGGGCTCCCCATGGAGGTGCGCCGGCTGGCGTACGCCGACGGCGGGCAGGGGTACGCCCTGTCGCTGGACGCCCGGCTCCAGCTGCCCGAGTCCATGGACAGCGTGCGGGTGGACTTCCAGGACCTGACGCTGGATGCCAACGGGCTGAGCGGCGAGGCGAAGCTGGGCACCTTCCGCCAGGGGTGGGACCCTAACCAGGGGCCGGTAGTGGATGCCCCTGTGGGCGGACTTACGTTCGAGGTGGACGGCGCCCGTGCGGTCTTCGGCCAGAGCCCCACGTTCGAGTTGGAGGGTGGGCTCCGGATGGCGCTTTTCCAGGGGGACGGCCAGCAGGAGCCCGCCCGGCTCCCGTTCACGGCGGACGTGAGCACCGGCGGGGTGACGCTGACGGCGGACCCGTCGCAGCTGCCGAACTCCCGACTGCCGCTGGGCGTGGCCACGTTCGAGCCCACGCCCATCGAGGCGAACCCGGCCATCGCGTTCACGGCCGACGCGCAGGAGGCGGCGTTGACGCTCCGGGGGATCCTCCGGGCGCCGTCGTTGAGCAGCGAGTTCGAGGTGACGGTCGACGGGCTGAAGGTCGGGACCGCCGGCGTGGACGCGCCCGACATGTCTCTGTCCGTCCCCGAGGAGTACATGCAGTTCGGGCTCTTCGGCGCCGAGTTCACGCTCCAGGACGTGCAGAGCCAGGACGCCATCGCGCTCTCGATCCAGAACCAGGTCCTGACGCTGACCATGGCCGGCCAGCTCGATTTCCTGGACCACACGGCCGAGTTCACGGGGCTCGAGGTGGCCACGGACGGGACCGTGGGGCTGGCCAGCGCTCGGCTGGTGGACGAGTCCATCGTGGTGGTGGACAGCGTGCTGGAGATCACGTCCATGGGGATCGCCAACGGAGCGCTGGCCGTGGACCTGGGCGTCACGGCGCCGGCGCCGTACGCCGACGTGCCGGAGCAGACGTTGAGCTTCAGCGTGGCGCCGGACGGGACGGTGAGCGGCGGCGGTGAGGTGGTGCTCCTCGACGAGGCGCAGGACGTCTCCAACGCCCAGGTCACCACGCCGCTGGTGGACGCCCACCTGCGCTACCTGGCGGCGGAGCTGGACCTGGCGTCGCAGCAGGACCCGGGCTCGGTGAAGCTGGTGGGCGACCTGTACGTCCAGGGCGAGGCCGGGAACCGGATCGCCGTCGGCGATCGGTCGGGCAACACGGTCGCGCCCGGGCTCACCATCGGGTTCGACGGCTCGGTGACCTGGGGCGCCGTCTCGGTGGCCCGGCAGTTCGAGTTCGACTTCGAGGTCCTGGCCATGACGGTGGACCAGGCGGGCGTGACCCAGGACGGGAACGACCTGCTGGTCGGGATCGGTGGCCAGCTGGCCATCGACGTGCCCGTGGTGACCGGTGGGATCGGCTTCGAGGAGTTCCGGATCGGGGCGGACCTGGAGCCGGAGCTGAGCCAGTTCCGGGTGCTGCAGGGCGACCTCACGCTGGCCGGGATGGTCAGCCTGAGCCTGAACGACTTCGAGTACGTGGGCAGCCCGACCACGATCCAGGTGACCGGCGGCGGCATGCCGCAGCAGGCCGGGGACGACGTCGGCACAGAGTCGGTGGACGTGGATGTCCAGAGCTATATCAGCTTCGGCGGCAGCCTGGGGATCGGGAGCGGGTGCGGCGACGGGAACCAGTGCATCTTCAGCGGCGGCGTGAAGCAGTTCCAGTTCTACCGGACCCAGGGCGGCGATGTCTCGCTGGTGGTGGACTCGGCCCACTTCGCCGTGCAGGACGTCATCACCATGCAGGCGGACCTCCGCTACAGCCAGACGGGGAGCGAGTTCGCGATCCAGGTCGGCGCCCAGGCCACGGTCATGAACCAGTACGGCGCCGTGCTGGTGGGGGCCATGGACAACAAGGGGCCCGAGCTGAGCGCCGGGATGTTCGTGGCCGTGCAGGGGACGGTGCCCATCGTGCCGGGGGTGCTGAGCCTCGAAGGTGTGGGCGGCGGGTTCTTCCTGAACGGGAAGCAGAGTCATATCGACCTGGTCCGCTCCTACGTGAATGTCCCGAACCTCAACTCGGGCAAGTTCGGTACGCCGGTGGGTCGGTTCACCGGCCTGCTCTACGCCGATGCCAGCATCGTGAGCCGGCAGGTGGTCCGGGCCCGGACGCTCCTCACCGTAAGCGAGGCGGGGATGCAGATCGATGGGATCGCCGCCATCCTGTCGCCGCCGAATACGGCCATGGACCAGGCCCCGCTGCGCGGGATGATGAGCCTGGCCGTGGGCTGGAAGCAGGGCTTCGCCGAGGGCAACTTCGCCGTGGTCATGGACTACTCGCCCATCGTGACGGCCGATCAGGAGGTCGGGTTCTTCATCTACGGCCAGGACGCGTGGGGGATCCACGGCTCGGGCGACATCACGTTCGTCAAGGTGATCGGCGGGACCTCCGAGTTCGTGGTGGGGCCGCCGGGGTTCTACGTGGGCGGCACCCAGTACGCTTCGTTCTCCTTCTGGGTCATCGACGTCTCCGCCTCGGCGGAGGCCAGCGTCTGGCGGCTGAACCAGCCCAGCGAGTGGGGCGCCTACCTGTCGGTCATGGCCAAGGCCGAGCTGGGCCCCGTCTCCGGACGCGGTCGGCTCCGGGGCGTGCTCATCCAGCGGGGCAGCTCGCTGCCGTACGTCTACGCCGGCGCCGACGCCCGGGGGTGCCTGGGGGACTGGTGCAAGAGCGCCAGCGTGTGGGCGAAGTTCAAGGAAAGCGGCGTGTCCGGCGGGTTCGGCAGTGATTCGGACCTGGAGGACGCCATGGACCGGGCCCAGGACGCGAAGGAGGAAATCAACCAGCAGGCCGAGGAGGTGGCGAACAACGCCGACGAGGCCCGTCCCCAGCCGGGTGACATCGTCGTCTCGGACCAGATGCTCACGGCGGCCTACGACCGGCTCACGGCCATGAACTGGTGGGACGTCAACTCCATCATGTCCACGGTCCGATCCCGGGAGTACCAGTCGCATTCGCACTACGACGAGAGCCAGAGCCTGATCGACTACTACTTCTGGTACGCGGATCTCCTGGCCGAGACCGATGCGCCGGAGCTGGAGGTCGAGAACACACTGGCGCCCCAGACCATCGCCGAGATGTCCGACTCGGTGACGGCGCGGCTGCAGCGGCTCGAGAGCCGGCAGCAGCCGGTGTACCAGCGGATGTCGAACCTGGAGCTCGAGTTCGAGGACCTCCAGCAGGTGGCCTCGGAGACGTGGCCCGAGAGCCCCGTCCGGTCGGCGGCCCTCGGCCCGCCGGTGGCCACCACGTTCACCCGGAACGACACCACGTACAAGCGGCTGGACAGCGGGCCCACGTTCGACGTGGACACGGCGGCCGCGGCCCAGGCGCAGCAGGACATGGAGCAGCGGGAGCAGGAGACCGACGCGCTCCAGCAGCGGGTCTGGGACCGGATCCAGCAGATCCAGGCCGGGTTCGACACGCTCCGCGCCGCCACCGCCGACACGGCCGGGAACGACTCGCCCCTGGAATTCGCCACGCTCCACGGCGACGTGATGGAGGCGGCCCAGATGCAGTACGCCTACCACGGTGACTTCGTCATGCGGAAGCGGGACTGGCTCGGCGAGAAGTTGACGGCCCTCGAGGGTCGGGAGAGCAGCGTCCGGAGCATGATCGCGTCCAAGACCAACGCGCTGGAGCAGGTGGCGGCGAGGCAGAGCGGTACCCAGGACTTCCTGGAGGAGCTGGCCCGGAACCGGGCCCGGTCCCTCTCGGACATCATGGGCCACGACTCCATCATCAACCGGTTCGACCAGGAAGCCCAGCTGGCTGCGGACGCCGAGGATCCGTGGTACGCCGAGCAGGCCGACTCCCTGGGGATCCGTCTCTGGTACGACCTGGCCCAGGTGGGCATGACCGATGCGCATACGCGTGCCACAGCGGAGATCGACTCGGTGCGGAGCTGGGCGTCCCGGCGGCTCAGTCAGCTGCGGAGCCAGCATCAGGGCCTGACCCAGGACCTGGATGGGCTGTACCGCGAGCAGGCCGAGCTTGCCGGCGCGCTCTACGACCTCTACGACCGGTTCTCGATCTGGGTCGCGGCGGACACGGCCCGGGGCGACAGCGCGCAGCTCGCCGGACAGGTGGACGCGGCCAGGGACAGCATGGCGAAGCTCCTGGAGACGCCCAGCTTCGACCGGCTGGACGTCATGTCCGCCACGGAGGGGTACCTGGTCCGAGACTTCTACAGCTGGTGGGGCAGTCACCCGTCCGGCGGCGACCCGTACGAGTTCCTCTACGACAGCCGGGCGGGCGAGATGCCCGTCCTGGGCACGCTCGGCATGCGCTCCAACGGCCGGCTCAGCTCCCGGAAGGCGTACCTGCTGGCGCCCGACACGGGCACCACGCAGCAGAACCGTACGCTCCGGGCATCGCTCCGGGCCGGCGCCGGCTACCTCCAGACGCGTCGGGTCGAGTACGTGGCCGAGTTTGGCGACACCAGCTCCATGGGCAGCCAGAACCCGGTCAGGGAGTTCGGGCTCGAGGCCGACACCACGGCACCCGTGTGGCCGCCGTCGGTGCGGGTCCCGGGCTGGAGCTCGGCCACCACCGCGTGGGTGGCCGACTCCACGTCGCTGGGCGAGGTGACGTGGTCGTCGGGGTGGGACCCCGAGTCGAGCATGAGCGAGTTCGAGTACGCCATCGCCCGGACGGGGCCGGCGGCCTCGGGGCCGGGCTCGTCGTGCCAGCTCGCGGACACCGTCCAGGGATGGACGTCCACGGGCGGTCGGCGGAAGGCCCAGCTCCTGGGGCTCGAGCTCACCACCGACAGCGCGTACTGGGTCCTGGTCCGGGCCTACAACGCCGGCGGGCTGGCCAGCGACTGCGGCGTCTCCCAGCGGATCCGTTACGACGCCACGCCCCCGGCCTTCGCCGGCTCGCTCGACGTGGTGCAGCCGTCGGACACCGCGGATTCGGGGCTCACGCCGCCATCGGTGGCCACGTTGAACCAGCGGGCGTACGAGGCGTGCGTGGAAGACGACGGTCTCATCACGCTCTCCATCGCGTCGGCCATGGAGTCGTTCGACGATAGGGTCGACACCAGTGACACCGTCCGGCTGCGGGTCGAGACGCCCACGGCGTCGGACGGCGAGAGCGGGCTAGACACCTACTACTGGGCGGTGGCGGACCAGCCCGTCGGGGAGTATCAGGGCGGGAGCGGGATCTGGACCGAGCACCCACCGGGCCAGACCCTGTGGATCGAAGGCGAGCCGCTGACGTTCCGGGACAGCTTCTACGTCTCGTACGTGGCCGTGAACCGGGCGGGGATGCCCACGGACCCGGCGGTCTACGGGCCGTTCCAGCCCGCCGACCCGATCCCGCCGGTGGCGCCGAAGCTGTGCGGCGATGTCGGGACCAACGGACGGCTCCGTCTCGAGTTCGAGAGTCGGGGCGGCGACGCCGAGACCGGCCGCGCCGGCTATCGGTACCGGGTGCGGACGGGCAGCGGGACCGTGCTCCGGGACTGGGGCGGCACCGACGACCTGGCCCCCGACTCGGTCAGCGCCGGCACCGTGATTGCCACCGACTCCGTGGGCACGCCCACCAGCACGCCGTACTACGTGGACGTGATGCTCCGGAACGGGCAGGACATGCGGGCGTACGCGTCCACGGGTCCGATCCAGACCGACGCCTCGCCGCCGCCGGGGCTCTCGGTCCTGTATAGCGAGGCCGCGCCGGGCTCGAGCGGGACCGACGTCCTCCTGACGCTGGACGTGCCGCAGGACCCGGAGTCGGGGATCGATGCCATCCACTGGATGCTCATCGACGAGAGCCAGGGCGGGCGGCTGGGCTCCGGCCAGCTCCAGCACCCCCGGACCGGCCAGTTCACGACGATGCTGGAGCTGAGCAGTCAGCTCGGCATGCAGCCCGGCCAGCAGTACACGCTGGTCCTGTACTCCACCAACGGGGCCGGGCTCGACGGCGGCGGGGACCACACCACCTTCACGAGACCGTAGGCGAATGATGGCGAGCGTACCCAAGACGACGATTCTGGCCGCAGCGGCCGTCACCCTCGTGGCGACGGCGCCGGCTGCGCCTGCATCCGCGCAGGATGGCCCGCCGCCGATCTATACCGCCGTCCACGGCAGCACTGTCACCCTCTTCGTGACCCAGCCGCCCCGCCGGCACGGCGGGTTCGTGGTCTACCGCGCCGCTTCGGGTGGTGCGCCGGAGCGGCTGGACGCGCCACCGGTGCGGCCGGCGCCCACCCCCGCCGCCTTCGCCGCGCGCCTGGGCCCGACCGCCGACCTCGTCATGGCCCGACTGGACGTAGAGGGCGAGGTGCAGCTCCACCGGCGCATCCAGGGCGACCCGTTCACCGCGTACGCCACGGGGCTGCTCTATCCCCGGGCGGGAGAGGCCCTGGGCCGCGTCTTCACCGACACCACCGCCGAGCCCGGCGCCACGTACGAGTATCGCATGGTGTTCCTGGACGCGGCCGGGGAGGAGACCGATGAAACGCGCACGGTCCGGGTTCGGGTCGCGCCCCGGGATGTCCCGGCGCCGTCGGGGCTCACGGTGGACGAGGCGCCGTACCGGATGACGCTGGCGTGGGACTACCCGCCGCACTCCGGCGACCCCGCGGACGCCGTGTTCGCGTTCCGGGTGGAGCGGGCCCGGGGTGGTGGCGCTTTCGAGCCGGTCAGCCGCCAGCCCGTGGCCCGGAACGACGCCGGTGGCCTGGAGTGGGTGGACCGGGAGGTGCAGCCCGGTGCGTCGTATCGATATCGGGTCCGACCGGTGGACTTCACGGGATGGGCCGGATCCGCAAGCGGCGTGGCCACCGGGACGGCCGCCGACCGATCGCCGCCGCGGCCGCCGCTGGACGTGGCCACCACCCCGGGCGAGGGCCGGGTCCGCGTGGACTGGCGGGTGTCGCCCCAGGCCCGGGTGGCGGGCTATCACGTGGAACGGTCCGAGGGTCTCTCGGAGCCGTTCGACCGGCTGACCGACACGCTGGTTCCACTGGAGCGTCCCACGTACCTCGACAGCACGGTGGTGGGCGCCCGCCAGTACTTCTACCGCGTGGTGGCCGTGGACACGGCCGGCGTCGAGAGCCGGCCCGGCAACCCCATCGGCGCGGTTCCCACCGACACCACGCCGCCGGAGGCGCCCGGCGGGCTGGGGCTGACTCCGGAGGCCCGGACGCTCCGGGTCGCCTGGCTGGCATCGTCGTCGGAGGATGTTCGGGGCTACCACGTCTTCCGGGGCGAGACCCCCGATCGGCTGGTGCGGGTGACGGAGGCGCCGGTAGAGGACACCATGTTCGTGGATTCGGGTGTCCCCGAGGAGGGCGGGCTGCACCCCGGTCGGCGGTACCACGTGAGCGTGCTGGCCGTGGACCGGTCCGGGAACGCGTCGGATGGCGCGCGCGACAGCGTCACCATCCCCGACAACGTGGCCCCAGCGGCGCCGACGGCGCTCCAGGCCACGCCACACCACGGGCGCTGGGTCCAGCTCCGATGGTCCGCGAGCCCCAGCCGGGACGTGGCGCGCTACGCGCTCCGCCGGACCGGGCAGGGTGACACCGTGGCCATCGGCGAGCGGTCGGCCGGCGACGAGTACGCGGTGCGCGATACCGCCGCGCGGACGGGCGCCACGTACGTGTACGCGCTCGTGGCCATCGACCCAGCGGGGAACGAGAGCGAGGCCGCCGTGGACACGCTGGCCTTCGGCGACCCGACCCCGCCACCGCCGCCGAGGCACGTGAACGTGCGGATGACCGACGAGGGCGTGGAGGTCCGCTGGGAGCGGGTCGTGTCCCGGGACCTGGCGGGCTACCGGGTCTTCCGGGCCACCGTGCCCACCGGCGTGTACGAGCCCGTTTCCGATCTGATCCCCGCCGGGGACGTGCGGGTCTTCGTGGATGCCGGTGCGGACGGCACCCACTACTACCGGGTCCGGGCCGTCGACACGTCCGGGAACCGGTCGGCGCCCACGGATCCCCGGCGCGCGGCGGGGGAGGGCATATGAGTAGGGTCATGCGAAGCCCCGGACCGCTGCGGGCGCATGGGACCCGGCCGACCATGTTCGCGCTGGCCGTGGCCGTGGGTGCTGCTCTTTGTCCGGCCACCGCCGACGCCCAGGCTGCCGCCGCGCAGCACACGGCCGCACAGGACACGGCTGTGCCGCCGTCGCAGGCGGCGCTCCGGGACTCGCTCCGTGCCGCGGTCGATCGGCTGGCGCGTCTCGAGCGGGGGACGCTCCGCGCCGTGGAGGCGGGGGACAGCGCCCGCCTGACCGGGATGGACGAGCGACGAACCGCCACCCAGACCCTGGTGGACTCGCTCCTGGAGCGGGTGGTGCTCGGTACGCCGTGGGGCGGCCGGGAGCTGGAACGGCTGCGGGACCGCTACCCCGGGAGCCGCGTGCTGGACCGGTACGCGGCACGCCGGCACCTTCAGGAAGGCGAGCCGCGCGATGCGCTCCGGCTCCTGGACCGACTCCTGGCCCGTGATGCCGGCGACGCCGGACTGCACGTTCTCCGGGGGCGCGCGCTGGAGGCCCTGGAGCGTGAGAACGACGCCTGGCTCGCCTACCTCCGGGCGTTCGACCTGGAGCCCGCGGCCGACGCCCCCTTCCGGGCGCTCCTCCGGATCGCGGGTCCCCGGGAGATGATCGAGCTGCTGGAGCACGTGCGGCGGCTCCGGAGACTGGCGCCGGAGGTGGACGCGCTGCGAGACCGGGAGACCGAGCTGCTCCAACGGATGGGGCGCCTCGAGGAGGCCCGGGCCGTACAGGACTCGGCGGGCGGGGGACGGTCATGACGGTCACCCTGATTGCCGCACTGCTGCTCGCCGCACCGGTTCCCGAGGTGGTGGCCACCGACACGACCGTAGCCGATACGGCCGCGACGGATACGGCCGCGGCGGAAACGACGGCACCGGCAGACACCATCGCCGCCGACACCGCCGCCGCCGATACGACCCTCGCCGTCGATGAAGCGGTCACGGACACGACCGCCGGTGCAGCGGCAGCGTCGGCCCCGGACGATGCCGGAAGCCGGGACGCCGCCCCGGAAGGCTGGTGGCCGGAGCCGGCGGACCAGGACCCGTCGTCGCCTCGGCAGGGGACGGGCTTCGACTTCCCGGTGCGGGTCTCCGGTACCGCCCGGATGGTGACCGACGGGTACCTGAGCCACGGAATCGATCCTCGCCGGCCGGGCGCCCGGTGGCGGATGGCGCTGTCGCCGCGGGCCACTCTCTTCGGCGAAGTGACGGTGAGCGCGGAGCTCCTGGTCTCCACGGAAGAGACGGAGTTCCGGCAGAACATCGGGCAGATCGGGCTGAGCCCGTCGTGGCGGTGGGTCACGCTCCACGTGGGCGACTTCACCCGGGACTACACCCGCTACACGGTGCAGGGCGCTCGGGTGCGGGGCGGGGGCGTGGACCTGGAGCCCGGCGACTTCCTCTTCTCGGTGCAGGGCGGGCGGGTGCTCCGGAGCGCGTCACCGGCCGGTGGGACGACATTCGCCCGGAACATGGTCGCGGCCCGCCTCGGCTACGGCGACCAGGGCGGCAGCCACCTGCGGCTGAGCCTGGTGGGCGGCCGGGACACGTTCGACGAGGCGGAGCAGGGGCTCCCGGACCCCGACACGCTCCTCCTGGACACCATCCCGGAGGACCTGCGGCCGCGGATGGCGGAGCAGCCGCAGGAGGGGGTCACCATGGCCATGGACGGCCAGGCGGTCCTCTTCGACCGGCTGCTCCGGGTGAAGGGCGAGGTGGCGGCGTCGCTGATCAACCGGGACCGACGCTCTGATGTCGTGGACCTGGATGCCCTCGACCTGGGCATCCCGGGCGTGGTGGCAGACGCGCTGACGCAGGCGCAGGAGCCCCGGAGCTCGGCGGCGGCGGACTACGCCTGGAACCTGGAGGCCGGTGTGCGGCGGGATGGCGCCCGTCTCCGGGGCCGGTACGAGTACGTCGGCCCCGGCTACGGCTCCCTCGGGCTGCCCTACCTTGTGGGCGACCGGAAGGGGTACGAGGTGGACGGTGGGCTCCAGCTCCTGGACGGCGTGGTGGGGCTCCAGGGCCGCTACCAGCAGCGGACGAACAACCTGGCCAGCCAGCGCCTCAACACGGTGGACCGCCGGACCATGAGCTCGAGCGTGAGCGTACGCGCGTCGCAGGCCTGGACGGCCGTGGTCACCGGCGTGCTGACCACCATGGTCAACGACGCGCCGTCCGACAGCGCGCGGCTCGACAATCGGGCCACCACGCTGGTCACGAACTTGGTGCACCAGCGCGAGCTGTTCGGGAACCCCGGCACCATCACGCTGAGCTACAACCTCCAACAGACCACCGATGATCGGGCCGGGGCTGCGGTCCCGGAGGTCACCACGCACCAGCTGCAGACCAGCGTCCAGATCCCGTTCAGTGAAACGGTCAGCGGGACGCCATCGGTCTCGAGCGTGTTCACCACCGGCGACGGGATCGCGGACCGCACCGATGTCTACCTGGGGTTCAACGGCCAGGGCCGGTTCCTGGACGGCGACCTCCGGACCAACGCGGGCGTCTCCACCACGGTCAGCCGCGGCCGCCGGATCTTCAACGCCAACGTGCGGGGCATGTACCCCGTCGGCCTCGGCGCCGACCTGGTGGCCCAGTTCCGACAGGTCGAGTACGGCGCGTTCGGCGACCGGCCGGCCTTCGGCGAGTCCTTCTTCACCCTCTCCGTGAGTCGGAGCTTTTGATGACGGCACCCGCACGCATGGCACGATGGCTCTCGTCGCAGGCCCGGGCGGCCGCGGCCGCGTCGCGGCCCGCACGGGCGTTCCCCTTGGCGGCCCTGGCGGCCGTGGCCGCCATGGCCGCCGTGGCCGCGTGCGACGAGTACATCGTCGACAGTGAGACGCCCCTCCCACCGCGGGTCACCGACTTCGCCCTGACGCCCGACTCCCTCGACCTCACGGACGCAGGGGACACGGCCGTGGCCAGCATCGGCGCCCGGGCAGGCGGCGGACTCGACTCGGTCCGGGTCACGTTCCGTGGACCCGGCGGTGACCTGCAGCGCCAGTGCGTGGCCGTGACCCCCGAGACCGGCGAGCCGGCGGAAGGGACGTGGGCGTGCGAGCTGCCCCTGGACCGGCACGACCCGGCAGGAAGCTGGTCGGTCGTGGGGCTCGGGCTCATCCAGGAGGACGAGGTGGTGCTGGACATCGACAGCACCGCCCTCGCGGAGGCCGGCTACCCTCGCGTCATCGACGTCGTCCGGCGGCCGCTGGCCCTCGAGGCCGTGGCCGTGGAGCGCGACACGGTGAGCGCGTACGAGGACACCGCCCGGGTGCCGCTGCGGGCATCCTTCACGGGGCCGCGCCTCGATTCTGTGTCGCTGGTCCTGGCCCGGGGCGAGGTGTTCACCGGGTGCACCACCGAATCGCCCGTGGAGGGCGATCGCGGCACGGGCAGCTGGCGGTGTGAGGCCGTCATCCCCCAGGGTGCCAGCTCCGGCGACTGGGCCCTTTCAACGGTCACGGCGTACCCCACGGGCCTCGACCCGGCACCCTTCGGGCCCGACACGCTGGCGAGCTTCGGGCCGCCCGTGGTGACCGTGGCGCCGCCGCCCGTGGACTTCGTCATCGTCCGCACCGACCGGGATACCCTGACCTCGCCGGGCGACACGACCCGGGCGACGGCCACGGCGTACGACAGGTTCGAGCGGGTGGTGGAGGGAGTCACGTTCGATTGGACCTCCACAGACACGGCCGTGGCGGCCGTGGACGGCCAGGGACTGGTGACGGCCCGGGCCGAGGGCGGCACGTGGATCCGGGCGGAGACCGCCGGGGTGGCGGACAGCACGCGGATGACGGTGGACTTCGCGTCGCCGGTGGACTCGGTGGCGCTGACGCCGGCCGCCGACACCATCCTGGACCGGGGAGACACCACGCGCCTGACCTTCTCCGCTTACGACTCCACGGGTGCCCCGGTGACGGCGGAGCCGGGTTCGTGGTGGAGCGCCGAGCCGGCGGTAGCCACCGTGGACAGCATGGGGCTCGTGACCTCGGTGGCCGGTGGCCAGACGACCATCTTCGCGGCGGTGGAGACCGACACGGCCGCGGCCACCATCGACGTGCCGCCCGTGGACTTCGTGGTGGTGTCGCCCTACGCCGACACGCTCTATTCGGAGGGGGACACCACACAGTACCAGGCCACGGCGTTCACCCGTTTCGAGCGGATCATCGGCGGGATCCGGCCCCGGTGGTCGAGCACCGATACTACGGTGGCCGTCATCGACAGCACCGGGCTGGCCACCGCGGTCGGCCCCGACAGCACCGACATCGTGGCCACCATGGAGGGCGTGAGCACCACCCGACCGCTCTGGGTGGTGGTGGTCGACAGCATCGCGGTGAGCCCGTCCAGCTACTTTTTCGAGTTCATGGGGCACCAGCAGCAGTTCACGGCCACCGCCCTCGGGCCGGCGGGTGACACCATCGGCGCCGACATCACGTGGTCGAGCACCGACACCACCATCGTGGACATCGACGCCTCGGGGCTGGCCACCGCCGTCGGGCACGGCACCGCCGAGATCCATGCCCGGGCGGGGACGGTGGTCGGTGTCTCGGACGTGACCTCGGACGTCGTCACGGCCATCGTGGTGGAGCCGAGCGTGGACACCCTCACGGCCGTCGGGGAGACCGCGCAGTACACCGCCACCGCGTACGCCGACGAGACCACGGTGGTGGAGAACGTGGACTTCACCTGGTCCACCGGGAACGCCGCCGTGGCCACGGTGGACTCCACCGGGCTGGTCACCGCCGTGGACAGCGGCTCGACCCAGGTCACCGCCACGGCGCTCTTCGACCAGGGCAGCGCCACCGTGGAGGTGGTCACGCGGGGGCCCCAGTTCAGCCTGACCGACCTGGGGTGGCTGGAGACCGGCCCCGGACCGGAGGACATCGCCCTCGGCGTTAGCCGGTTCGGGCAGGTGGCCGGGATGGCCCGGAACGACGCCGGCGATGACGTCCCCTTCTGGTGGAACGCCGACCAGGGGATGCTCCCGATCCCCACGTTCCCGGGCGCCGACTCCATCTACGGCGCGGCGTACGACATCAACGGCGCCACCTTCGCCATCGTCGGTGAGTCCACCCACGAGTCGGGGACCCTCCAGGCCTTCTACTTCATCCCCCACGACAGCCTGGTGGCCATAGGCGACCTCGAGGGGCTCGGGAGCTGGGCCCGTGCCGTGAACGACTCCCTGGCCATCGTCGGCGGGTCCATGACGTCGTCCGGGCAAGAGCACGCGTTCCTGTGGACGGAGGAGGCGGGGATGCAGGACCTGGGCACCCTCGGTGGGGCCCAGTCCATAGCGCTGGACATCAACTACCGCGGCACGGTGGTCGGCCACTCCTGGGTGGCGGCCGACCAGCCCCACGCTTTCGTCTGGACCGCGGAAACGGGGATGCAGGACCTGGGCACTCTCGGTGGTGCCACCTCCTATGCCACCGGGATCAACCCGGACGACTTCATCGTCGGGCACGCCGAGGACGCCGAGGGCAATATGCGGGCGGTGGTCTGGGCCCCGCCCTACGACGGCGCCCCCGTGGACCTCGGCACGCTGGGCGGCGCGCAGAGCTTCGGCTGGGACCTTAGCAGCGACCGGGCGGTGGGCCTCTCGGAGACCGAGACGGGAGCGTTGGTCCCGACCGTCTACTTCGGCGACGGTGGACTGACCGCCGTGGAGGTCGAGGGCGCCATCGTGGAAGCGCTCCGGGCCATCAACGGGAATCAGCAGATGGCCGGCGCCGCCACCATCGACGGTGTCCGTCGAGCCGTACGGATCGAGGCGAACTACTGAGATCACCGCGCCGTCGAGGTGACGTTTCCGTTGCGGCGTGCCGCTTGCAGCGTTTCCAGACCACCATGACTATCGAGATCACGACCCCGATCGAGCTGAACCACGGCGGACCCATCCCCCTTTTCGGGCTGGGCACGTTCCGGAGCCCCGAGGGTGAACCCACGCGCAGCTCGGTGACGTGGGCGCTGGACGCCGGCTACCGGCACATCGACACGGCCGCCCTTTACGGCAACGAGGCCAGCGTCGGAGCCGCGCTCCGGGACCACGACGTTCCCCGGGACGACGTCTTCGTGACCACCAAGCTGGCGAAGGACGACCACGGCTACCGCAGCGCGCTCCGGGCCTTCGATGCCAGCCTGGAGCGACTCGGTCTCGAGTACGTGGACCTCTACCTCATCCACTGGCCCGGCGGCGGGCCTCGCCGGGAGAGCTGGCGGGCACTGGAGGAGATCCACGAGAGCGGCCGCGCCCGGGCCATCGGTGTCAGCAACTACATGGTGAGCCACCTCGAAGAGGTCCTGGAGCACGGCCGTGTTGTCCCGGCGGTGAACCAGTTCGAGCTCCACCCGTTCAACTACCGGAGCCGAAAGGACGTGGTGGACTTCTGCCGGGAGCACGAGATCGCCGTGGAAGGCTACAGCCCCCTGGCCAAGGCCCGACGCCTCGACAACCCCGTGGTCCGGCAGATCGCCGACACCCACGGCAGGACCGGCGCCCAGGTGCTCATCCGCTGGGCGCTCCAGCACCGGCTCATCACCATCCCCAAGTCCACCAACCGGGAACGCATCGAAGAGAACGCCGACGTCTTCGACTTCGAGCTCACCGACGAGGAGATGGAACGACTGGACGCACTCGACGAGGACCACGTCACCAGCTGGGACCCCCGGGACGTGAGCTGACGGGGCCGGGACGCGGCAGGGCCAGTGGGGGCGGACGCGGCGGCCAGCAGGATTCACCGCGACGACGCGACGATGCGACGAGTTCTGATGTCTGTGGCGGGTGAGGTCGGGTTCGCGGCGTCGCCTCAGAACCCGGGTGCGGTCTGAATCGCCGGACGAACCCTCAGCAGCGTCGCGTTCGTCGCGTCGTCGCGGTGAACACTCGTCGCGTCCGTCGCGGTGAAAGCTCGTCGCGCTCGTCGCGGTCACCGGAGTGGGTGGCGCCGGGATGTGGAGCGGGGCGACCCCGGAAGTTCCTGGAGCCGCCCCGTCCGCTGATTCAACCGCTGAAGGTTGGCCGGCGCGAAGTCGTCGCTCAGCCCTCGTCGCCGCTGTCGGCCACCGCCTGCGCCTCGAGGTGGATCTTCACCTCGTGGCCCACCAGCACGCCGCCGGTCTCCAGCGCCTGGTTCCACTCCAGGCCGAACTCGCGCCGGTCGATGCTCGTGTCGGCGCTGAACGCCACACGCTGGTTGCCCCACGGGTCCTGACCCCGACCCTCGAAGACGGCGTCGAGCTCCACTTCCTTCGTGGTGCCCCGGATCGTCAGGTCGCCGACCACCCTGAAGGTGGCGCCGTCCTCGAGCTCCAGACCCTCCACACGCGTGCTCCGGAACGTCAGCTTCGGGTACTCCTCCGCGTTCAGGAAGTCCTCCGACCGGAGGTGCGCGTCCCGGTCCTCCTCACGGGTGTCGATGGACGCCGCGTCGATGTCCACCTCCACACGGCTCTCCGGCGGGTTCTCACGGTCCAGCTCGATCGTGCCCGCAACGTCCGCGAACCGGCCACGGACCTTCGTGATCATCATGTGCTTCACCGTGAACTCGACTTGCGAATGTGCCGAGTCGATGTTCCACGTCGTCTGCTCCTGCGTCATGGTATCCGGTGTCATGCGTCCTCCTCGTTGGGTGTCCCTGTGTAGTTGTCTCTGTCCAGTGTATCTTGGAGCAAAGAGTATACCGCAGCGAAAACGGACCGATGCTGCCGGTCCGGTGGCGGTTCTGTTGCGAGTGAATCAGGCGACGACGGAGCCGATCCCGCGCGGCGGGCTCCCCGTCAGCTCATCGCCGCGGCCTCCTCGCCTTCCGGCATCGGCGCGTTCGCCGCCCCGTGCCCCAGCTCCTTGAGGAGCTCGATGGCCTCCTCCTTCTCGGCGGGGCTCAGCGCCCTCTCGGCCGCCTCGATGCTCTTGGCGTGGATGGGGAAGATCCGGTCCATGAGGGACTCCCCCTCGTCCGTGAGCTCGGCGTAGATCGCCCGGCGGTCGGTCTCGCACGGCCTGCGCTGCACGTAGCCCTTGTCCTGGAGCCGGTCCAGTACGTACGTCATACCGCCGCTGGACTTGAGGACCTTCCGCTGGAGCTCGCCCACCAGGAGCGGCCCCTTGTTGTAGAGGGCCTCCAGCGCGCCGAACTCGGCCAGCGATAGCCCATGCCGGGCCACATCGGCCTCGGCGTGAGCCGTCACGGCGGAGTGGGCCCGGCTCAGGACCACCCACAGCTTCAGCGCGGTATCACGATCGGACGGCATGGAGGCACCTCCGGTTCTCGTTGCAATTATCTCAACTCCAAGATAAACCATTCCGAAAGGGTGTCAACCGGGGGGGTGGGCCACAGCGGGCCGGCGGCCCGGCCCGGCGTGGCCCGACCGGGGTGGCCCGGTCAGGTTGGCCCGGCCCATCGTCGCCTCCCATGTTATCGGCATGACAGATGATTTCTGGGAGGACCCGGAGCGAGTGGAGCGGTTTGCCGAGCGTGAGGCGGACCATCGGCTGGCCGAGCGGGTGGATGAGTATCCGGACCCGGCCGGGACCCGGGTGCTGGACCTGGGGTGTGCGGGCGGTCGGAACACGGTGTTCCTGGCGGAGCGCGGTTTCGACGTGTGGGCGCTGGACGCGGCGGAGGCGATGGTGGCGCGCACGCGCGACCGGCTGGCGGAGGTGGTGGGGGAGGCCGGGGCGGCGGAACGGGTGGTTCGGGGCAGCATGGACGACCTTTCCCGCTGGCCCGACGCGTGGTTCGACCTGGTGGTGTCATTGGGCGTCCACCACAGCGCCACGAGCTGGGAGGAGTGGCAGCGTGCGGCGGCGGAGACGGCCCGGGTGCTGAAGCCCGGCGGTCGCCTGCTGTTCAACCAGTTCACGCCGGAGGTCCGGCTCTCGGACGAGCCGGTGACGCCGGTGCCCGGCGAGCCCCACGTCTACGACGGCTTCCCGGCGGGCCGGGCGGTGCTCCTGGACGCCGACACGCTGGACGCCGCGTGGGCGGAGCACGGGCTGGTGCCGGTGACTGCCAGCGAGACCAAGTGGGTGGAGCTGGAGGATGGAACGCGTCGGGTCAGCGTGAACGCCCTGTACGAACGCACGTCGTCGTAGATGGGGTTGAACCCGGCACAGGGGTCCGTACGCGACAGCCTCCGTCGAAGACCCCGTTTGTCTTTACTCGCCAGTGCAGTACTTACAATCGTTCTTTACGTGGTGCTTGACACCCGCAATGTGCGAGTTAGTCATAGGGGTGGGGCGGACGAACCTTACTCCGGAGTATGGAGCGATGAAGAAACGTCACGCGGTACCCGTAGCGCTCACCTTCCTCGTGGTCCTGACGGCAGCCGAATGCGAGGACACGTCCACCATTGTCCCGGTGCCGTCGACCCTCGAAGTGGTGTCGGGTGATGCGCAGGAGGCCGTGGTCGGAACGGCCTTGACCGATCCGCTCGTGGTGCAGGTCCTGGACCAGGACGATGAGCCCATGGCCGGCGTCGAGGTTGACTGGGAGGCGGCGTCGGGCAGCATAGCGGTGGGGGGTGCCACGGACGCCGCCGGGGAGGCCAGCGCGGTGTGGACGCTGGGCACTGCAGCCGGTCCCCAGACGGCGACGGCATCGGTGGAGGATGCCCTCTCGACGACCTTCGACGCCACGGCATTGGCCGGGGAGTTGGAGCAGCTGGCCACGTCGGCGGACAGCATGGTCTTCGACGCACTGGGCGATACGGCCGCGGTCACGGCTACCGGGACCGATGCTTACGACAACCCGCTGACCGACCTCAACGTGACGTGGCTGTCGCGTGACACGCAGGTGGCCGCGGTCAGCGCTGCCGGTGTTGTCACCGCCGCCGGCAACGGCTCGACGTATGTGGTCGGAGAGGCCGGAGCGCTTTCCGACAGCGTGCTCGTGCGCGTGGCGCAGCTGGCGTCGGTTGTGACGGTGACACCGGATACGGCCATCCTGGTGGTGGGCGACACCGCAGACCTCGTCGCCACTGCTCACGATGCCAACGGGAACGCCGTCGCGTCGGCTGCGTTCACCTGGAGCAGCAGCGTCGAGGAGGTGGCGACCGTGGACAGCTACGGATCCGTCATTGGACGGGCGCACGGCACGGCGCTGATCTCCGCCGTCGTGGACGATGTGGCCGACACCGCCACGATCACGGTGGAGAGTGACAGCGGCGTGGTGGCGAATCCGGTCTGCCCCGGCGGCGCCGACGCCGACCTGGTCGGGCACTGGGCCGCCGAGGAGTTCTGGGACGAGGGAGTGGACGCCATCGCCGAGGGGTCCAGGCTGCTGGTGTCGCTCTGGGCCGACAGCACGGGCCGGATTATCCAGGTGAGGCCCTTCGAGGTGGCGCCGGGCGATACGGCCATGGCCACCGACAGCGCTTCTATCGATTGGGTCGGGTGCAGCGGCCAGCTCACGATCGACCTGGTGGACCAGTGGATCGAGAGTGAGGGCGGCGGCTTCGGCTCCACGGAGATCGACTACAGCCTCTCGGGTGACACCCTGGATCTGCAGATCGAAGCCGGCGGCCAGCACGGCACGTTCGTCAGCGTCACCACGGGTGAGCTGGACGCGGACCTCATGGGTAAGTGGGTTCTGGTCAGCGATGTGTTCCAGAACCAGAACGACCCGACGCAGGAGGTGGACGCCGTCGCTGAGGACGGAAGGCTCGTGCTGCTCCAGGTGTCCGGCAACGGCTCCCTGGTGCACGCGGAAGTCGATTCGACCGCGAACGCGCGGATGGACGTCGGCGTGTGGTCGGTCAGCGGTGACACGATCGTGCATTACTCCATGCGGGACAACGCCGTGATCCGGATGCCGTATTCCAAGCCGGCGGCCGACCGGTTCGTCTACGAGCGCGATGACCCGGAGGGGTGGGACTTCGACGACGACGGTGTCGACGAGCCCACGACCGAGACCGGCACGTTCGCCCGTCCCGACACCACCGGTCTGGTGGGCACCTGGGTGGCCGATTCCTATGTCCTGACGAATGTGGCCGACACCACCCAAACGGTGGACCTCATCGACGAGGGTCTTTCGCTGGCGGTCACGTTCACCATCGAGGCCAGCTACACCAGCACGTTCATTGACGCGTCCGGCGCAGAGGAGGTCACTTCCGGTATGTACTTCGCCGCGGGTGGGTACCTGTGGCTGCTCGAGCCGGACTATGTGAGCTTCCTCGAGCTCACATACACCGCTACCACCGCCACGGCGGTCGGGTCGGACTCCTACGATTTCGACGACGACGGGGTCGACGAGGCCGCGACCATGGAGGTACACCTGACGAAACAGTAGCGCCCCGAGGCGGGGACCCCGGGGCTTCAGCCCTCGCTGATGCGCTCCCAGCGGATCCGCTCGCACGGGTCGGCCAGGACGCGGTAGGCGGCCAGGCAGAGGAGGATGGTGCCCACGGCGGTGGCGCCGGCGATCATGAACATGATGAGGATCTGGTAGGCCACGGCGTCGGCGGGGTCGGCGCCGGCCAGGATCTGGCCGGTCATCATCCCGGGCAGGCTGACCAGCCCCACCACCATCATGGCGTTGATGACGGGGATGAGCCCGGTGCGCACGGCGGCGGCCACCCACGGCCGGACGGCGGCCCAGAGGGTGGTGCCGAGGGCGAGGCGTGCCTCCACGGCGTCGCGTCGCTCGACCAGGTCGTTCAGGAGCCGGTCCATGGCCAGGCTGATCCCCGTGAGCCCGTTGCCGAGGAGCATGCCCAGGAGCGGGATCACGTACTGGGGCTCGTACCAGCTCTCGACGCCGATGATCAGCTCGGTGGAGGCGAAGGTGACGGTGCCGGTGGCCAGGACCAGCGCGCCGAACGCCGCCACGTACGCGCCGTCGAACCGTCGCTCGGAGCGGCGTACGGCGGCCACGGCGGCGGCCGTGAGCATGACCAGCAGGACGGGGATCACGTAGTACCAGCGGTCGAGGGCGAAGACCCACTCCAGGACGAGTCCGATGAAGGCGAGCTGGAGGACGGTCCGCAGCCCGGCGAGCCCCAGGCGCTTCTCGAGCCCGAGCTTGAGCCCCAGGCTGATGGCCGCGGGCGCGATGAGGAGGAGCGCCGCCAGCGTCAGGTCCCAGGGCGTGAGCTGGATCGGGCCCACGTCCGGCGTCATGACGTCAGCTCCTCGAGGGCCACCGTCCGGGTGGCCAGCTCGTCCACCTCGTGGGCCTGGTGGCTGACCCAGAGGAGCGCCCGGTCCTCGCGGTCCCGGACCCATTCGGTCAGGAGATCCACCACCGCGTCCACGTTCTCGGCGTCGAGGCTGGCCGTGGGCTCGTCCAGGAGCAGCACCTGCGGCTTCACGGTGAGCGTCCGGACCAGCGCCAGCCGCTGCTGCTCCCCGCCGCTGAGCCCGTCGAAGCGCCGCGACCGCCCGAGCCCGCCGACGCCCAGCCGCTCCATGAGCGCCCGCTGGCCGTCCTCGTCCAGCGTTTCGCCGTCGGCCTCCCGGGGGAACGCCAGGTTCTCGGCGATGGTGTCGGCGATCCCCACGGGGCGCTGGGGCAGGTACCCGATGCGACGACGGAGTTCCCGGACCCGCTCGGGGCCCACCGCCTCGCCGTCGAGGAGCACCCGGCCCTCGGCCTGCTCCAGGAGCACCATGCACCGCAGGAGCGTGGACTTGCCGGCGCCCGACGGACCCGTGAGGACGATGCGCTCGCCGGGGTCGATGAACAGGCTCACGCCCCGGAGGATCGGGGCGCCATCGTCGCCCGGCTTCGTGGTCAGATCCTCGATGGCGATAACTGGATCCATGGCGGCCAACCTACAGGTGGAGCGGACGGTCGGCGAGGGGCACCGGGTCCGCCGCCGGGTCGAGGCTCAGGCCGGGTGGAGGGTCAGGGCGCATCCGCCTCACCTGCCGATCGGCGGACACCACGGCGGTAAGGGAAGTGGAGCCCGAGTACCGGGTCAGGGAGCGGTCGAAGGAGTCTGGCCGGGACTGCTTCTACGGGAGGGTGGAGTTCCAGGTCAGCGGAGGATAGGACGGCGTTGCGCCGGCGCCGGTCCTCGCCCATTGTCGGGTCAACGCCGTCCGATGAGGCGGCGACGGGGCCCTCGCGAACCGGGAGAGACGACCATGCGCGCCGCCACTTCGACCCTGCTTCTCCTCGCCCTGGCCGGCTCGCCGGCGCTCCCCGGCGAACCTCTGGCCGCGCAGGATCGGCCGTCCACCGCCTGGGTCGATCCCCTCATCGGCTCGGCCAACGGCGGGAACACCTTCCCCGGCGCGGTGGTGCCGTGGGGCATGATCCAGTTCAGCCCGGAGACCACTCGGGGCGACGCCATGCGGCGCCCGGCCCCCGGCGGCTACCAGTACGCCGCCACGCGCGTGCGAGGGTTCAGCCTGACCCACCTGTCGGGGACGGGATGCCGGGGCGCGTCCGGCGACATCCCGCTCATGCCACTCACCCGGCGAGTGACGTCGTCGCCATCGGCGGACTCCACGGACCGGCGGTACGCCACGTCGTTCTCCCACGCCAATGAGACAGCGGAGCCGGGCTACTACCGGGTCCGGATGCGAGACGGGGTCGAGGTGGAGCTGACGGCGTCGCAGCGGACCGGCGCGGCCCGGTTCACGTACCCCGAGGGGGAGCCGGCGGTACTGCTGGTCAGGACGTCGGACTCGGAGGTCGGGAGCGGGGACGCCCGGGTGGAGGTGGACCCCGACCGTCGCACGATCACCGGGTCGGTGACCGGCGGGAACTTCTGCGGCTACATTCACGAGATCAGCCGGCGGGATTACTACACGCTGCACTTCGTGGCAGAGCTCGATCGCCCGTTCGCGGAGGTCGGCACGTGGGAGAACGGCCGCGTCTTCCCGGACAGCACCCGGGCCCGGGGCGGGACGGGGTACGGTCCGGAGGGCGTGCCGGAGCCGGGGAACGGGTCGGGCGCCTGGGTGGTCTTCGACGGCGACGGCGGGCCTGTCCACGTCCGGGTCGGGATCAGCTATGTGAGCGCCGAGAACGCCCGTCGCAACCTGGAGGCGGAGAACGGGCCGGGCACGCCGCTCGAGGACCTGCGCTCGGCGGCCCGGGCCATGTGGGACGAGGAGCTGGGTCGCGTACAGGTCACCGGCGGGACCCACCGGGAGCGGACCATCTTCTACACCGCGCTCTACCACTCGCTGCTGCACCCGAACCTGTTCAGTGACGTGAACGGCGAGTACCGAGGCTTCGACGGCGAGGTGCACCGGGTGGCCGGCACGGTGGACGGCCGGGCCCAGTACGCCAATTTCAGCGGATGGGACGTGTACCGGTCGCAGGTGCAGCTGCTGGCGCTGCTCCGGCCCGACGTGGCGTCCGACGTGGCGCGGTCGCTCTACAACCAGGCCCGCCAGTACGGCCGTGTGTGGGATCGGTGGACCCACAATAACGGCGCCACCCACGTCATGGAGGGTGACGCGTCCGCCATGGCCGTGGCGAGCATGGTGGCGTTCGGCGGCGACGACTTCGATGTCGACGGCGCGTACCGGTCGCTGCTCCGAGCGGCCACCATCCCCACGGCGCTGGACCTGAGCAACGAGGGGTGCCCCGTGATGTGCGTCGGACAGCGGCCGTCGCTGAACCGGTGGCTGTCGCTCGGCTGGGTCCCCGCCGACGGCAACGCCTGGGGCGGCGCCGGCGAGACGCTGGAGGACGCTTCGGCGGACTTCGCCCTGGCGCAGCTCGCCCGCCGCGTGGGCGACGAGGCGCGGGTGACGGAACTGCTGGCCCGGTCATCCAACTGGACGAACGTGTTCAACCCCGCTACCGGCTACATCCAGGACCGACACGCCGACGGGAGATGGCGGGAGCCGTTCGATCCGGAGCGAGGGACCGGCTTCGCGGAGGGCTCCAGCGCCCAATACACCTGGATGGTCCCGTTCGACGCCCGGGGGCTGTTCGACCGCATGGGCGGTGACGACGCGGCCGTCCGCCGTCTCGACGCGTTCTTCCACACCGACGACGGCGACTGGGCCCTCACCGATCTGGGCGGGCTCCACGCCGAAATGGACAACGAGCCGTCCATCGCATCGCCGTGGCTGTACATGTTCGCCGGTCGCCCGGACCGGACCCAGGCCACGCTCCGGGCCGTGCTGAACACGCTCTGGGATGACACGCCCCACGGCATCCCCGGCAACGACGACCTGGGCGCCATGTCGTCGTGGTACGTCTGGACTGCCATCGGGCTGTACCCGTACTACCCCGGCCGGTCCGAGCTGCTGCTGTCCTCGCCGCTGTTCGAGAGCGTTGAGGTGGTCCGGTCCAACGGCGTGCGAATCGTCATCAGCGCGCCGGACGCCCGCGCCGACGCCGCGTACGTCCACGGAGTGACGGTGGACGGGGTGCCGTGGAGGCGGACGTGGCTGCCGGAGGGGTTCGTGGGGAAGGGTGGCGAGGTGCGGTTCCGGGTCGGCGCCGACGCCGGGCGCTGGGGTCGAGAAGCCGACGCCGTGCCGCCGTCGTTCTCGCCGTAGCCCTCACACCTCCGGGTAGTGCTTCGACTGGCAGGAGGGGCAGAAGCCGTGGGTGAAGTGCGTGTCGGAGTGCTTCCGGATGTAGACGTCCACCGGCTGCCAGCTGCCTTCGTCGTCGCGGATCCGCTTGCAGAAGCTGCAGATCGGGATGATCCCCTCCAGCTTGCGGATCCGGGAGAGGGCGTCCCGGAGCTCGGCCAGGAGCCGGTTCTTCTCCTCCTCGGCGCGCTTCCGCTCCGTGATGTCGATGATCACACCGCTCCAGAGCACCCGGCCCCGGTAGACCTGCGGACTGGGCATGGACGACAGCTGGATCCACTTCACCTCGCCCGACGGCAGGACGATGCGCACCTCCGAAGCGAACGGCTCCCCGCTCTCGTTCGACGCCCGATCCTCCCGATCCAGGCGTGCCAGGTCGTCCTGGTGGACCATGCTCCAGAGGAGGTCCGGCTGCTCCATGATCCGGTCCGGCGGGTATCCGAAGATCTCCTCCGCCTGCGCGCTGATGTAGACGAACCGGCTGCGGCCGTCCGGCCAGCGGACGTACCCGTACAGCGCGCAGGGGATCGTGTCCACGAGGGAATCGACCTGCAGTTCGCCGGGCGCGGTGTCGGGGCCCTGATCGGACGTTTGGTCCGTCATTATCGACGAGCAGCGCGATTCGTACGTCATCGAGGTCCCAAGATCTGAAGTCGAAGATGGGTTCGCTGACACCTCTCAGGCCTACCAGGTCGCGCTTCTCTCGACAACATCGGAGTCATCTGAGGAAGACTCTGACTCCGCTGATACGGATCACCAAGTCGACCACAACCGCCAAGAACCACCGGTAGATGTTGGTGAACACCGAATCGTGGAGATCACAGAGATCGGCGATCAGGGTGACGGACTCACACGAGTTGAGCGTGGGTTCGTGGTAATTGT